>SUTD01000005.1 GCA_015063085.1 Methanocorpusculum parvum
CAATAGATTAACATATCATGAATGTCAGCGAAGGGCATCTCACACAGCAGTATCTCTTAGACTACCTAACCATCTTCGACAACATCGAAGAATCCTACGACCACCTCGTCTTACAGAATATGTTCCTCTACAGGATGAGTGTGGATGGAGGATTCCATGCACGTGTTGTCTCATCCATCTTAAACCACGAAGAAGACAGAGGCTTGCTTCTCTCGCTTCTCAGTGACTGCGCAGAAGCAGACAACGCAAAATCATCCTTAAAGGAATGGCTTACCGCATCCTACGCGGCAGCAGACGGAAAAAGAAAAGCAGTACTTGCCTGCCTCCTTCGCTCACATATCTCCGGAACAAACAAAACCGCAGAACTCTTCGCTGAATCAGAAACCAACATACCGGAATCAATCTGGAGAAGCAAAAGCCGCGCAGCAGTAATTGACAAAATCAAAAACTCAGACATGTACTTTGGAGCCGGAAGACGCCCCTTCTGGCACGCCTTCCCGCTTGACCTGGCAGCCGCACACTTAGCAGGCGTCAAAGATTTATCTGCCGACGTCATCTATGACGCAGTTGTCTGCGTTGCAGGCGCATGGTTCTCAACCCTTTCCGAAGAGGAAATGATAATCTGGCTCAACATGCCGAGAGTAACTCCGGAAGAGTGGGAAAAAATCGTACGCCCTCTCTTAGACATCGCAGACCCGACGCCTGCGGTTTCTGCCGCCGACTGGCTCTATGCCTCAGGAAACTATGATGCAGCTCTCGACCTCTACGCAAACATCACCTTAGCATACGCCGGAAGTGAGGCAGAAAAGCCCGCATTCGAAATGATGGGCGAAATCTTAACCGAGTTTGAAGACTTCGACAACGCATTCGAATCATACAAAAACGCCTTCCTCTTATGCAGCAAGACCGACAAATATGCAATAGCTGAAGGTCTGAAGAATCTCTGCATCGCAGGAGAGGATTTAGGAGAGGGCATGCAGGAGTACTATGCAAGAATCACAAGACTTGCAGAAGAACTTCCATCAGACAAACGCTGCATGCTGTACCTCTCATTCTCTGCTGCGATGCGCAAACGCAGAAACTATGCAAACGAGTACCGCTGGATAGAAGAAATCGTTGGAACAGCAGACTGCCCCGAAGAGATTTTCTCTGCCGCGATGAACAGGCTTTCCGAGATGAACATGCATCTCGACTACTCAGGAAATCCTGACACAGAAAAACTCTCGGCAGCAGATTCCGCAGTTGATGCAGCTCTTGCAGTCGAGAAGGGAGACTTTGCATACTTCGGATTCGATCCGGTCTGTGCTTTATTCTGGTACAACCGTGCAGCAAAAGCCGCGCCTGAGCTGAAGGACAGAATTCTTCCAAAGATGTTTTCCGCAGCCGTTGCCGCAGGGCTTGTCTCTGAGGCTGCAGGATATGCACGCGGCACTCCGGCATTGGAGGCGGTAGTTCACGCTCAGGATGCAGATGAGTTTGCACTCGCGGTAAATGCCGTAAACAAGGCAGTCACCGCAAGTCTTTCCAGAGGCATTGAATCGGCAGCAGCTGTTATCTATCCGGCATTTCTTTTCCTCTCCGAAGAGAAGAGAAGGTCTGCCGCAGAGCAGATTTTATCCTCCCGCTCGACAAGAGACGATGAGCGCTCACGCGTGTCTCTTGCGCTTGGTTCGGTGTATCTCGATTTAGGTATGATTTCTGCTGCCCGCTCTATGCTGAGAGCAGCCCTTCGTGCAAATCCGGGAAGCGAGATTCGTTCCCGCATTTTAATCGAGCTTGCATGGATGGAAGCAGAAGAGGGAGAATACAAGCAGGCTGTCGAGACTTACCGCCTCGCATTAAAGCAGAACGAGCGTTTCCCGGCTGCATGGGCTGGTATTGCGAAGGCTTCGATTCGCATGGGTGAGTTTGAGACAGCACTTGATGCTTCAAAGGAGGCTGTTTTGCTGAATCCGGCAGAGGATTCATACCGCCATATGAAAGAGGCTCTCGAAGTTGTCTGTGCTGAGCCGAAGTCTGAGACAGCAGACAAGCTCTTCTGTCTTCCGGGAGCAGAGAATACCGCATATGCGGCAGTTCTCTATGCGGAAGCATCCGGAAAGGATGCTGCTGCTGCATGGAGTGCTTCAGGCGTTTTAGACGTTCTGGCTTTCCGATAACAATATTTCTTTTTCCGTCGAATCAGTATCTATGACGGATACGATAGACGTTTTACTTTCCGAAGACGTCATTGATGCAAGAATCAGAGAGCTTGCGGCTCAGATTGACGCTGATTACGCAGGAAAGAGTGTAACTCTTCTCTGCACATTAAAAGGCGCGGTGTTTTTCGCCTGCGAGCTTGCAAAGCGGATTACCGTTCCGGTCTTTATGGAGTTTATCCAGACGGCAAGTTATGTCGGAACAAAATCCACCGGCAGTGTGTCCATGAAGCTTGATGTCGATGATGACGCAGTAACGGACAAAAATATCATAATCATTGAGGATGTTATCGACACTGGAAGAACGCTTTCGATTGTAAAAGAGATGATTCAGGCGAAAAATCCGGCATCACTTAAGGTCTGCTCTCTTTTGGATAAACATGAGTGCCGTGTTGTCCCGTTTGAAGGGGACTATATCGGATTTACCATCGGAAACGAGTTTGTTGTTGGATACGGTCTTGATGTTGACCAGAAATACCGAAACCTTCCCTATATCGGGGTAGTACGGAATTAATACTTTTTTTTAAAAAAAAGAAGGTTAGTTCTTCTTCGAGAGAATCTCCATCACAATTCTGCCGTAGGCAGGCCGGGTGATGAGAACTCCGATTAAGATACCGAGGATATTGATGATGGCAAATCCTTTCAGCGTGGATAAGTCCATGATGATTAAGGGGAACATGGCGATAATTACTGTGGCTGCCGACGTCATGATGATAAGAAGCGCTCTCTTTAAGCGTTTCAGGTAGAGAACCTTTGACGGAACGCGTCCTTCGTGCATCACCTCATCGGTGATAATGACTAACTGGTCGATTCCGGTTCCAAGTACCGCAATCAACGCTGCGATTGCCGCTAAATCCAGCTGCTGGATGAAGACGGAGATTCCAAGCAGGATGACGATTTCTGCGACGTTTGTTAAGACCATCGGCAAAACAATGGCGGCAACTCTGTATCTGAGATATACTGATATGGAAACCGCGGCAAGGGCGGCAATTCCGGCAACGATACAGATAATCTTGAAGTAGTCGCCAAGGGCGGCAGAGGTCGAGCCTGATCCGGCAATCTCCACTTCGACCGGCAGAGCGCCTGCCCGTAAGTGGACTTCCAGTTCCTGTGCCTTCTGCTTTCCTTCGTCTCCGGTTCCGGTCGATGCGGAGAGCTGATTTACCGGGTGCTTCGAGATTTCGGATGCGAGACCATAGGAGAGCGGAGCACTGTAGACGAGCTCTTCATCCAGATACATGTTGATGTTGTGAGATCCCGGATTTTTGGTAGCGCCTGTTTCGATACATGCCTGCTGCAGAGCACGCGCCCCTGCATCATCGAGTGTGAAACCGACTCCCCAGACACCGGTTCCCGGATCCATCATCGGAGTCTGAACAGAGATGACTGAATCTCCGTAGAGGACATGGTCAGTGTTTTCTCCGGTTGTCTGGATTCTGATTTCAAAGAGACCCTGCTTTCCGACAATTTCCTGAGCCTCCTGCATGTCAACACCGGCAAGCTCGACACGGACATACTGGGCAATGCCGTTGATGCCGGTTAAGACGTTCACTTTCACATCACTGGTTCCAAGACTGTTTACTTTGGATTCCAGAATGCGTTTTACTGAATCTGCAGTATCGCCCCCAACTCCTGCCTCGGAGCTGATGAAGACCGCACCTGCCTTTTCCACTGCGGCTTTGAGTTCTGCTTCGTTGAATTTCTTATCCACTTCGACTTTTCCGAGGTCTATGGGGATTACGGTACAGTCTAAGGTCTCAGCCATGGAGCGTGCAACTGCGCTGATATCGACCGGAGTCTGAACCGTTACAACATCTGCCTGGAATTCGAGCTGAATCCATGAACCGCCTTCTAAGTCAAGACCGAACTGGAGGTTCGTGACCCCTTCCCGGTCTCCGACCGGTGCAAATATGGCGATTAAGGCCGCGAGAACCAGAACCGAGGCAATAATTACGTATGGGTCGCGGATAATTGCGGCAATTCCGTGGTATTCCTTCTTCTCGCGTTTCTGTACCGGCTGTTTCTTCATCTTCTGACCTCCAGCATGTGTTTCTGTGCATACATCCGCAATATTCCTGCATTGAAGGCCCAGGTAAATATCAGATCAGATATAAGGCCGATTAAGAGTACGGCAGAGATGGTGTAGAGGGTCGGCACATTTCCGATTAACGAGACGATAAACATGGCAAGGATTGCACAGAAGGTGGTCGATGTCATGATGAATCCGGTGCGGAATGCTCCTTCCATTTTTTCTTCGAGTCTGCCCTGCCGTTTGAGGACTTTTGTTGTCAGCAGGATGTTGCTGTCAACCGAGTATCCGATGAGCATGAGAAGGGCTGCGGTTGTTGCAAGCGATAGCTCGATTCCGCAGATGTCCATCACTGCAGAGGTAATTGTGATGTCGGCAACGGCAGCAAAGACGACTGTTAATGCCGGAAGCAGTTTTCTAAAGGCGATAAAGACCACTGCAGCCATTCCGATGAATGCAAAAAGCAGTGCTAAGAATGCCTGTTTCTGGAGTGTTTCTCCAAAGTTTGCGCCAATCTGGTCGATTCCGGCATCCGGATATCCTGCGAGGATATAGTCGTTGAATGTCATCATCTCTTCGTTTGACATTGGTCCGAATTTGAGGTAATATCCACCGGAGATTCCTTCGTCAATGGATTTGAGGTCGTAACCTGCGAAGTAGGCTTCAATTTCCTCTTTGGTGTCATCAGTATGGAGGGTGACTGCGGTACCACCGGCAAAGTCAATGCCCGGAGTGACCGGCATCCCCGTTATGATGAAGGTAATGAGGACAATAACTGCGGCAATCCCAAACAGTGCAGCAGGTATTGCTACCATCTTTTTGGTGTCGTAGCGGTTAATGTCGTATCTGAATTTCTTCATACGTATGTATAGTTTTGAAGTTCATAGAATAAATACAAATTCAAGACGCCTGCTGTCAACAAATCCGCGTGAGTTTTCGGTTTGCCATATTTTTGCCGTTAACTGTTTCGGAAATTTCGGCATGCCCGAAATGTTTTGGGCGAGCGTTTATCACAACCGAACAACACATAGATGTAGTGAGGTGAGATAAAACGACCTGGATTCGCTAAGATTGGTAAGAAGGAAACATGGGTAAGACCTCTCAATACCATGATTATATCGACAATGTACCAGCAAACTTACAGTCACTTTTCCTTCTTTTGTTTTTCAAAAAAAGTTGTTTTAGAATTCTTTTTTCGCATATATTCTCTGGCTTACAAGATATGATGCCGCACAGCAGAGAATAGATACTGCAAGTATTCCAAATCCTGACGGCAGAAGTGCTGCCTTGCCTGTCACAAACAGCGCAATAGAGCCGAAGAGCACTCCCATCTGGATGAAGCCGAGAATGGTTAGCCCGATTTTTGCCGGTTTTGACATCCCGAAATCAAGCAGACAGCATACCGGAATGGACACTGAGCCGTAGATTATACTGAATGCAATAGATGGAATCAGCAGAGGGCGAAATCCTTCAAAGAACAGACAAAGAGCAGTCCCAATCAGGATTGTGACGGCAAACGATACCGCAAAGAGCAGATAGCGTGCCCGCACAACATCCTTTCTCGAAAAGCGGGTGGTGAGGAGGAAACCCTCAAAGTTCTCCGATACATTTCCTCCCGCAACCAACTCAACCACTTTCGGGGCAAAGCAGATGATTCCAAGAAAGGCAACAATGTAAACTCCGGAAACCCCGAAACACACCATCAGGAAAACAAGTCCTGCGAGCAGAGCAAGTATGCGGTGTTTGTGCGTCAGGAAATCCGAGTAGAGCAGATTTGCATACTTCATTTTAGAACTCTCTTTTCGCGTAGATTTTCTGGCTTATGGAATAAGACACTCCGTATGCGGCAAGACTTAACACGAGCACTCCAATCAGAAGCGGGATTGTTGATGCCGCAAATTCAAGGAACATCGTGAATCCAAATGTTGCTCCGTAAAGTCCTGCAACCACTATCAGAACGGCAAAGGCCACATATCTGGATGTGTGCTGCCCGAACTTCAGATAGATTGGAATCATAACAGCCCCGTAGACAAGAGCATAGCAGAATCCGACAACGAGCATCAGAAACAGCCACTCCTCTCCGCTGAACACCGGGATAAGCGATATCAGCAGAAGAATCACTGCGGAAATCAGAAATGCTCCGGTAAGGAAGAGTATCTGTAAAAGATACTTCGAGCGGACAATCTCTTTTCTTGAAACAGGAGCTGTCAGGACAAATGAATCCCATCCGTCGGTTTCATCGTAGATAAGAGTTGACTCAACTACCTTTACTGCAAACACCATAAGCATGATGCAGAGTGCAAGAAACCCACCGGTAAATCCAAGCGTAATGCTGAAGAGCAGGAAGAGCACTGCTAAAGCTACGATCGGGAAGGATTCCTTTAAAAGAAACAAATCTTTGTAGAGAAGTCCTTTGTAAATCATACCTCATCACCTCTTGCATAGAACAGCATCAGTGCTTCAGTGGTTACCGAATCAATGACTGCATCAGGATTTCTCATGCGGAACTGTTCCTTATTCCGCACAAGAATCTCGCATCCGAACTGATTCTTTCTGATGCGAAGAAGTCCTTCGCGCTCTGCATCAAGGGCTTTTGCTTCCTCGACACTGCATTTCAGAATACCTGCTTCTCCTAAGAGTTCGTCGGTTGTAACCGAGAAGAGAATCTCTCCGTCGTGGATGAAGGTTAAGTAGTCTGCAATCTTGTCGATGTCGCTTGTGATGTGCGATGAGAAGAGGATTGCATGGTTTTCGTCCTGCATGAAATCCTGGAAAATCTCCAGGACCTCATCGCGTACAACGGGGTCAAGACCTGCAGTCGGCTCATCTAAGATTAAGAGCTCCGGGTGGTGAGAGAGTGCAATAGCTATTTCGAGCTTCATCCGCATTCCGCGGGATAAGTCTTTGATTTTCTTTTCTGCGTCGAGATTAAAGCGGTTTAAGTACTCTGCGAAAAGTTCTGCATCAAAGTCTTCAAAGATATGCGGGAAAATTTTTGCGGCTTGTCTTATTCGAAGGGTTTTATGCAGGTGTAAGTCATCGAATACAACACCAATCTTTGCCCGGACTGATGCGTCTTCTATGCTTCCGCCAAGAACGCTGATGTCTCCTGAATCTTTTCTGATGAGGCCTAATACAGCCTTAATCGTAGTTGTTTTTCCTGCGCCGTTTTCTCCGATGAAACCCATCACAGCTCCGCGCGGGAGAGTGAATGAGACATCTTTTAGAGCAAATCTGTCAAAAGATTTGTTTAAGCTGTGTACTTCTAAAGCATTCTGCATTGTTTTTACTCCAAATCGAAGAGTGCATCAAGCATCTCCTGTAATTCTTCTTTTGTAATTCCGTAGGTTTTTGCGGTGTCAACCGCTTTCTGCAGATGTTCTTCTGCATTTTTCAGCTGTTGTTCGCGGAGGATGTCTGGATTTTTCCTTGATACAAAGCTTCCTTTGCCGACAACGGTTTCGATAAATCCGTCACGTTCAAGGTCGGTGTATGCCCGCTTTGTTGTAATCACACTGATTCTAAGTTCTTTAGCCAGGAGACGCATGCTTGGAAGTGCAGCGCCGTCTTCTAATTCGCCGGAGAGAATCATCCGCTTTATCTGAGCTGTTATCTGCTCGTAAATTGGTTTTCCGCTTGAGTTGCTTATGATGATGTTCAGATAACCACCTCCTGCAATATTGTATATATTGATTATATACATTAATACTTTCGGTGCTCCGAAGCATTCCGGCAGACTGCAAAAAAATTAGTAAAAGGAGAGATGCTCCTTGAGCTCGTCTAAAGAGTGAACCACAACGGAGTCCATCTCAAGCATAAGGTTCACGCATTCGTTTTTGCTGAAATGCCGAAAATCAGTTCGCAGAGCGATAACACGCTTTCCGGATGCTGCAGCATATCCCATCTCCCATGCGGTACCGGAATCCGCGTCTGCTCCGTCAATTACGCCGACAACTATGTCTGCGGCCTTTAAGGCTTTTAAGTTTCCTTCGTAGATTGCCCGCTCGCGGTTTTCTCCTCTTGCTGTCTCGTCATCATCGAGTTCCTGCGGAAGGTGGACATGGAAGTGAAGCTCTTCTAAAATATCTGCTGCACGGCGGTTGAAACTGCGCTCAGCTTCAGAGAAGAGCGGAGCTGCAAAGTAGACATAATATTTTGCAAACTCCTTTACATCAATCATGGGGTAGTCTGCAAACCGTTTGAGAAAAACTCCCGCACCGTCTGACTTTTCGTTTGTGTAGTATGTTTTGGTAACTCCGCAGGTAGGAGATGAGTTCACTCCCAAGATGAAAAGCGGAGCTTCCCCTCTCTCTTCGATACCTTTTCTGACCTCCTCTTCCAGGCGGTCAAGGAGCGCATGAAACTCCGGAACATCCATCCTGTCCTTAAACGAGCCGGGAGCTCTTCCCTCTCCGAAGAAAATGGTTTCCGGACAGGGAAGCGGCATAATTTCTATTCCAGCCTCTGTGCACCGCTTGATACAGCGGGAAAATATCTCGATATCTTCTGCGGAAGTAATCCCTTCTGCCCGTAAGTTCGGGTGCAGAATACAGGGTGAGGCGAGGATGTAGGACATGTGTATTATGTTTGTTTCAGGCGGATAAATAAACGGGGTACATATCCTCATATCCTTGCACACCAAATATAATCCTCAGATGTCCATCCCCTTAATCGCTTACCGCGACAACTCCTGCGATCCGAAAAAATGCACCATGAAAAAGCTCGAGCGCTTTGGAATGATGAGGATTGTAACACGCATTCCTCAGATTCCAAAGACCACTCTTCTGCTTGATCCGACAGCCGATGTTTTATCTCCCGCGGATAAAAAATGGGTTTCATCGATTACCGCGCTTGACTGTTCATGGGAAGTATTGGATACAGCAAATCTCGGGGCATGGAAAGGACGGCGTGCGCTTCCGTTTTTAGTTGCAGCAAATCCGGTGAACTTTGGAAAACCGTTCACCTTAACTTCTGTCGAGGCTATTGCAGCAACGCTTTTCATTTTAGGAGAAGAAGCACAGGCGGAAGCTGTACTTTCCAAATTCAACTGGGGACTGAACTTCTTAAAACTCAACGCCGAACCGCTCTTGGAATATGCAGCTGCAAAGGACAGTGCTGAGGTTTTGAAGATTCAGTCTGAGTACCTGGAATAACTCAATCAAGACCTTTATCTCTTTTTAGCACTGACATGTAATTACCATGGCAGAGGCTCTCATTTTTATCGGATGCCCGCAGATCCCCGTGCAGGCGCCCCTCGTGCTCTATATCGCTGATTTCCTAAAGGATGCAGGGGTAACACCGGTTGTTGCGGCAAATCCGTCCGCAAAACAGCTTGTGAGAACCAGTGATCCAAAGGGACATTATGTTTCAGAGTTCCGCGATCTGGAGCGTACTGTAAATGACCTTGCCGAAGGGAAGGTCTCCTACCCTCTGATAATTTCATTAATACATAATGATGCAGGTCTTGCATTTACCGCGACCGCTGCTGCTGTATCTCCTGCATCACAGATGATTTCCGTATTCTTCGGAGAACATGCATATGACTTAAGCGAGGAGGCTGAGTATGAGGGCGAGAAAATCGCAGCACCGATTACTCACAATGCCAGACCAATTCTCGCAAACCTGGATGAGGTGCTCGAATGGGCTGTCTTGAAAATTTAAATTACGAAATTCTGGCTAAAAACTGCAGTTTCAAAGAAACCCGCGATATTGTAAAGCAGATGTGCAAAGAGCGCTACGAGATTCCGCCCGGATTTAAAATCATCGAAAAAGCGGTTATTGGAATTCCGCCGATTCATGTTGGAATCCGCGATGAGAAGTTGGTCTGCACATACACAAAACCGTGTCACGGCACTTTTGTGATTCTGGTGGATTCGCCGGAAGACATTGAACTGGTCAGAAAGAACGGAAAGCCGGTAAAATGATTCCGGCACTTTTTTCAACTTTTGCAATAGCTGTCGGTCTTGCTATGGATGCCTTTTCCGTCTCTCTTGCCGGAGGGGCGTCTCTTAAAAAAGACATCGCAAAAACAGCTCTCCTCACAGCACTGATGTTTGGATTTTTCCAGTTTGCGATGCCTGTTATCGGCTGGATTGTCGGAGCGCCCGTCTCTTCGATTATCAATCCGTACGGGTACTGGATTGTTGTAGCTCTCTTCTTCTTCATCGGGGGCAAGATGATTTACGATGCAGTAAAAGGTGATGAGGAAGGAGTTTCATTAATCGGATTCAAGGTCTTAACACTTCTTGCAGTGGCCACAAGTATCGATGCACTTGCGGTCGGCATCAGTTACGGTCTCATCGGCGAGGCAATTCTTCTGCCGTCAGTTATAATCGGAGTTGTCGCTTTTGCATTTTCTTTTGCCGGCGTTCTTGCCGGACACAAATTAAGCGGTGTCTTAGGCTCAAAGATGGAAATCTTCGGAGGTATTATCCTCATTATGATTGGATTAAAATTCCTTGTAGAGATTTTTCTCTAATACTTTTTGTCTGAGATTCTCAGATTTTCTATTTTGCTTTGGATAAATTTCGCAGATGAAATTATGTCTGTTTGCTTGTGATGATGAAAATGATTAGCTGTAAAAAAAAAGAATTAGAGTTTGAACTCTTTTCCTTCCGCCTTCATATCGTGGATTTCGGCGGCTGCAGTGAAGAGAGCGTCGGTAGAGGAGTTCAGACCGGTCTCACAGGAGTCCTGAATGACACCGATAACGAATCCGATTGCGACAACCTGCAGAGCAATGTCGGACGGAATGCCGAAGAGAGAGCATGCCATCGGGATAAGGAGAAGAGAACCGCCTGCAACACCGGATGCTCCGCATGCTCCAAGGGCTGCGACGAAACTTAAGAGAATCTTCATCAGAAGCGGGACTTCGATTCCAAGAGTGTTGACACAGGCTAAGGTCATCACGGTGATGGTGATTGCTGCTCCTGCCATGTTGATGGTTGCACCAAGCGGGATGGAGGTAGAGTAGGTCTTCTCGTTTAATCCGAGGTTCTTACAGAGTTCCATGTTGACCGGAATGTTTGCAGCAGAGCTTCTGGTGAAGAATGCAGTAACAAAGGATTCCTTTAAACACTTGAAGACAAGCGGGTACGGGTTCTGACGAATCTGGGTGTAGACCATAATCGGGTTCATAACCAGAGCCACAAAAGCCATACATGCAACAAGGATTAAGACAAGCAGACCGTAGTCGATGAAAATCTCCAGACCGTTCTGGGAGACTGCAGTGAAGACAAGACCTAAGACACCAAACGGTGCAAGGGAGATGACCCATCTGATAACTAAGGAGACTGCATCGGAGAGTTCGCCAAGGAAGCTCTTTGTGCTGTCAGAAGAGCGTCTAAGGGCAATACCAAAGACGATACCCCAGACAAGGATTCCAAGGAAGTTACCGTTGACAACAGCACCGAGCGGGTTGGTGATAATCTTTGCGAGCATGCCTCCGAGAACATCGAAGATGCTGGTCTTGACATCGTAACCGCTTACTGCCTCGATTCCCTCAAGCGGGAGAGTCGGGCTGAAGACAGTACAGAGGAGAACCGCACAGACTGCTGCTGCAAAAGTTCCGATTAAATACAGTACAACAATACGTCCCATCGTCTTACCTCCGCCGGTAACGGTTCGGGCAAGAGAGGTGGTGACCAGAACAAAAATAAGAACTGGTGCGATAGCCATTAAGGCATTTACGAACAGCGTGCCTAAGGTACCAATAATTGTGACCTGCGGGATTATCAGTGCTAAAATAATACCGATAACCATACCGCAGAGGATACGTTTGATTAAGCTGATGCTGTTCCATTTCTGAATCAGATTCATGAAAAATCCTTATTATATCAGAGTCAAAGCACCATAAAGGTTTTGAAGTTCTGTATTATTCCGCTCAAAAAATCAGATACCAAACATAACGAAATGCCGTTTCGGCATACTGCACACACATCCTCCTCTCCCAAGAAATTATCCCCTCACAAAACCAACAACATACCACTTTGATTCCTGCAGACGAAATCTTATCCGAACTCACCTCCCGCGGAGTAAAAAAAGCCGCAATCCAGCTCCCCGAAGGACTGAAACGGCATGCCCCTGAGTTATGCTCTCTCCTCTCCAAAAACGGCATTGAGGTCATCATCTCAGGTGATCCGTGCTGGGGTGCATGCGATTTGGCACTTGATGCCGCAGAAGATGCTGATGTTCTCGTACACGTGGGGCATACTCCTGTATCTCCTGAGGAAAATGTCATCTACATCCCATTCCGTCAGGACATCGACCTTGCAATTCTCAAAGCCGCAGAGGAACTGAAGCGCTTTGAAACAGTCTCAGTTACAACAACCATTCAGCATGCTCACCAGACCGAAGAGATGGCAGAAGCTCTCCGCGCTCTTGGAGTAAACGCAGTTGTTGGAAGCGGATACGAGCGAACCCCGATGCCGGGACAGGTTCTTGGATGCACCTATGCTGCTGCCCGCAACGCAGAAGCAGATGCAAATCTCTTTGTTGGAACCGGAGTTTTCCATGCCATCGGAGTCTCGCTTGCGACCGGCAAACCAACTTTTGCTCTCGACCCGTATGCAGACGGAATCCTGCAGGAAGTTTCAGCTGACCGTCTGCTTAGAAAGCGTTTCATCCAGATTGAAAAAGCAAAGCAGGCGAAAAACTTTGGAATCCTCCTATCCTCAAAGTCAGGACAGAAAAGAACAGAACTCGCACACCGTCTCGCATCCCTTCATGAAAATGCTGTTGTCATCCTCATTCGTGAAATTTCCGAGATGCAGCTTCGAAACCTTGGATTCGATGCATATGTAAACACAGCCTGTCCGCGTCTTGCATTGGATGACCAGAGCAGATTCCCTGTCCCTCTTCTCTCTCCTGCCGAGTTCGAAATTGCTCTTGGTCTTCGCGAATGGGAAGAGTATGAGATTGATGAGATAGTATGAAGCTCAAAAATCTGGAAATTCATCTGCAGAAGGTACAGGGATTCAAAAATCCGGTCGCAGGGCTTGAGCAGTACATGACGCCTGCTCCGCTTGCTGCACGCTTCCTTTTCGATGCATTCCTGCACGGAGATCTCGAAGACCTGTCTGTACTCGATCTCGGATGCGGGACTGGCATGCTTTCTGTAGGCGCGGCACTTCTCGGTGCTGATGTTACCGGCATCGATGCGGATGCAGATGCCCTGCAGACCGCAGAAGCGAATGCAAAATCCGGGAAACTCGATATCATCTTCCGGCGGGAAGTAATCAGACCAGAGACAGCAGAAGCCGATTCCTATGATACAGTTATCATGAATCCTCCCTTTGGAGCGCAGAATGAACATGCCGACCGGCCGTTTATCGAAGCTGCTCTTATCTCTGCTCCTGTTGTCTGGGGAATCTTCAATAAGGGAAGCATCCCATTTATTACCGCATATACAAAGGACCGCGCGGAAATCACGGACAAAGTTGCCGCAAAGTTATCGATTCCGCGTCAGTTCTTCTTCCACACCAAAGACATAATGGAAATTCCCGTTGAAATTGTGAGGCTTGAAAGATATGGCTAAACCGGGTTTGAGAATCGCAGGACTTGCCGCAGGACACGGAGCGGTTGACTTTTACGTTCCGATAATTCCGGCACTTCTGCCGTCGTTAATTCCGCTCTTTGCAGAGCAGGGTATCACCTCGTATGCAATGACCGGGCTGCTGTTTACCACAGTTACTGTCATGATGGTTATCTTCCAGCCGCTGACCGGATGGCTGATTGATAAAAACAAGTGGACACCTTCGACTTCGCTATGTATTATTTTAACAGCGGCTGCTGTCGCGGCATTTGGAGTTACGCAGAACTACTGGCTGCTTTTGCTCTTTGCAGTAATTATCGGGGCTGGAAACTCCATGTATCATCCGAATGCCTACCGCCAGATTCACCAGTTCACCACCAAAGACAATCGCGGACTGTTCATGTCTTTAATGTCTGTCGGAGGGACCTTCGGCTATGGCGCAGCCCCTCTGGCAACCGGTTTTCTCTATGCATGGGGAGGATTTCCGGCGCTTGTCTGTCTCTTAATTCCCGGACTGGCTGTTGCAGCCATTCTCTTAAAACTCCCGCAGCATCCGCTCAAAGAAACCGAAGCTGAGGCTGCCGAGGCTGCTGTCACAAAACCGAACTACAAAGGCGCTGCCCTTATGCTTGGCATCAGCTCCATGCGCTCATGGGTGTTCTACGGATTTTTGGCATTCGGTGTTGAGTACTTATCAGTATATGCACATGTCGAGTATGTTTTGGCAACGGCTGTTATCAGCGGAATGATTTTTGCCGGCATGTTTGGAACACTTCTAATTGGCCCTCTCTCGGATAAAGTTGGAAGAAAAGAGGTCATGTTTATCTCATACATTGGAGGCGCTTTAGGCTATGCAGGAATCTTTGTCTTCTCAGGGATTGCTTCTGTCATCTCTCTTGTTATTGCCGGATTCTTCTTAATGGCGACCGCATCCGTGGAGATTGCGACCGTTCAGGAACTTATGCCCGGAAGTGTCGGTCTTGCATCAGGAATTGTTATCGGCATTCCGCAGGGCGTGTCTGCTCTTTCGATGGTATTAATCGGAGTTATGGCAGACTTTTTCGGCATGCCGTTTGCTCTTTCAACGCAGGTTCTGCTGATGGTTCTCGCGATAATTGCCTGCGCGGCGCTTCCTTATCCGCTGAAAACCCTGAAACGGCGGACGGCATAACCTCTCCTGTTTTTTTCCCATTCACTTCCTTTATCTTTTCTCACCGCAAATAGTTACACAAACAGTGGTGTAACAGATGGGATGGGAAAACAGATCTGACTGTCATGTGCTGGTAATTGGTTCCGGCGGTGCCGGAATCCGTGCCGCGGTAGAAGCGGAAAAGTACGGAACGGTCTCTATTATTTCCAAAACAATTACCGGAAAAGGCGGCTGTACGGTGATGGCGGAAGGCGGATACAACGCTGTCTTAGCAGAAGAGGACGCTGTCTCCGTACACTACGAAGATACCGTAAAAGGCGGAGCATACTTAAACGATACAGAGCTTGTTGAGGCATTGGTCTCAGATGCTCCGTCCAGAATCCGCGATCTCTTCAACTGGGGCGCGGTTTTTGACCTGACCGAAGACAACACCATAGCCCAGCGTCCCTTTGGAGGACAGCGTTTCCCGCGGACCTGTTATGCGGGGGATCACACCGGCCATGAAATGGTCATGACGCTCTTAGAACGCCTCCGCGGTTCCGGCGTTGAAATCCATGACGAAACAACTGTTCTGGAACTCTTAAAAGACGGAGACCGCGTAATCGGCGCGGTAACTGCGGATCGAAACGGGGAGCTTGGCGTAATCACTGCTGACGCCGTCATCCTTGCGACCGGAGGTGCTGGCCAGCTCTATGATGTAACAACCAATTCGACAGCAGGAACCGGAGACGGCTATGCCCTGGGATTTCGTGCCGGTGCAAAGCTTATCGATATGGAACAGGTACAGTTCCACCCGACCGGCGCTGTCTATCCGGCAGATTCCCGCGGCCGCTTAATCACGGAAGCTGTCCGCGGCGAGGGCGGCATTCTCAAAAACGCGGCAGGCGAGCGCTTCATGGAAAAATATGATCCCGCACGCATGGAGCTTTCCACCCGTGACGTGGTTGCCCGGGGAATTGCGACAGAAATTCTGGAAGGCCGTGGCACCCCTTCCGGCGGCGTGTACTTAGACGTCACGCACCTCCCGCCCGAACAGATTGAAAAGCGCCTTCCAGTCATGCTTTCCCAGTTCCTTCAGTTCGGCGTTGATATCCGCACCGAGCCGATGCAGGTAGCGCCTACCGCACACCACTTCATGGGCGGCCTTGCCATCACTAAAGATGCACAGACCACCGTCCCGCACCTTTTTGCCGCAGGAGAAGTCACTGGCGGCGTCCACGGTGCAAACCGTCTCGGCGGAAATGCCCTCGCCGACACACAGGTCTTCGGACGCCGTGCCGGAATTTCTGCCGGAAAATGCGGACGGTTCGCAAAATCGGCTGATGCTGCAGTCTTATCGGCGATTGAGGACAAAATCTCCCGCCTCTATGAAGGAGATACTTCTGTCTCATCCGTTAGGAAGAACCTCAAAACCCTCATGTGGAACAATGTCGGCATCTACCGAAACGAGCTCGATTTAAAAGTCGCCGAGCGTGAAATTGGAAAACTGCGGGAAAAGCGCCTCAAAATCTCCTCCCCGCAGGAGATTGCCGGAGCATTCATCACTGAAAATATGCTCTGCACCGCAGGTCTTGTCGTCTCCGGAGCACTGCTTCGCCGCGAATCCCGCGGAGCGCACACCAGAACCGATATCAAACAGAAGTGGACTGCGGAAAACTCCCCGTTCGGGCACACCTGGTTTGTCGGGCAGAAGGCAGGAATCGACATTGTGGAGACGAACTTATGAAGGTTACCATCTCCCGCTTCAACCCGGATACCGATGCCGTACCGCACCTCGAGACCTATGCGGTGACGGTGCGCGAGGGTGCCCGCGTCTTAAACGTCCTTGATGCGGTTTGCGATGAAATCGACTCGTCGCTTTCCTACCGGCACTGCTGCCGCGGCGGCCAGTGCGGTTCGTGTGCGGTCAGAGTCAACGGTGAGCCAGTTCTTGCCTGTATGCAGGAGGCAAAGGATGGAGATATCATCGAACCGCTCAATCTTCCGCGGATTCGCGATCTCGTCACCGACATCGCCCCGGCCATTGCCCAGATGGCATGGCTCAATTCTGGAACCTGCCGGGACTGCACGCATGTCGCAGCAGAAGACATTGAAGCGGTCGCCCCGTTTCGGGAGTGTATCGAGTGCTTCTCCTGCCTCTCCTCATGTCCGGCGGTTGGTGCCTCCACCTATGCAGGTCCGACAGCCATTCGCCAGCAGCAGCGGTTAAACCTCGACCCGCGTGACAAAGCAGACCGGGTAGAAGAGGCCGTTGCAAAAGGCCTTTTCTCCTGCACCACCTGCCACAAATGCGTTGAAGTCTGTCCGAAGGGAATCGAGACTCCGAGAAAAGCCGTCGAAAAGCTCCGGGCACTCGCAGTTTCCCGCGGGTTGTCACTTCCGGCACACAAATCCTTAGCCGCTCTCATCGAATCAACCGGTCGGTCGGTCGAGCGAAAAGAGCCGACCTTTTTAGAGCAGGTTTCTGATGTCATTGAGCCGGAAGGAGAGGTCAGAGCCACGGTCGGATTTTTTGTCGGCTGCATGTTCAACGCCCGTGTGGTACAGCCGGCTCTTGATGCCATGGCTGTCTTACAGCGAAACGGCATCCGGGTAATCATCCCGAAGACGCAGGTCTGCTGCGGTTCTCCGCTGATTCGAACCGGCTTTACCGGATTTATTCCCGAACTGCAGGAAAGAAACATCAAAGCCTTCGTTGATGCCGGCGTTGATACGGTTCTTACCATGTGTGCAGGATGCGGTTCAACGCTCAAAAACGATTACAGCACTCCGTTCAGGGTTGCAGACATCACTGAGTTCTTAGTCGAATGCGGCTTTGAAGAGCCGGCAAAGGTTCCAGGGATTTACACCTACCACGATCCGTGTCACCTGCTTCGCGGCCAGCATATTTCAGAACAGCCGCGGGTTCTGCTGCGCTCAACAGCAGAAGAGTTCGCTGACCTTGCACCCCGCTGCTGCGGGGCAGGAGGCGGTGTCAAATCCGGCAAGCCTGAAGAGGCAGCTCTGATTGGTGCTGTCCGCGCCGAGATGGTAAAAGACACCGGAGCAGACTATATTGTCACCGTCTGCCCATTCTGTGAATTCCATCTCCATCAGGTAACCGGCCTTCCGGTCAAAAATATCGCAAGCCTCATGCTCGAAGGCTATCAGCGAAAAGACCGGCCCTGAATTGAAAAATAACCTGCTATCCATCTTATTTTTCTAATCTGCATGATGCTTTGCGACGGTTTCTCAAACCGCCTCCTATACGCTAGTCTTATCTCATACAACATCCCATATTTTAAGCAATAATTATTGGCAGGTGCAGATAAACATGCGAGTCGTAATGAAGTTTGGCGGAACATCCGTCGGCGACGTTGATGCCATCCGTAAGGTTGTTGCAATTATTAAGGAATCACACGACAAGGGGAACGAAGTAGCGGTAGTGGTTTCTGCGATGACCAGGGTCACTGATCAGATTATCGCAGAGGCTGAGCGTATTGTAACCTGTACAGACAGGAAAGTGCTCGATACCTTCATGGCTGATTTACGCACCCGTCATATCACCACCCTTGAGGCTGTAGCTCCGGATTATGTCGATGAGGTTACCAAACACATTGACATCCGCTTAGACCGCCTGAAAAATATCTTAGTTGCAGTCCACAATCTCCGCGAGCTTACCCCGCGCTCCAGAGATTACATCATCTCCTTTGGTGAGAAACTCTCTGCACCAATCGTTTCTGCCGCACTTCGTCAGGTTGGAATCCCCTCCTTCCAGATTAGCGGCTGTGACGCTGGAATTTTAACAGACGGTGTTCACGGAAACGCAACTGCACTCCACGAGAGTTACGCAAGAATCGCCGAGCGTATCGGAAGCCGGTTAGCAGAAGAGATTCCGGTCATTCAGGGATTTGCCGGCTGCTCCAAAGAAGGCGCGGTCACCACTCTTGGCAGAAGCGGTTCGGACTACTCCGGAGCAATTATCGGCGCCGGTGTTGATGCAGATGAGATTATCATCTGGACCGATGTCGACGGAGTTATGACCACTGATCCGAGAATGATTGCGGAAGCACGTGTGATTGACTCCATCTCCTTCATTGAGATGATGGAGATGTCCTACTTCGGTGCAAAGGTTATTCACTCCAGAGCCTTAATCCCGGCAATGGAAAAGGACATTCCGGTATATGTCAGAAACACCTTCAATGCAGCACATCCCGGAACCCTTGTCAGCCGCCAGACGCACACTGACGAGCGCATTGTAAAAGCAGTTTCCTTAATCAAGAACAGCTGCCTTATCTCTGTCTCCGGATTTACCACCGGAAGACCGGGTGTTGCAGGCGAAATTTTCTCCGCACTTGCAGAAGCAGGCGTCAATGTTATGCTTATCAGTCAGGGCTCATCTGAACTCAACATCTCGATGATTATCACAGAAGATCAGATGACTCAGGCTGAGCAGGCACTTGCTGCAATCAGTGAACGCGGTCTGATTAAGAGATACAGCTTTACGACCAACGTGCAGGTCGTCTCCGTTGTCGGTGCCGGAATGCGCGGAACTCCGGGAACCATTGCCCGCATCTTCAGAAGCCTTGGCGAGAAGCACATCAATGTCTTAATGCTCTCTCAGGGTTCGTCTGAACTCAACATCTCCTTTGTGGTAAACGAAGAAGACGGTATCAAAGCAGTTCGTGCAATCCACGAAGAATATCACCTTGACAAAGAGAGTGAGTAAACATGACTGAGAAATATTCCTACAAAGAAGCCGGTGTCGATATTGATTTAGAGGCAGACGGTGTAAAGACACTGATTAACATGCTCTCCTACAAGCGTACGGGAGAGCACGGCATGCTTGGCGGCGTCGGCCACTTCGCAGGTCTCATCGATTTCGGAGACAAGGTTTTATCCATGTGTACCGATGGTGTCGGAACCAAGATGCGTGTTGCAGATGACCTGCAGGACTGGTCCACCGTTGGTATCGACTGTATGGCTATGAATGTGAATGACATGTATGTCATGAACATCGAGCCGATTGCATTCGTTGATTACATCGCAACCGAAGGCATCAACAAGGAACAGATGGTTCAGATTGGTGTCGGTTTAAACGAGGGTGCTCGCCTTGCAAACTTAAACATTGTCGGCGGAGAGACTGCAACCCTTAAAGGAATGGTTAACGGTCTTGACTTAGCAGGTACTTGTCTTGGTGTTCAGAACCGTGATGCAGTTGTTACCGGAGAGAAGGTTGCTGTCGGAGATGTTATTGTTGGTGTTCCAAGCACTGGCGTTCACTCGAACGGTTACACTTTAGCACGCAAGGTTGCTGAAGAAAACGGCGGTTACGCAACTGTTCTTCCATCCGGCAGAACTGTTGGAGAAGCGCTTCTGACGCCAACCCGCATCTACTCTGAAGTCCTGGATGTCTGCCGTCAGGTTGAGGTTCACGGAATGTGTCACGTTACCGGCGGAGGTCTGTTAAACTTCCTGCGTATCTCTGACCTCGGTTTCTCCATCGAAGACCCGCTTGAGGTTCCGGAGATTCTCCAGTGGATTGCTGAGAAAGGTCAGCTTTCCGAGAACGAACTCTACCGCACCTTCAACATGGGAATGGGCTTTGCCTTTATCGTAGCTCCGGAGAATGCAGAAAAACTCATCTCCTTAATTCCGGGCGCAAAGGCTGTCGGTCATGTTATCGAAGAGCACAAGGTTCTCCTGCGCGGTCAGGAGATTAACTAATCTTTTTTCTCAGATAGAAACTATTTATGTTATAAACCGCATACGTAGGTTTATGGCTATTTCTTTTGGAGATAATCTGGACAAATCGTTTGCCTATACAAACGGTGCGTTCAAAAAATTCTCGGGATGGTTTATCTTAATCATCCTCTCGATGCTTGTCTATGGCTCAACCTTCGCGATGGTTTTTGCCATGATTGCGCTCCTTGTTGGAATCTTCATGGCATTCCCACCAATGGATTCACAATTGATAACCACTGTGGATTCTGTGACTGGTGTGTCTTATGTTGAGACGATGTCTTATACTGCTGGTACAGACATGATGCTTTCAGGTCTCTTTATCGGTGGCATGCTTGCAGTTATTCTTGTAAGCAGTTTGGTTATGCTTATTGCATCTTTCTTCATGTCCGGATTTATTCTGCGTGTCTACCGCGGTGAAGAAGAACTGAACTTCAAGAATCTTGGAAAAATGTTCTGGCAGGGTGTCGTTTACTTTGTCATAATGTTCATCTACTTTATACCATACAGCATTGTCTCAGAGCTTTTAATGTATGGTCCAATCTGGAATACAGGATACCTCATTATCATCAGCTGTATCAATATCTTCCTCTGTATCTTCAGTACAGTACTTGCAATTAATGCAGGAATTCGCTATGCAAAGGAAGGAAGATTCGGCGCTGCATTCCACTTAGGGAAAATCTGCTCCATTGTTGGAAACATTGGATGGCTTCGCTACTTAGGACACATCATTTTGTTCATGATTATCATCGGAGCAGTAGAACTCATCTTCATGCTGGTCCCATTTGTCGGAATCCTGCTCTTAATTGTTGCTCTGCCGTTCGTTATGATTTTCCAGGCAAAGTTCCTGACAAATCTCTATGAGTCCGGCGAAGCATTAGAAGAGCCAGCTGAAGTTCCGGCAGTGGTTGAATAAATTCAACAATCTTTTTTTTATATTTTCTGTTATTTGAATAATCATACAGAGATGAATCTCTGTATCCAAAGCGTATGCTATCAAAACTGAAAAAAAGAAATTATTGGGGTGGCTTACTGCTTTAATGCGAGAGACAGAATCATCTGCTTCTCGGTCTTTGCAACAGTCTCTCTGATCTTTGGAATTGCATCAATGTTGGACGAAACACTGGTGATGCCCTGCTTGACCAGCCACTTGACAAACTTCGGATCAGAACCTGCCTGACCGCAGATGGAACACTCAACATCTGCTTCGCGGCACTGCTTGATACAGTTTGCAATAAGGCGCATGACTGCTGGGTGCTCCGGTTCGTACATGTCTCCAATGATACCATTGTTTCTGTCGACTGCAAGCGTGTACTGGATTAAGTCGTTGGTTCCAAAGGAACAGAACTTGATTCCTGCCTTGATGAACTCATCGATGATAACTGCGGATGCCGGAATCTCGACCATGATACCAAGATCCATCTGGTCGACCGGAAGTCCCCACTCGCGGAATGCTTCCTTTGCAGCGATGAACTCACGCGGGTGCTGGACTAACGGGAACATAATTCCGAGGTTGTCGTATCCTGCTTCCCAGAGGCGCTTGAATGCTTCTGCCTGCATTCTGAACTGCTCCTTCTGGCGCAGATCGCGGCGAAGTCCGCGGAATCCGAGCATCGGGTTGTGCTCGTGCGGCTCGTCTTCTCCGCCTTCCATGTTTAAGAACTCGTCAGTCGGAGAGTCAATGGTTCTCACCCAGACAGGCTTTCCGCGGAATGCATCGAGAACGGTTCTGATGCCTGCTTCAAGTTCGGTGATGAACTCTTCCTGCTTGTTGTTCTTGATGTACCAGGACGGAGTCTTGTTGAGACCAATGATTAAGTGCTCGATACGAAGGAGACCGACACCGTCTGCTCCGGTTGCAGCTGCTCTTGCTGCTGCTTCCGGCATGGAGACATTGACCTTCACCGAGGTTGCAGTGATGATTGGTGCTGCTGCGGCTGTGACAACCTGAACTGCCTTCTCTTCCTTTGCGGCAGAGACTGCGCCGTCATAGATGAGACCTTTTTCTCCGTCGATTGTGACAATCTGTCCTTCTTTGAGGAGTGCGGTTGCCTGCTTGGTTCCAACAACAGCCGGAGTGCCGAGCTCACGGGAAACGATTGCTGCGTGGCAGGTCATTCCTCCTTCATCAGTGATGATGCCTGCGACCTTCTTCATGGCTGGAACCATGTCCGGGTTGGTCATGGTGGAAACCATAATGTCTCCCTCCTGAACCTTGGAGGTCTCGCGGGCATCGTTTACGATAACAACCTTACCGGTTGCAATACCCGGGGATGCTCCGTATCCCTGGAGGATGTGCTTTGCATCAGCGGCTGCGGATGCGGCAGATCCGGTCTTGCCCTTCTGAATCGTGGTAATCGGTCTGGACTGTAAGATGTAAATCTTGCCGCCGACCATTCCCCACTCCATATCCTGCGGGTTCTCGTAGTGCTCTTCGGACTTGACCGCGAACTCGGCGAGTGCTGCAATCTCCTCATCGGATAAAACCTGTGCGGTCTGGCGGTCTGCCGGAATCTCGGAGATCTTGGTTCCCTTGTTTCCGTCCGGGATAATCTCAACAGACTTGATTGCCACAGTCTTGTTTACGACCTTCTTGGTCTGGCGGTCATAGACGTAGTTGTCCGGGGAAACTGTTCCGGAGACAATTGCCTCTCCCAGTCCCCAGGAACCCTCAATGATGACGGTCTTTGCGCCGGAAACCGGGTGGGAGGAGAACATGACACCTGCCTTCTCGGAGAAGACAAGCTGCTGAACAACGACAGCGATATTGACAGAGCGGTCGTCGAATCCGTTCTTTGCGCGGTAGTAGATTGCACGGGCAGTGTATAAGGAAGCCCAGCAGCGCTGTACTGCATCAATGACATCCTCTTCACCTAAGATGTTTAAGTAGGTGTCCTGCTGTCCTGCAAAGGATGCATCCGGTAAGTCTTCTGCGGTTGCAGAGGAACGGACTGCAACAACCGTGTCGCCGCCCATCTTCTGGTATGCCTCGACAATCTCCTTTCTGATGACATCCGGCATGTCGGCTGTCTCAACCATGACCTTTACCTTATCGGAGGTTGCGTTTAAGACATCATTGTCATCAACATCAATTGCTTCAAGGATGGAGAAGATTGCATCTTCCAAGTTGGTTAACTGGAGGAAGCGGCGGAATGCCTGTGCGGTGACGACAAAAGCCTGCGGGACAGGCAGACCGACGTGCGTCATTTCACCTAAGGATGCGCCTTTTCCGCCGACAGACGGGATGTCTGTGTTGCGGATTTCAGTAAGCCAGAGAATATTTGGTGTTTCGTCCATAATCTCACAAGTATATTGTCTCTGAGTGGATAAATAGCCTGCGTCCCTGGTGCGGAGCAGGGGTTCCCGCAAGCTCTTTCCCCTCGCAGAATCAAACATATATTCACCAATGACAATCTCCGCCGAAGATATCAAAAATCTCCATAAATACGAAATCCGTATCTTAAAAGCTCTGGAGCGGATGATGAGAAGATACCGCTGGGTTCCGGAAGACGACCTGCGCTCGGCTGTTCACTTATCCGAGCAGGAACTGAAGTTCCGCTTGGGAAATCTCATCCACAAAGACCTGGTTCGCTCCGACTCTGTCCCCTACAAAGGATATGCCTTGGTGTTTGCCGGATACGATGCCTTGGCGCTTGCCGGTCTCGCTGATAAAGGTAGCATCACCGCTCTTGGAGCACACATCGGTGTCGGCAAAGAGTCCGAAATCTACGAGGCGTTGGGGTTCGGTGTTGTGGTCTTAAAGCTCCACAAAATCGGCCAGCGCTCGTTCAATACAGTCAGAACCAATCGCGAATACATGCCCGAAGGCGGTCACTGCCCGTGGATTTTCGCCTCTGCCAAATCCGCAGAACGCGAGTTTGAAGCACTTCAGGCATTAAACGGTAGAGTCAGCGTCCCGGTTCCGATAGATATAAACCGGCACACCATCGTGATGTCCTTTGTTCCGGGCGTCAACTTAAACCGCTGTACGCTGGAAAACCCGAAAGCAACGTGGGAAGAGATTCTCGCTCAGGTCAAAGCCGCCTACGGCCTTGGCTATATCCACGGCGACTTATCCGAGTACAACATCATGATCTCCGATGACTCGCTCTGGATTATTGACTGGCCGCAGTGGGTGACGCCCGACCACAAAAATGCCGAGGCAACCCTTCTCCACGACTTAGAGACGGTCGCCGAGTTCTTCCGCAAAAAATACCAGTTTGAGCCGGACATTGATGCAGCCGTCTCGTACGTTAAATCCGCATGACAACCGTTTTCGGCATTGACATCCAGAAGGGAAACATCAGAAGCCAGAGTGCGGCACCTCGCTTCTGCCTTGTTCGTGTTGCAGACGGCACCGTCATCTCTGAAGAAAAAGGAGTTTCCATCCCGAAACTCTTCCGCCTCCTGCACGGAGAACGCCCGGATATTCTGGCAGTCGATTCCGTGCAGGAGATTGCGCCTTCCGATAAAGAACTGTTTTCCTTCCTGTCTGCAATGCCGCCTTCGACAAAGCTGGTACAGGTCACCGGCGACGGCGTAAAAATGGAGTCTTTGCCGGCGGTTGCCGCACGGTACAACCTCCGCTTCGACAAAACCAATCCGGCAGAGGAGGCGCAGGCTTCAGCTCTCGTTGCCGCATTCGGCGGAGGGTATGAAGTGGTTGCCTTTGAAGGGGTGACGACTGTTACTGTTTCCCGCGGCCGCTCTCTTGGACGCGGAGGCTGGAGTCAGAACCGGTACGTCCGAAAGGTTCACGGAGGAGTCAAAACCCGCGCCCGCGAGATTGAGGCAAAGCTTGCGGAAGCAGGGCTTTCCTACACCGTTGAATCCCGCCGGGCATTCGGCGGAGAGAGCCGCACGATTATCTCGGTTCGTGCACCGCGTGCTGAAGTACCGGTCGCTTCCATGAAGTCCGGGGATATTCAGGTGCACGTCATCCCGAAGCGCCGCGACAAAATCAGCTATCTCCCGCTGACCAGAAAAACCGCGTACGTGATTGTCGGCCTCGATCCGGGAACAACAGTCGGCCTCTCTGTTCTGGACTTAAACGGAAACCTGCTTCACACTGCAAGTGTTCGGGCGCAGTCTCCGGCAGAGGTCATTGCCGAAATTTCCCGGATTGGAAAGCCGGTTGTTGTTGCAACCGACAAAGCCGAGATGCCGGCAGGAGTGGAAAAAATCCGCCGCGCTTTTGCTGCTGTTCCCTGGACGCCGAAAAAGGACATCCTCATTAAGGAAAAGTACGCGGCAGCGGAGGGATATGCGTTTGCAGACGACCATCAGCGCGATTCACTTGCCGCGGCAGTGCTTGCCTTCCGCAGTTTCCAGCCGAAGTTCGAGAATCTCAAAAAACGGCTGCCGGCAGGAACGGACATCGACTTTGTCAGGGCAGGCATCATCCGCGGAAAGACGCTCGACCAGATCTTATCTGCACCGGTAATCCCAACAGAGCAGGATATAGCACTGCCGGTCGAACCGAAGCTTCCGGTTGATGAAAAAGATCTGGAGATTGCCCGCCTCGAAGCCGAAGTGCAGAAACTGCGTAAACTTATCCGTGGTTTATCAGAAGATCTGGAGGCCAGAGACAAAGCCGTAAAAACCCTGCAGAGAAGGCTTTCTGCCGAGAGAAATGAGCGAACCGCCGATGTTCTGCTCTCCGATGAGATATCTTCCCGCGACAAAGAGCTCGCACAGACCAAAAAGGCACTCCGAAAAGAGGAGCGGAGATGCAAGACACTTCGCACCCGCCTTGACCGGATGAAGAACTATGTTGCTCTTCAGGCCGGAGACGGCTGTCTTGCGATAAAGGTCATGCAGCTTTTATCCCGCGATGCCGTAAAGAGTGTTGACGAGGAGATGGGCGTAAGCGATGGAGACATACTCTATGTTCTCAAAATCGACGGCTGGGGAAAATCCGTTCTTCGCGATCTTTCAGACGCGAAAATCAAGGCCGTCATCTTCCCAATGCTCACCTACGACCGTGCCCGCGAGCAGTACTTAATCGAAGAGTTCCGCAGGCTCAATCTCCCTGCCCTTTCCGGTGCCAGCTTATCGCCCCGCGTTAAGGGCAAAATCGGCGTAGTAAATGAAGCGGCGTTCCTGCGGGCGCTTTCCGAATGGGACACGGCAGAGGAGGTCTTTCTTAAAGAACGCCGGCAGGAGGAGTTCTCCGGCATGGTTGAGGAGTACCAGGTACAGCGCCGCCGTGAGGTCAATGTCTTAGGCATCGACCCTGCAACCCTGCCGTATAATCAGACTGCAGAACCACTCTCCCCGCCAAAGCCGAAACCGGCGCCGTCGGTAAAGCCTGCAGCCGCGGCAGCAAAGCCGAAGCCTGCGCCGCAGAAGATTATTGTGCCGGAAAAACCGGTAAAACCGCAGCCGAAGCCGGCTGAACCGAAGACAGAAGACGTCTTCACCGCGGTTCTTTCCGCCTACCGGAAGGAGCGGAAAAAGGAGATGGGGAAATACGAAAATGGATGACCGGAAACTGCTCGAAACTATCCGCCCGCTAATCGGGACTGCAGAGACTGCTGACGACTGCTCGATGTACAAACTGCCAAATGGGCAGATTCTTGTCGCAAGCACCGATATGCTCCATGAAACAACCGACTTCCCGGACGGCATGACTGAGTTTGAGATGGGGTGGATGAGCGTTGCAGTAACCCTTTCCGACATCGCCTCTACCGGTGCTTCTCCCGCTCAGGTCTTTGTCGCCGTCGGTCTCGACCGCCCGGAGCGGCTTGTCCCCTTCATGGAAGGAGCGGTCTGCTGTGCAGAAACCTATGGAGCAGTGGTTGCCGGCGGAGATATCGACTCGCATCAGGAACTGACCGCGGTCACGACCGCGTTTGGCATCGTGGACTCTGCAGTACACTGCCGGAGATGCGGAGCTACGGTTGGGGATTTGGTCTGCATCACCGGCATCCCCGGACGCGCCCAGGCAGCACTTGACGGAAGAGCCGAGTATCGCCAATTCCTTCTCACCCCGAAGCCGCAGGTCGAAGCAGGGATAAAGATTGCAAAAGCCGGCGCATCCTCGATGATGGATGTCTCAGACGGGGTTGTTATCTCGCTCTACGATATCGCAGACGCCTCTTCTGTCGGTATCATCCTCGACGAGGCCTCCTTCCCGCTCTTCGAGGAAAGTGCGTATGCAAAGACCTGTTTCCTCTTCGGAGGCGGCGACTTTGGTCTGCTGTTTACCGCATCTGATGCAGCGCTTGAGAAGCTCGAGACCGAATACACCGTCATTGGCCGCGTGGTCTGCGGCAACTCGGTGCGGATGGGAGAAGAGGTTCTTCCGCGCAAAGGCTATGCCCATGTGTGGGAATGTTAAATTATCCCGCAGACGGCAAACGTCACAACCCCTGCTGCAAACATCACGCAGGCATGCATAACTCCGGCTGAGGTCTTTCCCCCGCCCATTTTTCCCGCGGCAAATCCGGAACAGATTCCCTGGATTACAACTGTATTTACCAGATAGGTACTGTATTCTGCAATATCTCCCGGAAATATCAGCAGCAGAATTACCATCACGAACAGGAACACCAGATACGCCAGATAGATGACTGCGGTATAGGGAGCCATGCCGGTTCGTCTGGCTTCCGCTGCTTCTGCTGCCTCCTGCTGTTCGTCTGCCATGCGAAAGAGTGCGTTTGATACATTTGATTCGAATCTGCAGCATTCGCCAAGCAGAATTACCATCCGGGTGACCGCAGGATTTTTCACCCGCGAGGCGAAATGGAAAAACGCGGTCTGTACCGGTGTCTGAAAGCGGATTTCGTCTGCAATCTGCTGTATGTCTTCTTTGATTCTGCTCTTCTCCGGGACTGTCAGAAGGACCGCCTCCGAGAGCGAAATCCCCTGATTTACTGCTCTTCCAAGACTGCGCAGATACTCTGGCAGTGCCTGTTCAATCTCCCGCTGCCGCTTTTCCTGCCGCAGGGAAAAAACGGCGTACGGAACGCCTGATACGAGCACCAGAACGGCAGTGCACAGATACGGGTTTTCGCGGACGGGAATGCTTAGCAGGAGGGCTGCCGGGATGCTTCCAATGAGAACCGCCTTTGGATTTTCTGTCAGATATCGTATCGGATTTTTGAGTGCTGCAATCTGCCGCATGTGTCTGTCGTGCCGTTTCAGCCATGCGGGAATGGCTATTTCCGGTTCTGCAGGCGGTCTTTTTGCAGTTTTCGGCAGGTACTCCATGCGGTCGATTCCAATAAGGAATACGGCTGTCAGAAGCGGCAGGGCTATGCAGAGGGTGTTTATCAGTTCCGGTCGTGCCGTGTCTGATATCATCAGCATTGCAGACCAGGCAACGGTAAAGAAGAGCGGGGCTGCTGCGAAAAGTGTCAGATATATTTCGGCAAATATGGTAAGCGAGTCGAGATACTGTTTCTGTGCGGTTTTTCGTTTTGCAAGGAATGTATCTGCCGCTCCTCTGAGGTACGGGACTGCGGTACCGGTAGTTTTGACTGATGATACGTATCCAAGGAGAAATGCAGCGAGTTTTTCCGAGGGAGTGGTTTTTGCGGTATTTTCGAGTGCGTTAAATATCGGGACGCCGAGTCTGGTTTCGTCTGCTGCTGTTTTGAGCTCTTCTGCTGCAGCGCCGAAGTATGCGGCGTGTTCTGCAAGAGAGGCTGCTGCATCTGCTGTTCCTGCTCCGCTTTCGCTGAGAATGCAGAGGTATGCTGCTGTTTCGCAAAGTGATTTTTCGATCTCTGCTTTTTTCATGGGTTCAATGCTTCTGTTACGGCACGAAAGCCGCTGATTTCGGCATCAAGCAGTTGTTTGAGGAGGTGCCTTCTTCGATTTTTTTCGGCGGCAAATGCTTCCCGGCTGAGTCCGCTTTCTTCGCGGATTTCGTTTTCGAGTATTGATTTTTTTGTTTCGGCATCATCGGTTTCTTTTCTGTAGGTGAAGACTTCGTGATTTCTGCCGCCGCAAACTTCGAGAATCGCGCTGCACCGGCGAACGGGTGTTCCGTTTTTTGCGGTTCGTTTTTGTACGATTACGATGTCAAGCGAGTCAATCATTGCTTTTGAGATGGACAGCGGCGGGCTTTCCAGGCGGTTTACAGCACTTTGGAGGTTTCCGGCATGGAATGTGGATAATGATGTGTGTCCGGTGTTTATTGCCTGAAACATTGCGGCGGTTTCTTTTCCGCGGACTTCTCCGACGATTAGGTACTCGGGTCTCTGGCGCATGGCAGCAGTTACGAGGTCGAAGAGGGTGATGGTGTTTTTTCCGTTTTCCGGGGGGACTACGGATGCCTGCCAGTTTCCTCTGTCGAGCATGAGTTCGCGGGTGTCTTCTATGGTGACGATTTTGGCGAGTTCCGGGATGAACTGGGTTAGGGCGTTTAGGGTGGTTGTTTTTCCGGAGGCTGTTTCTCCGATGATGAGGATTGAGCGGTTGTATTCGATGGCGAACCAGAGGTAGACCATTTCGTCGATGGTGAATGTGCGGTTTTTTATGAGATCGATTACTGAGTAGGGGGTGTTTTTGAATTTGCGGATGGTAAATCCGGAACCGTTTGGGGAGACTGTTCTGCCGTAGGTGAGCTGAATCCGGCTTCCGTCTTCCAAGGAGGCGTCGATAATGGGGTTTGCGTTGGAAATCTGTTTTCCGGCTCTTTGTGCGAAGAGGGTGACAAAGGTGTCGAGTTCAGTTTCGCTTTCGAAGCGGATGTCGGTTTCGCAGTCGCGGTGTTTTCGGTGGTAGATGTAGACCGGGTGTTCCCATCCGGTACAGGAGATGTCTTCAATGTCTGTGTCGAGACGGAGGGGTTCGAGTTTTCCCCAGCCGAATATGTGGTTGATGAGAGTGTTTTGTATGAGGTCTGTTCTGACTGCGGGTTTTTTGGTGTAGGGTTTGAGGAGTTCTTCTGCGGCTTTTGTTATCTGGTCTTTTGTGTGTTTGGTTCGTTTGGTTTTTCTGCAGTATGCGGGGAGGGCTTTGTGGATTCTGCGGGCGATTTCCTGTTCGAGGGGGGTGAGCGGGGGCGGCCTGCAGGAGATTTTTTGCCGGGCTGTCTGGGTTGGCATAGTTGGAGGTTTTTCCTGCAGGTATATGTATTTTTGCCTTTTTTGGATTTTGTGTACAATTTGGGTGTATTTTGTGGATAATTTCCAGGGTGTTTCTGGTGTTTCCATTGCCTGCCCGCTATGTGTCTGCTGGTCGCTCTACTGCCTGTCTCGTAATCGAAGAGTGTCTGATTCGGATATTACTGGAAGAATAAAAACCCGGAATCACCGAATAGGGATTATCCGCTCCCCTTCCTTCTCATCTGCAAAATACAGCCACCCGGAAACCACCCCTCCTGTCATCTCTTGCATCATCCCTGCATACACTGACACCTGCTCCACATACTGCTCAAACAACCCCTGCTTTTTCGCCGCGGCAAGACTTCCCGTCTTATAATCAATCACTGCATACGTCCCGTCCGCATACTGCACAAACCGATCAATTACCCGCCGCTTTGTACCGCAGACAACCGGCATCTCACAACATTCAAACACCACATTCTGCATAAGCTCTGAATCTAAAAACGCCTGATACTGCCCGGAAAACTCCGCATCAACACTATCACCCGCAAACACCGCATGCAGTCTGCTTCCCCGCTGCATCGCAGATGCCGCTTCCCGGGAAACCGTCACAACCGGCTCTCCCGCACAGTCCGGCACAACACAGACCGCATCTGACACATACGAAACTCCCCTGTCCGCCCCTCGCGGAAGACAGCAGAGCGTATCTAACACCGCCGGATTCTGAGAAAGCTCCTTCTTTTCCGACTCATACAGATACAGAAACGACTTCTTCGAATGCCCTTCCTTCGTCTGCTGCGTACCGCAGAGAACCAGATGATCGCGGGCACGGGTAAGCGCCACATAGAACAGCCGCTTCCGCTCTGCTGCCTGCTTCTCATCCCGCACCTGCTTTCGCACATTCCGTACCGGATTTACCCCCGTATCCAAACCCGGCAGTCTGACACGCACACCGGCGCCAAGCAGATCATCGAATACCAGAGAATCCTTATCATCTTCTTCTGACGGATTTCCGGCAAAACAGAGACAGACAACCGGATATTCAAGCCCTTTGGATGCATGCACTGTCAGTATCCGCACTCTTCCCCCGCGCTCTTCAAGCGGCTCACCCTCGGCAGTCTCGACACCAAACTCCATACTCTGCTCCAGAAACTCCGCAAACTCATAGAGCGAATACGGACGGGATGTTGATTTTTCCCGGGCAATATCTGCCAGTTTCATCAGATTTCCTTCCATCCGGTCTCCTGCCGGGTGTCCCGCATAGACCGCTAAAATCTCTGACTCGGAAATTATAGACTCCAGAACCGCAGAAGGCGTCAGATGCTTTGCATACTCCTGCCACCGGGCAAGAGTTCTGAGCGCATCTGCAGTCCTGCTCCGCTCATCTGCAAACTGCTGCAGCCGGCTGAAAAGTGTGCCTGTCTTCCCAAACGCAGCTTTTTCCAGTTCCGCATCCGGGACTGCGAAGTAGGGAGATCGAAGCGCTCCGTAGAGCGGGATATCATCTTCAGGATAGAGAACTGCGCAGAGCAGATTGTAGAGATCTTTCGTTTCCTGTCTGGCATAGAGGCTCTTTCCCCCTTCCTCAGTGAAGGGGATATGATACTTTTCAAGCGCTGCGCAAAGATGCGGCAGATTCTTTCTGCTCCGCAGAAGGATAGCCACATCCGCGTACTCTGCAGCCCGGCTTGTTCCGTCATCTCCGACGATTGGAAGCTTCTGGTTTTCGATGCGGTCGAAAATCCACGAGGCAAGCGTTTCTACCTCCGTCTCAACGCCGGTTTCCTGATTATTGGGAAGATTGATGACCTCTATACTGCCTTTTGCGGTCATCCGGTTTGCTTTGATCTCATCATACACAGGATCATATCCGCTGCCGGTAAAGATTTTGGAAAAGAGTTCGTTGACGAACTGAATAATCTCCGGAGCGGAGCGGAAGCTGGTGTCCAGAGCGGTACGGTTTTCGCCGAAATCGTTTTGGAAATCCTGATACACGGTTGAATCTGCGCCGCGGAAGAGGTAAATCGACTGTTTGGCATCGCCGACAATAAAGAGCCGGTCATTTTCTTTAATGTTTCCGCAGAGTTTCCGCAGCAGCCCGACTAATGTCGGATCATTGTCCTGCACCTCATCGACCAGGACATAACGGCAGCGCCTGGAAACCGTCTCGAGGATTTCGGGATGCTTTTCTGATACGAGCTCATCGGTCATTTGGATGAGGTCGTTGAAGTCGAGCAGGCCTCTTTTCTGTTTTTTGTATCTGATTTTCTGTTCGCAGACCGCTGCAGTGTCGAAGAGGTCCAAGAGGAGCTTTCGGCTTTGGGAAAAGAGGAAACTGTCCTTTCCGGGAATGAAGGGGAGCACTTTGAAGAGATTGATAAACTCTGCAGTCCGCGTTTTTTCTTCCAAAGAAACCGGAAAATCCTTTTTCTCGTCAACGGATGAAGTTCCGTAATCCGCGCCGGCAATCCGGATCTCATCAGGGGTTTTCGCCTCTTTGAGCCGGTTTCTCAGTTTCCAGTAGGATTTTCTTCCCTGCGTCTGGTGCTTGGGATTTTGTTCAAGGCGGTTTAAGAGTCCGCTGTTTACCGGGTCGTTTAGGAAGAGCTGTTTTAGGGCAAAGAGATACTCTGACTCCGGCGCATTTTCGATGCATTCAACGAACTCATCGCTGAGTTCAAAATGATCTCTGCAGGCAGCAAGCCAGCTCTGCCTCACCGTCTCCGGATCGGTTCTGAGCATCTCAAACCATGCTGCATCGCCGGTTTCGATGATGCGTTTTACGGCTTTTGTAATCTCCTGCGGATTCATGTACAGATGCAGGCGCACAACGGTTTCGAAGAGTTCGTCTCCCGGATTTTTCAGGACGTCCTTGATGCTGTTTTCGATGAGCTCTGTCTTGTCGAGGTCATCCATAATGGAAAATCCGGGCTCGAGCCCTGCTTCGTAGGCGAACTCTTTGAGGATTGAGAGGCAGAATCCGTGGAAGGTACTGATTGATGCCTGCGAAAACGTGTCGAGGGCTTCCTGCATTTGCGGGTTTGTCTTCGCCTGCATTTTTATCTCGCGGGCGATTTTGGTCTGCATCTCGGCTGCCGCCTTTTCCGTGTAGGTGAGGGCTGTGATGTCCTTCGGCCGGGCTCCGGACTCTAAGAGGCGGATGTAGCGCTGCGTTAACAGGAAGGTCTTGCCGGTTCCAGCTCCTGCAGTGACACTGATGCTTTTTCCAATGTCGAGTGCTTTTCTTTGTGCCTCTGTGTATTTATGCATCGTCTCCTCCTTCTGCTCTGCGGCAGATGTGTTCAAAGGGGCAGTAATCTTTGCAGTTTTTTGGATATGTACAGCTTCCGGATTTTATTTTCTCAAGGATGCTCTGCACGGTTTCTTCTGCCTGTTTGATGTGTTCCTCTCCTGTTTTCAGGAAGTCGTTGTACTCTTCCTGCTTTTTTACGCCGATTGGGAGATACCGTCCAACAGTTGGTGTTTTTCCCGTCATCTGCTGCACAGCCCGGGAATAGATTGGAAGCTGCAGGGGGGTTCCAGTTTTCTTTTTGATGGTTCCGGTTTTGTAGTCGAGGACTTTGAAACATCCGTCTTCTTTCTGCAGCACGCGGTCTGCCCGGCCGGCAATGCAGACTCCTGCCATCTCTCCCTCGACTTCGCGCTCAATCCACTCGGGGCTTGTCCGGTATCCTTCCCGTGCGTAGGCGGTCTCTTCGGCAATTATGCGGGAGAGTGCACTTTGCACTCCTCCGCATCCAAGATAGCCAAGTTCCAGCGCTTTCCATGCCGGAGTTTTGATGCCGGTCTTTTCCATCTCTTCGCAGGTCAGGCGGGCAAGTTCTTCGTATGCGGCATCTGCTGTCTCTTCGGTGATGCAGTCATGGACGGTGAAGAACCGTTCGAAGACCTTGTGCATGACGGTTCCGATTTTTATCCGTTCTGCGGAGAAGTCTTCCGGATTTTCGAGGCGGAGGTGGTACTTGAAGTACCAGGAGACTGGGCACTCTGCATACTCTTCGAGAAATGACGGGGAGAAGGTTTTCTTTTCTTCGTAGACCGCAGAGAACCGTTCTTTTTCAAAGACAGGTTTTGGTTCTGCGGCAGTGATTCTGTATGCGGTGTCGTTGATGTTGCGTATGCCAAAGACGCTGTCAGTTTTTGTCTGTTCTGCGATGGCTTTTCCTGCGGATTTCTGGCATCCGGTAATGGAGTGTTTCGGGTTTTCTGTTTTTGCCGCTTCTGGTTCTCCGATGCGGGTTAAAAAGGGAGACGGGGCGTGGCTGTTTGTTCCGTCCGATTCTGCGTATGATACCGTAAGCTGTTTTTCTGCGGATGAACACGCCGCTTTGAAGAAGTATGCGATGTTTTCCGCGGCTTTTCTGTAGCGGTCAGGCAGCAGGGTTTTTGTTTCCTGTATGGTTAGAAGCGGGAGGGTTGCGGAGATTTTCGGGATGTTTTTGGCGTTGAGTCCGATGATGAATACGTATTGGGTTTTGATGCCTGCAGCGCTGCGCAGTTTTCCCAGGCGGAATGCGGTTTCGTTTTCCGGGTAGCGGATGCCGGCATTTTTCCGGCATCCCCGGGAAAGAATTGCAGAAAAGTCCGAAGGAGAGCACCGGCTGTCTGCAGCTGCGGATGATTCGAGCCGTTCAAGGAGACCGAAGAATGCTTTTCGTGCGGCATTTTCGGTTTCTGTCATGTCTGCGTACGTCCAGCCGAGCTCGTCTAAGTCAGCCCGCAGGGCTTCGATTTTTTCCCGTAGAGTGCGGGCGTTTTTTTGTCTGCCTTCTGCCCGGTCGAGGATGTCGTTGAGTACTGTCTGCAGTTTTTCGTCTTCTGCTTTCTGCCAGTCACGGGTTCGAAGCGGAATGAGTTTGTCCTGCAGTGTGCGCCAGTTGGTGCTGCCGGTCATTTTGACCGCTTTTCGCAGAGTTCCTGCGGTTATTCTGCGGCGGTTTAGGGAAAATGCAGGACACTCGAGGATTGCGGCAATGTCTGTTTCTTCTGCTTTGTATGCGGCAGAGACGAAGGCGAGGACGGAGCGGACTGCAGGAATTGTCTGGATGCTTTTGCGCTCGGCGGTTTTGAAGGTGAGTTTTGTTGTGCGGTTGACGAAAAATCCGGCAGCGATTTCTTCGATGAGGGGAAGTGTTGACGGAAGAGCCGGGGAGAGTACGAGGATGTCTGAACCCGGGATTCCGTTTTCTTCTAAGGTACAGACAGCCTCTAATGTTTGTGCAATTTCGTCGCGGGTGTTTTTGTAGACGAGGATTTTGCTTTCTTCCGGTTCGGTGAGTTCTGCTTCAAGGCGGATTGGTTCTTTTTTGAATGCGTAAAGGAGGCTTTCTGCAGCAGGGGTGGTGCTTTTGAGTCCGAAGCAGATGACGGTATCCGGGTTCATGTGCTCTGCGTATCCGGCAGCGATTTTTACGGCAGTGTCTGCGTCTGCTGCATGGTGTTCTTCGCACCAGTTTTGGTATCGGGAAAATACTTCGGCAGCTTTTTTTCCTTTTTCCGTGTCAGTTGGACATTCCACGGCGTTTTGCGTCAGCATGACGTAGAGGTCGATTGTGGTTTCGGTGAGGTTTTTGGCGGTTTCGGTTTTGCCGAAGGCGTCTTTTGTAAGAGTGCTGAAGAGGAGATACTGTTCTTCTTCGGGGATGATTCTGATGTTGGTGTTTTGTTCTTTGAGGATGGTCTGCGCCAGAGTCCGGATGGTGGTGATTCGGGTTTGCAGAACCGGTGTATTGAGTATTTCAAATGCTCTGCGGCGTACCTCTTCGGTTTCAACGATGAGCCAGGTATTGAAGGGATCCGTTTTTGCGCAGTCCAGGAAGAGGGAGCAGGCGGTTTTGAGGGTTTCGGGTTTCATGGGTTTCGTATATTTCTAATAGGCGTTTGCGGGGGAAATATTCTCTGCTGTGTTTGGCGCTGCCCGGAAATACGGTTCTGCTTCAAAACCCGGGGACTTTTTATCCAAACGGTATGCTGCAGTAAACAGAAAAAAAAAGAATTAGAGGTTTGCCCGGTAGTTCGGGGCTTCATCAGTGATGACGATGTCGTGCGGGTGGGATTCTTTGAGACCTGCTGCGGTAATCTTGACGAATCTTGCGTTGGTTCTCATGGTTGGAATGTCTCCGCATCCTGCATATCCCATGGCAGACTTTAAGCCGCCGATGGTCTGGTAGATTACATCAGTTACAGATCCGATGTACGGGGTTGCACCTTCAACTCCCTCCGGGACATACTTGTTTGCGCCGATTCCCTTTTTCTGGAAGTAGCGGTCAGAGGAGTTTCCGGAGGTCATAACACCAAGGGAACCCATTCCTCTGTACTGCTTGTAGCGTCTGCCTTTGACGATGATGGTCTTACCCGGAGCTTCGTCAGTTCCTGCAAACATGCTTCCCATCATGACAGAGGATGCTCCGGCAACGAATGCCTTTGCAACATCTCCGGAGTACTTGATACCTCCGTCTGCGATGACCGGAACTCCGCACGGAGTTGCAACATCTGCAACGTTTGCGATAGCGGAGATCTGCGGAACACCGACACCGGCAACGATACGGGTAGTACAGATGGAACCTGGACCGATTCCGACCTTGATACCGTCTGCGAAGTCTGCTAAGACCTCTCCTGCCTTTGCGGTTGCAATATTTCCAACGACAACATCACAGGATAAGGTCTCTTTCATGACCTTTGCGCCGTTTACAACGTTCATGTTGTGTCCGTGTGCACAGTCGACGATGATTGCATCAGCACCTGCATCGGCGAGCATCTCTGCACGGCGGAGGTCGAACGGGCTGACAGATGCTGCGACACGAAGCTTTCCGTTCTTGTCACGGTTTGCCTGCGGGAACTGCTGCTTTTCGAGCAGGTCCTGCATGGTGATGATTCCAACGAGCTTCTTCTTCTCGTCAACGACCGGAAGTCTCTCGACCTTCTTGGTGTACATGACGTTGATTGCTTCATCAGCAGTGATATCTTCGCGGACAGCAATCGGGCGTCTGGTCATGATTGCCTCAACCGGCTCTGCTCCCATCTTGTTGATGACACCGCGTACATCACGGCGGGAGACGATACCAACGAGTTTGCCTTTTGCACCAACGACCGGCACTCCTCCAATGGAGTATCTCTCCATTAAGTTTGCAACAAAGGAGATGGTGGTGTCAGGGGATACATAGCGTACATCCGGCTCGATGACGTTGTCTGCGGCTTTGACCTGGCGGACGAACTCGACTTCCTGCTCTGCGGAACAGTTTCTGTGGAGAACTCCGATACCGCCTGCTCTGGCCATTGCGATAGCCATCTCAGCCTCGGTCACGGTATCCATAGCCGCACTGACGAGCGGAGTGACTAACGGGATGTTCTTAGTGAAGACGGATTTTACGTCTACAGTGTTTGGTTCGACCCAGGACTCTGCCGGTTCGATGAGGACATCGTCAAAGGTGTAGGAGGTTTCAACTTTGAATTTGTCTGCGAACATGTTACTGTACCAATTCGATTGCTTTTCTGACAAGCTCTTCTTTGACCATGGTGGTTCTGTCGCCTCCGCAGACCATGCCGCGGACGCCGATGATATCCGGATCAATCTGCTTTAAGACCGGAACATCCTCGAATTTAAGAGATCCTGCAAGAGCTGTGCCAAGTCCTAAGGAGCGGTTTAATTCGGTGAACTTGGTTAAGGTTTCTGCATCCATGAACTCGAAGGTGCTCTTTCCGTCCTTCATACCGGTATCAATCATGGAAAAGTCTGCTCCGGCTGCGGCTGCAAGCGGGGAAATGTCAAACGGACTAATGGAACCTAAGCGCTCGTAATCGGAATAGCCTGCGATAACCACAGTTTTTTCCGGGAACGGCTCTTTGACAGCGCGGACAACTGCTTCGATGACTTCCTTTGCGGCTTCTTTGTCGTTGAACATGAGTCCGATTTTGACAAAATCAGCACCGGCACAGGCTGCACCGTATGCGGCAAGTGCGGCGTTTCCCGGAGTCGGTCCATAGTCTCCGATTGCGGCGGAAACCGGTTTTTCTCCTGCCATCTTCTTAATTTCGCGAATTACCCACGGAAAATTAGCTCCAAGCGACCCTTCGGCCGGGCGCTTGACGTCGATAATGTCAGCATCGAGGCAGAATTTTGCCTCTTCTATAGAGCTTGGGCTGACTAATAATTTCATGTATATTATGTGGTGTTTGTTCTTAATATGTATTGCCTATGATGGGGCGAAAAAAGATCAGGGGTAAAGGACAGCGCCGTGGTTCTGTCCTTTGGTTAAGAGGATGTCTGCCGAGTCTCCAAGGATGTCGTGCATCTCTTTTACTGCTGTTGTGTCGTGTACATCGTAGACACCGAAGAGCGTTGGTCCAAGAGAGCTTAAGCCGACGCCGGGGATTCCTGCTTCCTTCATGAGGTTCATGGTCTGTGTGACCTCAGGAGGCTGGAGCTGGAACTCGCATTTGTTGAATGCAATCTCCTGAATGCGGTTGATGCATGCGGAAAATCCTTCGAGGTCATGTTCGATTAAGAACGGCACGAGGTTCATGAAGATGATGTGCGAGAGGAGTTTTACTTCGTCTTTTGGAAGCGGGCAGCAGGTCTGGAAGATGTTAATCTCTTCTCTTCCGCAGAAGTAAGTGCCGATTTTCGGTCTGACCAGAGCAATGCCCCATTCTTCGGGGAAGTCGTATCTGCCGATTAATACCGGCGGAATCGGTTCGGAGGCAGAAGAGGGCATGAAGTCTTTCTTCTGTTTTTTGCTGTGTCCGCCGTCTACGATAAATCCTCCAAGGTCGAAGCCGTGCGCTCCAATACCCGAGGTTCCGGCTCTTCCGACGATTTTTGCCAGTTCAACGCTTGGCAGGTGGATTCCTGCGTGCTCGGTCATGAGTTTGGCTGTCGCCAGAGCAATCTGGGTGCCTGAGCCGAGCCCGGAGTGAGACGGGTAGGTTTTGTTTACAGTAAATGCAAACGGGTCTTCAATTCCAAGCTCTGCTCTGACGCGGTCTGCGGCACGGTTAATCTTGAGTGTGTACTCATCGATTACCGCCTGCGGGAGATTCTTTTCGGCAAACTCAATGGAGTTCCTGTCGCTTTCCGCTAAGTTCATTGAGTACCCGGGTTTTTCGATAGTAAGGCCGATTCCTCCATCGACTCTTCCGTATGATCCGTTTAAGTCGATTAAGGCGATGTGTATTCGAGATGGTGTGTCTATACGCATGGTATCGGTATTTCTGTTATTCACGTGTTACCGCTGAGATAATATAGATTTCCCCGGGTCTTGCGCTTTCATCTGCGGGGCGCATGTAATTCGGGATTTTCTGTAACACTGATATTTTGTTTCGTAGCACTGAGGGTTTTTGCCTTGCCGAAATTTTGTATTTGCGATATATATTCTTCGAAATTGTTCCGGATTTTTCTGTTACGGGGTGGAAATCGCTCTAACTCCTGAAAAGGGAATCCTTATATTGACACAATTTCATACTATTTAATGTCCCGAGAGGGGGCGGACTCTATCTCCCCGGATGGGTTCGCCTGACCCGCCTGAAAAGGCTGGTTGTGGACGTGTAGAGAAACCCGTCACTGACCGCCAGTAATTACTAAAAGTAACGACAGCAAATTTCAGGGAAAGTAACGGAAAACAGCCTAAAGAAAAATTACCTTAATTAAGAGGCAAAATTATGGCAAAATACGCAGATGTAATTGACCTTTACGACGACAACGGAAAGCTCTTAAAGAGCAACGTTGCACTCGAAAAGATCAGCCCACTCGTCAACCCGGCAATCAAGTCCCTTGTTGACAACGCAAAGAGAACCGTCGCAGTCAACCTCGGTGGTGTAGAGGCAGCATTAAAGAACGGTAAGATCGGAAAGCACCAGCAGATCCTCGGCCGTGAACTCGACCTTGACATCGCAGGCAACATCGACGCAATCGAAGCAAAGATCAAGCAGTACGTCTCCGTTGAGGAAGGCGACGACACCGAGATCAAGCGCTTCAACGATGGTAAGCTTCTCTTAGTCAAAGTCCCGAAGGCACGTATCGAGGCAGCAGCAACCTACGATGCATCCCTTCTCTCTGTTGCAGCAGCAACCACCTACGCACTTGTCGAGGAGTTCAACGTCGACATGTTCGACGCAAACACCGTCAAGGCAGCAGTCTTTGGTTCCTACCCGGTCTCCCAGGCACTCGACGGCGGAGCATGTTCCATGATCATGTCCATCCCGCAGAACAACGAGTCCCTTGGTTACGCACTCCGTAACATTCCGGCAAACCAGACCGTTATGATGACCCACCGCAATGCAATGCAGGGTGCAGCACTCGCAGCAACCTTCGAGCAGGCAGGTCAGTTCGAAATGGCAAACGCAGTTGGTCCATTCGAGCGTGCACAGCTCTTAATCTACGCATACCAGGGTCTTAACGCAAACAACATCGTCTACGACCTCGTCAAGGAGAACGGTCAGACTGGTACTGTCGGTACTGTCATGCAGTCCCTTGTTGAGCGCGCAGTCGAAGACGGCGTCATCACCCAGACTGCAGGCAACGGCGGATACTTCAAGCCATACGAGACCAAGGACCCAATGCTCTGGAATGCATACGCATCCGCAGGTACCCTTGCAGCAACTATGGTCAACGCTGGTGCAGGACGTTTCGCACAGGCAGTTTCCTCCACTCTGCTTTACTTCAACGACATTCTTGAGCACGAAACCGGTCTCCCAGGTGCAGACTACGGTCGTGTCATGGGTGCAGCAGTTGGATTCTCCTTCTTCTCTCACTCTATCTATGGTGGAGGAGGACCGGGTATCTTCAACGGAAACCACGTCGTTACCCGTCACGCAGCAGGAAACGGTATCCCATGTATCGTTGCAGCATGTGCACTTGATGCAGGAACCCAGATGTTCTCCCCAGAAGGAACCGCAAAGATTTACGGTGAGACCTTCGGCAGCATCGAAGAGTTCGCAAACCCGCTTCAGGCAATTGCAAAGGCTGTATAAGCCGGCTAAGATTTCTGCGTAAGCAGATTAGGAGATTGAATGACAGAAGCAAATTATCCACAGGTAAGAATCACTCCAACCAGATTCCTGAATCCGGAAACCACCGAGGATTTACTCGACAAGATTTTCGCTGTAGGCGGCATCCGCCGTATGGTGTTAAACGGTCCGAATCTTCCGGCAACGGTACCGTATGGTCCGGCCAGAGGAGCTCCGAACCCGCACTCTTACAGACGTACTATCAAGGTTTGCGGAGAAGACTTTGAACTTCGCGTTCATGTCGGAGACATCCTTCTTGAACTTGAGGACGAGTCAGTAATTCCGGCTGTCAAGGAGGCATGCGATGCAGTCTTCGCCGATAAGTTCCCGTATGGATTCGGTAAGGGCAGATTTATGCGGTCCAACTTTACGTTGTCTGACTATGCCAAATACGGCGTTGTCGAAGATGATCGTATTCTTGGAATGAGCGATCCGAAAAGCAAACAGCGACCTACTATCATTCAAGGTACGAAATAATGCCTCTCGGACGTGTTACTCAACTTGTAGACTGCAGACACAGTATGGGAATGGGTAAAGGGGGCTCCCTTGCCCAGAGGGGAACCATCTCTGAATGCAAAAATCCTGACGTCATTATCGTGGGTATGTCCCCCGGCCGGAGACATATTACAAAACCCGTCTGCGACATTACGTCAGCACTGCGGCAGCAGGGGATTGAATACAGCGTAAGTACCCTGGTGCTGAACGCCGGCAGCGGAGTTCCACCTGACGCAGAGATTGGGGGAGTATCACTTGGCTCAAACTTCGGTATTACCGACCGCGAAATCGAGCAGATAGAACGCCACAAAGTGGCTGTTCTTCACCACGGAAACATTCGATCACACGTAGTTCACAAGTGCCGTAAAATTCTGCAGCAGTGCAGCGTTGATGCTGTTGTTGTCTGCCAGGCTCCGACGGACTACGAGGACTTTGCACGTGCGGGCGTAAAGACTGCATATGTTATGCCGAAACCTGACGATGTCAAAACAAAAGGCATTGTCAAAGGAATCGTCACAGGAATTACGAGAGGACAGACTCCGAGCCGTGTATCAATGTCGAATGTCATTCATGAAGTATTACGAATAATGAAAACTTAACCAAAAATTAGGTGAAAAAACTATGGCATACACACCACAGTATGGACCAGGAACATCCCGCGTTGCAGAAGTTCGCCGCAACCAGATGAACCCAAACGTTAAGCTCCAGAAAATGCGTTCCATCACCGATGAAGACCTTGTTCTCATCATGGGACACCACGCACCAGGAGCAGCATACGGATCTGCACACCCGCCACTCGCAGAGCAGGGTGAACCAGACTGCCCGATCAGAAAGCTTGTTGCACCAACCGAGGGAGCAAAAGCCGGTGACCGTGTCAGATACATCCAGTTCGCAGACTCTATGCTGAACGCACCATGTCAGCCATACCAGAGATCCTACCTCGAGATGTACCGCTACCGCGGTATCGACCCGGGAACACTCTCTGGACGTCAGATTATCGAGTGCCGTGAGCGTGACCTTGAACAGTACGCACGCGAACTCGTCGAGTCCGAACTCTTCGACCCAGCAACTGTTGGTATCCGTGGTGCAACTGTTCACGGACACTCCCTCCGTCTCGCAGAGAACGGAATGATGTTCGATGCAGTACAGCGCTGTATCCTCGACGACGACGGAATCGTCAAGTACGTCAAGGACCAGGTCGGAAACCCGCTCGACCGCAAGGTCGCAGTCGGCAAGCCGATGGACGCAGCATGGCTCAAAGAGAACACCCCGATGTTCCACTCCCTTGTTGGAACTGCACTCCGTGAAGATGCAGAGTACGTTGCATACGTCCAGCGCATCCACGCACTCCGTACCAAATACGGATTCATGCCAAAGGAGGACTAAACATGGCTAAAGTAGAAAAGACCCAGAAACTTTTCCTTGACGCACTCAAGCAGAAGTTCCCACAGCAGGATGTTGCATCCACCACCACCGAGTTCTACAAGTTCAACGGTGTCCACCAGTCTGCACGTAAGACCGAGTTCATTAAAGAGAACGAGGCAATCGTTGCAAAGCGCGGTATCTCCATGTACGACCCGGACCACTGCCACTTAGCAGGTGTCCCAATGGGTCAGCGTCAGCTCATGACCTACGAAGTCTCCGGAACCGGAACCTTCGTTGAGGGTGATGATCTCCACTTCGTCAACAACGCAGCAATGCAGCAGATGTGGGACGACATCCGCAGAACTGTAATCGTTTCCATGGACATGGCACACCAGACTCTCCAGAAGCGTCTCGGTAAGGAAGTTACTCCGGAAACCATCAACGAATACCTCCACATTGTCAACCACGCAATGCCAGGAGGAGCAGTCGTTCAGGAACACATGGTCGAAACCCACCCGGCATTAACCGACGACTGTTACGTCCGTGTCTTCACTGGTGACCAGGAACTCGCAGACTCTCTCGAGTCCCAGTACGTCATCGATATCGAGAAGCTCTTCCCGAAGAAGCAGGCAGAAGCACTCCAGGCAGCAGTCGGCAAGTCCCTCTGGCAGTGTGTTCACATGCCAACCATCGTCGGAAGAACCTGTGATGGTGGAACTACCTCCCGCTGGTCCGCAATGCAGATCGGTATGTCCTTCATTGCAGCATACCGCATGTGCGCAGGAGAAGCAGCAGTCGCAGACCTTTCCTTCGCAGCAAAGCACGCTGGTGTCATCAACATGGCATCCTCCCTGCCGGCCCGCCGTGCACGCGGTCCGAACGAGCCAGGAGGAATTCTCTTCGGTAACTTCGCAGATATGATCCAGGCAGACCGTGTCAACCCGTACGACCCGGCAAAGGCAACCCTTGAAGTTGTCGGTGCAGGAGCAGTCCTCTTTGACCAGATCTGGCTCGGTTCCTACATGTCTGGTGGTGTCGGATTCACTCAGTACGCAACTGCAGCATACACTGATAACATCCTCGACGACTTCGTCTACCACGGTATGGACTACATCCACGACAAGTACAACGTTGATGTCACCAACCCGAACCCGAACGACAAAGTCAAGCCAACCCAGGAAGTTGTCAACGACATCGGTACTGAAGTCAACCTCTACGGTATGGAGCAGTACGAACAGTTCCCGACCATGATGGAAGACCACTTCGGTGGATCCCAGCGTGCAGCAGTTCTTGCAGCAGCATGTGGTACTACCACTTCTATCGCAACCGGTAACTCCAACGCAGGTCTCAACGCATGGTACCTGTCCCAGCTCATGCACAAGGACGGATGGTCCAGACTTGGTTTCTTCGGTTACGACCTTCAGGACCAGTGCGGTTCCGCAAACTCTCTCTCCATCAGACCAGACGAGGGATGTATCGGAGAATTCCGTGGACCGAACTACCCGAACTACGCAATGAACGTCGGTCACCAGGGAGAATACGCAGCAATCGTCGGCGCAGCACACATTGGCCGCGGTGACGCATGGGCACTCTCCCCGCTTATCAAGATCTGTTTCGCAGACCCGGCACTCAAGTTCGACTTCGCAAACCCGCGTGCAGAATTCGCAAAGGGAGCAATCCGCGAGTTCATGCCAGCAGGAGAGCGCGGACTTATCATCCCGGCACAGTAAGAGGATTATTTATAATCCCCTTATTTTCTCATTTCGTCAGATTCCAAAACGCGCATTTTTTCTTTTCATTTATATACTCACCACAGTCTCTCTGAGGAGAAGGATTTTAAAGGACTTTTAGCACAATTTTATTTTAGATGAAATAAAGTGCAGTTTATTATAAAAATAATATTTTAGTTAGTAAAAATAATGTTGTTTAATTTTCGACATTTTCCGTATCTGTCGATGAGATTTTAGAAATTGACGAAATTTTTCATCGGATTTTTCGCATAGATTATATACCCATCAACGACAAACATTTTAGTGTCCACACTTTGTACTCCATTCTTAAGAGTGGTAACGTTTTACGAACACTTGAGACGCATCCTTCGTTTCTTTCGGCATATCTATGCCGGGAAACAACTTAGGTTCCGGAAACTTATCCACAAATCCGGAAACAAAAACTCAAGGGAGAATCTTACATGCAAGAAATTATTATCGGCATTGGAGTAACTGCCCTTGCGGGAGCTCTCGCAGCGGTTGCAGGTGCAGCCGAAGATACTGAGTCCAACATCGGATCACAGGGTGACCCGAACTCTCAGGTTCAGCTCGCACCGCAGATGGGATACACTCACCGTATCTACAACAAAGCAGTGAGTGGAGAACCACCGGCATACACCCTGTGGGTGACCCTTGCTTGTGGTGTTGCATGGGCATTCCTTATGATGGGAATGAATGCAATCCTCGCAATTGTCTTAGGAACAGTTCTCGCAACTATCGTGCAGGGAGTTTACGCAACTACTGCATACCTTGGAAGAACCGCAAGTCTTTCCAAGTTCGGACAGCCGGTCTTTACTGATGTTCTGAAGTCAGTAACCACCGTGACCATGGGTCATGCATTTGTAGCAATCTTTACCACCGTGGTAATTTGTTACCTTCTCGCAACTGTCATTGGCCACCCGTTCAGCCTTCCGCTCCTCGGTATCGTATGGGGTCTTGCACTTGGTGCAGCAGGTTCCGCAACCGGAAACCCGTACTATGGTAAGGAGCGTCAGTACCAGAACCAGAAGTTCGGTGCTGGTGTCCCGATTTCTGCATCCGGAAACATCGTCCGCTACGCAGAAGCAGGTCAGAGAAGCTCTATCGACAACGGTTTCTTCACCGCAAAGTTCGGAGGACCAGCATCTGGTCTCTGTTTCGGTTTAATCGTCTTCTTCGAGCTGTGGCGTACCGTCCTCTTCGAGCACTACCTCGCAGGATGGGGAGCAGTCATCGCAGGTGCAGTCATCATTATCATCTTCATGGTAATTGACCGCTATGTCGAGAAATGGGCACGTGAGAACTACGGTCCATACACGGAGGCATAAATATGAGCGCAATTGCAGCAAAAGCAGGAGCTGACGCTGGCGCATTCCAGCCGGTTCCGTCAATCATCGCCCTCGTCCTCGCAATCATTGTTATTGCAGTCGGATTCGTCCTTGGCGTTGGGCAGACTCTTTGCTTAATCGTTCTCGGCGCAGCCTTAATCGCCTTTGGTGTCCACTTCGTCCCGGTCGGAGGAGCTCCGGCAGCAATGGGTCAGGCACCAGGTATCGCAACCGGTGTCCCGATGCTTGCAGCTGGTGCAGGTCTCGCAGGACTTTTCGGTGGTGCATGGGCAGCAGAGTTAGGTTTAGCAGTCGCACTCGCTGGTGGAGCAATCGGCGGTGCATTAATGATGGCAATCACCTGTTTAATGGTGAACATGTCCTACGTCTTTGGTATGGGTATCCCGCCGGCATCTGGTAAGATCGAGAAAGATCCGCTTACCGGCTACTCTCAGCCAGAGTTCAAGTCCCAGGGTACTGAGGGTCACGGCCTTCCGTTCATCTCCTACGTTGGAGGTGTCATCGGTGGTCTCCTTGGTGGTCTTGGTGGAACACTCATCTACATTGAACTTCTCGAATTCTACGAGGCAGCAGGATTAGACTTTGCAGTCGGTCTCGCAGGTATCCTCGCAGTTGCAATGTTCCTCGTTATTGCAGTGCTTGCTGCATACAACATTACCGGAACCATCGAAGGTCCGCACGATCCGAAGTTCAAGAGATTCCCACGTGCAATTATCGCCGCACTCCTTGCATCCGCACTCTGTGGTATTCTTGCACTCTTACTTGTGGTGTTAGTCTGAGGTGTAAAAAATGTCAGTAAAAGTTGAAGCATCCCACGGTGGAATCCCGCACGGCAAGATTGCCGCAGCAGGTATCATCATTGCACTGGTATCTCTTTACATCGCCGTCATCGGACACGAGGTCCTTGGCTTCGATTACCTTGCCTTCTTCGGCGGTATCGCAGCAATTGGTGCCTTAATCTGGGGTAACAGCGCAATTAAAAGACTTTGCAGCTACGGTATCGGAGCAGGTGTTCCGTCCGCAGGTATGCTCGCATTCGGTTCCGGTCTCTTTGGAATGTTCCTTGGAGTCATTATCGGCGGCATCGTATCTGTCTGGATTATCCCGGTTGCAGTCTTAGTTATCGCACTCATCACTGGTCTCATTCTTGGATGGATCGCAAACACCGTCCTTAACATGAAGATTCCGGTCATGATTCAGTCTCTCGCAGAACTCGCAGCAGTTGGTGCACTGACCACCCTTGGTCTCCGCACTGTTGCAACCGGATGCCTTGAAATGGGCGACGGTGTCTTCGTTGCAGTTGGATTCATCGCAGTCGCATTCATGCTCGGTGCAATCGCACTCCAGCACCCGTTCAACGCCTGCCTTGGTCCAGGAGAGACTCAGGACAGAACCAACATGCTCGTTATCGAGTGTGGTTTCCTTTCCATGATCATCATGGCAGTCATCTCCTTCGTTGCAGTCTCTGCAATCGCAGGCTGGATTTCCTTAGTCATTGCAGTCATTGGATGGGCAGTGTCCTACAAGAAATACATCGCATTATCCAAGCGCGATGCAGCAGCATGGCTCGACGCAAAGCCGTTCGTCGATGCGGAGGAAGAGTAAGGAGGAAACAAAAATGGGATATGTACTTGTATTACCTGAATTTGGCCTCGTCGCAGACCCAGTAGCTGGTGTCGTTACGACTGCAGGTGTCTCCTACCAGCCGGTCATCGACCAGGTTGCAGAACTCGAAAAGATTGCAGATGACTTAGTCAACATGCTTTCCGGCGAGGGCAACTACTTAAACAGCTTCCCAGGCCGTGAAAAGACCTTAACCAAAGCAGGAGCAATCACTGCACTCTGGTACGGTCTCGGCGTTGGACTTGCAGTTGCATTTGTCTTAGCATTCGCACTTGCACTTGGAGGTATCTAAAATGGCTGACAAGAAATCCCCGGCAGGCGGATGGCCAATCATCCAGGGTGACTACCACACCGGTGACGCAAACAGCCCGGTTGCTGTTATCACTATGGGTTCCCACCTTGATGAGACCGCAATCTGTGCAGCAGGTGCAGCACTTGCAGGATCTTGTAAGACCGAAAACCTCGGTATTGAAAAGGTCGTTGCAAACATTATCTCCAACCCGAACATCCGCTTCGTTCTTCTCTGCGGTACTGAAGTTAAGGGTCACTTAACCGGTCAGTCCTGGACTGCAATGCACGCAAACGGTGTTGAGGGTGGAAAGATTGTCGGTTCCAAGGGAGCAATTCCGTTCCTCGAGAACCTGACTGAAGAGCACATCAAGCGCTTCCAGGAGCAGGTTGAGCTCGTCAACCTTATGGAGACCGAAGACCTTGGTCAGATCTCCGCAAAGATTGCAGAGTTAACCGCACGCGACCCAGGAGCATTTGGTGCAGACCCAATCGTAGTTCAGATTTCTGATGACGAGGGTGGAAGCGAAGAAGTCGTCGCTGGTGAGGAAGAACCATTAACCGGCGAGATGGCACTCATCACCTCCCGTATCAAGGCAATCCAGATGATGGTTACCGACATTGGTTACCGCAACAGATTTGCATCTGGTGTCTATGGTGGTAAGATTGAGGGTGTCATGATTGGTTTAATCATTTCCTTAATCGTCTTCGGAGCACTCGTTGGAGTACAGGTGATTTAAAATGGCAGGATCTACTATTAGAATGGCCGCCATTGACAAAATGGTGGATGACATCAGATACAAAGGACAGATTCTCGCCAGAACCAACAAGGTCGAGTCCGCAATCAGCGGAAACGCACTCCTTGGATTCGGTGTTGGTGTTGCACTCTCCCTCGTTCTGATTCTCGGTCCAGTCCTTGCTATGTTCCTTGGAGGTCTCTAAAATGGCTGACAAGAAATCCCCAGCAGCAGGATGGCCAATCATCCAGGGTGACTACCACACCGGTGACGCAAACAGCCCAGTCGCTGTCATCACCATGGGTTCCCACCTTGATGAGACCGCAATCTGTGCAGCAGGCGCAGCACTTGCAGGATCTTGTAAGACCGAAAACCTCGGTATTGAAAAGGTCGTTGCAAACATCATCTCAAACCCGAACATCCGTTTCGTCCTTCTCTGTGGTACTGAAGTTAAGGGTCACCTTACCGGTCAGTCCTGGACCGCAATGCACGCAAACGGTGTCGAAGGCGGTAAAATCGTTGGCTCTAAGGGAGCAATTCCGTTCCTTGAGAACCTTACCGCTGAGCACATCAAGCGCTTCCAGGAGCAGGTTGAACTCGTCAACCTTATGGAGACCGAAGACCTTGGTCAGATCTCCGCAAAGATTGCAGAGTTAACTGCCCGCGATCCGGGAGCATTCGGTGCAGACCCAATCGTCGTTCAGATCTCTGAGGGCGATGGTGAATCCGGAGGAGCTGCAACTGTTGCATCCGCAAACCCGCAGTTCCTTGAAATCGAGAAGCGCCTTAACGCTATCGAGAAGAAAATTGAGTTCACGGACGCAGAAATTGCAATGCGTACCGGAAGAAAGATTGGTCGTGACATCGGTATCCTCTACGGTCTCGTAGCAGGTACTATCGCATTCCTTGTAGTTATGTTCTGGATGTCCGGCTTATTATTCATCTAATTGAGGTGCCAACATGTTCAAGTTTGAAAAAGAACAGCAGGTCTTTGACTTTAACGGAACTAAGATCGGAGGACAGCCGGGAGAATACCCGCGTGTCATGTCCCCGTCGATCTTCTACAACAAACACGAGATCGTCTTAAACGATCACACTGGTGAGATTGACAAAGCAAAAGCAGAAGCACTCTGGAACCGCTGTGAAGAGTTAACCGACATTACCGGTAACAAATTCTTCCTCCAGATCCTTGCAGAGCACGGAGAAGCTTTCGAGTCCTACTTCAACTGGTTCGACAGCATCGACAGCAAGACTGCATTCCTCATGGACTCTTCCGCACCGGAAGCACTGGTTCACGCAACCAAGTACGTCACTGAGGTTGGTCTCGCAGACCGCGCTATCTACAACTCCATCAACGGATCCATCCTTCCGGAGAACATCCAGGCACTCAAAGAGTCCGATGTCAACTCCGCAATTGTCCTCGCATTCAACCCAGGAGACCCAAGCGTCCCAGGACGTGAAAAGGCTCTTGTCGAGGGTGGCGTTGCAGGTCAGGAGAAGGGTATGCTTCAGATCGCAGAAGAGTGCGGTATCACCCGCCCGATCCTCGACTCTGCAGCAACTCCGCTCGGACTTGGTGCATTCGGATCCATGCGCGAAATTCTCGCATGCAAAGCAATCCACGGTCTCCCGACCGGTGGTGCATACCACAACATGACTGTTTCCTGGACCTGGCTCAAGCGCTGGAGAAAGAACGTCTTAGCAGATGGATACAAGGGTAAGGACCTTCTCCTCGAACAGATGGCACACCACCACTTCGGAGGAATGGAGGGTATCCGCCAGGCAGCATGGTCTTCCGCAGATATCGGATGTAACATCATGGCAATGACCCTTGGTGCAGACTTAATCATGTACGGTCCAATCGAGAACATGGAAGGAGCAGCAACTGCATCCGCATTCTGTGATATCGTTCTCGCAGAGGCCTTCAAGGACTTCGGAGGAACTCCGGGAGTCACTGACGGTCCAATCGACAGACTCGTCTAAGTTTGTTCCCCCAAAAAGGGGACTTCCCCTTTTTGTTTCGCACGCTCTTTTCCGAAACTTCCCTATACTTTCAGACCAAATAGTTAGTTAATGGTCAGGGCTTTTATCGCAGTCGAACCGTCTGCAGAAATCCGGAATCAAATCGCTGCCGCAGGTCAGGAGCTCCGCGGTGCAGGACGTCTCTCTTTTGTCTCACCAAATCTAATGCATATCACCCTCAAATTCTTAGGCGAGGTCTCTGATTCGCAAATCCAAAAAATCACTGCATCTTTAGACGGCATTGAAAGCCGTCCGTATAGTCTTTCTTCCTTCGGCATCAGCACCTTCGGCCGCCCGCCGCGGGTAATCAAAGCTGAAGTCCATGACGGAGGAGCAACCGCTGCTCTTGCTGCAGATGTTGAGTCACGCATGGCAAAGCTCGGACTTCCCCGTGAGGACAAACCGTTTTCCCCGCACATCACCATCGCACGGGTAAAGGAATACTCGCCTGCACTTCTTCCAAAAATCGCCGGTATCAAAGACCGCAGCTTTGGCGAGTGCGAAATCTCTGCTGTCCTCCTGAAAAAAAGCGTCCTGACGCCAACCGGCCCCCTCTACTCAACCCTTCACCGGGTTGAATTGTAACTCTCTTTTACACCCGTTTTGTGCACAAAAAATCAACAAAATCGCGTTTTCAGATAGCAATAAATAGCCTTACGCCGAAGAAAAATTATGAATCTGAAAGAGACGCCGGACATCGACCGTCCGCGGGAAAAACTCATCTCCCGCGGCGCCTCTTCTTTGGAACTGGAAGAACTGATTGCGGCGATTATCGGGCGCGGGACTGCCAGATATGATGCCGTTCAGATGGGAAAAATGATTGGCAAGGTACTCATGGTTTATGCCTATGAGACCAATGTCCGCGATTTATTAGCAATCCCAGGCATGGGGGAAGCAAAAGCCTGTCAGATACTTGCCTCACTGGAACTTGCCAGGCGTTTTCCTCCGCCGCGGATGCGAAAAGCGGTTATCCGGACACCGCAGGATGTTTTGCCCTTCGTAACCCAGTACCGCTACGATTCGCAGGAAAACTTCCTTACTGTAACCCTAACCGGAGCACATGAAGTAATCAACGTACGCCACATCACCAAAGGAATTCTGGATACCTGTCAGGTACATCCGCGTGAGGTCTTCGCCGGTGCGATAGAAGACCGTGCTTCATCTGTCATCCTCGTTCACAATCACCCGTCCGGAAATCTCGATCCAAGCAGACACGATCTCCTCATGACTGAAGAGCTGAAAAAATGCGGGGAGATTTTAGGCATCCCCATCCTTGACCACATCATCGTAGGGCCAATCGATGATTATCAGTGCATCTGAGTTTTCTGCAGGAACGAGAGCTTTGAAGCAACTGTCCGCGCAATCAGACCGACTGTGAGCGCAGCAATCAGCGAACCTTCCCTGATGCCTACGATTTCGTGCAGGAAGATCAGTGAAGTAATTGCTGCGATACAGACCAGCGTTAAATCAAAGGTCACCTTCACTTTCCCGAAATCTTTTTTCAGCACCACAAAGGCGAGGATTCTGACCAGATAGTCTGCCGGCATCATCACATAATCTGCCAGGAGCAGAAGACCGATACCGGTTCCAAGAATCAGACATCCAAGAAGCATCCAGAGAACCTGAAGCAGATAGATGTCTCCCGGAAGCCATGAGAACAGCAGGATATTCATGTCAATGCAGACCGAGAACACCAGAAGTGCCGGAAGCTGTAAGATCTGCCAGGGCTTGAAGTCCTTTTTCAGAATTGCAATCTGGGCAAGAAGGAATATGAAGTTCATGATAAACGTCACAGTGCCGACAGATACGGGCGCTATTTCGCTTACCACATACGGGAAGCAGGAAATCGGCGATGTTCCAAGCGCTGCAATCACCGAGAGTGCAACACCAAGTCCCATACAATAGAGACCGGCAATGAAAATCAGGATACGTTTTATCGGGAGCATAAAAAAAAGGTTAGCGCCTGGATTTGGCGCACATGCCGCAGACTCTGCAGACCTCTATCTGGGGGGTGAACTCTGCACCTTTTGCGCAGAACGGCGGGATATCTGCTGCATCACGTTTAAAGTATACGTGCGGGATGAGGGAGATGTGCGTGTATTTTCCAACCTCGACACCTACAGCGTCAGCAATGAACTTCTGCAGATATACCAGCGCATACATATTCGAGCCGGCTGCAGAGAGCATGTCGTTGCTTCTGAAGACAATCTTCATGTCGAGTTTGCCGTTTCGAACCGCGCACTGCACAAGCTGCAGACACGGGCAGTCCGCAAGCTTTGCGTCAACCGGCGGGCACCAGGTGACTGCGACCGCCCGGCGCGATTCCGGATTTTCCTTCAGCTTGTCGATGATGTACTGAATCTGATTCTGGTGAATTTCTCCGCCGAACTCAAGACCGCAGCCCCAGTCAAAGAGGCGGCCGTGATAATCATATTCAAAGACTGCATCCGAGCCGTTGATGAGGTTGTTTGCGTACTCTTTGAGGAATGCTTCTTTGAAGCGGGAGGCAGGAGATACCATCGGTGCTTCGAACGGGTGGTCGACGGAGATGCAGATTTCATCTGTTTCCATGGTCTCTTCGCCGTTTTCGGTTTTCAGGTAGTATCCTTTCTCTAAGATGTAGCGGACAACCAATTCGTGGGCACGGGATAAGGTCGGGGCGCGAATCAGTTTCATAGTAAAAGAGTATTGGGCTTCAGACAATATAATTGATAGCCTTTGCTCTTGGATAAGAATTCAGAAAAAGAAGTAGCCCGTAGCAGATTCGAACTGCTGTCGAGGGATCCAGAGTCCCCCATGATTGACCACTACACTAACGGGCTATGTTACCTAAATAAATGGGACTTAAATTGATATTAATGTTTCGCTTCATCTTACCAGAGAAACTATAATCTCTTAAAATAGATAGATATCTGTGTCACGAATACTGTACAGCCCGGTTTCACCATGGGTGCTGATTCTGTTAATCCTTCTGGTGATTATCGGGATTCCGCTCCTTTTCTTCGGACTGATTGGTGCGGCTCTGGCGAATCTCGGATTTGGATTCTGGGGCATTGTCTTTTTGATTATCGCAATTATTGTGGGCAGTTTCATCAATCTGCCGGTTACAACATTATATCCAAAAAAGACGGCAGAGCCTGTGCGCGAGACGAGAAGACCGCGCGGACAGTATGCACCGTCTATGTACGATAAGATGTATCGTACGGAGCGCTTCGAAGTAGAGGAGCAGAAGGAAGGCGCAGGCATGCAGATTTGCATCAATGTCGGCGGAGCGTTAATTCCTCTGCTGATTGCAGTGTATCTTGTGTTTTCGGCACTGACAGGCAGCATCACTTCCGATCCCTGGTACTTTGCAAAGATGGTTGTTTCGGTCGCGGTTGTTTCTGCTGTCTCTTACTTCATCGCCCGCCCGGTGAAAGGGATCGGTATTGCGGCTCCGTTCTTTACCGCGCCGCTTGTCGCTCTTTGTCTGGGACTGGTTTTTGCCGGCGGCTTCGGGCTTCCTGCGGCTGGAATCGCTTTCGTTTCCGGAACGCTTGGTACGGTGATTGGTGCAGATATTCTGCATCTGCGCGATATCGCGTCTCACGGCGCAAAGATGATTTCGATTGGGGGTGCAGGGACCTTTGACGGAATCTTCCTGACGGGGATTGTAACGGCACTGCTTGCGTCGTTCTGAACTTTGGGGCTTAGTCTTCTTAAGCCCCGTTTTTTTATTCTTCAATGAGCAGCCTGATCAGGCACTCCTCGATTACGAGGCATGCCCAAAGCAGGCAGCAGAGTGCTTTCCTGATAAGCGGTTCGCAAAGAAAATCCCGTATTCTGTCGCGCAGTTTATGCTGCAGTTCCGCCGAGCGCAGTCTGCGTATCAGCCCATGCTTCAACTGCGGCAAGGGTTTCGTCTTTGGCGAATCCGGAGATGAGCATGTACTCTCTGGTGATGGTGACATTGAAGGTGTCGTCTCCAATCGCACAGGAGTATCTGACACTCCATGCATCCTCGTCTTCGTCGCGGGAAGCGGAAGCGCCGATTCCAGCGGCAGTTTCTGCGGTTTCGTTTCCGGCAAGGTACGGGGTGAAGGATTCGAACTGGTCTTTGTCTGCTGCGGTGAAGGTGAGGTATCCCTTGTCGTTTGCGTCAGCGTCAAAGTAGTCGATTCTTGCTTTGTAGGTCTCATTGCTGCGTTCCCGCTTGGTAAGTCCCATGGTCTGGTCTGCGGCAAATGCGGCAAGAGTTTCTTCGAAGGTTTCGAGGTCTGCGATTTTGTCGTAGGTTCTTTTTGCGTTTCTGGAGACAGAGGTCTCCTCAAAGTTGCTCGTCATTTTTTAATTCACTTCCAGTAGGTTTTTTTGGGTTCGAAAAGGGAGACGCAGACAAAAAAAGCGGAAATGAGAGAGCGGATGCTTTTTTTTGTCTGCTCTCTCTTCTCTGATTATAGTATTGGTTCTGTGAGGAGATAAAAAGAGAAGGGACTGGTTTGGTTTGTTTGGTTTAAGTGTCTGCAATATCTCCGGATTGATTCAGAAAGAACGCAGAATCGCCAGTCCTTCGGACTTGCTCATGGCTCGAGCACGCTCTCGCCCCACGCAGACGCAGCCTCCGGCTGCAGCGACCAGTCGCTCTCGCCTGACGGCGAGCTGCTGCCGCAGCCGCTTTGTGGTCGCTTTAGAAAAGATTGTGGAGTTATCTTTGGCAACGCCAAAGCGGCTGCGGGAGCAGCTCGCGAGTGAAGCGAGCGAGAGCGACGCGTTGCTGCAGCCGAAGGCTGCGTCTGCGTGGTCTGCGGTTTTTCCAAAGGAATCCAAAGCCTAAGAGAAACCCTCCACCAAATAAAAAAAGAAGAGAGAATTACTCCCCTCTAAGATATTTCGGCACAACAAAGTACGGACTTCTAACCCCGTGCGCCTTTGCCGCATGGCGAACAGACATCCTGTCGCACGAGAGCCGCTTTGCCACTCGTTCGAATGAACCCTCCTCTTTTAGAATCCTTCTGAATGTGTCAGCATCCGCGAGTTCTGGATAATCACTCCACGTCCTCACTGTACCGCCACCTCGAAGAAGTCATGGCTTTTCTGAACCGTAAGATACGGTGCGGCGTACTCGACGCCTAACGCATCTTCCAAATCCTTTACGGTAATCACTGCTTTCTCCAACACAGCCGCTTCGCCTGCTTTTTCCACGCACTGGGAGAAGAGCATGGAAGCTCCTAAGATGTTCTGGGCTGTTCTTCCGTCTACGTGGATTAAATCTGCATAGACATCCGGATAATCCTCGCGCACTCTCTCTAACCGCACGCGGCGTGTTTCGCGGAAGTGCTCGACAATCGTGTAACGCTTGGAGGTGAGCCCGTTTTTCTGAATCAGATAGACCGCATCGCGGAATGCATCAGCATAGACCTTCGAAAGGCCGGAAAGGGCGTCTGCCATCTGCGAGTAGTACAGTGCCGGGACATATGCATCTGCATCATCCGGCTCCGGAAATGCTGCGGCAAGAGCCTGCCAGACTTCATTATATGTGGGCATCTAAAGCCTCCCGGACTGCATAACCTTTGGCGGGTGTTTGTAGGTTTCGCGGCGAACAATTTCTCCGATTGATGTTTTTGATACTCCGTATGCTTTTGCGAGTGTTTTCTGCGTTTCACCTTCTGCATATCGTCTGCGGATTTCTTCTGCATCTGCGAATTTGAGTTTTCTGCATCGGTTTTCGTCTTTGTAGACAAGCCGGAGATTCTCTAATCTGTTGTTCTGGCGGTTTTTGTCTATGTGATCTACTTCTGCATCAAGTGAGGTTGGTATTCCACGGCAGAGAATCCACATTGCGCGGTGGAAGCAGACTTTGCTTTCATATTCTGTGTCGCTCTGGTTGAGTTTTACTGGCAATGCCTGATATCCGTTGCTGTGGTTGTGAGGCTTTAGGAAGTCTCCAATGCTGTTGGAGTAGATTCTGCCTGTGTCCGGATGTGCGATCCAGTCTCCTCTGATACCTTTGAGAAAGACTGCGAAGTCTGATGCCCGGATGAGGTTGTCAGTTTTTGCCATTGTCTTCCTCCTGTTTTATGGTTATGTTGATTGAGTTTGGTTCTGCAAAGCGGATGTGAAGTTCCAGGAATGCGTTAATGAAGGCATCAGATTTCCATCCGGTTCTGTCTGCGGCATGGAGCAGGATACGTCTGACTGCACCGGTTGCTGTTTCGATTATCATTGCGAGTTCGCCTCGCAGACCTGCTTTGTCTAAGAGGTAAGGGATGATGTCATCAGCAAATACCCGGCAGTCGATGTCAAGTCTGTTTTTGTCGTCTTCGAGCCGTTCTCTTTTTTGTTCTTCTTCGGCTTCGGTTATCTTTTTGTGGTTTGCGGGCGAATCTGTATGAGAAGAGCGGGACATCTGCATTGATTTGGTCGTCATGTGCGCCCCCTCTTCTTTTTTCTGTGATTCGGTTCGATTTTCCGATTGGTTTAGGTTTTTTGTTTGCTTTGTCATAGTTCTTCTGTGAGTTTTGCGTATGCCGGGTAGCGTTTTCTGAATTGGTCTTTGAGCTGTTCGAACTCTTTCGGGTGTGCCCGTTTGAGTTCTGCGAGACGGTTTTTCAGTGCGGGCTTTGCGGCATCTTTTGTTTCGAATACGTTTCTGATGTCGGCTTCGGTCTGGAAGTCTGCAAATTTTCTGTCGAAGATCTTCTGCGGATTTGTGTGTGCCTCCTGTTTTGGTTCTCTGAGCCGTTTTCTGAGTGCGTCTTTGAAGAATGCACTTAAGTTTTCGATTTCGGCTTTGCCTCTTTCGAGGAGTTCTTCTTCGCCTTCTGCGAAGTAGAGGTTAAAGCGTGTTGGCATGTTCGTGCAGGTCACGCCGGATGAGCCGCATGACGGCGGCTGAGGTGTTTGTGTTTTCCGGGCGTTTTTTCCAGGCAGTCCATGCACCTTTGTTTTTGTCTGAGATGCTCAGGGTGATGTTTGTTCTCGTTGTATCACCGAAAAATAGATGCGGGAGAGGATTATTTAATGGTGTGTAAGACGTTTTTGGGTTTTGTCTTACGTTTTTTTGTATTGAGATGGGATTTGGACGGATGTAAGATGAGTTATGGGTTGTTGTTTGTGCTGTTCTCTGCAAATCCTCATATGGGACAACGACCTATATTCTGCATAAGAATTTGCATGCCTCTGTCACCATATTTACATGCGGAAACCACGCGGGTTGAGTTTAAAGAGAATCTTGAATCTCCAAAACCTGTTAGCTGGCTGAAAACTGTTTCAGCATTTGCTAATTCAAAAAGCGGAACTATAGTTGTTGGTATCAGAGATGGTGATAAGGAAAAAATTGGTGTTTCTAATATTTCTGCGGCAATTGAAAGAGCACGCATGCTAATTAATTCACGTATAGAACCATCTCCTCCGTATGAAATTGAAACGGTTGAGGAAGATGATAAGGTGTTTTTCCTGATTCATGTGGAGAAGGGGGATTTTCCCCCATATTATTATTCACATGAGGAGCGGAAGTCAGCTTACGTGCGAAAAGGTGATGAGTCAGTTAAGGCACCGTCACATCTTTTGAATGAATTAATTCTGCAGGGTCAGCATAAGCGGTATGATGAGTTGGAAAGTCCTTATAAGATTCAGGATGTGAGTTTTAGCAGACTTATTGCAACATATAAGTATGAAACTGGTAAGGATTTTGTTCCGGAACGTGATTTGCAGTCGTTTGGGCTGGTCACTCCTGCGGAACGTGTGACATATGCTGGTTTGCTTCTTGCGGATCAGCCGTATCTTTTGCAGTCCCGTGTTATTTGTACGCGGTGGAAGGGGGTTTCCAAGGGGCTGATTAATACGCACACTCTTGATGATAAGGAGTTTTCTGGAAACATTATTCACTTGCTTTCCGAAGCGGAAAATTTTGTGCGACAGAATAGTAGAAATCAGTGGAAAGTTGTAGGGATGAGGCGTGAGGAGCGTTCTGATTATCCTATGGAGGCTGTTCGCGAGGCGTTGGTTAATGCAATTATCCACCGTGATTATTATATCAACGGTTCAGAGATTCATGTTGATATGTATGACGATCACATGGAGATTGTGTCTCCAGGTGGTATGCGTGACGGCAGGCAGATTCAGAATCTTGATGTGTCGCACGTGTCATCAAACCGCAGAAATCCTGTGATTGCTGATATTTTTTCGAGGCTGGGTTATGCCGAGCGTAGGGGCAGTGGTTTGTCTCGGATTCGTGACAGTTTTGAGGATGCTTTGGATGTGCGTTTTTCTTCAGATGATGCTGTGTTTGTTGTCTGTATGAGGAATTTGAATTATGATACGGCACTGTCTGGAGTAGAAGAGGCACTTTCACAGGGAGATACGGCACTGTCTGGAGCAGAAGAGGCACTTTCACAGGGAGATACGGCACATCTCATGAAAGAACGCGTGTATGAACAGTTCTCATCTGTATATCCGAATCTCTCCAGGAAAACCTATGATGGGGTTTTGGAGTTGTTTTCAGGATTCGGTTATACTGCATCGTTTGGAAGGGATGATGTTGCAAAGGTATTTGGTGTGCAGCGCAGACGTGTGGGTGTTATCCTTCAATATATGGTTTCAGCGGGTGTTGTTGTACGGGATAAGCGTGATACTTATCGGTTTGTCAGGTAGTATTTACATTCGGTACTTTTCGGTAAAGGTAATTACCTGTTGAGACCTATTATTTATCTAATGTGAATGCTCTTGTGCATCACATACTTGATAGAACTCGAGCCAATCGATTTGTTCTATATTTCTATATCATGTGTGCCCGAGCAGTGTGGTTGCTGTGTTGACGGCACATTTTCCTTTTGATGTGTTTTTTGTGGTATTTTTGTGCAGGTGTCTCTGGTGGTTTTGCTGTTGCTGTTTTTTGTTTTTGAGTTCTGCACGCACGTGCAGTTTTAAGAAGTGTGTCTGGGAAAATCTCTGCGCATATGCGCATGGATTGCACGTGCAAAATGTGAAATATTTTCTCTTTTTTCAGATAAAATCTTTCAAAATAGTTTTTCTCTTGTTGTTATTTTTTGTGTTTAATAGTATTTATAGTTTGAGTGAAAAACGGCGCGGCGCACATGCGCATGGTTTTGTTTTGGGGCAGTTTTCTTTTCTGCACGTGCGTGCAGGGCGGTGTTTTTGTTAGTTGTTTCGTTTTGAAAAGAGGTTGAGTTCGATGTGAATTTCAGATGTTTTTGGTTCGTTTGTGTTTTTGTGTTCTTTTATCCATTCTGTGCAGTAGGTGATGTCTGTTTTTATTTTTTTCAGTTCTTCGTTTGTGATGCGGTCTGTTTCTTTGCTGAGGCAGATGAGGCGGAGGTATTCGCTTTCGGTTCTGCATCCGGTGTTTTGTGCGTTTCTGCGGATGATTGTCTGTTCTTCTTCTGTGACGCGGAAGGTGATGCTGATGGTTTTTCTGGGTTTTGGTTTTGCGGTTTTGTATGTGCGGCGTGTGTTTGTCATGGGTGTGTTTCTGTGGTTGTTTTGATGTGTATATGAATGTTTTTGCGGGTGTTTTGTTTTTGATTTTTGTATTTTATGGTTGTTTTATGGAATTTCCTGGTGATTGATTTTTAGAAAAGTGTATGCTGTATTAGAGATGTGATAGAAAGGTGTTTTGATGTGAGAAAAGTGTTAGGAGAGGATTCATTTTCGGGTTTTGTGCGCGGTCTGTTGGGTATTTTGGGGCAGACGCGCGTGTGGTTTTGAGAGGTCTTGGAGGGTTTTAATCCTATCTTAGAAGGAATATATGTTTCAATGTATGATAAATGTCTCTGAGACACAGACTTCTTGTGTATTTCAGACACAGTGCCAACCAGATATTTGGAACACGAATCCGCACGAATCAAAACGAATCGCATCCTCTTCGGCGCCGGCTTTTTCTGCTTATCGCAGAGCCGGCGCACGGATGCTTGCGCCCTCGCAGTCGGCTCGGGCGGTGAAAATAAGCTCAAATTTGCCCGAGCCGACTGCGAGGGCACTAGCGTGCCGCGGCTTCCGGCGATAAGCCGGAAAAGAAGCCGTGTATAGGCACGCGATTCGTTTTGATTCGTGCGGATTCGTGTTCCCTGAATAAGGATGGAGAGGGGAAAATACTGTTCGAAAAATCCGGGTGGTGAAATTCTATTTTTTTAGGGCTGTAATGTATTTTCAGATATCAAAATACCATCTCCATTTTTCAATCAAAATGTCGGCAAAATACTTATTTTTACAATCAAACCCATTTTTGGATTCAATTCCTTCTAAGATAGGATTGCAATTGCCTATCTGTCCACAATGAAACATCGCGATGCGTTGTGGATTCTTAAATTGCGAAACGTAACGAGGTCAAAAATGACAATGAAAACAAAGAAAACACTGCATCGTTTTGCAGCGGTGGCGGCTGTTCTTCTGGCGTTCTGTCTGGTGTTTGCAACACCGGTTGGGGCGGCTGAAGTAACCGGTGGAACCGGTGAAGCGTTGGCTAATGCTATCTCATCTGCAGGTGCAGGTGAGACAGTTACGCTGACTGAAGATGTTACTGTTTCACAGGGTATTATTCTTACTAAGGATGTTACCATTAATCTTGAGGATCATAAGATAACCTACGATGGAGATGACGTTCTCTTCACAGTAAATGCAGGAAATCTCACCATCAATGCAGGTAAATCTGGTGAAATTATCAGTTCTGGTAAGCGTATTATTGAATTGGACACTAAGGAACCTGCAAGTTTAACCGTGATTGGTGGTACATATTCTCAGGAGGGTGATTCCTCAAATGCAGTATTTGTTATTTCACTTGATAGTTACTGTGAGAAGAAAAGTACTATAACTGATGCAACAATTTTATGTAATTATAATTGTTTTGAGGTTAGTGGATATGCTGATGTAACCCTTGAGGATTGTGTTATCAGCACAACTAAAGAGGTCCCTTCCACATCAGGTTATTTGCATGCTATTATCGCAAGTTATGGAGGAACAGTACATGTCAAGGGCGGTTCTGTAACAAGTGAAGGAATTGCACTTGCCTCTTTCCATACCAATGGTAAAATTACTGTAGAGGATGCTACTATCACTGGCAGTGCGGCTGCATTACAGGCAATGCCTGCAGATTCTACAACAGATGAATATCCATATAAGACAGGTAAATCATCTATTGTTGTATCTTCTGGAACTGTAAATGGACCAATTACAACTAAAGAAGTTAAGATTGATGAGTCTACTTTAGCATACGATGCAGGTTCAGGCGGTACTACTACTATTGCAATCAAGGGCGGTACTTTCACCGTATCTGACGCTGATTCTCTGAAGACCATCATCAACGCTCTTGCAGACGATGGTGACGGCAAACCAGAGACCAGACCTGTTATTCAGATTGCCGGTCCCATCACCGTCGAAGAACAGCTTGAGATTAGAGCCCCGGTGAAGATTGTTGGTGATGGAGATACCAAGCCGACTATCACTTGCTCTGTAAAGAAACTTTTCGAAGTTCATGCAAATGCAGACTTTAAGAACCTGGATCTGGTAAACAATGCATATGATGGACGCTGTATTGACACCCGTGTTGGCGGCATTACTGTCAACATTAACGACTGTGAGCTGACGGCAACAAACAAGGGTTCATATTATACTCAGCCTTTAACCATTGGTGGAAGCGGAATAGATGCTTCTGGAAATAAAGCTGCTAACATTGTCGTTAATCTCAACAAGGTTAACATTGAAGCAAAGCATTATGGTATTATCACATACAATCCAGTAGATTTAACAATTACTGATTCATCGATTACTGGTTATGCTGCACTCTATTTCAAAGGACCTGATAGTTCTGTTGGTTCTAGTGGGTCTATAGTAAAAATCAATGGTAAATCTACAATCAAAGGTATTAATTCTGCCTCCTTAGATCCAAGTAATGCATTTGGTACATTTGTTTTCGAAAGCGGCGGTGTTGAAGTTACATTAAATGATGCTGATGTTGCTCATGCCATCTCTAATACAGGCAATTCACAGCATATTTTCTCATTCTATCGTTCAACAGGAAACACAGTTACCATTAATTCTGGAGTAACTATGTCTGCAACAGGTGGCAGTGACTACTTTGTTAGACCATATCAGGACATTGCTGGAGATAATCAGAATACAGTTATCACCAATGCAGGTGTAACCTCTAACTTCCCGATTGACTCCAAGTACCTCGCAGATGGATGTGAATGTGTTGGTTCTGGAAATTCCTGGACTGTTCAGATTCAGACATTCTCCGTTCAGTTTGATTCCAAAGAAGGAACAACTGTTGGTAGTAAGAGTATTGAGTATGGAAATCCAGTTGTGAGACCTGCTGACCCGACCAAAGAAGGATACACCTTTGCAGGGTGGTATCTTGATGAGATGTTATACGACTTTACCACTCCGGTAACTGACGACATCACGCTTACAGCAAAGTGGAATAAGAATGGAGAAGCTGTCACCGTCACTCCAACAATTTCGGTTGAAATTACGGTTGACCAGAACAGTCAGACCACTATTTGTGTCCCTGCTGAAGATGCAGCCACCACTGTAGAATTCAGTGATCCTGAAAATGCTGCTCCGGTCGCAGTAATCACTGACAAGACCACTGGTGTTCAGATGGAGGTCACCTTTGCTGAGGGTGCAGAGGAAATGACCGATGGTAGTGTTAGCGGAACTGTCACCTCAGTTGAAGTAAAGTATCCGGAAGCACCTGCAGAAAGTGAAGGTGATATTAAACAGAAAGTCAACTTTGTCATGAATAATCCTGATGATAAGGATAAACTTCCAAAGATTGATTCCAAGAAGGATGATACTGTCGTTGAAAAGGTCAAAAAGCAGGAGCAGAGAGCAAATGTCCTTGCAATGATTACTGCAACTCACGAGAAGCTTGCAGAAATCAATAACAACATCACTGAAGTTAAAATTACTTTCAAGGTACATGCATCTCTGATTTCCAACTCTGAATTCGTGAAAGCATACCACGTCAAAGGAGATACTGTTGATGTCTTACCAGATGATAATATCACTATCGCTGGTCCAGATGGTGGATTCTATACAATCACTATCACCAGTGACAAGAAATTCTCTTCCTATGTCTTAGCTGAGGAAATTCCACAGACCACTTCCTCCGGCTCCGCAACTGACACCGGCTCTGGAAACTACCAGTACTACCCGCGTGACGTCCCGGCTGACGGTATCGTCTCCTTCGGCACCTCCAAGGTTGTCACCGGCATGGAACTTCCGGCAGGATCTTCCGGAAAGGTCACCTTAAACATTAAGCCGGACTTCGCAATGCCGGAGAACGGATTCTACGCATTCGAAATCGACGCACCGGGATACAACACCGACGCAAAGATTAACGGCGGACTCTCCTTCCAGATTCCGGTCGCAGACCTTGAAGCAGCAGGCTGGACTGCAGAAGACATTGTCCTCTTCCACGGAACTGTTGCAGAAGACGGCACAATTACCTGGGAAGCACTTCCGACTAACTTAGTCAAGAACGAAAACGGCGTTGCCTACTACAAGGCAGCCATTAACGGATGTTCTCCGTTCTACATCGGATTCGTTAAGGACGGCTCTGTCGTCAACACCGAAGTTATCGAACCGGTCACTCCGGACACTCCGGACACTCCGGTAACCCCGGACGAACCGGAAGTCCTCCCGCCGGTAGACACTCCGGACACTCCGGAACAGCCGGCTGAAAGCCCGGCACCAATCCTTGGAATGGTGCTCGGAGGACTTGCAGCAGCAGTTGTCTTAAGAAGAAAGTAAAGGAAACCTTTGCGAATACAGCAAAGGATAACGGTTGGGAATAATCCTAACCAATCCTTTTCTCTTCGCAATCGTTTTTGAACAGATGAGAAAGAAGGAGATGCGATTATCTCCATCCTCACTCGATAAAAACCGCAGACCACGCAGACGCGGGCTCACGCCCGCAGCGACCAGTCGCTGTCACTCGCTCACGCTCGTGACCTGCTGCCGCAGCCGCTTTGTGGTCGCTAGATGAGCAAATTCATCCGAGAAGCAACGCCAAAGCGGCTGCGGGAGCAGCTCGCGAACGCAAGTGAGCGAGAGCGACGCGTTGCTGCGCCGAAGGCGCGTCTGCGTGGTCTGCGTTCTTTCCAAATACAGCAGGAGGCGATTGCGTGTACTTCCTCCTGCGTAAGCGAGTATCTGCGGTTTTATCGAACAAAGACAAAAGCACATTGCATCTCCTTCCTCACAAAAAAACCGAGGCAGTCTGCCTCTCCGGCTGGACAGTATCTGATGCAAAAATTCAGCTCACCAAAGCTGCGGCTTTCATATCCTCTGCGCTGAAAATCGGAAATGAAAGCTGAAAACCAAAAAAGCATTTTGATCACCGCAAAACACCATCAAAACTGCTGACTGCAAACAGCAGTATGATTGGATTACAAGTTTGTTTCATTTTCTTGTACCTGTATAAGCAAATCCTTAAAAACGGCATCAGATACACAGACACCGGAACACATCTCTTTTTTCTCTTCAGCCGCCCCATAATACAGACATGGAACTCTCCGGCACCGAAAAAGCATTCGCCGCTTTACAAAATCTCACCCTCTATACCGAAACCTACGGCTGTACCTACAACACCGGAGACA
>SUTD01000027.1 GCA_015063085.1 Methanocorpusculum parvum
CATATCGGAACGACTAACATTATAGAGCATTTGAGGCATATATCATGGGAATTAAACCAAGCTATATCAAAACTATGGGCGAGGCCCTTTTAGAACAGCACAGAGAATCCTTCAACGGAAACTTCGACGACAACAAGAAGGTTGTTGCAGAAGTCACTACCATCCAGAGCAAGACCATCAGAAACCGTGTCGCAGGCAACATTACCCGCAAGGTTAACACCAGCCAGCGCCGCAGATAAATACTCATCACCAATCCAATACATTTTTTTCTACGCCCGTTGGGTTTTGTTAGCTGACAGCATCTTTTTTGTTTTAGTTATGTGCTGTTTGTACCTGTGTTGAAAATTGTCCCAATTTCGTGACAAATTTCCTTTCACACTGTATAGGAAGGAAGGCACTAAGACAACCCTAATAATACTACAAGACCAATATCTATAGCACTATCAAAGGAAAGTAAGTATGGCTGCCACTCCATTCATTACAATCAAAAACCTCTGTATGGATTTCCCGGAGACAGGGGTTGCAACTGATGAAAATCAGAACATGATCCGCGTCTTAGATAACATCAACCTCGAGATTTCCGAGGGAGAAATCGTTGGTGTTATCGGCAGAAGCGGATGCGGAAAGACAGTTCTTATCCACTTAATCCGTGGAATTGACAACGCGCCTACCTCCGGACAGATCATCTACCACATCTCCCGCTGTGAAAAATGCGGAAAAATCGAATTCCAGAGCAAAGCCGGAACCGCCTGCCCGAAATGCGGTGACAAACTCGCAGCACTTGATGTCGACTTCTGGAACCCGGAAAACGAAAAACTCAAGACCGACATCATGAAAAGAACTGCGCTCATGTTCCAGAGAACCTTCGCACTCTACGGTGACGACCGGGTAATCGAAAACGTTCTCCGCGCATTAGACGACATCAAATACCCGTCTGAGAAAGCAATCGACAGAGCAGCAGACTTAATCGACGAAGTCCGCTTAACCCACAGAATGACACACGTCGCCCGCGACTTATCCGGAGGAGAAAAACAGCGTGTCGTCTTAGCACGTCAGCTCGCCCGCGAACCGCTTTTCCTCTGCGCAGATGAGCCGACCGGAACCCTCGATCCGAAAACCGCAAACATCGTCCACGACCTCTTAAAACAGGCCGCCCACAGAGAAGGCATGGGAATGATCATCACCTCCCACTTCTCCCAGGTATTAGAAGAAGCCTGCGACCGCGCAGTCCTCTTAGACGACGGAAAAATCACCAAAGTCGGCATGCCCGAAGAAATCGTCGAAGAGTTCATGAAGGACTACTACGATGACGCAGAATACACCGTACAGGAAGTCGGACAGCCGATCATCAAAGCAGAGAACCTCTTAAAGAAATTCGTCGCAGTCGACCGCGGAGTCATCAACGCAGTAAACAACGTATCCTTCGAAATCAAAGAACGCGAAATCTTCGGAATCATCGGTGTCTCCGGCGGAGGAAAAACAACGCTTTCCAAGATGATTGCAGGAATCTACGAACCGACCAAAGGAAGTCTTACCGTCCGCGTCGGCGACGAATGGATTGACATGAAAAAACCGGGATTCCTGTACAGAGGACGCGCAAAACAGTACATCAGCCTGCTTCACCAGGAATACGACCTCTACCCGCACAGAACCGTCATCGACAACTTAACCGACGCAATCGGCCTCGAATTCCCCAAAGAGCTTGCCACCCGTAAGGCAATGATCACCTTAAAGATGGCAGGATTCACCGACAAAAAGGCAAAAGACGTCTTAAACAGACTGCCGGGAAGCCTCTCCGAAGGAGAAAAACACCGCGTCGCATTAGCACAGGTCTTAATCCGCGAACCAAGAATCATCCTTCTCGATGAACCGACCGGAACCATGGACCCGATCACCAAAGTCGACGTCAAACACTCCATCATGCACGCAAGAGAAGAAATGGACGAAACCTTCATCATCGTCTCCCACGACATGGAATTCGTCCGCGACGTCTGCGACCGCTGTATGTTCATGAGAAACGGAGAAATCGTCGCAATCGGCGAGACCGACAAAGTATTGGCAGAACTCTCTGAAGCTGAACTCATCATCATGAAAGAAGCCGTAACCGCCGAACGCCAGAGAGTCGAAGCCGGCGTTGCAAAGAAAGCAACCTTGGCAGGCGGAGCACCTGAAGCCGAAGAAGACGAAAACGCGCTTCACAAATCCACAGAAGAAATGTTTGAGATGTAACTCATGACAGATATCCGCATCATCGTAAACGGTGAGACCAGAACAGTCCCGAAAGGAACAACCCTTGCCTCCCTCCTACCCGACCATCCGGCAGGAGCAACGGTTGTTCTCCTAAAACCGGGAAGTGTCTCGAAGGAAAAAACCTCCCACCTGCGGCTTAAAACAACCGCAGGCGACATCGTAATAGAAGTTGCCAAAGGAGTCTCCTTCCCGATTGCCGAAGAAAACGCCGACCTCCTCCGCGTACACTTCGAAGACAAAAATGCCGCAGCATTCGGACCGTTTGCAGCGGATTTCGTGCCGGCAGCAGAAGAACACCGCTATTCAAGAGGAGACGTCTGTCTTGGATGCGGAGGATATGATGCAAAAACCGCATATCTCATGTTCTGCAGAACCGAGCACAAAGCAGACCACGGGGCAGCCAAAGACGGCGGCATAATAGGCCGCGTCATCTTCGGTCTTGGAATCATGAACCGCTGGAAAAACGGCGACCGCGTCACAAAAATCGAGCAGGTCTTCTCCAGCGTTGACGCAAGCGATGCAGAGGCAGTAACAGACCTCGAAAAAGTTGTCGAAGACGGCATGCAGGTTTTCTCATCCCTCACCATAACCGCAGAAGGATACACAGAAAACCACGAAGAAATCTCCACCCATGCCGCAGAATCCGTCGACCACATGCTCTTCCGCATGAGAGAGCGCACATTCGACATCGACCGGTCTGCCTCAACCTACATCAGAGACCACGCAGAAGGAAAACTGTATGTCCCCCAGGAACTCCAAAAGCCGAGACGAGAAGGAGTGGTAACCGCAAGAACGGCAGGAAAAGGTTCCGGCGCAATATACATCTACACTTCTGACGTACAAAGCAACAAATCCCACACCCGCGTTGGAAACGTCACCAACGGAATCGAGCTTGCAAAATTCGCATCACCGAAACAAAAGCTCGCCGTAGAAATCATCCCTCCCTTACTTGACCTTCGCGGAATGCTCTTAAAAGACGCAGTCGCAGAAGCAAAATCCCGCGGCCTCAAAGTCATGGCAGACAACCGTGACGTCGAAGGAAGAATCGTCATCGACCAAAAGCCCTCCTACACCTTAGAGGTCTTAAAGGAAGGCAAAGTCTCCCTCTACACAGTATCCTTAGACGACATCATCGACATCCGCTTAGATTACGAAAACGCCCCGCGCTCCGTTGACTTATACCGCAGAGTAACCGGATTAAAGCGGTATCCGGTCGGCACAATGCCCTTTCTCTTCAACGTGGACGGCGAAATGTACCTCTTCAAACCGGAGTTTGCAAAAGGCGTCAACATCATCCCGGAAAACTGTCCAAAGGAAGCCCCTGCAACCGACGCACTTGTCTTAACCAACGACTCGCGTCCGGCAAAAGGAATGGTCGGCGTGCGTGTGGTCAAAAACGATGAGTTCGGCCCGACCGGCGAACCGTTCTCCGGAACAAACGTCATCGGCACCGTCATCGACATGGACAAACTCGAAAAGATGAAGGAAGGAAATATCATCTACATCCGCGAGGTGAAGGAATGAAGCCGTACATCCCAGAATACGTCGGAACCGTCACCAAATACGTTTTCGTAGATTCCCCGGACACCACCCCGCAGGACATCGCAACCGCCGCCTACGAAGTAGCACAGGGTGTAATGATTAAAGAGACCTGCTTCGGCTGCCAGATCACCGGAAGCGAAGAAGACGTCTCCCGCATCGTCGACCACCTGCGAAACCTCGACCCGTACAGAATCTTCGTCAAAGACCGCGGATTCCCCCCGGGAGATGCAAGACGCTGCCGTGCAGACTTAGGAGGAGCACGCCCCGGATACCTCGGACACGAGTTCGAGATGAAAATGGCCCCCTACATCTCATACGGTCTTGAAGCAGTCGACAAGATGAGCGCAGAAGAATTAGCAAAAGCCGCAGGCGAGCCGCTTCCGATTGAAGAACCGCTTGACGCAGACATCTTAGAACAACTTATGGAGGAATAATCATGGTAAAAGTATTCATCTATCCGGCAACGAGCCTGATGCTTTCCGACCTTGTGGCACGATACGGACATACGCCGCTTGGTTCCGCAGTTTCGATTCGCGAACACATCCAGACTCCGGGCTTCGACTCCCCGCCGCTGCAGATGACCGCCGAAGACCCGCAGAAAGGTCTCAAATGGGCGGCAGTCGAAGTCCCGTCCGGCATCCGCGGCAGAATGTCCCTCTACGGACCATTAGTCGAAGAGGCGGAAGCTGCCATCATCATCGATGAACCGGAGCTTTCCTTCGGCTGCATGGGATGCGCCAGAACCAACGAACTCTTATGCTTCATGCTCAGAGAAAAGGACATTCCGCGCCTCGAGCTCCGCTATCCGGCAAGCCGCGAGGAAGGAGTCACCTTCGTTGCCCAGATTAAAAAGTTCTTAGATGACCTGAAAAAGGAGGAAACAGCATGAGCGACAGACCAGTCCGCATCGCCCAGATTACCTGCGGTGCAGAGTACAGCGGTATTCAGAATGAAATCACCTCCGCGGCAGCAACCGTCGGCGCCCAGATGTTCTACCCGGACGTTGCCTTAAAGGACGTAAAGACCGCATACAAAGAGTTCGGTCTCCCGGTCAAAAGTCCGGACTTAAAGCTCGCAATCGCAAGAGCCAAAGCGGTTGTCGAGGGACGCGTTGAAGCAGACGGTATCTTTATCGCAAGCTGCTTCCGCTGTGCAGAGGCCGCCATTGTCAGAAACGAACTGCGCCGCTACATTGTTGAGAACTCCAAGATTCCGGTCGTCTCCTACTCCTTCAACGAGAGAACCGGAGCATCCACTCTCCTGACCAGACTTGAAGCACTCTCCACCATTGCCAAACGCCGCGAGCTGATGGCACGCGAAGTGCAGGTCGGAATCACTATGGGTGTCGACTCCGGTTCGTCTACGACCAAGTGTGTCATCATGAAGGACAACGAAATCGTGGGCACTGGATGGAAACCGACCACCGAGGTCTTAAAGAGTGCAGACGATGTCATCGCCGAAGCTCTTGCCGAGTCAGGCCTGAAGATGTCTGACATCGAGGCGATTGGAACCACCGGATACGGACGTTTCTTAATCGGCAAACACCTGAACGCCGACCTCGTGCAGGAGGAGCTGACCGTCAACTCCAAGGGAGCAGTCTACCTCGCAAACGCCCAGAAAGGTTTTGCAACCGTTATTGATATCGGCGGTATGGACAACAAGGCAATCAGCGTCAACGACGGTATTCCGGGCTCATTTACCATGGGCGGTATCTGTGCCGGTGCATCGGGACGTTTCCTTGAGATGACCTCCAAGAGACTTGGTGTTGACATCACCGAGCTTGGCGCACTTTCCATGAAGAGCGAAGGCGGCGAGGATGTTCCGATGAACAGTTACTGTATTGTTTTCGGAACACAGTCCTTAGTCAATGCGCTTGCATCCGGATACAAACCGGAGGATGTGGCAGCCGCATCATGCCACAGCGTCGCCCAGCAGGTTTACGAGCAGCAGCTTCAGGAAGTCGATATCAAAGAGCCGGTCATCATGGTCGGTGGATCTTCCCTGATTCAGGGACTTGTGCGTGCTATGGGCAGAATGCTCAACACCGAAGTTGTTGTCCCTCACCACTCGCAGTACATCGGCGCAGTCGGAGCGGCCCTTATCGCTTCCGGCTTTGTCGAGAAGAAGCGGGCGGAGAAGAAGGAGGCATAAATGGCAGGTCTGGAGTACTTCAAGGTCGATTCAACCGAAGACGGCGGGGAGAACTATGCGCACATCGCACGGTCTGTTCTTCAGGACCACAATCTTCTCTCAATTGTGGCAGGTCTTCATATCTACATCGACCCGAAGTATCCGCTCTTCGCAGCAGCCGGAATCATCCGCCCTCCGCGCTCTGCCATTCGTGTCTCTGATGTGGGCAATGTCTTAATCGAAAACGGCAAGGCAACAATCGCTGTTGGAAGCGAGACCTATCTTGCCCCGATGCTTTCGATGCTCTGGAAGAGTTTAGGACATGACAATGTTGACCAGCCGGACCGTTTCACGGTTATCATCAGCAATGTGGACATCCCGGAAGATCTGAAAGACTGGATTGTTATTGATCCGTCTGAGTCGCTCTTCAAAGACCTGATTTACGCAATCCAGGTAATCGCTCCGGAAGGCTTCAAGGTTCGCCGTGAAAACTACGGAAAGAACCGCTTCTCCTATGCGGCATCGGAAAACACCGTCCCGCAGAAACTTGCAGACGAAATTATCGCAGACTGCTTTGCAAAGATGGAGGCTGAGCTGAAATGAGTTTAGTTCCGATTACCTACAAGGGAGGAGTCTATCAGCTCGATGAGGTCATTGACTACATCGAGGATTTAGGCGGCTACATTGTTCAGCGGCACAACATCGCAAACGAAGTCATCCTCCAGATTCTCATGCCGTCCGAAGATATCGAGCGCTTAAAGGTATTCTCCAGGCCTCTTGCCGGAGAGGTTTCCGAGTCTCCGCTTGTTGGAACCGAGATTGCGGTTGTTATTCCGAGTCTGGAAATCCACCATCTGCCGCACTCCGCCTGCGATGTTGCAGAATATCTGCGTGCACACGGTTCGAAGTCGAACATGCTCGGTATGGCTCGGGGATTCGGTAAGAGAATTTCGCAGATGAATGATGAGGAGCGCGATTTAATCAATGAGCATGATGTAGCTGTCTTCATTCTCGGAAACTTTGCTTCCTGCATTGAGCAGAAGTTCGAAAAGTTCCGGCGCGGAATTACCGTCCCGATTATTTTAACGGGCGGCCCGTCACGCGAGGTTTTGGAAAAGCAGACCGTCCCGCCTGTGGCAGGCTATGTTGGAAACTTAGGCCGCTTCATGCACAGAACGCAGACGGAAGCCGACATTGCCCGCCTCGATGCGGTAATCGAGGAGGTTGAGCGGGTCGTGTCTGAGCGCAGAAGAGAGCTTGCTTTAGACCCGCTGTCAGTTTCTCCTGCCCGTCTTCAGATGCTTCTTGAGCAGGAGATTCCGGAGATTGAAGACATTTTAGCACCGGCGCCTGTTGCGGTTCAGTTAAACGGTCTGCGCTTAAAGCTCTCCTATCCGGAATATGCAGACAGAATCCGCGGGCTTGTTATCGAGGACGGAATCACAGTTGGAGACGTCTGCGATGTTTTGCCGTCTCGTATGCGTGATTATGTGTTAATCAGAATCCGCCCGCTTTCAGAAACAAACATTGTGGTGTGAAGATGACAACGAAGTTCGAAGAAGTTATCCGCTCTGTTCAGGAGAAGGGAGCAAAGGAGACAGCAGATGAGCTGATTAAAAATGTAGAGGGAGAGTTCGGCTCTGCCCCTCTCATTTACAAGAAGCTTGAGGATATGCCGGAGGCATTAATTTCCCACCTGCTTTACAAGAATGCGATTGGAGAAGGAGGCTGTCTCCCGGCAAAGACGGTGGAGCTTATCAGCCTTGCCGTTGGTTCTGCGCTTCGCTGTGACCACTGTACGGAGTATCACATGAAGGCGGCAAAGCGGATGGGGGCTTCGAAGGAGGAAATCCTGGAGGCTGTTTTAATCGCCGGACTTCTTGCGAATTCGTCGGTTCTGGCAAACGCGTACCGTGTGGTTGATCCGGATGAAGAGCCGTGCGGGGCTGCGTGTTCGATTAAATAAATTCTTTTTTTAAAAATAGTTAGAGCTGATCAACCGCAGCAGATACAATAGAAAGCACCTGCTCCTGATTGAAACGCTCGGAGCTGAGAACCAGATGATACGGCGTCTGGTCAGTGATATCAATATCATAGTACGCCATATACCGGTCAGCCTCACACTTCTCGCGCTCGACTGTCAGCTCATAGGATTTTTCCGGTGTCAGATTTTCCCGGTCGGCAATTCTTTCCGAACGGCATCTCTGGGAAGCCCAGAGAAGGATTTTCAGGTCTGCCTCTTCCACCATCCATCCGGCAAGCCGGCCTTCTAAGATGATATTATCATTAGTTTTGGCAAACTCCTTCTGACGCTCATCGACCTCTTTGTCGATTGCCGGATCTTTTTTGGCAAGCTCACCGAATGCAGCTAAATCAAGACCTCTGTCCTTTGCACAGGCTCTGAAGAACTCACCGGCGGAAACATAGCGGAGTCCGTACTTCTCGGCAAGAGCTTTGCCGAGCGTGGTTGTTCCTGAACCCGGAGATCCGCTAATCGTAATTCTCACTTACATTCCCCCGATGTTTAACGCCTTGCGGATAATCTGTGTCATACACAGAGAACAAAGCAGATACCAGAGAATCCACAGCGGGAAGACCCAGAGATAAATATCAAAGTACGATGAAAGTCCTGCAAACGGAATCACAATCGAGTTGGATAAATCTGCAATTGCCGCAGTAACCTCTCCCGGCATCGGCATATATCTGATCTTCTCATAAATCCAGAAGAAGATTGGGATTGTCACAATCATAATGTAAATCATCGGAGTGAACTGCTTCTGCGTCATCTGCATCTGCTCGGATAACAGTGCCTGCTGGCGGGCCTGCATCTTCTTTATCAGACGCTCATCTCCGGACATCTGAGCTTCGCGGAACTTCACATTAAATTCCTTCATCTTCTCCTGAACTTCTGCCATCTTCTCATAATCCATCGTGTACTTCTGGATTAAGGAGGAGTAGAAACCGGTAATTGTTGCGAGAATCAGGATAAGCGCGAAGAATGGCAGTCCCATGGCCACAAACGGGCCGATGATGATATCAACAACTCCGGCAATAGTCTGGCGTGCCCACTCCCACTGGTAGAGCAGCATAATGCCAATCATCGCGGCAAGAGCGATGAACATTCCGTATTTATTGCCGAACTCGGAGAGTTTCATGAAGAATTACCTCAGGACAGCAACAAGTTCGTCAACTGCTTTGTCTACAAGGAAGTCAGCGTTGGTAATCATCTTGACCGTACATCCGGTAAGCATGGAGTATGCTGCGGCAAATGCGCGGTTCATCTCCTGGTGTTCTGCGATGGAGCGTGCGCCCTCGACATCGCGGACACGGGATTCATCGGAAAGTCTGCGGACAAGAATCTGATCATTGTCAGTTTCGACGAGGACAATGGTGTCCGGCATAAGTGCAGAGATAACCCACTCCGGAAGTCCTGCTAAGTATCCGTTCGGGGTCTTGACGGATGCGTGCGTGTCGACAATGACATTTCCGTCGATTGCGGCAATCTTCTCTGCTGCAAGCTTCTGCAGGCGCTTCTGCTGAACACGGTCAAGCTTTCTCATCTGGTCTCTGTCGGTGACAAGACCTTCTGCCTGAGCTACCTCAAACATGAAGCTTCCGAAGTTTAAGTTCTGGTATGCGATACCTTCTGCAGTTACTTTCTCGAATGCTGCGTTAATGACGGTGGTCTTTCCAACTCCCGGAACGCCTGTGATGATAACTTTTTTTCCTGCCATAGTAATATTCCTCCCATGAATAGGATAGTGTTATAATTTTGGGTTTGCAGGATTATAAATATGCAGGCTGTGTTATGCTCTGTACTGTTGCACGAAGAAATTCAGAAAAGAAAAAATTGGGTTATTGGATTTACTCGTAGAGCTGTCCCTCGTCGATCTTTGCGTATGCGACGAGTTCGGACTCTTCGAAGTGGATTGCAATCTCGCGTGCTGCACTTTCC
>SUTD01000028.1 GCA_015063085.1 Methanocorpusculum parvum
GGGTCGCTGTCTTCGGCAGGACGGTAGTAACGGTCAGCCAGACGGGCTGCAAGAGCAGCATCTTTGTAGGATTTTGCGCTTGTCATGATGTTCACTCCAGTTTCTTGGTTTCGACCTGGCCGAAGGTAGACTCAACAAGCTTGCTGGTTCTTGGGACCATGAGCTTTGCTGCGATCTTCTTGAAGAGGTCGGTCTCGGTTCCCTTGACGTTGATGCCGGTTCTCTTGAGAACGATTGCATCTTCGGACGGACATGCGTTGACACATGCACCGCAAAGGATACAGAGGTCTTTGTTTACTGCGATATTGTCCTCAATGCTGTCACGCTTGAGTTCAGTTGCCGGAACCGGCGTCGGGAGGTAGATTGCGTTGCACGGACAGACGTCAGCACAAGTGGAACAGCCTCCTGGGCATTTGGACGAGTCGAAGGTGATGTCTCCTTCGAAGAATTTCTTGATGGTAACTGCTTCCTGCGGACAGACCTGAGAACACCAGGAACAGGTGACACAGTCGTCTTTGTTGATGGAAACAGAGCCTGCGAGTTTTGCGTCTGCTTTGACGACACGCTCGACAGCAATTGCTTTCTGCGGGCATGCATCTGCACAGACCTTACATGCATTACAGAGTTCGACGTTCCAGATGACATCGCCCTCTACGCCAACTTTCTCTGCAGAGAATGGCTTGCGCTTAAGGGTGAGTGCCGGACAAAGGGAAGTACAAATTCCGCATGCGGTACACTTTTCTTTGTCAACGGTGAGTTTGGTCTCAGCGTCAAGAGCTGCCTGACGCGGGATTTCTCCGCCTTCGCCCTCGTAAACCGGGACGTCACGGACAATTGCATCACGCGGGCATGCTGCGCTGCAGGATTCACAGCGGACACATTTCTCGTCGTTGATTTCAGCGGTAAAGTCGTATTCTGGGAAACCTTCCTGCTCTTTGATTGGGAGGCTTGGTTCGCCATCTACTTCCACTGCAAGGGAGTTAAACGGACACAGGATAGTACAGACACCACAGTAAGAACACTTTGCTGGGTCTACGGTAATCGGTGCGCCTTCAGTTGCACCGCGGGCTGCTGCGCCAACCATACCGAGGGAAATTGCTTCCTTCGGGCATGCGTCTGCACAGATACCGCAACCGGTACACTTGGATGCGTTTAACACGAGGTGGGAGACTTTCTTGAGGAGGCGCTGCTCCATAATGATAGTTTCGCCCTCAACCTTCGTGGAGAATTTTGGAAACATTGTGCTCATTGCCATAACTATTTCCTCTCTCTTTAGTGCTCCTCAGCAGCAACTTCTGCTGCTGGAGCCTGCGATGATTCAAGTCTGATAACATTGTACGGGCATGCTTCGACACAAACACCGCAACCTGCACACAGTTCTTTGTTAAGGTCAAGGGAGATTGCCTTGCCGTTCTGAACTAAGTAAATCTTGTCAGAGGAGACAGGATCTACGGTACAGAGTTCCAGTGCGTTGACCGGACATGCGACCACACAGTTGTTACAACCAGTACATCGCTCCATGTTGATATGCATTGCAAATGCCATTGCTTATATGCACCAGCCTTCGATAACTAGGATCGACATAAAATATTCGTTGACAAATCTATAAATACATTGCCGAACCATCGACGTGAAATATCAGTGGGTAAATTTTTCCAAAGAATTTCGAACCGTCTGCTTAATAATATCTGCGAAACATTTATGTATGAGTATTGAGAGCCGGATTTTGAAAAATACTGAAGGAGAGAAGCGCGGGAGAAATCGTGCACTGTATGACAGAGGGGTTTGAGAGACTTTGCAGAGCAGGACAGGAAAAAAAGAGAGGTGGTGATTTATCTCAGCGCAAACGCATGCGTCGGCTTATAGCCCTCAATTCCAAGCGGCTCTAAGCTCTTCATTACACGCTCGCGGAACTCGGCAAACTCTTCATCAGTGAGCTGCTCGGGAAGCATCTTGTCGGATGCGATACTGCGGTAAATCCAGTAGATAATCTTCTCGACTACTGCCACCACATCATCCTCGGACTTTGCGATGAAGAAGGTTCTGCCGATCTTCGGGTGACGTCCGCGCTTACCGCCTAAGGTAATAAGATACCGCGGCTCATCGAAATTGATATAACTGTACGGACATGCGTGAACACAGAAACCGCAGAGCATACACTTACTGTTGTTCATCTGCAGCTTACCGTTGACAATCTCAATTGCCTTCTCACGGCAGTAGTGTGCACAGGTACTGCAGCCGGTACAGAGACCCATATTACGGATAGGTTTTCGAAGACCCGTAATACCGATTTCATTTAAGCGCTCGCTGGTACATCCGTTCGGACAGGCGGATATTGCAATACGCACCTTGACCGGCATCTCGCGGCCGAAGAACTTCTCGTCCAGTTTCTTTGCCAGAGACAGAGAATCAATAACCGCATACTTACAGTTCTGCGTGCCAAGACACGAGGTGATATTAACAACCTCGTCACGCTCGGCACCAACCGGCGTACCGTTTCTCTCCAAAGCAGCCGCCATCTTCTCCAGATCTTCGTGTTTGACATGGAGGAGTTCAACAGTCTGACGGGTAGTACAGTGCACCTGAGATACACCGAAACGCCGGGCAATCCGTGCGATACCTGACATCTGGTCAGGAGTAATCATTCCGGCAGGAGTCCGCAGACGGACGATATAGTAATCCGGATCAATCTCCGGAATAATACCGCCCTTCAGATAGAACTGGGACTTTTCGCGGTTACTAGGTCTTCTTCTTGCCATTGCTGAAATAATGTATGTCAGAGTGCTCTAAATAACCTTCGCGTCCTCAAAGCTCAGGTTGAAATACCAAGAGCCTCTGCAAGCTTGTCTAAATCGACGCCTTTGCGGGTTGCCGCCTGGCGGATGGATTCATTGTTGGCGATTGCGTATCCCAGACAGTTCATACCGAAGCTCTGGAAGATTTCGGCGGTCTCCGGGCGTTCCGTTAAGATTTCTTCAATTTTAGAATCTGCGGTTAATGTCATTTTGTTGCCTCACGGATAATAATCTCCGCAGTAATCTGTGCGGCATCACCGGTAAACCGGGTGCACTGTGCGGAGTGTTCGGGAGAGCCTATCTGCATATCTTTGGTGTGGATTCTGCAGCATAAGGTCTGGTTCATTTCTTTAAAGCGGTCGTGCAGCTCCTTTGCAAGGCGCATCGTGTGTCCGCTCTGGACAAACTGCAGGGGCTTTTCTCTGCCGAAGATAAGGCCGAGCGCCATAACACCGCCTGCTGCAGCGCCGCAGGTACAGCCTGCACCGCCCATGCCGACCGGGAATCCGGAGCTCATGGCAATTACATAGTCCGGAATCTCCGGGCAGAAGTAATCACGGACCGCCTTCATCACAGCTTCCGAGCAGTTGAACTGTGCCGTCCGATAGAGTTCCTCAGCGGCTTTCCGGACAGCGAGAGCATCCGCTGCTTCCGGAATTGAAAAATAAGAAGGGAGAGTCATGTTACTTAGACTCTTTTTGCGGCAACAGTAAGAGGTACTGCGGTCTTTACGGTGTAGAGTGCCATACAGCCGTTGTATGCAGCTTCTTTGAGCATCTCAATCTGTTCGTCGGTTGCCTGTTCGCTGGTGACGTTAAAAGTGACGCGGTAGGCTCCGACTAACGGCTGGTCGCCAAGCTTGAACTGGGCGTGGTAGTCAAGGTCAGCCTCAATGTCAGTGGTGAGGTTGTCAATCTTGATACCGTTCTTGGCTGCTGCGGTCATGAAGGTTGCAGATGCACAGCCGCAAATCCAGAACAGACCGTATGCCATTGGAGATGGATAGTTTCCGAGTTTTTCGAAGTTCGGGTGGGTTAATGCGAACTCAACCGGTCCGTTGTCGGTCTTTGCGGATGCGGTAAACTGCGGGCCGTTCTCGTCGAACTGCCAGGTTCCGGTCATTCTGGTGGTGAATAATGCTTCGTTGTCGTCAGCAATGATTTCTGCTTCGTACTGTTTTACCTGATCTAAATCGATGTTATTGAGCATAAATATCACATTGGAGTTGGTGTTATTTGTCAGTTGGTATAAGGGTAATCAGATACGTGTCTTCTTCTTCCTGTTTTTCAACAGAGACAGTGTATGCTGATTTTTGAAAACCCCCTTCCACCGTGTTTACCTGAGTTGCAGTTCCTAAAAAGGAGAAAGGTCCGTCCGCTTTTTTGAGCGCGACCTTTAACTTCAGCATCAGGTATGTGCAGGATTCTTCTCGAAAATCTGCTGTCATTCCTTAACAGATTGGCTCTGTTAGTTTTTAGAGATAGTGATTTCCCACAGTCCGCTTTCCTTTAATGCGACGGCGCAGTTGAGTTTCTTGATGTCGCAGTATTCTGGAATGGATGCGGTTGCTGCCGGTGCGTGGTCACAGAGGACAACAAGAGACTCGCCTTCCGGGAGAGTCTTTAATGCTTTGTCGACAGAGAGAACGCAGAACGGACAAACTTTTCCGGTAATGTCAAGATTCATTTTAAATCACCTTAGATTCCAATCAGTGCAAAGAGGTCAACAACCCATCCGAGGATGAATCCGGAGAAGACGAGTGCTCCGACGAGCATACCGATTACGAAGAATCCGGATTTGATGTTTCCTTCAGAGGTCATAACGAGCTGTCTGAGCGGACATCCGCCAAGGAGAGTTCCAATGATACCAACGAAGATACCGCCGACTAACATGCAGATGATGGTGGCTGCTGCGGAAAGTCCTCCCGGTGCTCCCGGAATTGCTGCAAGGATTCCTCCCGGGTTTTCGATGAGCCAGAAGAAGTTCGGGAATGCAGACGGAACGATGAGGGAGAAGATTAAGTAGAAGACGAATGCGGAGATGATAAGTCCTACGTATCCCTTTAAGAGTCTAGTCTGTCTGAAGAGGAAGAAGTCGCGGATACCGCCGATGGAACAGAATCCGGAACGCTGTCCAAGCCATCCGATGATGAAACCAAGGATGATGGTGACAATTGGTACGAGCATAATTGCTACATCTTTTGCGAGCGGGTCCATGTTTTAGGCCTCCATTTTCTTTAAGGCAATCTTGACACCGATTAAGACACCGATGACGATTGCGACAAGTCCGAAGAGTGCGATTAAGTCACCGTAGCCGATACGAAGGGCAATACGGTACGGGCAGGCTCCCATAAGAAGAGCGCAGACCATGAAGAAGAATCCGCCGAGGGTGTACTTGACACAGCCGAGGGCAGTTGCCTTCTTGAGGCGGAACTCACGGTAGATGAGTGCTGCAACGACTGCTCCGATTAAGACACCGACGATGGTTAAAACCGGCAGTGCTCCGGCAAGGGAGATCGGGGCTGCGAAGAGAGATGTTCCAAAGATGTTGTTCCAGATTACGTCAATGAAGTCACGGGAGTGGCATGCGACGCAGAATCCGTAGGCAACAGGTCCGCCGGCCGGGAAGAGCAGTGCCTGAACGAGGGCTGCTGCAAAGCCGATGATGATACCTGCTGCAATTGGCTTTTTCAGGATTGTGTCAATCCCTTTTTTCGTTTGTGTCATGCAACTACTTTGTTGGTTTTGCATATATAATAGAGTTGCGCGGAAAGTATTTATATCAGTTTATTTTTCTTCAGTTTGAATTCACACAAAATATTTGATATATTTATTTGTTTTGGGTTTCTTTATATAGTATCAGTTATGCGATACAAACTTAAGCTAACATACCCATACATATAGGCATGCAGTATCAGGAGATTGGCTGATGTTTTCTGCAGAAGATATCAGAGAGGATTTTCCGGTTCTGGAACATGTTGTATATCTTGACAATGCGGCAACTGCCTTGTCTCCGCGTTCTGTTGTGGAGGTTCAGGCAGATGCTGAGTTCCATTACCGGGCAAATGTCGGCCGCGGAGTTCACCGGCTTGGAAGGATGGCGACGCACAAGTTCGAAGAAGCACGTGACGTGCTGCAGAAGTTCTTCGGCGGCGAGGGCGGTATGCTGGCATTTACGCGAAATACCACCGAGGGCATGAATATATTAGCCCGCGGGCTTTTCTGGAATCCGAAGGACCGCGTAATAATCCCGCTTCAGGAACATCACTCAAACATCCTTCCCTGGTTCTCTCTTGAGGCGGAAGGGAAAATTGCAGGCGTTGATGTAATCGGCGGGACTGACGGGCATATCAGAGTTGAAGACATCGAAGACGCAATTACAGAAGATACACGAATGGTGGCTGTAGGGCACGCCTCGAATGTGTTTGGAACGATTGCTCCGGTAAAAGAGATTGCAAAGCTCTGCCGCAGAAATGATATTCTGTTTACGATTGACGGCGCTCAGTCTGCACCCCACCTCCCGGTAAATCTGAAGGATATCGGCTGCGACTACTTCTGCTTCTCCGGACACAAGATGATGGGGCCGATGGGAATCGGAGGCCTCTGGATGAGAGACGGTGCTCCGATGCCGAATCCGGCATATGCTGGAGGCGGCATGGTTGGAAAAGTATCCGGCCACTCGTTTACAACAGCCGCCGGAGCTGCCCGGTTCGAAGCCGGAACGCCGAATGTCATAGGGGCTGTTGGTCTTGCCGAGGCTGCACGCTATCTCACACGTCTTGGGATGGAGGAGGTTGCAGCCCATTCGTGCGCTTTGGCTCACAGGATGATTGAGGGGCTCTCTGAAATCGACGGTGTTTCGGTAACCACTCCGGCTGATGATGAGCTTGTCGGGGCTGTATCGTTTACGGTTGACGGAGTTCACCCGCACGAGGTTGCATACTTCCTTGATGAGGCTGCAGCAATCATGGTTCGTTCCGGCGAGCACTGCTGTCAGCCTCTGATGCAGAAAATCGCACCGGCTGGAGGCGGAACGGTTCGGGCGAGTGTGTATTGTTATAATACGGAAGATGATGTTGACCTTCTGGTCGCAACGGTTGAAGAGATTGCACATATGGTGAAGTAAATGACTGAATATTATGAGGAAAAACCGGTCCAGATTGTGGTAAACGGAAGAGCTGCCATCACTCTGATGACCCATGCAAAAGACCCGGAGAACCTGGTCTTTGGCGCGCTGTTTACGGAGCGCGTTGTTGAGTCTGTGGAAGATATCGAGTCTGTTGTTGCAGATGAGACACAGGTAAGTGTTGTGACAAAGAATCCGTACACGATTCTTCTCTCAAGAAAGACGGTCCTTGCCGGATGCGGAGGAGCTTCTTCGTTCCTTGATTCCGGAAAGCTTGGAACGATTGTGTCTGTTCCGGATGTCTCTTTGGATACAGCAAAAAAGGCGGCGTCTCTTGTGCCTGAGTCTGTGTGGTTTGCCGGAGGACTGTTTACCGTCTCCGGAGAATTGCTCTGTACTGCAGAGGACATCGCTTCGCAGAATGTTTTCGACCAGTTAATCGGATGTGCTCTTCGGCAGGGCGTTGACCTGTCAAAGACCTTTGCGGTTCTGAAAGGCAACTGTGTTGTTGAGAGCATGCGAAAGGCTGTGATTGCGGGCATTCCTGCCCTCTATGTAACCGGTGCTGTGACTGCTGCTGCAAAGAATACCGCAGACGAAGCAGGCCTTCTGCTTCTCTAACTTTTTTTTTGGACTTTGGCTTTATTTTGTAAAAAGGCAACTGGCTTAGAGCCTGAAAAACACGCAAAATCAAAAGAGCTTTGAAAAAAAGTTTGTTTGGGGGTTTATAATCTTCTGAATCCGGTCTTCTTGTATTTATCCGGATTCTCTTCCATCTCTTCGCGGATTTCACTGATGTGCATAATGTCATTGCAGTCTCTTCCGCAGAGACAGTAATCGTGTTTGTCGACTGCATAGACCGGGAAGAGTTTGACATCTTCCGGAACCGGGTGTGCTGTTAAGTTATCAAGTTTTAACAGATCCTCCGGACGGTAGCCAATGGTTTTACAGACATGCTTGAACTCGTTAACCCAGCCTCTAAGATCGCGGACATCGTTGAAGTCCCACTGGTAAATCTGGTAGAGGAGCATGTATGCGTCACGCTCTAAGATAATCTGGGAGAGTTCCTGGCTCTGGGAGAAGTAGAAGTCAAGGAACGAACGTACGTCACGAACCTGCTGTGCGGATTCGTAGGTTGCAGCACGCATCTCTTTTGCCGTTCCAATGCGGTCCTCTGCTTCAAGGTTTCCGCCAAGTCTGCCTACTTCGCGGGAAATTCCTTTGAGGTCAAGCTCGATGTTTTCAAGATCGCCAAGAACGTCCTCGAACTTCTTGTAGAGCTCAACACCAAAGAATGCCTCCATGTATTCACTGTTCTTGCTCATGTTATATTAGTATTTATCTGCAGATTATATAAATCATTATTTATTGAGGACATTTTTTCGTGCGGAAGTTTACTGCATGACTTAAATCTATTGGATGCGGCAGAAACCGAAATCCTGCCTACTGCAAAAAAATCTCCGGCATTTTCATACCAAACGGATGCAGCCCCAAAAGGGCTTTTGTATAGTCTTCAACGGAAAAATCCTCCGCAGTCGACAAAACCGTGTAGGTCATCTGAGAATCCTGCAGAAGGTATCCGGTATTGGAAAACCCGTTTCTTTCGTAGAAAGAAAACCGCCTTTTCCGCTCCTCTGCGTTTGCGGCATCCTCATCCAGGGGTTCGATGTTTAACGTGAGCGGTTTTTTGTACAGGTCTTTTAGAGAAGAGAGAATTTCTGATCCGTAGCCGCGGGATCGAACATTGGCAGACACTGCCAGATACAACACAAAAACCATCTCCGGCCCTTCAACCGCATAGGAAATTCCAACAAGACAGTCATCTGCATAATACGAAACAAACAGGCAGGAACGCCGCAAAGCGAGAACTTTCAGAAACAAAAAGGGAAAGCGTTCCTCCCGGGGGAATGCCTGCAGATAAAGACTGCGGGCGGAAAATCCGGCGTTTCTGATGGAAAGAGACATACAGTATTACTATGTTTCTTTGGAAGGAATAGATACTTTACGGGAAACATGTGATAGAGATTATAAACTTAGAACGACCATATAATAAGGAATTCGTATGGCTATCGAAAACGGCACATATATCAAACTCAACTACACCGGTACCATCAACGGCGTCGCATTCGACACCACC
>SUTD01000006.1 GCA_015063085.1 Methanocorpusculum parvum
AAGCCAGAATACGCCTTACGGGAACAGATTATGAGAAAGTGGAGACGGTTTGCAGCCGTATCCGTGAGATTGCAGAGCGTACCGGTGTAAATATGGCTGGACCTATCCCGCTGCCGACCAAGAGACTTGTTGTCCCAATCAGAAAATCTCCGGATGGAGAAGGTACGGCAACCTGGGACCGCTGGCAGATGAGAGTTCACAAGAGACTCATCGACCTTGACGCAGATGAGCGTGCACTCCGTCAGCTGATGCGCATTCAGGTTCCAAAAGATATCAGCATCGAGATTGTTCTCGAGAACTAAAATTGAAATTGAGCGGGATCTCCCGCACTATTTCTTTTTCACGCTCTTTCTCCTTTTCAAAACGTAATTATTCTTTACTCCTTCATAGAGGATTACTTCACGTCCAAACGATGTGCGGCTGATGATTGTTATCTCATCGGTTCGATAAAATCCGAGATGGAGAGCATCGCCGGTTTTCCAGAATTCCCAGGATGCATCGTTGATTCTTGTCTGTTTTGTGATGTCGCGGCCTCCTGCATAGATTCGAATCTCCCGGACAGACAGCGTGTCTCCCCCTGCATGATAGAGATAATTCGGGGATGCAGATTCCGCAAAAGAAACGATTGGAGCGGTCTCTGCCTGATTGAATACTGCATCGACTGCTGCAATGCTGATCAGTCCGGAAACGAGAACTGCAATTGCAAACAGCAGAAGCGTTCCAAGAACCTCTGAAATCCCAAAATCCTGTTTCACCTTTGGCCTCCGGATACTGCATGGACAGATTCTTTCACCTGCAAAACAAGATCTCCCGCTTTCGCTGTAAAGCCGGCTGTTATCTGATGCTCACTGGAAGATATTGTGACATCCACAACATCTGCATACTGATATGCAGTCTCGGTGAAATACGTATGCCAGAGATCCTGCATCCACTGCTCCTCCGTTGCCACAGTAAGTGATACTGTGCCGGTGAAGGTTTTTGTGTGTGTTCCCTCGTAGCAGAAGGAAACAGGAATCAGTGAGGATGATCCCTGGGCAGTCTCTCCGATGAGAGTTGGAAGCTCCAGAGACAGTACTCCGTTTCGGTACACGGTCTTTGGAAGAAGAATCCATGCTGCATCTTCACCGTCTCTCCTCCACACCCCGCCAGCACAGATTCCCTGAGTGATTACACCTGTTTCATGGCTTAGGGTTTGCAGGTATATCCGGTTCGTACCGTTTACCGCCAGATATCCGGCATCTTCTGTTGTCAGCGTCCCTTTGGGGAAGGCTAACGATATTGAAACACCAACGAGTCCGGACTCTGCAGTTTTTCGCAGGGAAAAAACCGTGTCCGTTAAAATCACCTGCGCCTCTGCTGCCTCTTTTTCTGCTTCTCTGTGCTGTTCTGCTGGAAGAACTGCTGCCGTCCATACTCCGGCACAGACCAGAAGAACCGCAAGGAGCAAAAGAACAGCGACAGCGGATGCAATTCCGGCTTCTCTCTTCTCTGTCATGTAAACCTCACAGAAAAAATCTGATATCTCCGTCCGGCATTAACGAAACTTCCCTGCCAGGTATAGTCGATACGAAACGGCTCTGTGTGCTCCATCTGCTCTGCAGTATTGCGCGGATTTACCACATATGAGTATGAGGAAGGCAGAATGTTTTCTGTGTTCTTTTTCAGCCCACATCCATCAAGAGTCAGCAGGAGCTGTCCTTTTGTCTCATACGAGATGGTGAACTCGCGATAGGTAATTCCGTTAGAGACTACTGGTTTTCCGTACGAAAGGGACAGGCATGCATCGCCAAATATCTGCGGGGATAGTATCTGTCTGCGGGTAAGTCCTGGTTCATCTGATACCGAAAGTGCATCCATTCCCTCTTTCAGCGCGGCAAAATCGAGGAGAATCTCTTCACTCTGTATCCTTTCCTGTTCTTCCAGAATCCCTGGAAGAACAGCGGCTGAGAATACTGCCGCAATAAGTGTTATCATCGCGAATATGAGAAGAAATCCGGTAATCTCGGAAAGGGCAAAATCCTGCTTCACGGTACTGCCTCTACAGAAACGGTGTATTCGAGAACTGTTATCCGGGAAACTTCAGACAGCATGCGTTTCCAGTATTCTGCATTTGGCGCGTCTGCGATTTGCAGATGGGAAATGTCAGTAAATGTTTCTTTCTTCAGGTACTGGCAGCAAATTGCGACTGGAACATTTGCGAGAAGGTTTTCTCTTCTCTGCGCAGTACAGATGAGAACCGCATCTGTCCTGCCGGCTGAGGCAGGGAGCAGGTTTTCCCCTCCCAAAAACACTGCCCCTCCTTCATAGGAGAGCGGAATATTTTCACATCTCAGATAGGAAGGTTCAAAGGTAAGGGAGAGAAGATATACGGTTTTTTGCCCGTCTGAGTGATTGAAGATGAGTTTTGTCCCCTTCCCATAGGTGAATGTTCCGGCAGAGGATGAGAGCGGGAAAAGCTGACCGCTGAAGAGGCCGGGATTTTCCTGAATCCAGAGACGGTCGATTCCGGATTTCATTGCGCAGAACCTGCCTGCCGTATCTTCTGCGTGCGATGCCTCCATGGATTTTTCCATCTCCGGCAGAACAACTGCGAAGGATATGCAGGCGCAGGCAGTGAGGAGCCCGGTGATCAGAATAAAGGAGACTATTTCAGATACGGCCGCTTCATGCTCAGACACAGTAAATAATGGTTGTTCTCTTTCATTATCTTTCTTTTGCAGTCAAATTGTGCACATTTTGTCAACAAAATCAGGAAAAAGAGAGATATTATATAGAATTACGTTTTGGAAACCGGGGGTTAGAAGAAGTCCAGGGTTGCCTGGGTTGCTGCCGGTTTCTTTTCGACCGGTTTTTCCTCTTCAGCAGCCGGGACAGGTTCTGCCGGTGCGGGTTCCGGGACTGTCGCTGCTTCTGCTTTTTTCAGTGCCTCTTCCAGGTCAGCCTTCTTTCTTGCCTCCGCTTTCTTTGCGGCAGCAGCCTTTTTCACCTTCATCTCCCGTTCTTTTGCGGCCTTCTGTACTGCTTTAAATGCGGCTGCCGCACGGGTTTTATCATGGAGGAGAACGGTCAGCTGGTCTGCATCGAGATTATGCCGCTCGCAGAATGCTTCCGGATCTGCTTCTGCTATGCGGGATAAAAGGTCAATGTACTCTGCCTGAACCTGCCGGTCGGGAATCAGATAGCCTTCTGCCAGGGCTGCAGACAGTGTCCGGCGAACCGTTTTCTGCTTCTTTGCTGTTGCCATCCGTTTCCAGCGCGAAGGAGGCATCACCCGCGGGCGGAAACCGGAAGCCTCCTCTTCGGATGCGACACCCATAGTCATCAGTGCTGTGGCATACCGCCAAAGCGTATAATACTGACGCGTCATCGTGCGCCCGAGATACACATCCGCACGGCTTACTCTGCCGTATGCGCGAATCTTTCTTGTGCGGTCAGGAATCTGGGAGACAGCTTCTTCTACCCACTGAACCACATAATCCGGTTTTTCCTCGCACTCGCGCGACAGTTTCATCAAACGCTCATCTGATGTTCCGGCAGATACTGCAGCGACCAGATCAAAGATAGTTGCCCGTTCATCCTTCTGCGCGGTAGCAACCCCGTCTGCCGACAAAACATCGCGTCCGGCAGCAGAGCCGAAGAGCATATTTACTGCACTGCGCATATCTCCTGCTGCACTGCCGGCAATCTCTGAAAGCGCGTCTTCTCCACAGGAGACATGCTCTAAAATACAAATCTCCTTCATGCGCTTTGCAAGTGTGGACGCAGCAATCGCGCGGAACTGAACCGTCTCGCAAATCCTGCGGATGGAGTCAGACACTCCGTATGCATCATTGGCAATCAAAAGAATCGGCTGTTTTGCAGTTTTTAACAAATCCGCAATAGCCCGCGCGCCTCCGCGGTCTGCATTTCCTTCGAGGTTATCTGCCTCATCGATGATGACCATCTTCCGGGATGCACCAAACAGGCTCGCAGTCGCTGCAGAATTTCCGGCAATCCGCTCGATGACCGCTTTTGTTCTGGCGTCCGAGGCATTCAGCTCCAGAACCTCCCAGTTCATATCGCGGGCAAGAGCAAGAGCTGCAGAGGTTTTGCCGATACCGGGCTTTCCAATCAAAAGAAGCGGGGCAGAGTCAGGTGACCAGGTCTGCGCCCAGAGAGCCATCTGTTTCACTGCTGCGGCATTGCCCAGAATCTCATCGAGATGCTGCGGTCGATACTTCTCTGCCCAATCCATATTACCCATATATTGGCAGTCAGGGATTATAAAAGGCAGGAATAGAACGGGTGAAACCGTACAACATATTATCCCTTTGGAAAGGAAATATATATCCACAATTCGAGGGAAGCAAATCACCCGCACGATTTCCCTCTGGTGAATTTACAATGCAGTCAGACAACTACACTCCCGCGTCTGTTGCGGCAGAAGTCAAAAAATATGACGGTGTCCGCAGAAAGCAGGCAATCGGCTCACTGGTAAAAACCCTCCATATGGATAATCTGGATGTTATTGCATCCTATGGGGAGGATGCAGCTGTCATTCAGAACGGCAGAACTGCTCTCCTGCTTGCCGCAGACGGTATCTGGAACAAGCTCATGGATATTGACCCATACTGGGCAGGATATTGTGCGATTCTCGTAAACGTTCACGATATTGCAGCAATGGGGGGAAGGCCGGTCGCTATGGTTGACATTCTTTCCGCATCTGATGATGAGATTATGATACAGGTCTCAAACGGCATGCGGGACGCTGCAAACGCATTCGCTGTCCCGGTTGTCGGAGGCCATCTCCACCCGGATGCTCCGTACAATGTCATCGATGTTTCAATTCTGGGTGTTGCCGATCTCGAGAATGTCATCTACAGCAGTACGGCAAATGTCGGTGACTCTATCATCATGGCCATCGACTTAAATGGCCGCATTCATCCAAGCGCACGCATGAACTGGGATTCCGTAACCCAGAAAACTCCGGAAGTTCTGCAGAAACAGATCGGCGTCATGAAGGAGCTGGGAGAACACCATCTCTTAACTGCCGGAAAGGACATCTCAAACCCCGGTGTCATTGGAACACTCGGCATGCTTCTTGAGGCATCAGGCGTCGGCGGTATCGTTGACCTTCCCTCCATTCCGACTCCGGATCTTGATCTGCACGGCATCACCTTTGAGGAGTGGGTCAGAATGTATCCGGGTATGGGCTTTATCATGACTGCAAACCGCAACTCGGTTGATATCGTCTGCCGTACATTCCGCGAGGCAGGAATGGCTGCCCAGGTCATTGGAACGGTTGTCAAGGAAAGAAGCCTGACGCTTACCAAAGGCGAAGACAAAGCAACCATCTTCAACTTCTGTTCCGAAGGCATTACCAATATATGAAAATCGGAATCGGCTGTGGAGTGGATCCGGAAAAGGTTGTGCTGAGTGCGGGAAAATCAGCATCGCCGGACGTTGAAATTATCTGTTATGTGAAGGAAGGAGCAGAACTCTTCCCCCCTGAACAGGTAACACTCTTTTTTTCACCATGCCCGGAAAAGGCATTGGTCGATGATTTGCGGGCAAAAAAGATTGATGCCGCCATTCGCGGTTCGCTTCCGGCAAATGACACGTTAAAGTATCTGAAATCTGTGTATGGGGCAGATCATCTGGAACGGATTGCGCTTTTGGAAACTGCAGCAGGCAAGAAGTTTTTCTTTGCACCGGTCGGAGTTGACGAAGGCTGGACGGTTGCAGAAAAGGTATCATTTGTCAAAGACGGCCTGCGTCTTGCAAAAGCATTCGGACTGCCGGAAAAGGCAGTGCTTCTATCCGGCGGAAGACTGGGTGATATTGGAAGACACGAATTCGTGGACAAAACCATTCGTGATGCAGCAGAGGCTGCAAAGCTCTCCGGTGCGGTTCATGGCGAGATTTTAATTGAGGATGCGGCAGCTGACGCAGGAGTAATTATTGCTCCGGACGGAATCTCCGGAAACCTGATTTTCCGCACCTTAGTGTTTCTCGGCGGCGGAACCGGCCATGGAGCACTTATTGTAAACATTGAAGACATATTTGTGGACAGTTCGCGCGCATCTTCCGGCTATGAAGGAATTATTGAACTGACAGCAAGTCTGATTCGGGAAAAAATCCATTAATCAGGCTTAAATATTTATTTTCGGACAGGTAGTTGGATATTTCAATTTTAACTGATATTCTCGCTCTAATTCCACTACGCTTCCGGATTATTGTCCGAATGGCAAAAAGAGGCCGTTTTCTGAGATACTATTATATATTTTCCACACCAACTTTTTGATTGGTAGTAACTATGGCAGACTTACCGAAAGCAGCAGTCGTCAGACTTGCAAAGAAAGCAGGCGCAGAGCGCGTCGGCGAAGATGCTGCAGATGCACTTGTTATCAAGGCAGAAGCATACATCGAAGCTATTGCAAAGGAAGCCAACGAACTCGCCAAGCACGCAGGTCGTAAGACTATCAAGGCAGAGGACGTTGAGCTCGCCACCAAGAAAGAGTAAATATACCTCTTTTCCCGGATTAATGACGAATGCCGGCAGCCAGGACGGCTGCCTTTATGCATTCACCGATGTTTTTCAAAGAGATTTACCGCTTGAAGCGCGGGATGTGAATTCTGATATTGCCGATTACTCTGACCGAGTGGTGCGTGTAGTACACATCATTGAAAATCGCAAATTGTACGGCATAGTCCCCAAACATATTCCAGTTTTCCTGCGGAAGGTGCAGCTCATATACGCCGTCTGCATACCGAAGCAGTCCAAGATCAAGAAGTTTTCCCAAATCCTCATGGAAGAGGTGGTAATAATATTCGTAAAGCGCCTGTTTGATTCCGTTAATCAGCGCATCGCGGGTTAGGGTAAATTCTGTGTCCGATACCACATCGTGGAACAAGAGTTCTCCTCCGCGCTGCAGATGCGTATAGATATCAAAGAACTCCTTTCCGTCTTTATGATAGGCAGCATTTTTTCCGCCGGCAGCAGTAATTGTATCACACCAGTAGGCAATGGTCTCACGAACATCAGTTTCCTCTCCGTCTCCAAGAGCCCATACCATGACCTTCTCAACAGCAGTGTCATCCAGCCGGACAACAATGCCTTTGTTATGGTTTAAGGTGTAGTTTACCACTCGTTTCATGTCGTACTCTTCCGTAATAACAGAAGATAATAGATTCTGAAAGAATATAAGGTGTGTTGGTTGGCTGACTGTCAGAGGTTTGTTTCGTGCGTCAGCCTATAATTTTTCTTTACTCCGGTCTGTGTGTCTGTATGAAGGTTGTTAGAATCCTATTCCGGCTCTTTTGCCAGTAAAAATCCGAATACACAACTGAGTTTCTGAAAGGGATAGAAAAAGAAAAGCGGGCCCGAAGGGATTTGAACCCCTGACATTCGGATTAAGAGTCCGACGCTATGCCTGACTAAGCCACGGGCCCGGTCGCTCAAGCTCATCTGCTTGACCTAACTATATTGGCTTCAGAACTATTTATAGAATCCGCATTCGCTCCGGCAAATCTCGAAGACACTGCAAAATACTCCTTGAGATACACATAAAAATCAGAAAAATAAGCGGGCCCGAAGGGATTTGAACCCCTGACATTCGGATTAAGAGTCCGACGCTATGCCTGACTAAGCCACGGGCCCGAGTCACTCAAGCTTCATCAGCTTGACCTAAATAAATTGTATTCGTAACTATTTATAGATTTCTTTTTATCTGAGAGAAATGCCCTCCTCACATGCAGATTTATTATCTTCCGACACAAACAGATATGGTATGGCTGAAACAGATGGGGTTTCCCCCCTGTCCCTTATTCAGAAGAACAAGAAAATAAAATACATCATCCTCGGATGCGGAAGTATCGGATATAATGTCCTCGGTGAACTGCACGAATCGGATGAAAACGTTTTAGTTGTCGATTTTGACGAGAAACGCCTCGATGATTTACGCGATCACAGACACCAGGTAATGCTTGGCGACATGACTGACGAGGCGTTCTACGAAACCCTTCCGGAACCGGAGGTTGCATTTATCCTCTCTTCCAATAAAGATGCAAACCTCGCAGCAGTCCTGCATGTCAGAACACGATTCCCTGCCGCCAACATTATCGCGCGTGCTCTGGATCCATTCTCCTCCGATCAGTTAGCAGACGCCGGTGCTGATGTCGTGCTCTACCCGCAGGTGGTTGTGGCAAAGTCTGCCGTAAACCACATGGTAAACCTGCTTGCGGCACGTAACGCGCAGAAGCTCTACTCCATCCTTGAATCCTGGTCGGGAACGCTTGGCATCATTACGCACAAAAATCCGGATCCGGATGCAATCTCGAGTGCAATTGCATTAAGTGCAATCGCAGAGCAGGCATCCAAGGGAAAACTGAAGTGCCGTATTCTCTACGAAGGAAACATCGGACATCAGGAAAACCGTGCATTCATCAACCTCTTAGAGATTAAGATGGAGCGGTTAACCGCAGAGATTCTTGCCGAATGCGACTACACAGCATTAGTTGACTGTGTTGCCCCCTCGATGAACAATGACCTCCCGGCTGATGCAAAGATAAATATCATCATCGATCACCACAGCACAGAAGGTGTCGAGAGAATTCATGTCCCGGATTTCATGGATATCAGACCGGATGCAGGAGCAACGGCCTCCATCTTCACTCAGTATCTGCAGGAGCTCTATCTCCCGCTCGATACCAAGCTTGCAACCGCACTCTTCTACGGTATCCGCGCAGACACTCACGAGTTCCAGAGAAATGTCAGCCCGCAGGATTTACACAACGCAGCATTTCTCCTGCCGTACGCAGACCGCCAGCTCTTAGAACTCGTCATGGCTCCGTCCATCTCGCAGGAGACCATCGAAGTTTTAGGTGCGGCAATCCAGAACCGTGACAGCCGTCAGGGCTATCTCTTCTCGAATGTGGGATACGTCAGAAACCGTGATGCAATCCCGCAGGCAGCAGATCTTCTCTTAGATCTGGAAGGAGTCAGCACTGCGCTCGTCTATGGAATTACGGACACAGCAATTCTCCTGTCTGCCAGAAACAAAGACATCAGACTGCATGTCGGAGACGTCTTAAAGGAAGCGTTTGCCGGAATCCCGGGCGCTTCTGCCGGAGGACACGCAACAATGGCAGCAATGTCCATCCCGCTTCAGGCATTTTCCCTTGTTCGCGACAAGGAAGAGCTGCTCTCCATGGTCATTGACTCGATTCTCGCCAACTTCATGAAGATTGTCGGCATTGCCGAGGACGAGGACGATGAAGACTGAAGTCTGGGAGCCGTATTACATCAGAATCCTGGATTACTTCGGTTTCTCCCGCGAAGATGATGAGGAGGCAGCCCGCCTCTTATCTGCCATTCTTCCGCGTGATGATATCGCGCTTTTAACAAAAACTCTTGCCGGGGCTGAGGTAATTGTTGCCGGAAACGCCCCATCCCTTCCAACCGACATCAAAAAGACGGATTTTTCCGGAAAAGTCACCATTGCAGCTGATGCTGCAGCCCGTGTGATGAAAAAAGGAGGAGTTATTCCAGACATTGTTTTTACCGACCTTGACGGCCTGGATGATGATGTTTTGGAGATGAACGAAGCCGGAACAATTCTGGCTGTTCACGCTCATGGAGACAACATGCCGCTTGTGAAATCCTGGGTTCCGAAGATGAAAGGCCCTGTTGTCGGGACAACACAGAGCACGCCGCTGTCCAATGTTTACAACTTTGGCGGATTCTCCGATGGGGACCGCGGAGTTTTTGCCGCTCATGAACTTGGCGCTGCCTCTGTTTCCTTAATCGGGTTTGATCTGGATGACACCTCCGTCGATCCCGTAAAGCACGGCAAACTGATGATTGCCCGAAAACTTCTCCACCTGCTTGGCCATGACATCTGAGACGGTCATCATCGACGGATATGTGGATGAACCCGCATGCTTAGGTGTCCCGCCGTACATTTCCCCCTACATCCGGACTGTTGCCGGCGTCTTAAAAGAACACGGGATACGTCCTGAGTACGTTACCATCGATCAGCTCAGAAAAGATCCGATGAGGACTGCCGCGCTTCGGGATGCCAAGCTCGTTGTGATGATTGCCGGCGTTACCGTTCCCGGAAAGTATCTTGCAGGAACTCCGGCAACACTTTTAGAGCTCCAGCAGCTTGGATTCACGTTTTCGAAGAAGACGACATCTTTTCTTGGAGGTCCGATTTCTTTCGGCTACTCGCCGGAGGGAGGGGAGGCCGCAAAGAAACAGGCTGTATCCGGCTGGACCGGAATGCTTTCCGGAGATCCGGCAGCGGCTCTGGATTCCTATCTTTCCGGAGGAGAGCCGGAAGGTTCATTGAATTACGCAAATTTTGACCGCTGGGCAGCCCTTGGAGCAGATATTATTCGTCAGCATCCGATGTATCCATTCGTGATGCTCGAGCTCGAGACTGCACGCGGCTGCTCCCGCTGTGTTACCGGAGGGTGTTCTTTTTGTACCGAGCCGTTCTACGGAATGCCGAGACAGCGAAACGCAGCGGGAATCTTTGCGGAAACTGCAGCATTATATGAAGCAGGAGCCCGCCACTTCCGCCTGGGAAGACAGCCGGATTTGTTAGCCTTCGGGGTTTCCGGAGGGGAGTTCCCGAAGCCGGATGCAGACAAACTGCGCACTCTCTTCTCCGGAATCAGAGAAGCAGCGCCGGAGCTTTTGACGCTTCATATCGACAATGTAAACCCGGGAACCATCGCACGTCACGAGGATGCCGCCTGCGATGCGCTCCGGGAAATTGTTGCCGGACATACTGCAGGAGATATTGCGGCATTTGGAATCGAGTCTGCAGATCCGGCAGTGATTTCAGCAAACAATCTCAAAGGTTCGCCGGAAGCAATTTTCCGCGCGGTAGAGATTGTAAATGAAGTGGGTGCAGTCCGACGAAACGGCATTCCCGAACTGCTTCCGGGATTAAACTTCATCTCCGGACTTGCCGGAGAAACCGAGCAGACGTTTGCGGAGAACCGTGCGTTCCTGCAGAAGATTTTCGATGCAGGGCTTCTGGTCCGCAGAGTAAACATCAGACAGCTGATGCCGTTTGAGGGCACACGCGCCTATGAGGATAACACGCTTGGTAAGTTCGACAAACAATTCCATGCGTTTAAAGAAGATGTGCGGGCAAACTTCGATGTCCCGATGCTTGAACGGGTGTTCCCGGTTGGAACAGTATTTACCGATGTCTTAATCGAGGTCTCCGGCCCGGTTTCTTTTGGACGCCAGATGGGAACCTACCCGGTCTTAATCGGCATTCCGCAAAAACTTGCGGTTGGAACAGTCATTTCCTGTGCTGCTGTTTCGTACGGAGCCCGGTCTTTGACAGCACTTCCGTATCCGATTCCGGTAAACCGTCTAGCCCCTGCAGCGCTCAAATGGCTTCCGGGCGTTTCTGCAAAATCGGCAGCGAAGCTGTTGTCGAAGATGCCGTTCTCATCCGAGGAGGATTTTGTACAAGCCGTTCCCGGAGCTGCAAAGCTTTCCGGTCTGATGGATTTTTCATAATAATCCTGTTTTTGGGATTTCTCTAAAAAAAGAATTATTTCAGTTTCAGCCGGCTCTCTTTTACCAGCAGACAGAGAACAAAAGCACCTGCTGCAATTCCCATCGAGACAAAGAAACAGAGGTCGAAACCGCTCGTCAGAATGCCTGCTGCAACATCCTGCATCGGGCGGCTGACGATGTCTGTGTGTTTTGCAATCTCCTTTACCCCGGCGATTAACAGCATATTAAAGAACGCGATACCAATCGTCATTGGGGCAAACCGCTCGAGACTGGTGATACTTGAGACCATGCCATTCTTCTCCGGCCGGACAGAACCGAGAAGAAGCGTTGAGGCAGGCGTTGTCGTCAGTCCCACACCGAATCCAATAAGCGCTAATCCGAGCACCACAATTCCCAGACCGGATACCGGGCTGAGTTTTGACAGAAGGAAGTAGCCTCCTGCAATCGAACCGATTCCGACTAACAGCAGAATCTTAATCTTCCCAATCAGTTTCGCATAGAGCTGGCCTGAGAGAATTCCTGCAGTCATCATTCCAAGAGACATAATGGTGAGGATGAGACCTGACTGGAACGTTGAGAGCTGTTTTATCAGCTGCAGATAGAACGGAAGCAGATACTGGGCTCCGGCAAGCGTGAAGTACATCAGACACAGAACCACATTCAGCAGAAGGAACGATGAATTCTTGAAGAGCGCCAAATCCAGAATTGGGGATGCCGCCTTCATCTCGCAGATGATAAAGGATGCGATACAGACAACAGCAAGTGCGATGCAGAAAAGTACAAGCGGTGAGGTCCAGCCGAGTTTGTATCCTTCGGAGAATGCGTAAAGGAGTGCTGCAAGACCGACAAAGATAAGAACCGCGCCAAGGCCGTCGAATCCTTTGAGCGTGAACACCTTCTTTTCATCTTTTGGAAGAGCAAAGATTCCAAGAATCAGGGCGGCAATGCCTACCGGTACATTGATGTAGAAAATCCAGTTCCAGGAAAGATACTCGGTTAAGAGACCGCCAAGAGTCGGTCCAAGCGCCATACCAAGAGATGCGAAAAGGACGACAACCGACATTCCCTTCGCCCGTTCTGCTCCCTGCATATAGCGGGAAAGCATTGCCGGAGCGATGACTGTCATCATGACTCCGCCAAGAGCCTGGATTACCCGGGAGAACAGGAGTATCCCGAATGACTCGGTAAGTTCCGGGAAGAATCCGCAGGAAAATGAACCGAACGTAAAGAGGAAAAAACCGGTGAGAAAGATTTTCCGGTATCCGATACCGTCTGTCAGTTTTCCGACCACCAGAAGAGAACCTGCCATGACAAGCAGGTATATGGTGGATACCCAGGCAACCGAGGAGCTTGGGAGATTGAAGATATCAGAAATTGTCGGAAGGGCAATATTTACAATTGTCCCGTCAAGAGAAGACATGAATGCGGCTATTGCTGAGGAGAGGATAATCAGCTTCAGCGCTTTTGCAGAGGGGGCTGCAGTATCCATGTGTTTATATTTGTGCTTTTGTCTATTAAATCTGGGCTTCACGGTTTAGTATCCTTTATTGCTTAGCCAAACCAATTATCTTTCAATGAAACCGATTCGCCTGCGGGATTTTGTGATGACCGAAGACGGCTGTCTGTATGCTGTTTCCGGATATGAAAATGAAGAGCGTGCAGAGTGTGTTCTGCGCTATGTTCCAACCGAGGACGGAGATCGCATGTCTCCATGGGGTGTGCGCTATAAGAAGTATGATTTCGCGGATGCATTCGCATGGGTAAAGGAGCACAAACCGGAGTATCTCGACCTTGTTCACCGCGTGCCGCTCTCGGATATCGTGAAGGTGTTAAAGCCTGAAGAGCAGGCGCCGTTTATTGCAGAACGCGATCCGCGTGTGGCCCGCCTTTTCTCTCACTTCGATCTTCCGGCAGGTACATACGGCTGTACGGGTTCGCTTGTTGCAGGTCTTGAGTGCGGAACTTCAGATATCGATATGGTTGTCTACGGTTCTGCATGGTTTACGGCACGCGAGCAGCTTATGAAAGCTGTCTCCGAAGGCAAGATTCCGTCTATGAGCGAGGAGATGTGGCAGAAGGTCTACAAGAAGCGCCAGCCGGACATCAGTTTTGATGATTTCGTACTCCACGAATCCAGAAAGTTCAACCGCGGAGAGTTTGAGGGTACATACTTTGACCTGCTCTATTCGAGAGGTTATGATAATCTCCATTCAGTGCCGCCAATTACGTTAGGCGAGAAGACTGGCATGATGACTATCGAGGCAAAGGTAACCGATGCTTCCTTAGCGTTCGATTCTCCGGGTATCTACAAGGTTGACCATGAGGGGATTGACATGGTCTTATCCTTCACTCACACCTACTGCGGTCAGTGCTTCACCGGCGAGACTCTGGAGGCAAAAGGAGTTGTCGAAGAACACGGAGACCAGAAGTGGCTGATTGTCGGAACTACCCGCGAAGCACACGGCGAATACATTGTATCCAGAACTCTTCTGGATGCCTGAACTTTTTTTCCGCAAAATTCACCAACATCTTTAATAATATTAAATCTCACATTTAATTTTGTTAAAGTATGGCCGTAGAGGTTGTTCCCGACTGGATGGCGAATCTGGAGGATGAGGATGTGTCCTTCATCAAAAAATTCCTCTTAGCATCCGGCTCTTTGAAGGAGATGGCATCCCAGTACGGGGTAACGTATCCAACGGTTCGTCTCCGGCTTGACCGGCTGATTCAGAAAATCCAAATCAGCGAGAATGCAGAAGCCGACCCGTACATCGCTTTAATCAAGCGGCTTGCTGTTTCGGACAAGATTGATTTCGACACGGCGAAGATTCTGATTCATGAGTATAAGAAAACAAAGGAGGTAAAGAAATGATTCGTTTACTTATTATCGCACTGATTGCTGTCTGTGTTCTTATTCTGCAGGTTGTACTGTCAAGAACAAAGAGCAAAATCCCAGGTCTTATCATACCCGGATTAATGATTCTTGGTTACGTGCCGTTCATGTATGCGATAACTGGAGGGCCGAACATTCTCTGGCTTATTGCAGTGATTCCAATCATCATTCTGCTTGTAATCTATTTCATCTGCCGCAGAAAGTATCAGAATAACCAGATGGATAAGATGCGTATCCAGGATTTGGAGTGAGGAGTAAATGATTAATTTACTCATTGTACTGCTGATTCTGGTCTGTGTGGTTCTTCTGCAGATTTTTCTGTCAAGAACCGAGAGCAAATTGCCGGGACTGGTTCTTCCTGCGCTGTGCTTTGTGTGCAGTCTGATTGTCCCGTTCAACGCAATCGTTGCAAATGCAGCAATTATCTATGCATGGCTTATCGTAAACATCCCGACAATCATTCTGCTTCTGGTCTATTTCGTCTGCCGTCAGCAGTACAAAAAGAAGAATCAGATAGAAAAGATGAAAATTCAGGATTTGGAATAACCGAAAAACCCGCTTACTTTTTTTCAGAATCCAAAAACTGTAATCAAAAAATAAAAAAAGAAATTACAGTCCTTTTTCAAGAACCTTGTAGTCTACTTTGTTCATCTTGGTCATTGGGAACTTTTCGATGACGCGGACCTCCTTCGGCTGATGCCAGCGGTTCATCTGTTCGGATGCATATGCCTTGATTTCAGCGATTGCAGCCTCTTCATTTGCGTCCTTGTCCGCTAAGGTGACGTAGAGTTTCACACGGGTGTCTCCGTTCTTCCAGGGCATGCCGACAGCACAGACCTCAGCGATTGCCGGACACTTCTCCATTGTGTTCTCGATAATCGTCGGGTAAACGTTATATCCGTTCACTTTCAGCATTCTCTTGTATCTGGACTTGAAGATAACATTCTGTTCCTCATCGAGAGTTACCACATCTCCGGTGTGCAGCCACACAAGCCCGTCGTCATGGAGACGCATGACATCAGCCGTTGCTTCAGGGTTGTTGTAGTATCCGTCCATAAGCATCGGGCCTCTGATACAAAGCTCTCCCTCGTTTTCAGTGAGAGTGGTTGTTCCCGGCTCAACTAAACAGATTGTGTTCTTTCTAAGCGGCTTTCCCACACATCCTTCCGGGAACTCCTCGTATCCGAGTTTTGTCAGAAGACATGCACCGCATGCTTCGGTTAAACCGTATCCCGGGAGGAACTGCGTGTTCATAATCGCATTATATCTTGCAACAAGCTCCGGAGACACTTTGTCTCCGCCGGAAACCATGTGCTTGATAAATGAGAGGTCATGGTCTTTTAAGAGCGGATACATGCGCTCGAACATGGCCGGAACACCTGCAATGATTTCGATTTTCTCCTTGAGGATTGTACTGGCACACTTCTTGGTATCGAAGTTCGGCATCAGAACAGCACGCATACCGCCGGAAAGCGGGGCATGGATAACAATCGAGAGACCGAATGCGTGGAAGACCGGAAGAACGGAGAGGAATGCGATTCCGATGTGCGGGGCGTTGTCGAGCTTCTCTAAAATCATCTCGGAAGTTGAAGCATTGACTGCCGCATTCGAGAGAACAACACCCTTCGGATCACCGGTAGTTCCTCCTGTGTACATAATGGCTGCCGTGTCTTCGGCTTTCATTGTGTCGGCAGGCAGTTTTCCGCCGTCTTTTAAGAATGCCTTTCCTGCATCGAAGATGTCAGTCCAGCGGACGGATTCTTTGGACTTCTCGATTTTGCGGTTTAAGAATTTGTAACCGTAGCGGAGCACGAATCCTTTTGGAGATTTCGGGAAGTAGGTTGTGGTATCACAGGTGATAATTTTTGCACCAAGTCCTTCGCAGAGTTTTTCGTTCTGGTCGAATGCGAGGATGAAGCGGCTGTCTGTGAGTTTTACGCAGTACTCAAGCTCCTGGCGGGTTGAGAGCGGGTGTACCAGGTTACATACTGCACCAAGTCTGTTTACTGCGTATACGGAAATTACGCACTGCGGGATGTTTGGGAGAAAGATTGTAACGTAATCTCCCTTCTTTACACCCTCTTTTGCAAGTCCTGCGGCGAATGCATGGATTGAATCCATCAGCTCCTGATAGGAAATTCTGGTGTCAAAGTACCAGAGTGCTTCTGCCTGCGGGGTGCCGTGATTATATCCGTAGCAGAACATGCTGTAAAGCGAGCGAAGGGTTTCTTCTGAGTATTCGAATTTAGTGATAGAGTCATCCCGGTAAACCATACGAAATCTCCAGTTGTGTATAATAATTTCTCGTATGTACAAATAGAAGTTGTGCTGAGATTGTGGAAAAAAGATTATTTGGAAAGTCTTCTTGCGACTTCCATATTTTCTTTGTCGGAACGCACCTCGTTTACCGGCGTCTCCATGATGAAGGCACAGTGAGAGAGGGATGGGAGGGTTAGGACATCGCGGATTGTATCCTCGCCAAGCGTTCCAAGTCCTAAGTGTTCGTGGCGGTCAAGGTGCGAGCCTACTCCTCCTTTCATATCGTTTAGGTGAATCACTTTGAGGCGGTCAAGGCTTCCGGCTTCATCTGCAAACCAGCCAAAGACCGTTTCCGCGCCAAAGCCCGGAAGGTCATAGCCTGCTGCTGCTGCATGGCATGTATCAAAGCAGAAGCCGACGCGGGCTTCGCGGGATAAGCCGTCAGCGATAACACCAACGTCCGCAAAAGTTCCCCCTACCGTGTTCTTCTCGTTTGCGGTGTTCTCTAAAAGAATCATCGCATTGCCTTCCGAATCATCCAGGGCTTTTCCGATGGCTGCGATTACCTTCTCCTGTCCTTTCTTGTGCCCGTCCTCTTTTCCGTGATGACCTAAGTGGGTTACCAGGTATGGAATGCCGAGCTGATGACAGCGGTTGAGTTCCTCGGTCAATGTTGCGACTGATTTCTCATAGATGTCCGGCTTTTCTGCGGCAGGATTTGGGAGATACGGCATGTGGTCAACAACAGGCCCTATGCCTGATGCCTCAAGCGTTTTCTTAAACGAAATTGCCGCCCCGTCTGAGATTGGTTTTGCAGCCCATACGCGCGGGCTTCTGGTAAACATCTGAAATGTGTCGCAGGAAAGAGCTGCGGCACGCTCGACTGCAAGGTCAAAAGAGCCGGCGATAGATACATGAAATCCTAACTTTACCATATTACTTCTCCCTATTCCGCCATTCTGAAAGCATGGCATCAAGTGCTTCGGCAATCTCGCGGGGCGGGGCTGCCCAGTGGACAACAACCCCGAAGCATCCGTTTCGAACCTGAATGCCTGCCTCGTCCATTCTGCAGCATCGTGCAATGAATGGCTCGGCATTAATGCGGGTTACAGGACATGTCTCGCGGAAGATGAGTTCTGCATCCGAGGTCTCTTCACATATCTGCCGGCCTGTTTTACAGCAGGCAATCACATCTCCTTCTTTCACATTTGCCCGGTCGAGAGTTCTTGGAAAACCGCTTGCTCTGCAGGGATACACATCAGCTTCGTACTCTGCGATGTTTTCGATGTGGTGTTCGAAGACAATTCCGTCAGGTTCAAAGTATCCGATTGATTCCAGAGACTTGAGCGTTTCAGATAGGGATGCTTTAGGCGGGGTGTTGTCGAACACGTGAACCGTTTCAAACTCATCAAGCGACGGATCGAGAACGAATGTCATATGGTCCGCTGCATTTCCAAAAACTGTTGCCCGCTTTCCGGTTGAGAGGGCTTTTCTGATAAGGTCTGCACGGTTGTGCGGATTGACTGCTCCTTCCCAGATATGAACCTCATCTGCTTTTGCAAGAAGCGTGACTGATTTAATCTCCCGGATAAGTCCGTCGCCTTCTGCCGGTTCGACCGAAAGAATCTCTATGCCTTCGGCTGTTTTTCGGAGAAGGTACTGGGATAAAAAGTATACTTTTTCCCCATGCGGCATGGATGATGCGTTGCCGACGAATTTACAGCTTACCGGAAATATCATTCAGGAATCTCAATCTTTCCGAGGACTTCGATGAATTTGTATTTGAGCATGACCGTTCCTCCGCCGATGTGGCGAAGGGTGATGTCGGAAGACTCGCTTACCGGAATCTGCAGTTTGTTTCCTTCGTAAACGAAGACAACTGCATTGTCTTTTACATATGCGGATGCATCAGCACCGGTGAGCATGGCTGAGCCTACTTCAATGATTTGTTCCTTTAAGGATTCCCACATATGGTACTATTTGGTTTGCAAAAGTATAGGTCTGACGGTTGAGGGGGAAATGTTATCCGCGTTTTTCTAACACGCGGTAATCGGTCTTATTCATCTTTGTCTGCGGCATCTCATCTAAGATAACAACGGACTTCGGACAGCTCCAGTGGTTTAAGTTTGCCTTGGCGTAGGTCATGATTTCTTCTTTTACTGCCTCTTCGTCTGCTGCCTTTCTGTCCTTGAGTGTCACGTAGAGTTTGATTCTTCTGTCATTCTTGAACGGGACAGCAACAGCACAGACTTCTGAGATTGGTTCGCATTTTTCCATTGTGTTTTCGATTAAGGTCGGATAGACGTTGATTCCGTTAATCTTTACCATGCGCTTGTATCGTGAACGGAATACTATTGTGTTGTCATCGGTGAGTGTTACCACATCTCCTGTGTGAAGCCACACAAGTCCGTCATCGTGTGTGCGGAAAACTTCTGCTGTTGCCTGCTCGTTTTCGTAGTATCCGGACATGAGAGACGGACCTCTAAGACACAGTTCCCCTTCTTCGGTGTTTGGGAGAACTTCGGTTGTTCCAGGCTCTACAAGACAGATGTCAATTCCGTCAAACGGCTTTCCCACACTTCCGTCGATGAAGGAATGGTATTCTTTGCGGGTTACTGCAAAAGCTCCGCACGCCTCGGTTAATCCGAATCCCGGCTGGAACTTCCATCTGCCGGTTTCGTCGCCTAAAAGCTCGTTGTATCTGTTCAAGAGGTCTTCTCCGACTTTGTCTCCTCCGCAGACCGCGTGCTTGACAAATGAGCAGTCATGTCCTTTTAAGAAAGGATACATGCGCTCATACATGACAGGAACTCCTGCGAGGTATGCAACTTTTTCGCGGCGGATGATTTTTGCGCAGTCCTTTGGATTGAAGCGCGGAACAAGAATTACGCGAAGACCTGCTGAGAGCGGGACATGGATTACAACAGCCAGGCCAAAGGCATGGAAGACCGGAAGAATCGCGAGAATGGCGTCTCCTATGTGTGAGTCTCCTGTAGTATAGTATCTGACAAGCCAGGATGATGTGTAGTTGATCGCCTGGTTTGAGAGCATCACACCTTTGGACTGTCCGGTAGTTCCCCCTGTGTACATGATGGCTGCGATATCCTCCGGCTTTACGGCATCTTCCGGAAGGGCAATGCCCTCTCCGCCTGCGAGGAGGTCTGTCCACTCAACCACATTTTCGAGCCTTGGTTCATTCTTTACTTTCTGCTGGTAAACTGTCTTTAATGTGAATCCAATCAGGTTTTTCGGGAAGTACTGCGGGGTTCTGCATCTGATAACTGTTGCGTCCAAATTCCTGCAGTGTCCTTCGTTCATCTCGAATGTGAGAATGAATCTGCTCTTTGTGAGGTTTACTGCGTATTCAATCTCATCCTTGGTGGAAAGAGGATGAACCAGATTGCAGACCGCGCCGATTCTGTTTGCTGCATATACCGCAATTACGCACTGCGGAATGTTTGGAAGACAGATGGTGACTTTGTCGCCTTTTTTGACTCCGAGTTTTACCAATCCTGCCGCACAGGTTTTTACCAGTTCTAAGAGCTTTTCGTACGATATTGATGTATTGAAGTACTGAAGGGCTTCTGCTTTCCCTGATGCATGCTCTGCTCCAAACTCGAGCATGGAGTATAAGGATCGTTTTACTTCATTGGTGTACGGGACTTCTTTTATTGCGTCGTTTCTAAAAACCTTGCGGGACATAAACAGTATTTAGAAATGTGTTCAACATCTGATTAAATGCTTGCGGTCGAATATGTATTTTTCAATATCAGGATTGGTGTTTTTTCCTGCGCGAAAAAATGAAAAAGTACTAAAAAAAAGTTTAGAGTTTTGTAACGATGGTTACGATATCTCCGTCAGCTACGACATGCTGAAGTCCGACTTTTGCTGCGTCGTGCTTAACAGACGGTCCCCAGATTTTTGCATATCTGAACTGGTCAACGAAGTCACGGTGCAGTCTTCTGCAGATATCTTCAATCTTGGTTCCCTTTCTCATAATCATCGGCTCGTCCATGTCTGCCTCACGTCCGTACGGCTTTAAGTAGATTCTGACGAAGCCTAAGTGGTCATAGATTGCATCCTGCAGGGTGTCGATGTTGTATTTTGCGTGCGCGGAAATCATAATCGGGTCAACACCGTACTTCTCGCGCATGTGGTCCTCGACCTCTTTTCTCTGTTCCGGTGTGATTAAATCGACCTTGTTGATGGCGATAAATGCCGGGATGTACATGCGGTTACCCATCATTGCATCAACGATATCATCCTGAGTGATGTCCTTTCCGCGGCAGAGAACTTCTGCATTCATAATCTTGTTCTCGGCCAATATTGCGCGCACTTCTTCGATATTGATGGATGAGGCACCAACAGTGTGGAGCGAAACTCCTCCGGAGGTTGTTTTCTTGATGGTGATGTCCGGCTTTTCCTTGTTGATTCTGATTCCGGAATCATAGAGTTCGCGCATTAAGACATCGACATGAACCGCATTGAAGACATCGCCTAAGATGACGATTAAGTCTGCGGTTCTGACGACAGCGATGACTTCCTTTCCGCGTCCCTTACCCATTGCTGCTCCGGCAATTAATCCCGGAATATCTAAAATCTGGATTTTTGCGCCCTTGTATTCCATCAGTCCCGGAACAACGGTAAGCGTGGTGAATGCATATGCTCCGGTCTGACTTTCCGCGCCGGTTAAGCGGTTGAGAAGCGTGGATTTACCAACAGACGGGAATCCCACTAAAACAATAGTTCCGTCTCCGCTCTTCTTAACTGCGTATCCCTCTCCGCTGCCGGCGGATTTCATGGCGCGCATTACTGCGTCATCCTTCATCTTGGCAAGCTTTGCCTTTAAACGTCCTATGTGCTGCGAGGTTGCCTTGTTATATTTTGTATTTCGTATCTCGTCCTCGATAGCACGAATCTCTTCATCGAAACCCATATTGTCTATATTAATTAGCGCTGGTATTAGATAAAATGTCTGGGGCAGATGTCTTCCAATATCGACAATGCAAATCGGCAGTTATAAATATTCACGAGTTGTATCTTATTACGCAACATCAAGTGCTGATATAGTGTAGTGGCCAATCATGCCGGCCTCTCACGCCGGCTACTGGGGTTCGAATCCCCATATCAGCATCATTTCTTTTGAGTTCTTTTGTAAATTATTGTTCAGCATCGTCTGCGTGTTTCAAAACCGGTTCGGGGTTCTGTGCAGAAAATCCCTGCCTGATGCATGATTCGCGCGGGATTTTCCCCGGCGAATCTTTGAGTGTCAGATACCTTTATATTTCATTACAGCTAATTAATTTAGGCAGTTTCGTAAGGAAACTCTCTCGGGCCATTAGATCAGTCAGGCAGATCGACGGACTTTTAATCCGCAGGTCGGGGGTTCAAATCCCTCATGGCCCGCTTCACGCCCGGATTTTTTGAAATAGCAAACTCAGAAGAGCAGACTATCTCATTTATCCAGACGTGCTTTTTACAACTCACTCCACCGGCGTCCCGTTGGGCATCGAAAAACGCCGAAGAAACACAATTTTCGAAGAAACAGCTACCAGAACAATCAGCAGCAAGACAAATCGTATCCAGGAAAAAGGAATCTGATTAGGAGCTATATGACACGACTCAATGTATTACTTCATGAGATGGTCCCGGACCATCAGATCATGACCGGAGAAGAGGTAACAGACCTTCTGAAGACCTTCGATATCAACGAAGACCAGCTTCCGAAGATTTACCACGACGACCCCGCAATCAAAGCCTGCGGCGGAAAACCCGGAAATGTCATTCGTATTATCAGAAAAAGCCAGACTGCAGGTGAAGCAACCTCGTACCGCCTTGTTGTCAGACGGCCGAAGAAATAACCACGGAAGAAAATCATGATCGACAGAAGCGTATTATCCGGCGCGTACTTCTCTCAGGAGCACGTTGCCCGCCACCAGCTTGATTCGTACAACCACTTCATCGAGCACAACCTCCAGAAAGTGGTCGACGAACAGAGAATCGTGGAAACCGAAATCGTCAACCGCGGCAAAAATCAGGAGCCGGTCTGGGTTGAACTCGGAAAAATCCGCGTGGAAAAACCAATCGTCCGTGAAGCAGACGGATCCCAGAGCAAACTCTATCCAACCGAAGCACGTCTGCGTAACTTAACGTACGCAGCACCGATGGTCCTCGAAATGACCCTCCACCAGGGAGACAAAGTATTCCCGGTTCAGGAAACCACCATCGGACAGCTCCCGGTAATGATTGGATCCAAAGTCTGTAACCTCTGCGGACTCTCAATCGACGAGAGAACTGAGCAGGGTGAAGACCCGTGCGACCCGGGAGGATACTTCATTGTAAACGGAACCGAGCGTGTCTTAATGACCTTAGAGGATTTAGCATCCAACAAGATCATGACCGAGTACACCGAGCGCTACAACGAGCAGATTCACGTCTCCAAGGTTTTCTCTCAGTTCAGAGGATACCGTGCACTCGTTGTCGTTGAGAAAAACAAAAAGAATCTCCTCGATGTTTCCTTCCCGTCCGTTGCAGGACACCTCAGATTCGCTGACTTAATGCGCGCATTAGGTCTTGAGTCTGATGAGGAAATTGTGTCTGCCGTCTCCCTTGACGAAGACATCTTAACCTACATGATGCAGAACCTCGAAGAAAGCGAGTGTGCAACCGTAGAAGAAGGTGTCATGTACGTCGGAAAGAAACTCGCACCGAACCAGACCAAGGACTACCAGAGAAAGCGTGCAGAGTTTGTTCTGGACAGCTACCTCCTCCCGCACTTAAACTACTTAATCCCGGCAAACTTAAAACCGGGAGACGAGGGTTACGCAGAGTACGCACGCGATGTCAGAATCGCAAAGGCAGAGTTCCTCGGCCGTATGGCAGAGGCCTGTTTCGACCTTGCATTAAGCAAGAGAAGAATCGACGACAAAGATCACTACTCGAACAAGCGCTTAAAGCTTGCCGGTGACTTAATGGAAGATCTCTTCCGTATCTCCTTAAACAGACTCACCCGCGATGTTAAATACCAGCTTGAGCGCGCCAGCATGCGTCACAGAGAGCTTGCAATCGGAACCGTTGTCAGAGCAGATGTCTTAACCGAGCGTTTAATCCACCCGCTTGCAACCGGAAACTGGGTTGGCGGCAGAACCGGTGTTTCCCAGCTTATGGACAGAATTGACCACATGTCCGTCATTTCCCACCTGCGCCGTGTCATCTCCCCGCTTTCCCGTTCCCAGCCGCACTTCGAAGCCCGTGATCTTCACCCGACACAGTGGGGAAGAATCTGTCCGTCCGAAACTCCGGAAGGACCGAACTGCGGTTTAGTAAAGAACTTCGCACAGCTTGTTGAAATCAGCAAAGGAACCGACGACGAAGAAGTCCGTCGTGTCATCCAGAGCATGGACATCCAGCCAATTAAGAGTGAGTAAATATGGAAAAGAAAATGGCTCGTGTATTTGTTGACGGTGCATTAATCGGCAAAGTTGACGATGCAGAAGGATTTACCCGTCACTTCCGTCAGATGAGACGTTCTGGACAGATCTCCACTGAAGTCAACATCTCCTATAAGGACTACAGTAACGAAATCGTCATCAACACCGACAGAGGACGTGCCCGCAGACCGTTAATCGTTGTTGAAAACGGAGTGCCGACCGTCACCCAGGAAGACGTTGAAAACGTTAGAAACGGCGTCTATGAATTCATGGACCTTATCAAGATGGGTAAGATTGAATTCATCGATGCAGAAGAAGAAGACGACTTATACATCGCTGTTCAGGAAGAGGACTTAAAGCCGGAACACACCCACCTGGAAATCGATCCTTCCTTAATCCTTGGTATCGGAGCAGCACACGTTCCGTTCCCGGAGCACAACGCATCTCCGCGTGTTACCATGGGTGCAGGTATGATTAAGCAGGCCTTAGGCTTTGCCCAGTCCAACATGAAACTCCGTCCGGACACCAGAGGACACATGCTTCACTACGCACAGGTTCCAATGGTTCACACCCAGGCAGCAGAGTTAGTCGGATCTGACAAGCGCCCGCAGGGACAGAACTTCTGTGTTGCTATCATCTCCTACGAAGGATACAACATTGAAGATGCACTTATCTTCAACAAGGCATCTGTTGAGCGCGGTGTCGGACGTTCTCACTTCTTCAGAACCTACGAAGGTGAAGAGCGCAGATATCCGGGAGGACAGGTTGACAGAATCGAGAAACCGGATGACGACATTACCGGATCTCACGGACCGGGATCCTATGTTAACCTCGATGTTGATGGTATCATCAACCCTGAGACCATTGTCAAGGAAAAGGATGTCTTAATCGGAAAGACCTCTCCGCCGCGTTTCCTCGAGGAACCAACCGGAGAGCTCTTAGCAGTTGAGAAGCGCCGCGACACTTCGATTACCATGAGAAGCAACGAGACCGGTATCGTTGATACTGTTATCGTTACCGAGTCCGAGAACTCCTCCCGCCTTGTCAAAGTCAGAACCCGTGACCTTCGTGTACCGGAAATCGGTGACAAGTTCGCATCCAGACACGGACAGAAGGGTGTCTGCGGTTTAATCACTATGCAGGAGAACATGCCGTTTACCGCAGAAGGTATCTCGCCTGACTTAGTCATCAACCCGCACGCAGTCCCGTCCCGTATGACCATCGGTCACATGCTCGAAATGATCGGCGGCAAAGCAGGTTCCCTCGAAGGTTCCCGTGTCAACGCAACCTCTTTCAGAAAGACCTCTGTTGAGCAGATCTTCGACTCTCCGTTCGCACGCGAACGCCTCTTAAAAGACAAGGAAATCGGAAAGGACGTCAAGAACAGCACCTTAACCCGTGAACAGGTTCTCCGTCACCAGTTAAACCAGGCAGGATTCGCACACACCGGCCGTGAAGTCATGTACGACGGTATCACCGGACGCAGATTCCACGCAGATATCTACATCGGTGTTATCTACTACCAGAAGCTGTACCACATGGTATCCACCAAGATGCACGCAAGATCCCGCGGACCGGTCCAGGTCTTAACCCGCCAGCCGACCGAAGGACGTGCCCGTGAAGGAGGTCTTCGTTTCGGAGAAATGGAACGTGATGTCATGATTGGACACGGAGCAGCTATGGCTCTCAAAGAGCGTCTCTTAGACGAGTCCGATGCAGTCAAGCAGTACGTCTGCGCACGCTGCGGAATGGTTGCTATGTACGACGCAAAACAGAAGGCAACCAGATGCCTTGCCTGCGGTGCAGAGACTGACATCTATGAAGTTGAGATGAGTTACGCATTCAAGCTCCTGCTTGATGAGATGAAGAGTATGGGTATAGCCCCGAGACTGAAACTGGAGGATATGGTATGACCTCGCCAAAGAGAATCGGAAAGATTGAGTTCGGTCTTCTTTCCCCGAAACAGATCCGTGACATGAGTGTCTGTAAGGTCATCTGGCCGGACACCTATGACGACGACGGATTCCCGTACCCGAAGGGATTAATGGACCCGAGCCTTGGTGTCATTGACCCGGGACTTCGCTGCAAGACCTGCGGTCAGAAGCAGGGAGACTGTCCGGGACACTTCGGTCACATTGACCTTGCAAAGCCGGTTATCCACGTCGGATACACCCGTTTAATCAGAAAACTGCTCCGTATCACCTGCCGTGACTGCGGAAGACTTCTCCTTGACAAGGAAGAGATCGAAAAGTTCTCTGCATTAGAAGACGACCCGTACTCCGCTGAGACCATCGGTGAGAAGGACGTCAAGAAGGAGCGCGTCTGCCCGTACTGTGGAGAACAGCAGTACAAGATTAACTTCGAAAAGCCGACCTCCTTTGTTGAAGTCATCTCCGTTGTTGACGAAAACACTGGAAAGACCATCAAGACCGAGCAGAAGTTAACCTCCGCCGACATCCGTGAGCGTTTAGAGCGCATCACCGACGACGACCTCAGACTTCTTGGAATCGACCCGGACGTAGCACGCCCGGAGTGGGCAGTCTTAACTGTACTTCCGGTCCCGCCGGTAACTGTCCGCCCGTCCATTATCCTTGAAAACGGTCAGCGTTCTGAAGATGACTTAACCCACAAGCTTGTTGATATCATCAGAATCAACCAGCGCTTCAGAGAAAACCAGGATGCAGGTGCCCCGCAGCTCATTATTGAAGACTTATGGGAACTTCTGCAGTACCACGTAACAACCTACCTCGACAACGAAGTTGCAGGCTGTCCGCCGGCAAGACACCGTTCCGGACGTCCGCTTAAGACCTTATCCCAGAGATTAAAGGGTAAGGACGGACGTTTCAGAGGATCTCTCTCTGGTAAGCGTGTCAACTTCTCTGCACGTACCGTTATCTCTCCGGACCCGAACCTTTCCGTTGGTGAGGTCGGTGTCCCGCTCGCTATCGCAAACGAGATGTCTGTTCCGGTCAGAGTCACCAAGCAGAACATCGAAGATATCCGTGCAATGATTAGAATTGGTCCGCACAGACCAACCCTCCGTGACCCGTGCGGTGCAAACTACGTCAACCGTCCGGACGGAAGAAGAATCAGACTTATCGCTGGCCCTGAAGGCAACTGTGACACTGTTGCAGAAATGATTGAGCCGGGATGGAAGATTGACAGACAGCTCCGCGACGGAGATATCGTTCTGTTCAACCGTCAGCCGTCTCTGCACAGAATGTCTATCATGTCTCACAGAATCAAGGTCATGAACGGCAGAACATTCCGCTTAAACCCGGCAGTATGTCCTCCGTACAACGCAGACTTTGATGGGGACGAAATGAACTTACACGTCCCGCAGACCGAAGAGGCACGTGCAGAAGCAGAGCTCCTGGTTGCAGTTCAGGAGAACATTTTATCTCCGAGATTCGGTGCACCGATTATCGGCGGTCTGCACGATCACATCTCCGGTATCTTCATCTTAACCAACCAGACCAAATGGTACACCAAGTCTGAGTTCCTGTACCTCTTAAAGTACACCAAGATGGATAAGATGCCGGAGCCGGGCAAGATTGTCGACGGTGTTCCGTACTGGAGCAACAAGCAGGCATTCTCTGTCATTCTGCCAAAGGATGTCAGCATGTTCTACAAAGCAACCTGCTGTCAGAACTGTAACCCGTGTACCAAGGACTCCGAAGCAGGATGTCCGAACGATGCATTCGTCAGAATCGTTGATGGAGAACTTTTATGCGGAACCATCGACAAGAAGTCTGTCGGAGCAATGGATGGAGCTATTCTGAACAGAATTATCCGTCTGCACGGTACCCGCAGAGCACGTGAATACATTGACGACTTAACCAAGCTCTCTATCCGCGCAATCATGATCAACGGTTTCAGTTACGGTATCAATGATACTGACCTTGGAAAGAACGAACACAAGCAGATTCGCGATGTCTTAGATCAGGCAGAGTCCGATGCAGCACAGAAGATTTCCATCTTCGAACAGGGACACTTAGAGCCGATGCCGGGAAGAACTCCGGAAGAAACCTTAGAGTTACAGCTCATGAGTCAGCTCGGTAAAGCTCGTGACCGTACTGGTGACATCGCATCCAGACACTTAGGTTTCGAGAACTCCTCTGTGGTTATGGCCGTATCCGGTGCCCGTGGTTCTATGCTGAACATGGCACAGATGGCAGGCTGTATCGGCCAGCAGGCAGTTCGTGGTGAGCGTCTGTCCAGAGGTTACGAGGACAGAACCCTTCCGCACTTCAGACGCGGAGACAAGGGAGCTGGAGCACACGGTTTCGTTAGAAACTCCTACAAGTCCGGTCTGACGCCGACCGAATTCTTCTTCCACGCAATCGGAGGTCGAGAAGGTCTTGTCGATACTGCAGTCCGTACTTCCCAGTCCGGTTACCTGCAGCGCCGTATGATTAACGCACTTCAGGACTTAAAGGTCGCATACGACGGAACTGTCAGAAGTACCGGCGGTAAGATTATCCAGTTCGTCTATGGTGAAGACGGAACCGATCCGGCAAAGTCCGCATCCGGTCAGCCGGTCGATGTCAAAGGTATTGCCGAATCTGTCTTAAAGGAGGAGATCTAAGATGGCAGAGAAGTCTTTAGAGGAAAAAGTCAACGCAGCACTTGAAGAGGCTGTTATTGAAGAGCCGGTTGCTGAGGAGGTCGCTGAAAAGAAGACCCGTTCCAAGAAGGCAAAGAAGGAGGAGGAAGTCGAACAGCTTTCCCCAATCGCACAGGAGATTCTTTCCTGGAACCTTCCAAAAACCCTCTTTGTGCTTACCAAGAACTGGGCAGAGTCAAAGACCGAAGAAGAGCTCGAAGAGCTTGACTTAGCCCACCTCCACGCAAGAATCCAGCGCTTAATCGATGAGAACTTCCCGGTCTCCACTACCACTGACCTCGTCAAGATTCTCATCTCCAAGCATGATGCAGGAAAGGAAGTGACTGACGAGCAGTTCGAGGAGATTCTCGCCCGCATTAACCGCGAGTTCCAGATGACCCGTGTTCAGCCGTGCGAAGCAGTCGGTATCAACGCAGCCCACTCCATTGGTGAACCGGGTACTCAGATGACCATGCGTACTTTCCACTTCGCGGGTGTGGCTGAAATTAACGTTACTCTCGGTCTGCCGCGTCTTATCGAGATTATGGACGCAAGAAAAGAGCCGTCCACTCCGACCATGACCATCTTCCTTGACGAAGACTACCGCGAGAGCCGTGACAAGGCACGTGAGGTTTCCTGGAAGATTGAGGCAGCACCGCTCCATGAGTTCGGAGATATCGAGACCGATATCGCAGAGATGTGTGTTCTCGTTCAGGTCAACAAGGACGTCTGTAAGAAGAGAAAGATTGCATTATCCGAAGTTCTTGCAAAGGCTCCGCAGAAGATTCGCGATAAGCGTCACTACCGTGAGTTCGAAGTCGAGACTGATGAGGTTGAAGGTATCTTAAAGTTCATTCCGAAGAATGAGGACTCCTACCAGAACCTGTTCCAGCTTGCCGAGCACGTCAGACAGGTTATCGTTCAGGGTATCGATGATATCCGCCGTGTTGTGGTCAGAAAGGAGAACGACGAGTACATTCTCCACACTGAAGGTTCCAACTTAAAGGATGTCTTCGAAATCGAGGGTGTTGACTGTAAGAGAACCAAGACTAACAACATTGCAGAGATTGCCTCTACCTTAGGTATCGAGGCAGCACGTGCAGCAACCATCGACGAAGCATACGCAACCTTAAAAGAACAGGGTATCAGCGTTGACCGCAGACACATTATGTTAGTTGCTGACATTATGTGTATGGACGGTGAAGTCAAGCAGATTGGCCGTCACGGTATTGCAGGCGAGAAAGAATCGGTTCTTTCCCGTGCAAGCTTCGAAGTTACCGTTAACCACTTACTCGATGCAGCAATCGCTCATGAGTTTGATGAGCTCTCCGGTGTTACCGAGAATGTTATCGTCGGTCAGCCGATTCAGCTCGGTACCGGTGACGTAAAACTGATGGTCAGAAGAGTTCCTCCGCAGTAATCGTCAGTATCCCAAAGACACCCTGCCGGGTGTCCTGGATTCTCATTTTTTTAAAAGAGTATGTGTTCCGTGTCACCTATGACACGCTGCGCATCTCCCGCCCATATCCCCGCGACGCCTATGAGGCATGCGGAGGCGAGGTCTCCTTAGCCTCACGGATATCAGGAATGCTCTGTTACATATGACACGTAGAACAACTTCCCCGCAGGCTTCTTTCGGTTAAAATCCCAATCTGCAGTTCTAATTCGCGTACCCGTTCTTCCAGGTCTTCATTTTCTTTTTCCAGACGGGAAACTGCTGCTGCTAACTCTTCTAAGGATACCATACTCAATTCTTCGTCTCCTGGCTATTTAACCACACGGGTTGGGCACTTTCCTGTCTTGTATCTGAAACCTGATATTCTCACACACCAATCTATCTAGCAGGAAGAGAACTGAAAACCAGACACATTCAGCCTTCCAAAAAACGTGAGCATAATCATGCCAACCCACAAAAAAGAAGAAAAGGCGGCAAAACAGGCAGCCAAAAAGGAAGCCGCAGCCCACCCGCCGGCAGCAGTAAAGAAATCCGCACACAAGTAATTCCGCCTTGCTTTTGGCGCTGCGTCCTTTAGGACGCATGCTCCTTAGGCGTCGCGGAGATACGGGCGGTTGAGAAATCCGCACACAAGTAATTTTGTAAAAACACCCCTAAAGAGAGGGAGTTTTTCTCCCTCCCTTCATCGTATCATTCACCTCTTTTCCGGCATTTTAAGCTCTTTATCTAAACCGATGGATGCTACCTTCATCAGCACATCATAATCCATCGTTGTCTCAACGCATCCGTCTGTGGCTGTTACAACACCAAGTGTTATCATCGAAATCTTGCGTCCGAGTTCCAGTCCTTCTTTTACCTCCATCAGACATCCGACACCAATCATTGCCTGCGGGCGGTACTGCTTTACCAGACGCTTGATAAATGTTGAACCCGGGATGATGAAGGTCATGTATCCCGCCTCTTTCAGGGCCGGGATTGCATCTCCCAGAGGACATTTTCCGCAGGAGATACAGGAGATTCCAACATCCGGAGACAGCCGTGCCGGACACCTGGCGGAGCGCAGACACAGCGGAATAAACACTGCCCGCTTCTCAACCGGCACCTTTGCAAATGCCGAGTAGTTCATCTGATTATCAATCTTAATCAAAAACGCCATCAGCTCTGTCGGATCGACACGAAACATCATGCAGACCAGCTTCACGGTACCCTCCATGAAGGTCAGAACCGGACGAAGAAGGATTGGGAAATACATCTTCTTTTTCCGGATGGAAAGCACAATCAGACAGCCGATCAGGAATGACAGAAGAATCCAGAGAAGGAGAACAATGATTACCAGTTCTCCTAAGAGATAAATGATTGAGTTCCAAACCGGCACGTCAAAGAAGGCAACTGGAAGATACTCGGAAATCATTTCAGCTCGCTAAAGTCATAGGGAGGGTAGAAAACACCCTTTTCAGTAATTATTGCGCTGACCAGATCCAGCGGGGTTGCATCAAATGCATAGTTTACCACCGGAACATTCTCCGGAACCGTAGTCTTTCCAAACAGCTCGGAGACTTCCCTGCGGCTGCGCTCTTCGACGACAATATCTTTTGCCTCCGCATTGACATCAAAGGTGGACGCCGGAGCTGCAACATAGAACGGGATGTTGTGGTGTTTTGCACAGATTGCATGCATATAGGTTCCAATCTTGTTAAAGACCGCATCCCGGGTAATCCGGTCTGCTCCGACAATTACTGCGTCAATCTTTCCCTGCTGCATCAGATACGCAGCCTCGGAGTCGATAATCGTCGTTACCGGAATCTTATCGCGGGCAAGCTCAAAGGCGGTAAGCCGGGAACCCTGCAGAAGCGGTCTGGTCTCGCAGGATATAACCGAAATGTTCTTCCCCATCTTCCAGGCGGAACGAACCACACCTAATGCCGTTCCCCAGGAGGAGCAGGCAAGCGCCCCGGCGTTGCAGTGCGTCAGTACTGTTCCAATCTGCGGAAGCAGTTTGGCACCGTTTCTTCCAAGCTCCATGCAGGAGTTGGCATCATCTTCGGCAATCTTCTTTGCGGCAAAGAGCGCCATGATTTTTGCCATCTCCGGCGGGAGATTTTCCATACTGAGAAGAACCTTCTTTACTCCCCAGGAAAGATTGACGGCGGTCGGTCTCGTGCTGATGATCTCTGCTGCATCCTCTGCGACCGTCTCCTCAAACTCTGCATCCGATTCACAGGCGCGGGCAGAAAGCGCGACACCGAATGCCCCGGCAACACCCAGAGCCGGTGCTCCGCGGATTGCAAGCCGGCGGATTGCATCGGCTAAAGCATTGACCGTTCGTATTTCGAGCACTTTGTACTCTGTTGGAAGCAGCGTCTGGTCAACAGCCATGAGACAGCTTTGCTCATCATCCCACCAGAGCGTTTTCTCCTCACTGATAGCCGGCTTCTTACCGTTTGTCCGCTTCTGGACCATTACTCACCACGCTCCATACTGCAGAGGAATGCCTTTGCCGCAGCAGAACCGCCCGAGACAACTGAATCCGGAATATCCTTCGGAGCAAGGGCTGTTCCGGCGATAAAGATTCCCGGAGCACTGCTTACTGCAGGCGAGTATGCATCAGCAGCAGTTAAGAATGTACTCTCATCCATACTGATGCCAAGGGATTTGGCAAGGCGGACAGTATCCGGCTCTGGAGACATACCGACCGAGAGGACAACCAGATCTGCTTCAAGATTGATGAACTCACCAGTCTCGGTGTTTTCGAGCGGAATTACCAGATTGTCTTTTGTCTTTTGTACCTCTCCGGCAAACGCTCTGAGGAATACAACTCCCATATTCTTTGCCCGCTCAAAGTACTCTTCGTAGCCTTTTCCGTATGCTCTGACATCATTATAGAGAATCGAAACCTCGCACTCCGGATAGTGTTCCTTAATCAGCATGGCATTTTTCATCGCGTACATGCAGCAGACACAGGAGCAGAAGTTTCTCTTAAGCGAAGCATCACGGGAACCAACGCACTGAACAAAGACCACGCTTTTCGGGCTCTCGCCATTGGAGAGACGGCGCAGCTCTCCTTTGGTTGGCCCTCCGGCGTTAATCATTCTCTCGAACTCAAGGCTTGTGATGACATCCGCATACCGCAGGTATCCGAACTGGGACTTCTTTCTGGCATCGAAGAGTGTGTATCCGGTGGCGATAATTATCGAGGCGGCTTCGATTTCGAGGGTCTGCACCGAGTCTTCGGTTGTTTTCAGGACGGCATTTTTCCCGCACTCTGCATAGCAGAGGCCGCAGTCGATGCAGTGGAAAGCATCGCGGACGACTAAGTTCGGCACTGCCTGGGCGTGGGGTTTGTAGATTGCTTTTCGGACACCAAGCCCTGCATCGAATTTATTGTAGACTTCAACCGGACAGACTTCAACACACTCTCCGCATCCGGTACAGTCGGCTTCGTTTATGTATCTTGGATATTTGGTTACGGTGACGGTGAAGTTTCCGGCAGTTCCGGAAATTGATTCGACTTCGGCTAAGGTGAGGATGGTAATATTTGGGTGGCGGGAGACCTCAGCCATTTTTGGAGATAGGATACACATGGAACAGTCGTTTGTGGGGAAGGTTTTGTCGAGCATGGCCATGTGTCCGCCAATGGACGGCTCCCGCTCAACGATGTACACATGCACTCCGTGGTTTGCCAAATCCATGGCTGACTGAATTCCGGCAACCCCTCCGCCGATGACAACAGCATTACTCATGGAGATACCTCGCTCCGACACCGACATACGTCTGTGCATTCCTGATGTTTGCTGCAACCTCTTCATCGGTTAACTCACGGACAACTTTTCCGGGAACTCCCATTACAAGCGACCGCGGAGGAATCTCTTTTCTCTCTGAAACGAGCGCCCCTGCTGCAATGAGTGAGCCTTCGCCGATTTTTGCATCATTTAAGACGATAGCGCCCATTCCGATTAAACAGTTGTCGCCGATTTTTGCGCCGTGGATGATTGCTCCGTGTCCGATGGAGACATTTTTGCCAATCTCAACCGGCTTTCCAACACTTTCATGGATTACTGCGTTGTCCTGTACGTTTGAGCCGTCTCCAATGGTAATTGAATCCATGTCTGCACGAAGCACTGCACCGAAGAGGATAGTCACATTATTTCCGAGGTGGACATCTCCGGCTAAGGTTGCGTTTGGTGCGACATAGGTCTCAGTCCCTATTGATCTTCCGCCAAAGTCCATAGTAATAATATATTTGAACTCTTCTGATATCAGTGTTTGGGGATGGGGAGGCAGATGCCGTATCCCGAAAAAAGTTTGGGGGTTTTCTTATTTCTTTGAGCCGGGTGCTGCGGTTACTTTCTTTAAGCTCTCGACAATCTCAGCTATCAGTTCAATCGGGAATCCGGCAACCATTTCTTCGTCTTTGATTCCGGAGAATTTGCGGGAGCCGTCACAGCCGAGAGTGAAGTTCGGTTTTCCGGAAAGAAGAACATGTGCGGCAGCGTCAGAACAGATGGACTGGATTCCGGCAAACTCCGGATAGATTCTTCCGCCGGTTTTGCAGAGAGTGCTCTGGGCAAGTTTGAGCATGGCAAGCGGTTTTGCGAAGATGATAACGACCGAAGGCTCGAATGCTGCTTTCTCGAGCGGAGCATACAGAGTTGCATAGGTCTCCTTCGGGAGGCTTGGCACGCCCTCCATGGTTCTTCTGGATGCGTTGATGGTCTCGTATTTTCCGAGCTTGAAGTAGTGCTGTCCGGTTCGAAGCGTCTCGCCCTTCTCGCGAAGACCAAGTGCCCATGCCCCTCCTCCGCACTGGTGCTTTGCATCCGGTGCGAAAAAGACCTGTCCTTCACGGGCAAGAGAAACCATGCGGCAGTGACGGGTGGTCTCTTCAAGCTCCGGGATTCCTTCCGGAATCTCCTCTGCCGAGGTTACGATCTTTAATGCAACCGGTGATCCCTCAAGTCCGAGCAGTTCTTTTAACTCAGCGGATATCTTCTCAAAGTCTGCAATATTTACCATATGGTAATTTAGGGTTTTCATGGTATAAAGAGGTATCATTCTCTCAACACCTGTCTTCGCAGATGAGTAAGAGTTATTGCCTGCTTCATCTCATAGATAGATACATATGCTGTCTCTTCCGCTTTCGCTCTCAGCCGTGGCTGTTCTCATTACATTTCTTTTCGCGGCATTCCAGGACTGGAAGACGCGGACAGTTTCTTGTGCAGTCTGGTATCCTGCAGCAGTAATCGGCGGAGTTTGTGCGGTGATTTTCTGGGTTGGGTACATTCATACCCCGGGGGCATTTTTTGTTTTGCTGGTGTCGCTTTTTGTTGCCGTGCTGTGCGCGGTCTTTTCGCTTCTTGGGATGTTTGGAAAAGCGGATGCCAAAGCACTGGTTCTGCTCTCGCTGACAGTGCCGGTGACACCGTTTGCTGCATGGGTTTTTCCCTCTCTTGCGGTGTCAGTAATTGTGAATGCCGGAATCCTTTCTCTGTTCGTCCCGGTTGTCTGCCTGCTCTATAATCTTGGGAAAGGGAATCGTGCTCCGTTCTGGCTGATGTGTTCGGGAAAACCGGTTCCCGGCTCTTCTGCAAAAAATCAGTTCGGCTTCCTTGCAGAAACAGTTTTGGAATCAGAGGGGCGGGTGGAAAAACAGTTTGTGAAGATGCGTGATGTGATATTTTCTCTGCGGCAGAGTCCGGAGAGAAACACCCGGAATCTTCGTGAGCATCCAAAAGAGTATGCAAAGACACTTTCCCTGCTGGAAACCTGTGACACCATCTGGGTTACGACAGGCATTCCGCTTCTGGTTCCGCTTACCGCAGGGCTGATTTCTGCTCTGTTTGGGGTGTCAGCAGTGGATATCCTGCTGACACTTCTGCTCTAATTTTCCCATCCGCTGACGACTCTTCGTTCCAGAATATACGGGAGTGCGATACCGAAGAGAATTATCACAACACCAATCCAGCGAATGGGGGATACCGGTTCAAGGATGATTGCGGCTGCGAGAAGGACTTCAAGCGGGAGCTCTGCAGAGTTGAGAATGGTGGCCATCCCGGTGGAAATCTTCGGTGCTCCAACGGCAAGGAAGATGATTGGAACCGCGATTCCAAAGAGACCAAGCGGGATGCTGTAGGCAAGCGTATCTGTGTTGGTGATTCCCTCCAGAACTGCAAAACCTCCGTAGAAGGTTCCGACAAACAGCAGAACAAAAAACATTCCTGCCGTTGCGATACTGAAACTTTTTTGTAAGGGCTGCATATCTGTTGAAACCCTGCCGCTGAGGAATACAAAAAGCGCATAACAGAATGCGGCTGTGAGACCGAGCAGGATTCCCATCGGATTCATCCCGGCAGGCGATGTGTCTGAACCAATAACTCCTCCGGCGAGGATTGTTCCGAAAAGAATCACCAGACAGGAAATTACTTTGCTGCGGGAGGGAAGCCTGCGGTCTGCTGCTGCTTCGAGAACCACCCCCATCCATGAGTACTGGAAGAGTAATACGACTGCAAGAGATATCGGGAGGCAGCCAAGCGAATGGAAGTAGCATACCGTAACGAGAGCCATGACAACCCCTGCTCCGGCAAGAGAGAGCACACGGTTTCTGCTGCAGGGGATTTTCTGCCGTTTCTTCCGGGTTACAAAGAATACAACTACAGTAATGAGGAAAAGGATTGCCCATCCGTAGAAGAATTTCCCGACCAGAACAACAGGAATTCCGTATCCGGCACCAACGGCCAGCGTCACAATCGTGGAAAGAACTGCGTAGGAACAGGAGGCAAGAAGCACCAGCAGCGAACAAAAAAGTACTGAGGCGGACAGATGTTTCCAATTCATAGCATATCATTGGAATTCATCAATATTATTTATTCTGATTTTTACGATATAACTAAAATTAACTTTAGTTTATCGCAACTAAAGAAAAATGACATACAGGATGAATAGGAACTGAAACACACAAAAGAATACAAAAAATCATAGCGAGGAATGGATTTGAACCATTGGTCTTCGGGTTATGAGCCCGACGGGATCTCCTGACTACCCCACCTCGCTTCCTATAAGGGATATACATATATGATGTATTTGCATAAATACTTTTTTATAATGCGCCGTTTTCTCCCGGTACGTATCGTCTCTTTGTCAATTCTGCAGATTCTCTGAGCAGGTTTTTCTTTTTTTGGTACAAACCTTCATAACAGATTCCCGCAAATATATACAAGCACTTTTTGCGAGGGTATCCAAGTGGCCAACGGAGGCTGACTCAAGATCTGCTCGAAAGTCGTTCGCGGGTTCGAATCCCTCCCCTCGCACTCATCTTCCCGCATTTCCATTCGTTTTTATTCAGCGTAAAAAAAAGGTTAGAGAATATGGTAGAGCGTGTCTCTCTGCTTTAACACGCGTCCCATGTCTTCGCACATAATCTGCATCTCTTCCGGACTGAAGTAATCTGTGCCTTCTGCCGTTCCTGCCTCGCGGGATAAGGAATCCACAAACATGGTTCCTCCAACATCATTTCCGCCGGCCATCAAACAGACCTCGGTCATCTTCTGCCCAATCTTCGACCAGGGAACCTGAATGTTGTCGACATTATCCATGAAGAGACGGGAAACTGCCGTGAGTAAAACATCCTGTCTTCCGGTTGCGCCGTGGTTTACTATGCCGTCTTTTTCAAGCGGAGTGTTCTTGTGAAGGAACGAGAGCGGTACCAGCTCCTCGAACGGATGGCACGCATCCTGCAGGTCACGCAGGATTCTCAAGTGCTCTGCACGCTCTTTGTCCGTCTCAACCGAGCCGTACATGATAGTTGAGGTTGCCTTGAAGCCTAAGTCTGCTGCCTCGCGGATGATTCGAACCCACTCGGCGGTTGGGAGCTTCTTCTCACAGATAATCTTTCGAACACGGTCAACCAAAATCTCTGCGGCTGTTCCCTGCACCGAGTTAAGACCTGCATCCTTTAAACGGATGAGGGCTTCTTTGGTTGTAATGCCGCTTCTCTCTGCCGCATATAAGATTTCATCCGGACTGCAGCCGTGAACGTGAACTCCCGGGATTACCTCATGGAAAGTTCTGATGATATTCTCATAGCTCTCAACCGTAAACTCCGGATGGATTCCTGCAAGATAACAGACCTCTGTCACATTCTTTGACAGAGCATCTTTACAGTGCTCCCGAAACTCTTCTTCACTGAAGCAGAAAGCATCGGCTTCTGTCGGCTTTCTTCCAAATCCGCACAGACCGCATCTGTTCTTGCAGATGTTGGTTAAGTGGATGTTCATATTTCGGACATAGGTCACAGCATTGCCGACCTTTCTCTCGCGAAGCTCATCTGCGGCTTCTGCGACTTTCCAGACATCGCGGCCTTTCAGAGCGAATAAGAATGCAGCTTCCTCCTCGCTCATCCGTGCCCCGCCTAAGACATCTGACAGAATTGTGTTGACGTTCATGATTACCTCTTCCGGTTCTTACGCTTCGCAAGAACTCTGCTTACAACCTCAATGCAGACAATAATTACCGCAGCAATCAGGATACTTTCGATCAGGTGGAGGGGCACCCACCCGATAAGCGGAATGGCAAAGACTGCTTTGCCGACAATCCACTCTTCCTTCACCGGTTCTACTCTAGAGATGCCGTATCCGGGGAAACCTCCGAACTGATCCGGATACGGATTCGTATTCGGGTTGTCACCTTTTGTGATAACGCCTGCGTGTGCTGCATCTCCGGTAAAACCGAGTGCTTCGGCCTCTTCTTTCGTAACTGTGGTGATTGCCCGATGAATAATCGGAGTTACACCGGTCATACCATTTGGCTGGTACACAATTACATCGCCATACTCATTGAAAACTTTTGAGGCATCAGACGCCTGTGCTTCTTCCTGCGTCATCCACCCTCCGTAGCGGTTTTCGTCAGTTACAAAAACCAGACTGTACGTTGGGAGATTGGGTTCCATACTTCCGGATTCTACAGCAACCAGCGCGGGCCAGGTGCCGGATACTCCAAAGAGGACGATACCGATTACTGCTACAATCAGCAGAATTACGATAATGTCTCTGAGAAACGATGCACCCTCACTTTTTGGATGCAGAAGGTCTTGAAGCGACATACGTAGGAAAGGGGTTTGCTGTGAGATTATATAATTGTTCTCACTTACCGAACCGGCGCTGTCTTGACTGGAAGTCCCGAAGAGCCCGCAGGAAATCAACGTGGCGGATTCTGTCCCAGTTTACATCGCAGAAGAACAGTTCGGAATATACCGACTGCCAGATTAAAAAGTCGGTTAGGTGGTTCCCGCCGGTTTTGATAACGAAGTCCGGCGTCACCTGATAGAGGAGGTGTTCTTCTATGGTGTCTTCGGTGATATCCTCCGGATCTATTTCGGACGCAGCGATTTCGGCTACCGCATCGGCAATCTCTTTTCTGCCGCACTTTCCAACAACAATCAACACCTCGGGACTGCCCGCTCCCGCCTGCTTTTCTCCTGCAGGGGAACTGATCCGAACAGATGCATGTTTTGCCATCTCAGCAAACGGCAGAGAGATGTCAGCGGAATCACTGCTTACGTGGATGATAAAGCGCCGGATTTTTGGAAACTCCTGCACCCATTTCAGTACCGAGACCAGTTTGTCCGTATCTGCGGCAAGCTCATCTCCGGTCAGCATCAGGCAGAGCTCCTCCGGGAACTGGTCAATTCCCTTTTTGATGTGTTTCTCGTAGAGTTCGTAGATCATTGTTCGCGTCCGGGAAGTAATGCGGATATGCCAAAGCAGATGACAGAAACCGCAAGGAAGCGTACGGCAGTGTCTGCTGTTACGGCATCAAGGATTGTCAGAATCAGCGTGGCAATTCCTAAAGCAAGGCCGACTGCGCCGAGAATCAGACGCGGGTGGTTGATTGGTTTTTCCTCCGTCATTTTCTCTCCGCAACCATCGAGAGTAAATCCTCTCCGTCTTCTACATCCTTTAACCGCTTGTCTCCGATAACTAAGGTTGAGCCGATCTTCTTTTCCTTGCTGTAGTCGGTTACCACGCACAGCGAGTGGGTGCCGGAGATCTGGGAGATGTTGCCCAGAAGCTCTGCTCTCTGCACGGTTTTCTGCGGGGTTCCGTAGCAGGTGAGAATCGTTTCGTTCTCGAAGACTGCAAACGCATGGAAGGGAGCACGCCGCAGTTCATGCACACTGATTCCAATCGAGCGCAGGTGTTCTTCGGGCTTTTCCTGCGTCTCTCCTTCGGTGCGTGCGGACGGAAGGGACGCAGGCATTCTTTCCTCTTCGACCGGGACATAGTTTAAGAGATCAATCGGCATGACAATGTCGTCATCGAAGAACTCTTCGAGCCGCATTGCCATCTCGAGCGTTGTTCCCATGCCGCTTTCATATTTGCTGACAGTCCTCCTTGAAACGCCTAAGGCATGGGCGAGATCTCCAAGCGACATCGCCATGTTCTCGCGCAGTTCACGAAGCCGGTCTGCATCAATATTGACATAGAGCCCTCCGGGCGATGCATACACAAGCGGCAGTTCTCCTTCTGCCAGATAATCGTAGAGTGTTGCAGGGGATATCGCATTGATTCCGTATCGAAGATATATTGCCCCGCGCTCGAGCGGAATGTCGCGGGCACGCTCGCCGATAATCAGCGGGACTGCGTGAAGGTGGCGGGCAATCTTATCCAGATCCCATGCAACGTCTTCATTTACGCTGTCGATCTGGGAAACAACTTTGATGACAAACAGATTTTCTCCGTTGGTTGTCATCAGATCAAAACTGCGCGGACGTATCTCGCAGCGTTCTGAGACATCGTAGCCAGTCATAAGAAGGATGCTGACCACGTTTTGGAGAAGTCTGTCGGAAGACATGGTTTTATAAAACAATATGGATTGCTGTTCTATAAAACATTACTGATTTTTGATTCCGGTTGCCTGCCGGACTTCAATCTCCTCCATCTCGTCGAGGAACGGGAGCAGGCATTTGAGATAGGGACGAAGACCGACCGGGGTTTCCAGAACTCCTGTCTCTAAAATTTCTGCTTCGAGGGGCTGTTCTGTTAACATCTGCTCAACCTTTGCCGACGGTCCGACGATTTGTTTGAGCTGTTTCTGCATATTTTTGAACCAGTCTTCAATCTCCAGTACCGGTCGGAAGTCCATGTCGGTGAAGCGGTATTTTTTGATATCCTCCTCCACGGTGGACGTTTTGGCGATTTCCGCATCCATATACAGATAGACATTAATCTTTTCACGGATACGAAGATCCCGTAATGTCAGGAGATTGACGGTGTCTCCGGGTTTTGGATACTCACTCATACATAGGAGTTGGTTTCTGCCGGTAAATAAACACCGGTTGTGAGTGAGACAGAGCCCGTTTGTCCTACCACAATCTCGCGGTTTCCGGCATACGTCTCAACAATTCCGACAACCCGCACCCGGTCTCCGGTTTTGTAGAAGATATTATCAGCGCCCCCTTCCACAAATACGCTTACTCCTGCGATATTCAGGAGTACATGCCCGCCGGCTGCTGTAATCCGCATCTCCTGAATTTCTCCTGCAAAACTTACGCGCGTTTTTTCCGGCGTGTCTTCGGTATACGGAACAACGCCTGCTTCCGGATACAGGACGCCAAAACAGAGGAAGAAAATGATGAGAACTGCTGTAACGGCGAGAAGCACGCAGAAGGCTTTTTTCTCCATTTTCGTCAACATGCATTCATATTTGTCTTCACGGACAATTAAGCTATCTGATACTCATTTGTTCGCAATTTTGCGAACATAAATTTGAACAACAATTAATTGTTCGATATGTTTGGAACAATCTCAAATAGTTTTATATACTTTGAAAATAATTATTATGTATGCAAAGAAAGTCTATGCCCCAATCCTGTATTACTATCCTCCAGCACCTGGAAGTATCCGGCTCTCAGACACACAAAGATCTTGTTCTCGCAACCGGTCTTGCTCCGCGTACTGTCCGCTACGCACTCCGCCGCTTAAAGGAGAACGGATTAATCATCGAGAAGTTCAACTTCCGTGACGCAAGACAGATGCTCTACTTCCCAAATACTCTGGCAACCGCCCCGCAGACCGCATCTGCCTGAAAAAAAATATTTTTCTCTCTTCCAATCCTCCAAACCCTTCTCTCTTTTTATTTTTTCAACGGAAAGGACAGGTAACAAAAAAAAGATACAGGAAAATCCTGTTTATGCTTCTTCGCCGAAGAGACCTGCTGCCTCTACGCCGTCATTTGCCCAGAGGAGGGCGCCGAGAGAACCGATTCTGCCTTTGGAGTTTGCCGAGTCGATGTAGGTCACTCCGATTCTTTCTGCTTCTTCGTTTGCGTACTCAACGGTTAAGAGCTCGGTTTTAATCTGTTTCTTGTACGGCGACTCCGGCATAACCAGACCTTCGATGTAGCAGATTCCGGTCTCCGGGCTTACCGAGTGTTCTTCGACAAAGGATTTTACAAAAGCAATGAGTTCTGCTTTCTTCTCCGGCAGAACTGCGAAGCTGATTGCAGAGCCGGTACAGTTTGTGGTCTTGTTCGGTGCTTTCGGGTTGAGCTGCACAAGACGCATGCCAAGGAATAGTACTCCCTCAATTGCGCATGCCTCGCCGCACTGCAGAGCAAGAACCCAGGTTGCTCCTTCCTCTTTTACATCGGTATCATCAATACCGAATGTAATCTTTTCATAATTCGGGAGAATGACTGTGCTTCTGCAGATTCTGGATCCTCCGACATGCAAGTCCTCTTCGGATTTGTACTCGGTCCGGATAACTCCTGGTGCCTGTGCAAGACATGCGGAAACACCAACTCCTGCGCCTGCCGCTCCTGCCCAGGATGTGTGAACCTCATTGCCGTGTACAATAACTGCTTCGAGAGCCTGACCGCCCAGTTCGGTTGCTGCCGGGCCAAAGCGGATGGGATGACATCCAAGCTTTGCGGTCATGGTCATCTTACACCCCTGCGTCTTTGCGGAGATAAGTGCTCCTCCCGCACGGCGGCGGTTCATGTGATCCCATTCAATGGGGCCTCGTGCATGGCACTCTTCGTGAATCTCTGCAATCCCGTTCTTCTGATCCGTCATGACAAGAAGACGGCGGCAGAACATCGGGCCGAATCTGGCTTTAACTTCTTCAGGTGTGAGTGTGACAGTCATTGATTTTTCTCAACCGAAAATTTCGTTAACAAATTATTCGTTCTCAAAACTATAAGAGGTATTCGGTAGTGTCCCAAAGAGTATATTGAAATAGTTCTCAGTGTAATTATTAAGTATGGCAAAATGGTATTGTATTTACTGCGGATGGGTTTATGATGAGGAAACCGGAGATCCGAAGCACGGCATCGAACCGGGAACAAAGTATGAAGACATTCCGGATCAGTGGAAATGTCCGCTCTGTTTAATTCCAAAAAGCAAACCGGGACTTTTCAAAAAGCTCGAAGGCGACAGACGCGACGAGACCGAAGAGTTCTCTCTCTAACACATCTTTTTTTTAAACCCGTGTGCATAAACGGTGTGTTTTATATACATAAACATCGTTAATAATTATCTATGGTAAAAGTTCCCTGTCAGGATATTGTTATGAACATCATCCCTGCAGTTCAGGCATCTCTCGCCGCAGAGCTGGTTGGTCTTGGAATCAGTCAGGTACAGGCTGCAAAAGCGCTCTCTGTCGCTCCATCGGCGGTCTCTCAGTATCTGTCAGGCAAACGCGGATACCGGATTGTTTTTGATGATGAGATTAATGATATTATCAAAGACCTTGCCAAAGAGATTCAGACCAAGAATCTGACCGAAGAAGAGCTTGAGAAGAAATTCTGCGGAATCTGCGCTGTCATTCGCGGTTCTGAAGGATGTTGTCTCTCTTGTAAAGAATAAAACCGAATACCCGTTCCCTTTTTGGGCTGAAGAGAGAATATCTTCTCTCACCTTTTCGAACTGCCGGAGAGCAGATTTACGCATTTTTCCAGCTGAGAAAAACCCGGCTGAAGGACAGTAATCAACAAAAAAACAGTTCCCGCTAAGTATTTTATTGAAGAGTGATAACTATTTACTCAGTTATGCATTCGATACTGAGAGAATGTACGAGCGGGGATTACTCCTCACTCTCTGCTGTTTCAAAAAACGAGAATATCTCAACAGAAAGGCTCGCACGAAATATTCTATCCGGCCGATGCATTGTTCTGAAAAATGACCGCAGAACCTACACTCCGTGCGCAATAGGAGAAGGAGCTGGCGTAAAGGTAAATGTGAATATTGGAACATCCGGCATCACCTGTTCTCCGGAAATGGAAATCGAAAAGGCAAAAGCCGCAATCGATAACGGAGCAGACGCGATTATGGATTTATCGACCGGCGGGGATATTGTATCCATGCGCCGCGAGATTCTAAAGCTTGACATTCCAGTCGGCACTGTTCCGATTTATGAGGCAGTCCGCCGTGCCGGCAATGTCGTTGATCTGGATGCTGACACGCTCTTCAACACCATCCGTGACCAGGCAAAGGAAGGCGTTGACTTCATGACGCTTCACTGTGGAGTAAATCTCGAAGTGCTTGATGCGTTAAAGCTTGATCCGCGGACTATGGGTGTCGTATCCCGCGGTGGTTCATTCCACACAGCGATGATGCTTGCAACAGGCGAAGAGAATCCGCTCTACAAAGAATATGACTACCTCTTAGAAATTTTAGACGAGTATGACATCCCGATCTCTTTAGGGGACGGCATGCGTCCTGGAGCATACGTGGATTCGGTAAAACTTGCCAAGTCTCAGGAGTATGTGACTCTTGGAAAACTCGCCCGCCGTGCTTTTGACAAAGGTGTTTTCCGCATGATTGAAGGCCCGGGACACATGGACTTTTCCGAAATCTCCTACAATGTGAAGATGATAAAGGAAATCACTGGTTTTGCTCCGCTCTATCTGTTAGGTCCGCTGGTAACAGATATAGCCCCAGGTTATGACCACATAACAGGAGCCATAGGCGGGGCTGCTGCCGCCTCTGCCGGAGCTGACTTCATCTGTATGGTGTCTCCATCTGAACACTTAGCCCTCCCGAATAAAAACGATATCATAGAGGGAACAAGAACCGCAAAAATTGCAGCTCACGTCGGAGACCTTGCAAGAAAACGTGAATCAGCACTCGCCCGCGAAATCGAGATGGGAGAAGCCCGTCATGCTCTTGACTGGGAAAGACAGTATGCCGCAGCGATGTTTGGCGAGCATGCAAAGGCAGTCCACGAAAGAGACGGCGAATGCGAAACCTGTTCAATGTGCGGGGATTTATGTGCGATAAAAATCGTCGAACAGGCTTTGGAAAAGAAAATATAAGTATGACAACCCGTGTATTAGAGTTATCTGATATATCTTAGAAACACCCTTTTCTTATTTTTCTTCTGGAACTCCTCTTTTACCGCTTCCACTTTTGAAGTGTCCTGTGTGCTTCGCGGACAACGTATGGATTTTTATCTCCCATTAATGGTTTTATGTACTGTACGTGAGATGGATTTCCAATAATTCCAAGACTCTTTGCTGCACAGCATCGAACCATGTCATTTTCGTCTGACAGCATTGGAATGAGACGGTCTGCAAATTCCCTGCATCCGCAAAGCCCAAGAACCTCGCATGCCCGATAACGAAACACCCAGTCATCTGCTGAGAGCAAAGGGATTACTGCTTCTGCTCCGGCTTTTCCAAGCTTCCCAAGACTCTTTGCAGCTTCGCTTCTAACCGATTTCTCAGTCGATAAAAACTTTACACAGTAATCTCCTGCTGACATATTTCATAGTCTTTGAGAGTTGGTATATCTATTTTTGGATTATATCAATTCAAACTTCAGAAATATTGAGATGCGGTTCAGAAAAATTAAAAAAAAAGTTACTCTGCATGGATTGCAGAGATTAATTCCGGCATTGCCTTTTCGAACTTTACGCCGTACCAGTGTTCGGTATCGCCTTTCGTGATTTCGATGCAGCGGACGGTATAGTCTGCGGCAATTTTTGCGGAGGTGAAGGCGTCTTTTCCGTTGATGAGCGCTCCAACGAATGTTGATGCATAGACATCTCCGGTTCCGTGACAGCCCTTCTCGATTCTGCGGTGCTCGTAGTAGGACTTCTCTTTGTTCTCGAACACGACAACACCTGTTCTTCCGGGCTTGTATCCGACACCGGTTAAGATAACCGTCTCTGCGCCCAGAGCAGATAGTTTTGCAAGGAGCTCGTCGATGTATGCCTCGTCATACTCTTCTTTGTATTCCATACCCGTGAGCATGCAGGCTTCAGTGATATTTGGGAGAATGATGTCTGCTTTGGCACAGAGCTTTTTCATCTCCTCGACATAGACCATATCGAATGCCGGATAGAGCACTCCGCCGTCAGCCATTGCAGGATCTACAATATTCAGGCTTCCTTCGGTTCCAAGGTCATCCATAATCGAGATGACATCAGCAATCATCTCCGGTGTTCCCAGATACCCGGTGTATACTGCGTCAAACTTTACGCCGACCTCTTTCCAGTGGTCACGGATTTTCGGGATGTCTTCTGCTAAGTCACGGCAGGTAAATCCGGTAAATCCGCCCGTATGCGTTGAGAGAACTGCGGATGGGATTACTGCTGTCTCGATTCCGCAGGCCGAGATAATCGGGAGCGCTACGGTAAGCGAACACTGTCCGAAACAGGAGATGTCCTGGATGGTAAGAACCCGTTTGTCAGTCATGGGTAAACTCCGTATTTGCATTTTTTCGTATGCTGTATCAGGATTTATCTGTTGTCCTGCATTCGACTGCTATTTTGATGACGCCGTCTTCTCTGTTTTCGAAAATCCTGTACGCTTCTTCTATTTCTTCAAGCGGATAGGTGTGGGTTATCAGAGGCTCGGTGTCGATTTTTCCCTCGGCAATGAGCCGGAGTGTCTCGTCACAGTCACATCCGTCAACGCCTCCGGTTTTGAATGTCAGGTTTTTGCCGTACATATCCGGAAGCGGCAGGGTTTGCGGGGAATCATAGAGAGCGACAACTGTTACTATCCCGTTCGGCCTTGCACATTCCCATGCCAATTGAAATGTTGTATCAGCGCCTGCGACTTCGAGTACAACATCTGCTCCTCTCTGTTCGCTGTTTTCTCTTACAAACTCCGGGCATTTGTCAGGGGTTACTGTGAGGACATCTGGATAGTGTTTACGGATGAAGCGGATTCTCTCTTCGTCCTTTTCGCAGACGATAATTCTCTTTGGGTGTTTGAGCATCACGCAGAGGAGAGTGCAGATTCCGGTAGGCCCTGCCCCGATGATTAGGACTGTGTCGTCTTTTGTAATCTCAGATATTCGTGCCGCCCAGAATCCTGTGGCAAGAACGTCTCCGACGAAGAGTGCCTGGCGATCTGTGACGCAGTCTGGGATTTTGTTTAGACCTGTGTCTGCGAAAGGCACTCTCACGTACTCTGCCTGGCCTCCGTCAATGCGGCATCCAAGCGCCCATCCGCCGTTTTTGTCGGTACAGTTGTTGACAAACCCCCGTTTGCAGAAGAAGCACTCTCCGCAGAATGTTTCCACATTGACTGTTACGCGGTCTCCGGGCCTGACGTTTGTTACCGCAGATCCCACCTCTTCTACAACACCTACCATCTCGTGCCCTACCGTAACTCCTTCAACTGCTCTTGGCACGCTTCCGTGCTTTATGTGCAGGTCGCTTGAACATATGCTTGCAAGCGTCACGCGGACTACGGCGTCACGCTCGTGCAGGATTTTCGGCTTTGGTTTTTCTGTAAGAGCGAACTTTCCTTTTTCGATGTATGTGCAGGTCAGCATGGTATCCTTACGTCTTAGTTTATTGTTTTATGTAAGTAAGGTTTTGGCTTTTCAAAGCCTAAAAAAAAGAAAGATTATTTTCTCTCAGCCTTTAAGCGTCTGACTTCTTCTAAAATCTTCGTTAAGATAACCTCATCAGACGGCATGTCGGTTTCAAACGCCTTCTTCACATGGATTGGAACACCGTCCAAGCGGTATGCGGTACCTTCCGCATCGATTCCAACTGATGCCACCGGGATGTGGATTTTTGCGACCGCGGTCGAGAGGGAGATGAACGGGTCGAGAACCACCGTATTGATATTTGCCAGGTGGGCTACAGTCTCTCTTGGGAAGTGTGCGCCAAGGTCGGTTCCAATGATTAATACTGCGTCTGCCTCATGGTTTCCTAAGATATCAACACCGCTTGTCTCTCCCGGATTGTAGTGCACAATTCCTCTGGAGTAATCAACCGCGTACGGATATCCTGCCGCAAGCGAGAACATCTGGTTTGTTCCGTCCACATTCCAGTGACCGCGAAGAGGAGTTAACGTGTACTTCGTATGGCGGTTGAGTTCGTCAACCAACTCAATGCCGGCCCGCACATTCTTGTACTTGCCGCGGGACTGCGTCAGACCGATTCCGGTAAAGAACGAACCGAACTTTGCCGAGAGCAGAATATCTGCGAGTTTGAAGATAACATTTCTCTCAACACCGGCAACCGTCTCCGGGATGACATCGCGTTCTCCCCGCACACAGGCGCGAAGAGCATTGAAGAGTGCAAAGTCTCCTCCGGGCTTTACCTGCACAAACACGTCCGCGAGTTTTGCCGTCTCGGACTCTCTGATATCGACTACGATAACGGTTCTGTTGCCTCTCCCCTCCTCGCGGAATGCACCGGTCGAGAATGTCGAGTAGCGGGATAAGTGTCTTGGATGTGCTGCAATCGGATTGCATCCCCAGTAGACGATAACATCTGCTCTGTTCTTAATCTGACCAAGCGTACATCCCGGGTGTCCGACCTCCTGGACGGCCATAATTGTCGGCCCGTGACACTCAGAGGAACAGTTATCCATCACCGCGCCAATCTCCTCTGCAATCTCCAGACCGATGTGCATCGCCTCAGTTGAAGTGCCGGACCATCCGTAGAAGAGCGCACGCTTTGCGTCAACGAACATCTTTGCGACCTTCTTTACCGCATCGTCAAAGTCAGTCTCAACCCAGCGGTCGCCCTGGCGTTCGATTGGGGAGATCATTCTGCCCTTCGAGCAGAATTTACCGGCAGAGAGCAGACATCCATTGACAACTTCTGTTACCACACCGTCTTTTACGTGAAGCTCGATGTCATCACAGAGACAGCCGCAGAGAGGGCATGCCGCATGCTTTACCACCTTTTCGCCCTGCTCTGCTCCCGGAAGCTTAATTCCCTCAGGCACTGCATAGCGAAGGCCGCCTAAGTGCTCCATTAAATCCCATGCGGATTCGAGCGGTCTGTCAGTCGGCTCAACCTCAACTGCCATACCCTTGAAGTCCGGTGCACCTGTTGCATGCGTCTTCTCATGCAGAATGAAGTTTGCATGCGGACCGCACGGAATAAACACAACTCCTTCCGGAGTTTCCGGAGATTCGCGGACATAAAAGACCGTCTCGCCTGCGGTACTTGAGATTACAACATGGTCTCCTTCCTCAACACCGATTTCCATGCAGTCCATCGGGTGAAGGAAACAGTATGAAGTCTCACGCGAATATTCCGGAGTATCCTTATAGTACAGCTGGGCTCCCTGCTCAGGAGTTCGCCCGCTGCTCATCATCATCTTCATATTCTCTTCCCTCTCGTATGTACTCAATATGTTTCGGGTAAAAAGTAATAAATCCAACTCACGCGAAACTCTTAACAGTTAATGAAAATTATCAATATTATCGGCCACTCCAACAGCGGGAAGACTACAATCGTCAAAGAACTGGTTCCCCTGCTTGCGAAAAACTACAAAGTCGGCACGATAAAGCACATGGGACACCACATCTTCGAGCTGCCGAAAGGAAAGGACACTACGCTTCATTTTGAGGCCGGTTCCTCCTGCGGGGCAGGAATTGATGCGGAAAAAACGGTTCTCACACTCAGAGGGACGGATATTTACACAATTTTAGACATCTATGCCCTTCTTGGATATGATTACTGCGTAATTGAAGGTTTCAAGGACGAGCAGTTCTCCTGCGTTGTCTTAGGCGGTCTGACCAGAGCAGAGAAGGTCATTCTCCGCGATGCATCCCCTGCAGAGATTTTTGCCGCGCGCGATTCCTTCGAGGAGTACACCCCGCGGTTCCATGTCTGAAAAATCATCTGCACCCCGCACACTGCTTCACCGGCAAGGCTACAACTTCATCAGCGAAGACAGCAGCGCGGCTGTCAAACCCTGCCTCTGGTGCAAACGGGCTGTTCGGGGCGGAGATTCCTGCTACAAAAATCAGTTCTACGGAATTGAGACGGCAAAATGCGTTCAGATGACGCCAACCCTTCGCTGTAATCAGCGCTGTATCTTCTGCTGGCGCTCCATCGAGCAGGAAATCGAGGATACGAAAATCCTTTCGCCGGAAGAGATTATCAAAGCAATCCCTGCTCTCCAGAGAAAGGGACTTTCCGGCGACAAGCCGTTTTCCGATGCCGCATTCTGGGAAGAGGCAACAACAAACCCGACTCAGTTTGCCATATCGCTCTCCGGAGAACCAACCCTCTATCCGCATCTGGATGAGCTCATCGAGCGCTTAAAGGAAGGAGGACGAAGCGTCTTTGTGGTCTCGAACGGAACAGTTCCCGAGATGGTGGAAAAAATCCACCCGACACAGCTTTACTTATCGCTTGATGCTGTGGATGCAAAAAGCTACGCAGAAATCTGCAATCCGATTGGCGATGCGGAGTACATGTGGCAGAATGTGATGCAGTCCTTCTCGCTTCTCAAAAAGAAGGAAGAAGCAGGTGTGAGAACTGCTGTTCGCATCACGCTTGTTGCCGGACTCAGTGATTCCTGGAAGGCCGGCTTTGCAAAGATTATCGATACTTCACAACCAATGTATGTGGAGATAAAAGGATACATGTATCTGGGATACAGTCGAATGAGATTATCAGAAACTGCTGTACCCGGCATGGATTCAATCCGAACGTTTGCATCAGAGCTCGCTGATGCCGTCGGATACGAAATTATGGACGAAAACGTGCCAAGCCGCGTTGTCTGTCTGAGGAGAAAAACATGAGATTTGATGTTGAGGAGTTTAAAGAACGCCGGAAAACCGATTTTGAAGGTGCCTGGCATGCGGGGCCGTCCGTAATTACCCCGCCTGTATCGTCTGCTGTTTACCCGCGCTACACATACAAGCGCGCAAAGGTGCACCCGATTTATGACACCATTGCCCGCCTGCGCGCTGCATACATGAGCATGGGCTTTGACGAAGCCATGGTCCCTGTTTTCATCGACGAGTCCGATGTCTACCGCCAGTTCGGTCCGGAAGCTGCTGCAGTCTTAGACCGCGTTTACTATGTTGGCGGTCTGCCGCGTCCAAACGTTGGAATCTCCAACGAGCGTCTCGCAAAGATTGCAGAAATCATCGGACACCCGCTCGAGGAAGGAACCGAAGAGAAACTGATGAAGTGTCTGCACGGATACAAGAAGGGCAAGTTCGACGGAGACGACTTAACCCATGAGATGTCCGTTGCCTTAAAGGTCGATGACGGCGTTGTCGTCCACATCTTAGACACCGTCTTCCCGGAGTTCAAGAACTTAGCACCGGAGTGTTCCAGAACCACCCTTCGCTCCCACATGACCAGCGGCTGGTTCATCTCTCTTTCCCAGATGTGGGACAAGAGACCTCTTCCAATCCGCATGTTCTCTGTCGACCGCTGCTTCCGCCGCGAGCAGGAAGAGGATGCAACGCATCTTCGAACCTACCACTCCGCATCCTGTATCGTTGCAGGCGAGGATGTAACTGTTGAGGAAGGAAAAGCAGTCGCAGCCGGTCTTCTTTCCGCATTCGGCTTTACCGAGTTCCGTTTCCAGCCGGATGAGAAGCGCTCCAAATACTACATGCCCGAAACCCAGACCGAGGTCTACGGAAAGCACCCGGTTCACGGATGGGTTGAGGTCGCAACCTTTGGCATCTACTCGCCTGCAGCCCTTGCCGAGTACGGTGTCGGTGTTCCGGTCATGAACCTCGGAATGGGTGTCGAGCGCTTAGCAATGGTCTTAACCCAGGCAGAGGATGTTAGAAAGCTTTCTCACCCGCAGCTTTATGCCCCGGACTACACCGACGGCGAAATCGCCCGCGGTGTCGGTCTCAAGGAAGAGCCGCAGACAATCGAAGGCCGCCGCGCAGTTCAGGCAATCATGAAGATCGCTGCAGAAAATGCAAAGGCACAGTCCCCGTGTTCCTTTGCCGCATGGGAGGGCGAGCTCTTCGGACAGAAGGTCGAAATCTCCGTCTCAGAGCCGGAAGAGAACTCCACGCTCCTCGGCCCTGCCGCACTTAACGAAATCTTTGTCAGAAACGGTGCAGTATTAGGAGTGCCGGACACCGAGAAGTTCAAAGATGTCCGCGAGGAGGGAACTCCTGTCGGCATCTCCTTCCTCTTCGCCGCCGCAAACCTTGCGGTTGCAAGAATCGAAGAGGCAGCACGCTTAGGCGAGACTGCAAGCGTTCAGATTAAGATGTCCAAGCACCCAAGCGACATCAACATTAAAATCGAAGAGTGGGCAATGCGTTACATCACCGATAACAAGAGAAAGATTGATTTACGCGGCCCGGTCTTCATGACGGTCTCCTCAAAACTTCTCTAAAGGAGGTCTCATGCCTTCTCCTTTTTTTGAAAAGGTTGCTTCAGCAGTCGAGGCAGCTATTCATGACGCGGAAACCGAGCTTCCCGCAGATGTTATTTCAGCTCTTTCCAAAGCCTACGAGACAGAGACGAGCGCTGTTGCAAAAGGCGAGTATGAAAATATTTTTTCGAACCTGAGGATTGCAAAGGAGCGCGATGTTCCCATCTGTCAGGATACGGGGCTTATTGTTCTCTATATCACGCTTCCGCCGGACGTGCCGTACTCAGCCGAGCTCTATGAGGCGGCAGCCGAAGGAGTTCGCCGGGCAACGGTTTCTGTGCCGCTTCGGCCAAACGCGGTAGATCCGGTCTCCCGCGAAAACTCCGGCGATAACTGCGGCATCGGGATGCCGTCGATTCACATCTCGCCCGGCGATTCGTTCTCGGTAACCGTTCTTCCAAAGGGTGCGGGATCGGAAAATATGTCGCAGATTAAAATGATGCTTCCGTCTGAGGTTGGCAGTATCGCTGATTTCGTCTGCGAGGTGGTAAAAACCGCAGGCTCGCGTCCCTGTCCGCCGATTGTGGTCGGGGTTGGAATTGGCGGTACGTTTGATTCCGCTCCGGCTCTTGCGAAAGAGGCGCTTCTTTTGCCGATTGATTCGATGGATGCGTTCGAGCAGTCTCTCTGCGACCGGATTAATGAGCTTGGAATCGGAGCGATGGGTCTTGGCGGAAAGACGACTGCGCTTGCCGTCAAGGTAAAACGCGGAGCATGCCACACGGCAAGCCTTCCGGTCGCGGTAAATATTCAGTGCTGGTGCTGCAGACGCAGGAGGGTTGAGTTATGAGGCTTACCGCTCCTTTGGGCGATGAGGTCTTGTCGCTTACTGCAGGTGACCGGGTGCTTTTGTCGGGTACTGTCTATACCGCACGCGATGAGGCGCATTTAAAGATTTTAGAGGACGGTTTTCCGTTCAATCCGGACGGTGCCGTGCTGTATCACTGCGGGCCGGTGATTGCCGATGGTGCGGTTGTCGCAGCAGGGCCTACGACCTCTGCCCGGATGAATGCGCTTACAAAGCCGATGCTTGATGCAGGCATTCGCGGTCTTATTGGAAAAGGCGGGATGTCTGATGCGGTTGTTGAGGCTTTACGCGGCCGCGGGGTTTATTTTGCCTTTACCGGCGGCTGTGCTGCTCTTGCGGCTTCCTGTATGCAGCTCAAAGGCGTACACTACGCAGAGCTTGGCATGGCAGAAGCGGTCTGGGAGATTGAGCTTTCGGATTTCCCGCTTGTTGTGGGGATTGATTCGAAGGGGAACAATCTGTTTCAGAACGGACGATGAGAATCCGTATTCTCACAGCCGCTCTTTTGAAAAACCGTTGATTCCGTACTTCACTGCTGACGGAACAGCAATCTTTCCCTCGGCAATTTCCTGCTCAACGGCTTTTGCTTTTTTGATAACAGACTCCGGGACAACGTCTTTCATATATCCGGCAACTCCTACATAGTCCCCGTCTGCATATCCTAAGATGACTGTTTCTCCGCTGAAGTCCTCCCCTGCTTTGTAGCGGAGAACCGTATCGCGTACTGCCTGCGGGATGTGTTTTACCACACTGAAAATCACTGCATCAGGGGCTAAATAACTCTGGTCCACATCAACGCCGATGACATATTTTCCGCAATCATCTGCTGCTTCAATCACTCCTGTTCCGCAGGTTCCGGCAACCTGATACACAATGTCTGCTCCTGCATCGTACATCGAAAGAGCAGACGAGTAGCCGAGACCTGCATCGAGGAACGAACCGGTGTAGTCGAATAACACCTCTATATCAGCACCCCGTTCCTTTTCCGCCCGCTCAACTCCTGCGGCAAATCCTACGGCAAAGTCCTCGACAATATAGGTCTGCACCCCTCCGACGAATCCGATAATCTTTGATTCTGTTACCATTCCTGCGACATATCCTGCGACATAACTCGGCTCATTCGAGCGGAAAATAATATTTCCCACATTGTCCGGCTGTTCTCCTGCGGAGTAGTCAGTATCCACCATCAGATACTTCTGCGCCGGATTTGCCAGAGCTGAAGAGGTCATTGAGTCGATGACCGTATATCCGCCGGTTACAATTATGTCTGCTTCATGCTGATGAATCAGCTCTTCTGCCGAACCCCAGACCTTGCTTACCGCGTCTTCAATGCAGGGAACGGTTACTACTCCCTCCTCTTTGCTTAACAGATAGACGCCTTCTGCAATCTGCAGCGTAAACGAATCAAATCCGCTTTCCAGCTCCATCACCAGACCAACGGTGTACTCCTCTTCTTCCGGGGCGAACAGTGTGTCTGCGGTAAAAATATAGCCGACAAAACAGAGTGTCAGAATCACCGCGGCTATACCCAGAATATCGAGGAGTTTCATATCTACAATAGTATTTATTTCCGCGATACAAATATTTACTCAATATGAAGGAGAGCAGACTGTCCCGTTTCAGGAAATGGTTCGCAAACACGTTTGTGTTCTTCGGACCCGGTCTTCTTCTGGCAATTACTGCCGCAGGCGAGGCCGGAATCACTGAAGCGATTGAGATTGGAGCACACTTCGGGCTTGCTCTTCTCTGGGTAGTCATTATCACGCTCGTATTCAAATATGCATTCACCAACGGAATTGCCCGGTATACGCTTGCAACAGGACAGACCATCTTCGACGTCTTGCCCAAACTTCCGGGGCCGAAAAACTGGGGTCCGATTTTAGTCATTGTATCCTACTGTCTTGAGATGTTTGCAATCGGCGCAATGGTTCTTTTTGCTGCCACCTTCCTCGACTATCTTATACCGGGCGTATTTTCCCTGTTCCTTCTGTCGATAACCCTCCTTGTTGCAGCCCTGGCACTTCTTCGAACCCACATCTACCACAAGTTCGAACAGATTATGGCGGTAATCGTTCTCGTCATGGGAATCTTTATGATTATCATCCTCTCCGCCTTCCCGTTCAACGTAGAGATGATAGCATCCGGTCTCATCCCGAATATTCCAACGGGGTCAGAGACCGCAATCTTAGCAATTTTAGGAGTTGTCGGCTCAGGTCTGAACTTAATGCTGTACTCTGTGTGGCTGAAGGAAAAGACGGACAAGACAGAGGCTGCAGAGGGCGTGTGCTCTGTCAAAGGCGAGGCATTCTTCAAGCGGTTCATCAAGAGCGTAAACATCGACATCGCGCTTGGATTCTTCATAGTCGCGCTCGTTACCTTCGGCTTCATGTGTCTCGGCTATGCCGGATTTGCCGTGTCTTTTATGCCGCACGGAGCAGAGCTTAACTTAAACATCTTAATCACCCAGGTTCTCTATCTTTTCAGCTCTATTCCGTACGGTACCTACCTCTTCCTGCTGTTCGTGGCAGTTATCTTCTTCGGCTCTGTTGTTGTCGGAATTGATGCAAGAGCCAAGGCACTGACGCGTGTTGTCATCTCGATGCGGGAGAATGCCGAAAAGACAAAAATCAAAGGCGGCAGAATTTACCAGTTCTTCATCTGGTTATTTGTCGCAATCATTCTTCTGTCGATTGGCATCAACCAGCCGATGGCGGTCATCAGAACGAGTGCGGTTCTTTGCGCACTGCTCTTTGGTGTGTTCGGCTTCATTCTGATTTACGTAAACACCTGTCTTCCCGAATATGCACGGGCAAGCAGACTCTGGATGCTTGTGATCGGCATCGGAAGCGTGCTGTCTGTCTATGTGGCTCTTCTGATTGAAGGCTCATTTTTGGAGTTCGGGCTTCCGCTCTTTGAAAGCGTTTTAGTCTGTTCGGTTATCTTCTATATCTTCTGCCGGACAAAGACCTTCGAGCGGATGGCATCGGGAACTTCCAACATCGTTGATAAGTTCTGGGTTATCTTTATCTTTGGCATCATCTCGGTGTACGGTACCTACAGCGGAATCACCATTGCCGGAGAGTACGGAGGCTACATCCTAAACTTCAGAGACTTGGGGGCTATGGTTGCCGGAGTTTTAGGAGGGCCTGTTGTCGGATTCTTTGCGGGTTTAATCGGAGGACTGTATCGTCTCTCTGTCGGCGGAGTGACTGCTGTTCCCTGTTTCCTTGCAACGCTTGCGGCAGGTCTTCTTTCAGGATTTGCCATTCGCTCATGGAAGGGCAGATTTACCATGCGCCGGGCAGTCTACATTGCAGCAGTCGTTGAGCTGCTGCATCTTCTTGTCATCTTCCCAATTTATGTCCTTGCAGCCGGTGCGATGGACTTTGTCATGATTCAGGACGTCATTGTGACAACGCTTCTTCCGATGACCATTGTCAACGCCGCAGGTCTGATGATTTTTGCCCACTTCTCGCAGAAGTTCCCGCTTCTTGAGAGCGGTCTGAAGAAGATGACGCCAAAGAGCATTGCAGCAGAGATTCGAAGTCTTATCTCTCACGAGGAGGATACCAAATGAACCACAACGAAGAGCACCGCATCGGTCTTCCGAAAAAGGGCACAATTATCATGATTGCAGTTCTGGTGATTCTGGTAAATCTCCTGTTCGTCTCGGTCGGCGACTATCCGGAGGATAATGAAATCCGCGTGGCCGTTCTTCTGCCGTTTTCAGGAGGCATGGAGGAGTTTGGAATCGAGTATGCCCGCGGTATCGAGATTGCCGTCGAAGAGCTGAATTACCATGTGCTTCCGGGAGGCAGGACATATGCCGTTGAGTACTTCGATACGAAAGGCGACACCATGTCACTTTTAAACACCTTCCTTGAGATTTACAACGAAGGGTATCCGGTTGTCATAGGCCCTATGACCTCGACCGAGGCGCTTGCAATCGCAAAGTATGCGGAGGTTCTGGGAGTTGTTCTGCTCTCTCCGGGTGCGACCACAGATGAACTTACCGAGTACCGTGACTATGTGTTCAGAACAGTTTCATCCGACAGGTACTTAGGGCTTGGTCTGGGAAAGATTGTCGGCGGAAACGAGGCATTCGAAGATATCATGATCCTCCACACCGACGACAGTTACGGAATCGGTCTGGTCGAGCTGTTCGTTGAAGAGCTTGAGAAGTATCACAAGGAGCCGAAGGCAGTTGTTGATATTCCGCTTGAGACGTATGAGACGGAGTTCGATATGGATGCGTTTGTCGCACAGATGCAGCAGATTAATCCTGATGCTGTCTTTGCGGTCACGCCCAACTCGGCAAGTTTTGTTGAGCTTATGGAAAAAGCCGACAAAGCCGGTCTTCACCCGCAGTGGTTTGTGACCGACAACTCAGCAAGCTCCGAGGTTGCGAGTTCCGGTGAGTTTGCAGAAGGAGTTATTGCTGCGGTTCCGTCCAAGAAAGGTTCGGATGTGACATATGCCAAACGCTATGAGGATAAGTTCCATGTTCCGATGAAAATCCTGGACTCTATCTACGGATATGATGCGATGATGATGGTATCAGAAGCAGTCAACAGCAGAGGATACACCGCAGAGCAGATTCGCGATGGTCTTTTGGATATCAGATATGTGGGACTTTCCGGCGCTATCGTTTTTGATGAGAACGGGGACCGGTATCCGGTCTATGACGTGATGCAGGTTCGAGACGGCGAGTGGGTTGTTCTTCCGTGGAGCGAAGTTATGTCCTTTGAGACGGGACACCATTAACCGCTTTTTTGGTTAGGCGGTTTTCTTTAGATTACATAATCTGCCCTGACAACATTTTATCATGTATAAAAACATATTATCCATCTACAGTAGGATGTAGACGGTTTCTCTCTGGTCTTACTTGGAGTATTTACTATGGATGAAAACGCAAAAAATGAAATGCGGAACTATTT
>SUTD01000029.1 GCA_015063085.1 Methanocorpusculum parvum
GGATTTACTGAAAGTTCTTCGCTGTGCTTTTGAGACGTACAATACGCTGAAATACGGGTATATGGAATCGGTGTATGAGGCAGCTCTGGAATATGAGCTTTTGCAGGCAGGTTTTTCTGTTCGCCGTCAGGTTCGGATTCCGGTGTTCTACAAGGGTGTTGAGCTGAAGAAGGATTTCTATGCGGATATGGTTGTGAATGACTGTATTCTTCTGGAACTGAAAGCGGTCTCTTCGCTGAATGCTGCACACGAGAGGCAGCTTGTGAGTTATCTGCGAAGTACCGGGATGCAGGAAGGGATGCTGCTGAACTTCGGAAATGTGAGGAGGTTAGAATGGAGAGCAGTCACTCTATGAATCTCCTCTTTTCTTTTGATTTCACGAAAGTGCATTAGAGGATTGTGCGTGGTTTATTACTCTGTTGGTGTGAGTATTTTTGCCGGATTGGATAGGATGGTTGGCACTTTCGCACCGCGCGGTTTGGGGTTTATATTAAGTTTGGATATAGTATATAACAGATTTCTTTGAAAATGAAATCCTTATGTGTGATAAAGTTTAAACAAATGATATATCGGTGATAGGTAAATGACACTTGGACAAAAAATAAAAATATCAAGGCAGAAGGCTCTTTTATCACAGGAGGAGTTTGCAAAAGAACTGAAGGTCTCTGTTGTCACAATCAACAGATGGGAAACGGGAAAAAGCAAACCCAATATCTCTGGAATGAAGAGTTTGAAATCATTTTGTGAGAAGAAGGGATTAGAATATCGAGATATTGAACATGAGTGGATTGCAGAGCTTGAGGGAGGCTCTAATGAATAATAAACCAAAACTTGTATCATTATTCTCTGGTTGTGGGGGTATGGATGTTGGCTTTGATAAAGCTGGATTTCAACGTATTTGGGCTAATGATTTTGATAAAGATGCACAGGCAATATTTGAGTTAAATTTGGGAGAAATTGATAAAAGAGATATTCGTGATGTTCCTGTAGAGGACATTCCAGATTGTGATATTATAACCGCAGGATTCCCATGCCAACCATTTTCCAATGCAGGAAATAGAAAAGGAGTACATGATTCACGTGGCCTCCTCTATCAAGAATGTCTGAGAATTATTGAGGAGAAGAACCCGTCTGTTGTTGTATTTGAGAATGTAAAAGGATTAATGTCATCTAAATACATTGACGGGCGCAAACTGATAGATGTGATTGCTGCGGATTTAGAAGATATTGGCTATACAGTAACATATGATGTTGTGGATTCTGCAAACTATGAAGTTCCACAACATAGACACCGTTTGATTCTTATTGGAGTCAGAAAAGATATTGGTGTTGAATTTAGATTCCCGGAAAAAATAGAGCAAAAAAATCTCGAGTTGAAACATATACTGTCTGTTCCGGAAGACATACCCAATCAAAAGTATTGGAAACTTTCACCGCAGCAGGAAGAAATGATTCTAAACATTCCTGAGGGTGGCTCTTGGAAGGACATTCCCTATGAGAAACTTCCTCCAAGATTCAAACGGATAAGAGATGATATGAAAAGATACCATGCCCCAAAATTCTACCGTAGATTTGGTCTGGATGAAATTGCAGGAACCATAACAGCCTCAGCTCAACCAGAAAATTGTGGGATTATACATCCTACTGAAAACCGAAGATTTACCATCCGGGAAATTGCACGGATTCAAACATTCCCAGATACATTTTTGTTTATGGACGACACACCAAAAACTATCACCTCTATGTACAAGGTCATAGGCAATGCAGTGCCATGTAATCTTGCCTATCATATTGGAAATGCTATAATGAATCAGGTGTTCCGAAATGACAAACATGAATGTAGATAAAGCATATCTGCTCGGATTAATTATTGGCGGCGGAGTTTTTGGAAAGAGCGATAATTCTTTTCATATTCGGCTTCCTTATAACCAATGGGGTTCTGTTGAAAAGAACCCTGTACGTGCAGGGAAGATTGCAAAAGACATCTTGAGTGTTGTTTCTCCAATGATGAGGGGGATTTATGGAATAGATGCCACATATGAGGCAACGGATAAAGAATGGAATGTTCAATGTTATGGTGATTTATCCAAGTTAAAAAATGACCTTGTATCTTATGGTATATCCCCAAATGGTGAGTTGAGAAAAAATGTATCTATAGATGGCGTTGTTTCTGATTTAATTGATGACAATATGAAACGGCGTTTCATTGCAGGTCTTGCTGATACTATTGGAAGTACAACGAAATCACATAGACGTTTTTCAGATGATACGCAGATTCTGTCCTTTGAAATATCTGGATTTAAGTATGACTTTGTCTGTCAGCTTTGTCAGCTCCTGCATTCCATAAATTGTTATCCGGATCAGGTTCTCTGGAATCACCCTAATTTTCATAGTGCAAATGACCGATATTATAAACCATGGAAAAAAGGGTTTAAATTAAGAGTTAAACTTGATCAGTATGATAAGTTTGGTGCATTTGCATTTAAAACAAAGGTAGAATCTGTTTCAGAGAATAGAAACCTCCAAACTTATTCTAATAAAAAATCTCCTACATGTGAGAATCGCCCAATAAATGTGGGGATGAGTTGTGTACACATAGATGAAGATAGTGACTTATTACCTCCAATTATTCGTAATGGACATTATCTTCATAACCTACATGTTTGTTGTGTATTAGGTTGTGAACACGCACCATATGATAAAATGGAAGAGGTTCTGAATGATGCTTGCAAATATATTAATCCGTTCTCAATTCTTCACAAAGACTCTATAGAAAATATTCAGAACCTCCTGAAATCAGAACCAATCTACTCTAATCGTACATTTACAGTAGAAAAAGCCAATGTTTCCTACATCTATAACCTGTATCAGAAATCCAAACATAAACTGGTTTACGGAACGGATGAAACGAATGGCTATCCTGTAAATATATTAGTTCAGGCGATTGCGTATGCAATTGCGGGAAAAAATGGTAAATTAAATGGAAAACGTATCTCCGGAAATCAGGATGAACACATTACCTCCTACCTAAAAAGTAATAATAAATTCGACATTATATTACGGATTCCAGAAATTCCTACTGTATTAATAGTTGAATGTGGCGAGTGGTCAGCTATGGTTGGTGCAGAAAACCCTAATCTCTACTCTAAACTGATTTCTCGTGATTCAAATAATAAGTTCAAACTTATTGTGCGGGATATAACAGAGGAAGATTTACATGAGTACTTCGGTTAAAAAGAAAGAAGTAGATTTCTATCCAGAAATTAAAGACTTTATCAGCAGTCAGTTAAAAAGTAACTTCTTAGCAAGCAATCATAAAACACTCCATGTATTTTGGGAAATTGGCGAGTTATCAACTAAGTTAAACAAAATAATCAGCGAACACCCTGCTGAGTGTCAGTGCTTAAAAGAGTATGCACAAACAGTACCTCCGCTTAATCTGGATATATTCGCAGTAATTACTGACGGTGAGCATTTTGAGATATTAATCTTAGAAGTAAAATACCTAAGCAGTGTTGGACTTCAACAGCTCTCGCAACTTATTGGTTATTGTATTGTCTCCAATGCCCGTTATGGTATTCTGCTCAATATTGACGGTCAGGGAAGTTCGCGTCTTACTAACCTCCTGCAAAATGATGAAGATCTCTCAAAAATTATCCGGCTCTCGAAAGGGGAGAAGGTTGAACATAAATTAGGTTTTATGATTTGGGACTCCATTACCAAAAATTTTGAATATACAAACTTAGGACAACTATCAACGATATCTGGATTGAGTGATTCTTTGTCAAGAGATTTTTCAAAATAATCAATCTATAATTTTATATTTGATAATTAACCTCCAAAAAAAAATTAGAGAGTAATCACTCTCCACTCCAGCCTCCGCATATTTCCGAAATTCACCAGAAGCCCGCATTCTATCCCCGTACTCTTCAGATAACTCTGAATCTGTGCCTCATGTGCCTTGCTCAGATTCGACACTGCCTTCAACTCCACAAGATGTGAATCATTTATCACCAAATCCGCAACAAAGTGTGCATCGAGCAGAACGCCCTTGTAATACACCGGAAGCCTAACCTGACGGCGAACCGAAAAGCCTGCTTCCTCTAATTCCATCTGAAATGCCTTCTCATACACCGATTCCAGATAACCTGCTTTCAGGTGATTATACACACCAAGTGCGCATCCGACAATTCTGTACATATCCGAGTTTGTATCTAATTTGTTCATAATTTATCACCACAAGCCAACCGGGAAACCAGGCGGGCTTACAAAGGCTGGCATGACAGCCCAAGGATGATATTGTTGGCGGGAACGGACGGCAGAGCCGGACGTGACCGACGACATTATCTTCCTTGGGATGAAATGCCTGTGCCCCGCCCCTCCCCTGTATATTAAGGAGGGCGTAAGCGAAAAGGCGAGTGCGCCGAAGTCCGCAGGAATCGAGCTGTGATTGGCGAGGGAGCGCAGCGACTAAGCCAATAGCATGGCGATTAGACATGCGTTAGCAGCGAGATTTCGAGGACAAAGGAGCAGTCGTATTTTCGTAGCCCGACGCACAAACAGCAAAAGAGCATCTACCCAATAAAACCAAATCTGACAAAAGCATCCCAATCCTCCATCCCTGATTGCCCCGCCGAAAAGCCCGCCGCGATTAGCAGGCGGGCAGGCGGGCAAAAGAGCATCTACCCAATAAAACCAAATCTGACAAAAGCATCTAAACCCTCCATCCCTGATTGTCCCGCCGAAAAGCCCGCCGCGATTGGCGAGAGCCGGAGGCTCAAGCCGTGAGCATGGCTCGAAGAGACATGCGATTAGCAGGCGGGCAGGCGGGCAAACAAGCATCTACCCACCAAAACCCACAATCCACTTTTTTGTAAATACTCAAATAAGAATCTATTAATACATACGTCACGAATAAGTAACCATGACAAAACTGAGTGGTGGGGCATAACATGTTTACCGGCATCGTAGAAGAGGTCGGAGAAATTGTATCCATCCGACGCGGTTCACGTTCAGCAACTCTCAAAATCAAAGGGAATGCAATCTTCTCCGACATGAAACTTGGAGACAGCATTGCCGTAAACGGGATTTGTCTTACGGTCACTGAGTTTTCCGGAAATGTATTTTCCACTGATGCAACACCGGAAACAATCGACCGAACATCACTCAGTCTCCTGTCAACAGGATCTCATGTAAACCTTGAAAGAGCAATGTCAGCCTCCGGAAGATTTGGCGGGCACATTGTAACAGGTCACATTGATGGGACTGCAACCGTCTCGGACATCAGAAAAGATGACAACGCAGTAATCATTCGGTTTTCCTGCACCAAAGAACAGATGGAAGGAATCATCGAAAAAGGCTCGGTCGCAATCGACGGAATCAGCTTAACTGTTGCCTCCGTCGACAAAGACAGCTTTACGGTATCTGTAATTCCGCACACCGGAAAAGAAACAATTCTTCTCGAAAGAAAAAGAGGAGACATAGTCAATCTTGAAACCGATGTCATTGGAAAGTATGTTGCAAAATTCATCGCAAAAACCGAGACAAAAACTCCGGCAGTCAGCAGAATAACCGAGGAATACTTACGAGAGAGAGGATTTTAGATGTTTCAATTCAACACTGTAGAAGAAGCCGCAGCAGCACTCAGACGCGGAGAGCTCATCATCGTAACCGATGACGAGTCCCGTGAAAACGAAGGGGACTTCATCTGTGCGGCAGAATTTGCAACAACAGAAAATGTCAACATCATGGCCAGTATCGGCAAAGGATTAATCTGCATGCCGATGGCTGCAGAAATCGCAGACAGACTTGACCTTCCGCCGATGGTTGCCAAAAACACCGACAACCACGAGACGGCATTTACCGTCTCCATCGATCACAAAGATACCAGAACCGGGATCTCTGCAATCGAGCGAGGAATCACCGCACGTGCCGTTGTCTCGGAAACCTCTGTGCCGGATGACTTCAGACGCCCGGGACACATGTTCCCGCTTCGCGCCAAAGCAGGAGGCGTCTTAGAACGCGACGGACACACTGAGGCAACCGTTGACTTACTCAAAATCGCAGGCTTAAAGCCTGCCGGGCTCTGCTGCGAAATCATGGCAGACAGCGGAGACATGATGAGAACTCCCGAACTCATCGAGCTTGCCAAAAAGATGGGCTTAGTCTTTACCACAATTGAAGCAATCCAGGAATACAGAAGAACACACGCATAAAGGAGGAAACAAAATGAACATTTACGAAGGAAAATTAGTCCCGGAAGATATTAAGATTGGAATCGTTGCAAGCCGTTTTAACGAATTTATCGTATCAAAACTCATCGGCGGAGCAGACGATGCATTACGGCGTCATAATGTAAAAGATGAAAACGTTGACCTCGCATGGGTTCCTGGAGCCTTCGAGATTCCGCTTGTCGCATCCAAAATGGCACAGTCCGGAAAGTACGATGCTGTCATCTGCCTTGGTGCTGTGATTCGCGGTTCTACCGACCACTATGAGTATGTGTCAAACGAAGTTACCAAAGGAATTGCCGCTGTCTCTCTGAAAGCAGGCGTGCCGGTGATGTTTGGCGTTCTTACCTGTGATAATCTGGAGCAGGCCATCGAGCGCGCGGGTTCCAAATCCGGAAACAAAGGATTCGAAGCTGCTGTCAGCGCGATTGAGACCATCAACGTCATCAAAGCACTGGGACTGTAAAGAAAAGTCCTGCCTCTCTCTTTTTTCTCTTCGAAATCTCACTCTGAACTTGAGATACCTTTATATCATCTAACCGCTAACTAATAGGTACTCGTGTTGAAGCTGGCAATGCGGAAGTATCCGTACCCCTTCAATGAGTCAAAGTGGAGAAACATTACTATGGCAGCAGACAAGCCACACATGAACCTTGCCGTTATCGGTCACATTGACCACGGTAAGTCCACGACTGTCGGTCGTATCCTTTTCGAGACCGGTGTCGTCGCACAGCACGTTCTTGATTCCTACAAGAAAGAAGCAGAATCCAAGGGTAAGGGCTCTTTTGAGTTTGCATGGGTAATGGACTCCCTTAAGGAAGAACGTGAGCGCGGTATCACTATCGATATTGCACACAAGAAGTTCGAAACTCCGAAATACAATTTTACCGTCGTAGACTGTCCAGGTCACCGTGACTTCGTTAAGAACATGATCACTGGTGCATCCCAGGCAGATGCAGCAATTATCGTCGTTTCCGGAACTGAAGGCCCGATGGAGCAGACCAAAGAGCACGTCTTCCTTTCCAAGACTCTTGGTATCAACCAGATCATCGTTGCAATCAACAAGATGGATGCAGTCCAGTACTCCGAAGAGAAGTTCAACGAAGCAAAGGAAAAGATGTCCAAGCTCATCATGTCCGTTGGTTTCAAGCCGGCCGAGACTCCGTTCATCCCAATTTCCGCATTCGTCGGCGACAACATCAAGGAAGCATCCGCAAACACCCCATGGTACAAGGGAACCACTCTCCTTGCAGCACTCGACAACTTCAAGCAGCCGGACATGCCGACTGACAAGTCCCTCAGACTTCCGATCCAGGACGTTTACACCATCTCTGGTGTTGGAACTGTCCCAGTAGGACGTGTCGAGACTGGTATCCTCAAGAAGGGTCAGAAGGTCTCCTTCATGCCGGCAAACGTTACCGGTGAAGTTAAGTCCATCGAAATGCACCACGAAGAATTCCCAGAGGCAGTTCCGGGAGACAACGTTGGTTTCAACGTCCGTGGTATCGCAAAGAACGACGTCCGCCGCGGAGATGTCTGTGGTCCGGTCGAGCACCCGCCAACAGTTGCAGAAGAATTCACCGCACAGGTCGTTGTCCTTCAGCACCCGTCCGTCCTTTCCGTCGGATACACTCCGGTCTTCCACTGCCACACTTCCCAGACCGCATGTATGTTCACTGAGCTCAACAAGAAGCTCGACCCACGCTCTGGACAGGTCAAGGAAGAGAACCCGGCATTCCTTAAGGCTGGCGATGCAGCAATCTGTACCATCACTCCGACCCGCCCGCTCGTTATCGAGACTGCAAAGGAATTCCCACAGCTCGGAAGATTCGCAGTTCGTGATATGGGTATGACTGTCGCAGCAGGTCTTGTTCTCGCAATCAAGGCAAAGCAGATGAGATAATCTCATCAACACACGAATTTTTTTGGGTGAATATATAATGCAGAAAGCCAGAATACGCCTTACGGGAACAGATTATGAGAAAGTGGAGACGGTTTGCAGCCGTATCCGTGAGATTGCAGAGCGTACCGGTGTAAATATGGCTGGACCTATCCCGCTGCCGACCAAGAGACT
>SUTD01000030.1 GCA_015063085.1 Methanocorpusculum parvum
ATGAAACTGAATCCGAAGGAAAAATCCTACAGGGCAAATCTTCTGGCAGTAAAGAAGATGACCTAACTTTTTTTATGCAGCTGAAGCTCACCGTCCCCTTCAACCTTGACCTCTCCGTTTCCTGCGGTCAGTCTTTTCGATGGAGAAAAACAGGCGGGTTCTGGTACGCTCCGGTAGGCGAAGCTGTCTGGAAGGTGAAGCAGGAAGGAGACGTTCTCTTCTACGACGGGACATCCGAAGCAGAGATCATCAGATACTTTGGGTTAGACGTTCCGCTCGATGACATCCTAAAAGACATCGACCGGGATGACCTGATTCACTCAGCAGTTTCATCATGCAGAGGCCTTCGCCTCCACAGACAGCCGACATTCGAGTGTCTGATTTCCTACATCTGTGCGACCTGTGCAAACATCCCGGGAATCCAGATGCGGATTGAAAATCTCGCACAAACCTACGGCCGTCCGCTGGAAATGGATGGGATGACGTTCTACAGCTTCCCGACTCCTTTGGATTTAGCATGCGAATCGCCGGAAAACATCCGGCTCTGTAAAGTCGGATACCGTGACAAATACATCTGCGGGGCAGCGGCCTACGCAGCAGAAAATCCAAACTGGGATGAGCGGATTTTTGCGATGAGTTATGCGGATGCGAAGCGCGAGCTGACATCTCTTTCCGGTGTCGGTCCAAAGGTTGCGGACTGTGTTCTGCTCTTCGCGTTTGAAAAATATGAGGCAGTCCCAATAGACGTCTGGATGGAGAGGATTTTCAGGACGCGGTATCTTTGTTCGGAGAAGAAGCTTTCGTATGAGAAGGCGGCAGGGTTTGCAAGAGAGCATTTCGGAAGGTATGCAGGGTATGCTCAGGAGTACCTGTTCGCGGAGAGGGAGATAATCGCGAAGAAGGGCGAGTGAAGATAGAAGTAAAACCGCGAATCAGCGCGAATCTCTGACGAATCGCGTTCCGTTACCCTCGCTCTCACAAACCTTCGGTTTGTTCGCGGCATTCGCCAGCGCTCGGCGGAACGCTGGCTCGCGCTTCCGGCGCTCGCAGGGATAAAATTATCTTCTTTTAGACGAATTATTCTTCATGTCTGAGGGTGAGGATTTTATTCTGTATCGGGAGGAATCACATGAAATTATGGAGTGTGCCTTTTCTGTTTACAATCATCTCGGCTCTGGATTTCTTGAAGCAGTATATCAGGAAGCTCTTGAGGTGGAATTGCAGGAGAAAAGTATTCCTTTTGTATCTCAGAAAGAAATTGATGTCTATTACAAAGGAGAACCTCTCACCAAGAAATATATTGCAGATATCATTGTTGACGATAAAATCATCCTTGAATTAAAATCCGTGAGTAATCTGAGTGCTGTTGATTCTGCACAAATCATAAATTATCTGAAAGCAACAGGAATTCAACTTGGAATTTTATTGAACTTTGGGCACAAGAAACGACTCGAATGGGAGCGAAACGTTTACACTAATACTCGATATCTTGAAAAGAATCTTCCAAGGAATATAGAATAATTGCGAACGCTCGCCTTTCCGTCGTGCTTATGCTTTGAGCCTTTTTCTCTCAGCGAGCGCCGGAAGCGCGAGCCAGCATTCCGCCGGACGTTGGCGAATGCCACGAACACGTCTGTAAGACGTGTGAGAGTCCGGGTAACGCCGCGAGACGCGAAGCGGCTCAAGGCATGAGCACGGCTGAAAGACGTGCGAACGGAATGCGATTCGTTAGAGATTCGCGCTGATTCGCGGTTTTATCTGTATTAGATTTAAGATTCAGAGAAATAACTCAAATCGTATTCGTGGTAAAATTAAAAAAGAGATTTTACATAGGACCCATTGGTCCCATTCCGCCTTTCTGCATCTGCTTCATCATCTTGCCCATGGCCATGCGGTTTCCGCGGAAGCCCTTCAAGGTCTTCTGCATCATCTTATAGTATTTCATCAGGTCGCGGACTTCCTCAAGCGAAGTTCCCGAACCCTTTGCCACACGAATCATGCGGGAGGTGTTGATTAAGGACGGCTCGTCCAACTCCTGCGGAGTCATCGAATCCATGATGATTCTAAACCGCTTCATCTTCTCAGCAGTTCCATCGAGTGCTTCGCTTGGAAGCTTCATACCGCCAAGAGGCAGCATGGACATGACCTGCTTTAACGGCCCCATCTTCTGGACTGCTTCGAGCTGTTTGTACATGTCGTTTAACGAGAACTTGCCGCGAAGCATTGCATTGACGTCAACGTCTTCTGCATCAATCGACTCCTCTGCCTTCTCGACCAAGGCTTTGAGGTCACCCATTCCCAGGAGACGGGAGATGAATCCGTTCGGCTCGAACTTCTCGAGGTCGTCGATGGTCTCTCCTTCTCCGATGAAGACGATACCGGACTGCGTCTCGGCAACGGCAGACATTGCTCCTCCTCCTTTTGCGGTACCGTCCATCTTGGTAACGATTACCCCGTCGATTCCGATAGCTTCGTGGAATCTTCTTGCCTGCTCGCGGGCAGCCTGACCGATAGCTGCGTCGATGACGAGCCAGCGGTGGTCAGGGTGTAAGAAGTCATTAATCTGGGTAATCTCATCGATTAAGTCGTCCTCTAATGCGTGACGTCCTGCGGTATCGACAATGATGACCTCGGAGTCCTTTAAGACTTCCAGACCATCGCGGACGATTTTTACCGCATCCTTTTCCATCGGATCGCCGTAGCACGGGACGTTCATTTTGCGGCAGAGCGTCTCAAGCTGTGCGAATGCTCCCGGACGGAAGTTGTCTGCGCCAATCGCTGCGACTTTGAGACCCTTTCTCTGGAAGTAGCGGCAGAGCTTTCCGGTGGTGGTGGTCTTACCCGAACCCTGCAGACCTGCCATTAAGATTTTCTGCGGGCGAAGGGCGAAGTCTGCCTCCTTTCCAACGAGGCCGACTAACTCCTGATAGACAATGCGGAGAACATGCTCGCGGGCATTGATTCCCTTCGGCATGTCTTCTGCAAGAGCACGGGACTTAATCGACTGGGAAAGCTGCATGACGAGCTTGACGTTGACATCAGACGAAAGAAGCGCACGCTGTAAGTCGCGGACAAGTTCATCGACTGCGGCACGGTCAATGACCGTCTTTCCCGCAAGCTTCTTCATTGCGTCCTTTAAGGAGTTGGAGAGGTTGTCGAGAACCATCAGTTATCATCTCCGAAGATTTCGTCGATGATAAGCGACGGGGTAAACGGTTTCATGTCGGTGTATTCCTGTCCGACACCAAGGAATACGAGAGGCTTTCCGATTGTATAGGCGATGGATATAGCCGCTCCTCCCTTCGGGTCCATGTCAACCTTGGTTAAGATGACACCATCAGTGGAAACTGTCTTTTCGAACTCTTCTGCACGGATTACCGCGTCGTTTCCGGCGACTGCTTCATCGACATAGAAGACTAAGTCCGGTTTCATGACACGCTTGATTTTGTCAAGCTGGTTCATGAGGTTTACTCTGTTGTGGAAACGTCCGGCAGAGTCTGCGAGAACGACATCCGTGTTGTGTGCCTTTGCGTAGTTTACCGTATCGAAAAGAACGGCAGACGGATCTGCTCCTTCCTGATGTGCGATGAGTTTGACGCCTAATCTGTCACAGTGGACGCGAATCTGCTCGACAGCGCCGGCTCTGAAGGTATCGCCTGCGCCGACCACTACAGACAGCCCCTGGGACTGGAGAAGGGCTGCAATTTTTGCAACAGAGGTGGTCTTTCCTGTTCCGTTGACACCGGTGAAAAGAATTTTGACGGGCTTCTCGTGAGTATTGATGTATTGTACGAGGTCAAATCCGTCTCCTAAGACATTCTCGATTGCGTGTTTGAGTGCTTCTGTTACCACTTTGTCTGCGGAGTCGAACATTTTGCGGTGCGTTCCAACGAGCTCTTTTTTCATGTGCTCAGTGATGGCTTCAGCTACCGGATAGGCGACATCTGCTTCGAGGAGCACCATCTGTAAGTCAAAGAGGGTTTCTTCGATGTCCTTTTCGGAGAGAACAAACTCGCGTTCGACAACTAAGGTCTTTAAGCGGGAGAAGATGCTTGGACGTTTTGCTTCTTCCTCCGCTTCTTCTGCGACCGGTTCCGGTTTTGGTTCCGGCTTTGGCACTGCCGGTGCCGGCGCCGCGGACGGGGCGGGGGCTGCTTCTTCTATTTTGGTTTCGGTAATCGGAGTTTCCGGTGCGGGTAATTCCTCTAAAACAGGAGTTTCCTCCTTCTTTTTCTTACCCAGACCGAGAACTCTCTTCAGTCCTTCAAACATTATGTATTTATTCGGCGGTCAGGCTATAAATTCCTCTCTATAGTATAGTGAGATGCAGAGTTCCGGAAAAAAGAAAATGATTATGACCGCATAGCGCCGTCAACAGAGAGAATCTCTCCAGTGACATAGCTTGCAAGGTCGGATGCAAGGAAGAGGAATCCGTTTGCGATGTCCTCCGGCTCACCGATTCTTCGAAGAGGAATTGCCTGAATCATTGGCTGAATCATCTGTTCTGGAAGAGCTGCTACCATGTCGGTCTTGGTAATTCCTGGAGCTACTGCATTTACCCGGATGTTTGACGGGCCAAGTTCTCTTGCAAGAGACAGCGTCAGACCATTTACTGCAAACTTACTTGCAGGATATGCAACACCTCCCGGCTGACCGGAAATGGAAACCATCGAACTGGTGTTTAAGATAACTCCGCCTCCCTGCTCACGCATAATCGGCACAACTGCCCGGACAGCGACAGCGATTGCATTAACGTTTAAGTTGATAACTTTCTCAAACTGACCGTCCTCGTAGTTCTCAATTTTTGTACTGTCGGAAACTCCTGCGTTGTTTACGAGAATGTCGATTTTACCATACTGATCCTTGATTTTTGCAAAAGCAGCCCGGACAGCTTCGCCGTTGTTTAAATCCGGCCAGTCTCCGTCAACCTCCCATGCAGGATTTTCTGCTTTCAGAGAATCCAAAGCCTTGTCGACACTTTCCTGGCGCGAGCCGAAGAGAATAACTTTTGCCCCGTTTTCAAGGAATTTTTTAACAGTTGCAAATCCAATACCGCGGGTTCCGCCCGTTACAACAGCAACTTTTCCGGATAATAATTCCATTTCTGTCATCTCCTAAATGATTCTCTATTACTCCTCGCGGAATATTAACCTATGGTTTAGAACAAAAACGAAAGAACAGCATCCGGAAACAGAAGAAAAACCATCAGGATAATCACCGGAACGTGAAGCATGTAGATGATAAGGGTGTGGCGTCCGACAAAACAAATCGGGCGAAGCAGAGAAGGCATCGACGAAAGCCCGGATAACAGACGGCATCTTCCTGATGGATAGAGAAGTTTTCCGCAGGCGAGTCCAAGAAGCATAACTCCAAACCAGGGAATAAGCGGCTCATAATCAAGAGAGACAAAACCTGCATAGGGAAGACCAAATGGTAAAAGCAGCAGAGAACCGGTATGTCCTTCCAAAAAGAATGACAGATCGATAATCAGAATCCCAAAAACTGCCGGAATATACCACTTCACCTTCTCTGAAAGGAAGGGAATGGAAAGAATCGTTCCGACACCAATCATATGCAGGATTCCAAAGACTACAAAACCATGCGGGTAGACAATCCAGGTAACCGCAGTAATAATCATCCCGAATGCTATAAGCTCTATTCCGCGTTTTGCCAGGCCCAAAGGTTTCCTGTTTGCAAGAACAAGAGACAGTCCGGCAACCAGAATAAATACAGAAGCTATAGGCGCCCCGCTTACAACAGACGGGTTGAACCAGTCGATGATTCCGAAAAAGTACAGACAGAAGAGGATATGGTAGAGCACCATGAAGATGAGAGCTATCCCGCGGACGGCATCTACTTCATAGTACCGCTCTCCCATTTACTCTAAGACCTCACCGTCAACGGTTCTGAAAAACTCTCTGACCTTCGGCTGCGAGGCAAACTCGCGAAGAGACAGCGTACAGGCATAACTTCCGGCATTGGAAAACTCGATGAAGTCACCAACCTCTGCCTTCGGCAGCGCAATGTCGCGGGCAAAAACATCAAAGCCTGAACAAAGATTTCCGGTCACTGTTACCACTTCAGTCTCTGCTGCGTCATTCAAAACAGTGATTCTGCACGGCCTTTCACAGGAAATAAGCGGCTCTGCCCCGCGGTTTACTTCCCCGTAAAGTTTTGCAATGTTGGCTGCTGCCGGACGCAGGAATCCGTTCATACCGCCTGAGGCAATCAGATATGTCCTGCCCCGCGATACTTTCTTATCCAAAACACGTGTTCGAAAAACTCCGGCCTTTCCGACAAGATACCGTCCCGGCTCGATAATTAAGCTGCGTGAAACATCCGCATACTTTTCGGTCAGTTTACGAACAGCAGAACCAAGAGCCTCCATATCAAGAGGAGTCTGCATCTCCTCATCGTAAACAATTCCGCATCCGCTTCCCAGGTTCACCGTCTCAATCGCAAACCCTTCCTTCTTCATCCTGCGGGCAAGAGATAAGACATTTTCATAATAGCGGGCAAGAGTTTCCCATCCCAGATTCTGGGACTGAATGTGAATATGAATGGAAGTGATCTGCACATTTAAGAGATCTGGCACATTCACCAGAGATTCATAATCAATTCCAAACTGTGAAGGGCTGGATGCCACGCTGTCCATTCCAAACGGCGGATTTATGCGGATACCGATCTCAAATTTTTCGCCAAGTTCGCCTGCAATTCTATCGATTTTTGCAAGCTCGCCCAAGCTGTCTGCAACAACACGCGATCTTGGCAGAGAATACCGGATGTCTTCATCAGTTTTTCCGGGTGCAGAGTAGCTGATTTTCTCTGGAGAAAGCCCGTGTTTTACCGCGAGGCGGACTTCTCCTGATGATGCCGCGTCTATTCCGCAGTCATTTCTGATTAAGGTGTTTACGATGTGCGGGTTAGGATTGGTTTTTGCTGAGTAGAAGAAGCTGAAGTTTGGAAAGGTCTGCGTTAAGACACGCAGATTCTCGAGGATGACTGCCTCGTCATAGAGATAGTATGCATCTGCGGTATTCATGATAGTTCTTCATTGGACCGGCGAAAATATATATCTTACAGCGGGGTATTAGGCAATCCTTAATAGGGAGCACATCATATATGTAGGATGCTAACGAGTAGCATGACACCTTGTGCCATACACGCGTACAGCAAAGAGCAGGAATACATCATGTTTTGGAATGAAAAAATGGAGACCTTAAAGGGCAAAGACCTAAAAGAGCTCCAGCTAAAACGCCTCAAGGCAACCATTAAGCAGACACAGAATGTCGGATTTTACCAGCAGATGTTCAAAAAAGCAGGAATCACTCCTGACGACATCAAAACCTTAGACGACATCACTAAAATCCCGTTCACCAAAAAGGCAGATCTTCGCGGAGGATACCCGTTCGGCTTCTTAGCAGTGCCGATGAATCAGGTAAACCGTATCCACACAACATCCGGCACCACCGGAAAGCCGACTGTTGTCGCATACACCAAAAACGATCTTGCCGCATGGACTGAACTCTTAGCCCGCAACTTCACAATGGTTGGAATCAAAGCAGGCGACATCTTCCAGAACGCAGCAAACTATTCCTTATTCACCGGAGGTCTTGGAATCCACATGGGAGCCGAAGCCATCGGATGCGCTGTAGTTCCATCAGGCGTTGGAAACACCAAACGCCAGATTGAAATGATTCAGGACTTCGGCGTAACTGCTCTTCACTGTACTCCAAGTTACGCCATGCACTTAACCGAAGTGGCCGAAGAGATGAACGCTGACTTAAGCTCTCTTAAAATCGGATGCTTTGGTGCTGAAGCATGGTCTGACAACACAAGACGTGACCTGGAAAACCGTTTAGGCGTCAAAGCCTATGACAGCTACGGCATGAGCGAGCTTTTCGGCCCGGGCGTTGCCTTTGAATGTCAGGAACAGGACGGTCTTCACATCTGGCACGACAGCTACCTCGTCGAGATTATTGACCCCAAGACCGGAGAAACACTCGAAGCCGGCGAGAAAGGAGAACTCGTCGTAACACCGC
>SUTD01000007.1 GCA_015063085.1 Methanocorpusculum parvum
CTCCAAGATTATTGCAATCTGGTTCCCGATCATGGCCTTCGTTGCAACCGGATTTGAACACTGTGTTGCAAACATGTACTTCATCCCGGCAGGTATCATCACCAACATGATCACCGGCGGCGAAGCAGTTGCAGGCCTTGACTGGATTGGCATGTGGACTAACAACATTATCTGGGCAACCCTCGGAAACATTGTTGGTGCAGTCATCTTCATGGCAATCGTCTACTACTTCTGCTACAAGTCTGAGATTTGTGCACTCTGCGAAGCAAAATAAGGTGATACAGTAAGGGGGATTTCCCCCATACCTCATATTCATCTTGGTTCTGTTTTTCCGGATTTTGTTTTTCTGTTTTCCTCTTGTCAGTTGATACTGAGTGGGGTACCCATTTGTATTTATGTGATAAAAGACAACCTTTATCCACATGTCTGAAAGCTACTCATGTGGTACATCCGACAAACCACTGCTCGGCTGTACCGTAGGACAACTCTTGAACAGCATCGCGGCTAAATACCCGAACAACGATGCTCTAGTAGCCTTTCAGCAGAACCCGTACGGCAAAGCAGTCTTAAACGCATCCTTCTACACGAATGCGCATGAGGCACTCGTCTCTGACGAGCCGAACAGCTACCGCGAGCCGTATACGATCGCCCCCGCATCGCTTTCCACTCCGGTTCTCCGCTATACATGGACGGAGTTCCTGCAGGAAGTAAACAACCTTGCAAAAGGTCTGATGATGCTTGGTGTGGAACGCGGTATGCGTGTTGCCATCTGGGCTCTGAACTATGCTGAATGGATACTCGTACAGTTTGCAACGGCTAAAATCGGTGCTGTCATGGTGAACATCAACCCGGCGTACCGCACGTTCGAGCTCGAGTATGCACTAAAGCAGTCCGAAGTCGATACCTTAATTCTTCAGGGCAAGTTCAAGACCTCTGATTATGTCGGCATGTTCTATGAAGCATGCCCGGAGGCATTCGAATGCAGACCGGGAAACATCAGATCTGAGAAGTTCCCGTACCTGAGAAACGTTGTGTTCATGGGAGAAATCATCTACAACGGTATGTACCGCTGGAGCGAGATGATTGAGATGGGACGTATGATCTCCGACTCCGAGCTCAAAGACCGCGAGGATTCAGTTGAGTTCGATGATGCATTAAACATCCAGTACACTTCCGGAACCACCGGTTATCCGAAGGGAGTTACCTTATCCCACCACTCGGTCTTAAACAACGGATTAATTATCGGTGACGGTATGGCCTTTACCGAGAACGACAAGCTCTGTATTCCGGTTCCGTTCTACCACTGCTTCGGTATGGTCTTATCGAATATGGCCTGCGTGACGCACGGTACAACTATGGTTATCCCGTGTCCTGCATTCGATGCAGAGGCGGTTCTCCACGCAATCGAGGCGGAGAAGTGTACGGCAGTCCACGGTGTTCCGACGATGTTTATCGCAGAGCTTGAGCACCCGAACTTTGATAAATACGATCTCTCCTCTCTGAGAACGGGAATTATGGCGGGCTCTCCGTGTCCGATTGAGAAGATGCGTGAAGTCGCAGATAAGATGTATATGAGAGATATCGTTATCGTCTACGGTCAGACCGAGACTGCACCGGGAGTTACGATGTCTACTACCTCTGACTCCTTAGAGCTTCGTGTATCCACTGTCGGCCGTGCCTTCCCGCACACTGAGATTAAGATTATCGACCCGAAGACCGGAAGAATTGTTCCGTACGGCGAGACCGGAGAAATCTGTGCCAGAGGATACATGACTATGAAGGGTTACTACAACAATCCGCAGGCAACCCGTTTAGTCATTGACGAGAACCACTGGCTGCACTCCGGCGATCTTGGAACGATGGATAAGGATGGATACGTCAGAATGGTCGGCCGCTTAAAGGAGATGGTCATCCGCGGCGGAGAAAACCTGTATCCAAGAGAAATCGAGGAGTTCTTACACCAGCACCCGAAGATTTCGGATGTGTACGTTATTGGTGTGCCGGATGAGAAGTACGGTGAGGAGCTGTGTGCCTGGGTGAAGGTGGAAGATGGCATGTCCTTAACCGAAGATGAAATCCGTGCATTCTGCGACGGGAAGATTGCCCGCATGAAGATTCCGCGGTACTACCGTTTCTGTGATACTTTCCCGATGACGGTCACCGGTAAGATTCAGAAAGGCGAGATGCAGAAGGTCTCGATTGCCGAGCTTGGTTTAGAGAAGGCAGCAGAGATTAAGACTGCGTAACCTTTTTTTTCAGGGGATGTGTCGAAGATTTCAGAAATTTTCGACACGTTGCCTCTGACATGTTCGAGCAGCGTACATATGTGTTCTGATATGTCGAAGATTTCGTAAATTTTCGACATATGGCAGGCGTTCAGTTCCCGCAACCTCTCTGCTCTCAGACGTGCCGGCGGCAGTTTTCTGTGGGTGCGGAGGTTGGTTTTTCTGTCTGCAAACTGCGGTATTTTGCGGTATTTTTTCTGAAAATCTGCGCCCGCAATAACGCCGTGAAAAAAAACGGTTTTACGGGCTTTTCTTGCGATTTTGTCTCCATTTATGAGTATTCGCTGTGACGCTGAGGCGGGTTATGCGATATGTTTATGTGTGCGGGGGGCCAACCTTCAGTTTATAGCATCCAGTAAGTGACAGGCTGTTTGATGACGGCTTGCTGCTTTTCTGAATCTTTCAAATCATCTAGATGCGTGTGATGGCAGCGAAAGACGGTGTTCAGGGTAGAAGGCGGCTGAGGATTTTTGCAGCAGCGGTAGCTTTGGTGCTTCTCTGTGCGGTGTGTGTTGGAGGGGTGAGCGGGGCTGATTTGTATGTGGGTAATACTGCATCGACAGAATCTAACTGGTATACCAGTCTTGCTGATGCTGTAGATGCTGCAGGTTCTGGCGATACTATCATTATAACGGAAAATTATGTTATCAATGATCAGGTTATTCTCTCCAGCGAAAATATTGGTACAAATAGAAATCCCATTTATGCTACACGAGATATTACTATAACTAATGCCCCTGGTGTTGATGTTATTGTTAGTAGTGGTTTTGCACCGTTGACTTCTGGTAATAATGATGAGGTTGATACTCGTACTCTTTTCGTAATAAATGCAGGAACACTGACTCTTACTGCAAATCCTGCAGGAGGTACTCTCACATTTACTACGGGACATAATGGAAGAGCATTTGATGTAAACTATGATGGAGCACGTTTTAATGGGGGTGATGGATTGGGTGCTACTCTTAAGATGGAAGATGGAGTGTGGATTTATCAATGCGGTTTTGATGACAAAAGTCTTGCCTCTACAAATAATGGCGGTGCTGTTTATGTGAGAACCGGTGGCAAGTTTGAGATGACTGGTGGTCGTATTTCTGAGAACTATGCTGGTTCTGGCGGTGGGGTTTATTTAGAAGAGAGTTGGTCATGGTGGGCGCAAAACGGAAACGGTAAGTTTGAAATGAGTGGGGGTATCATTACCGGCAATCATGCAATTAATGTCGCCCAAGGTGATGACTGGGGCGGTGGTGTATGGGCTTCTGATATAGATGATTTTACATGGAACTATGGTGGTGTTATTGAAGGAAACACTGCAGAGGGGATTCCTAATTCAGCGAATCAGAAGGACTACAATGAGGTTTATCCATCTTATAATCCACCAGTAGCTCCCGAAACTCCGGATACTCCTGATACACCAACTGTAATTTATCCAATATACGTCAAGAGTGCTACTAAGACGTATGATGGATACAAGACAGTGAAGCAGGCATATGATGATGCGAGACGTCAGGGAGAAACTACGTTTACGATCTATATTCGTGAGAACTTCATACAAGGATATATTGATACTCCGGAGAATGGTGTTTTAGTAAAAGTCCTTGATACGGTGACGATTACTGATGAATCTACTGACATAACTGTTACAGTAATGCCGGATGGTAAATCTATTACTCTTGATCTGGTGGATAAGCTATTTACCGTTGGTGCTCACGGTTCACTTATAGTTTCAGGAAATGGTGATGCAGATATTACTGTTACTGAAACATTTAATATGGAGGGTGGGGATAATAATGGCGGTTTTGTCCTGGTAAATGGCGGTTCGTTCACCCTTCAGACAGGGGCAACGCTCTCTTCCCTTAAAGCAGAGAATGGCGGAGCTGTCTATGTAAATTCCGGAACATGTACGCTTGCCGGTGGTTCTATTACTGGATGCAGTGCCTCTGTACATGGTGATGCAGTCTATGTTCACGATGGAACGCTTATAGTGGATAATTCCTTTACTATTCCTGCTGAGAACGATATTTATCTCGCAGATGGTCAGGTAATCACTGTTACTTCAAACTATCAGGGAACAATAGGCAAGATCACTCTCTCCGGTTATTCAGAAGGACGAAATGTCATTGATATTTCAGCGAACACTGCTGTTTCTTCCGCAAAGTTTGTTCTGAATCCGGCTGATGCAAATCAGTATGAAGATATGCTTTTGAAGGTGAGTGATTCGGAGAATGGAAAAATCTATCTGGAGTTAGGTGTCGATGTTCAGTTTACGATTCTTATTCCAGCCGCTCTGGAGCTTGACGGTGATACCTATACCGGTTCGATGAAAATTACTGCAGAGAAGGTTTTGATTCCGAAGGATGATGTTCTTCAAGTGACGGTTACGAGTCCGAATGACGGTTTTATTCTTATTCATTACAAGGATGCCGAAATCACCCTTCCATACACACTGAGTGTTGGCTCTCCTGATACTCCGCTTGGTGCGGATGGGGAGATTGCACGTTTTACCAAAGATGCATATCAGGAGAAGCAGGCTCAGAATGCGGAACTTGCTGTTGAATTATATGCACGTCTTTCTGCAGAACCGAGATATGCCGGAGACTATACAGACACGCTGACGTTTACGGTGACTTATATTGATGGATAATGGAGGAGAAGAAAATGACTGATGAGCAAGGAACTACAACAGAACCAATTACTGAACCAACAACTGAACCGAAAAATGAACAACCGCGTTCTGATAAGAAGTGGAAGATACTGGCAGGTATTTTAGCAGTACTTCTGATTCTTTGCGGAACATGGATAATCTGGGGCGGTGTGCCATTCTTCCCTGCCGCCGCCCCAAATGATGGCGGATCATCGTCGCAGGGAGGCGGGCTGGTGATTGATCCGAATGCCGGTGAGTATGTGAAACCGGAACGTGCTCCGGGAGTGACTATTCCCGGATTTGGCAGTATGACCATTCCGGCAAACACGAAAGAGCTCAAAGGTATTAATCTGTACAACCCGATTGAAAATGAGGGTTGGTATTATCTGACCTTCAAAATCTGTCTTTTAGACAAGAATGAGGAGGTTTCAGAAGTTTTATACGCATCACAGCTTGTCCCGCCGGGACAGTATCTGCAGGATATTACGATTTCCCGCGGACTTCCTGCCGGTACATACGATGCAGTGATGCAGATACAGCCGTATCGCATTGCGGACAAGAGTTCGACCAACAATGCTGATTTGAGAATGACCATTATTGCAAAGTGATGGTACAACTTATGGAGAAAGAAATTATGAAGAAAGTATTAATGGCACTTCTGGGAATTGCACTGGTTATTTCGATGGCTGGTGTTGCATCTGCAGCTGAGATTGTCTGGGATAGTGAAGATCCCACTCATCAGGGTACAAGTGGAACGGTTATGGTTTCATTGACACTGGCACAGCATTATGTTGTGACTATTCCTGATGCTGTAGAAATTAAATATGGTGAAACAGTAGTGTTGGAAGATGCAGTGTTTGTGTCTGATTTAGTTATTCCAGCTAACAAACTCTTCCAGATTCTTGTTAGCAGTGATAAAGGTTGGTATGTTGTAGATACTTCAAATAATAATAATAAACTCTCATACTCTATGACGGTTATCGAGGAAAATGTGGCTGATATTATTTGCAGTCCATCTACAAGTGATGCTGGCTTACCGCCAATTTATGAAACACAGATGAATGTTCTCAATCATCCAAAATTAGATCTCAAATTTGTTCTCCAGGGAATTGTCGAGAAGATGGGCGTCTATAATGATGAGATTACATTCACCGTAAAGATTGTTGATAAACCAACAGCAACAACAACAACATGATTTACAACAAAAAAGTACAGAGTATATCTGTACTTTTTAACATTACTGTAATCAATGGCATCTTCTATAGTTAGAATCCTTATCCTTGCTATAACAGTAGTTTTCTTTGTTACAATTCCTGCTGGAGCGGCAGACAACACACTCATTGAACTCACTGTCAGCGAAGTGTGTATCGAAGCAGATGACTCTGTAAAGAGACTTGGCTATACAGTAAATGGGGATAAGAATCTTGATAGGGTTATTGTATCATATAGCGATGTGGTAGTGGTAGACATTCCATCACTTCCGGAAGGTATGGATTTGAAAACTACTGTTGTGGGTGGAGATGAACTAATTGGCTGCCCCTTATACTTGAGTGGTTTCCCACAGGATGAGGCAATATCTATTAGAATCCAACTGTCTTTGATTGGAACTCCTGTTAATCCTCCAACACCAGATAATCCACCTTCTGGTGAAGAGCCTGGTTATCCGGATGCCCCTGATTATCCAGACACCCCGGAGACTCCATCAGAACCAGAAAACCCGCCAACAGACGATCCAGGAACTGATGAGCCAACAAATCCAGACACCCCCGGCTCTGACGAACCAAATCCAAATGAACCCTACACACCAATCCTGCCGCCCGCAGACAGCGTCTACAACCTCGCAGGATTCATCCCGCTTGGTGCAGGAGCACTTCTGCTGTTCCTTGCAATCTTCTGGAAACGTAAGGTTTACAGAATCCTGAATTCTCATGCAAAGAAGCACGGAGAAAAGCCTGAGAAGGAACATCTCAAAGAGATTGCAGACGCAATTATCAAGCTCGTCAGAGATGAAGGCAGGTATCCTGAGTGGAAGAAGAACAGTGATGTGGCAAAGCGTCTTTCGTCTGATATTGTATCAGTCTTAGACGAAATGAATTACGCAAGAGCTGTCCCGCGTGGGGCTCTTGTTGCTGAGATTCTCAAAGCAGCAAAAGGCAGAATCAACAGACACCGGCTCTAAGCCTGGTGTTTCTCTTTTTTTGTCTTTTCCGGTGCTGTTTTTTTGTCACTGGATATATTTAGAAAAAATGTGTTCGGTGTCAATCCCGGAAAACATAATTCCAGAACAGGATGTTTTGTAAACATGATTTCAAAACACACACTTATCTTAATGTTTTGTAATCATGATTTCAAAACTCATGATTCTCAAAAGTTTTGAAAGTATGTTTACAAAACATTAATCCTCTCTCCCCGACAATATACTAATCACAAACCCTGCAATATCATGATACCGCGTGACCAGTACCTCAGTCAGCTTCTTGCCTTCAAAGATACTGACCTTATCAAAATCATAACCGGCATACGCAGATGCGGCAAGTCCAGCCTGCTCAAACTCTTCGAAGAACATCTGCGAAACGAACAGGTTGCAGATGACCACATCATCCGTATAAACTTCGAATACATGGAGTATGACGACGTTCGGGATTACAAAACCTTCTACCGTCTCATAAAAGAAAAACTTCCAAAGACCGGGAAAACCTACATTCTCTTAGACGAAATACAGCAGGTAGAACACTGGGAAAAAGCTGTTCTCTCCCTCTCCCTCGAAGCTGATACTGATATCTACATCACCGGCTCAAACGCATATCTGCTTTCCTCTGAAATTGCCACACTCATCTCCGGTCGGTATGTGGAAATCAAAATGCTTCCGTTATCATTCAAGGAATACCTTCTCTTCAACCACCTTCCGGAAGGATGGACCAAAGAGGAAAAATTCAATCAATATCTCAAATTCGGCGGATTTCCGCTTGTTCCCTCTCTCCCGCAGGAAACCGGGGCGGTAAACGAATACTTAACCGGAATCTACCACTCTGTCGTCATCAAAGACATCTTAACCAGAAACAAAATCCGTGACACGGACCTTCTGGAACGCATCATAAAATACGTAATCACCAATACCGGAAACTTCATCTCGCCAAGCAGCATCAGCGGATATCTGAGTTCCCAGGGCAAAGGAGAAAAAATCAACCATGTAACCATCTCCAGCTACCTCAATGCTCTGGAGAAAGCATATATTGTCTATTCAGTTCCGCGTTTTGACATCAGGGGAAAGGAACAGCTCAAAAAACTTGCAAAGTACTATGCGGCAGACTCCGGTCTCTTCCACTTAATTGGGGGATATACCGGATCCAATGTAGGGCATGTTTTAGAGACGGTTGTCTATCTCGAACTCATCCGCCGCGGGTATACTGTTTCGGTTGGAAAATGGGCTGATATGGAGGTTGACTTTGTGGCGGTAAATCAGCAGGAACGTCTCTATGTTCAGGTTGCCTGGACGGTCATGGGTGACGGTGTTCTGGATCGCGAACTCAGACCGCTGCAGGAAATCGGAGACAACCATACAAAAATTCTGCTCTCGCTTGACAAAACATATCCCGTCAGCGAAGATGGCATCATTCTGAAAAATGTCATTGACTTCCTCTTAGAATAACGCTCCCGTCGAAAAAAGAAATTGTAGAGGATTTCTAACGACCTCAATATAATTGAGTTTGAATCTAAGACCGTAATCTATAGATTCTGTTTCTTCCGCTTCCCTGCGCCTCAATAATTCCCTCTTCCCGCATAACCCGCAGGATATCCCGTGTGCGTGAGGATTTAATACCGAGAACCTCTGCGAGAACTGCAGGAGAGGCAGACACATTATCGGTCAGATATTCAATAATAACCTCCCGCTGGCAGGCACCTGACATTCTTTCGGTATTTACCGCCGGTTTACCGCCGGTGTTTTTCGCCGGACTGGCGTTATCTCCAGTATTTACCGCCGGTTTACCGCCGGTATTTCTCGCCGGTTCCGCATTCTCTTCAGTATTTACCGCCGGTGTTTCCAATACTATTGTAATCCTGTCCGGTTCAAATGACTCCGTAATTTCCGGGCAGTTCCACCCGTTTCTATCCCACACACGGTAAATATTCGGAATTCCGCTTCCGGCACGTTCTCCAATGTTTATCAGATTAAACATCTTGATAAGAGCAGTATTTCGCGGATCGGAAACACCGCCGCTTTTTGCATCGGCAATATCAATCCGGAATCCTCCGGGATTTGCCATGGTGATTTTCTGCTCTTTTTTGATAATAACAACCCCGCGGCTTCCGTGATAGTCTGCATTCACCAGACAGTTTGCAAGAGCTTCGCGAATTGCACCATGTATCGCCGTATCATCAATTCTCACCCCGCCTTCCAGCTTGAATGGGATTTTCAGATTCTCAACGAGTTTCTGGTATACTCTGAAATAGAAATCATAGAGATTTCCGCTCCAGTCTCCGGAGGTAGATACAATCCTGTCATTCCAGCGTTCATTCCCCTCTCCCTCTTCACGATAATCAAGGAAATAGTTGGGGAACTCTCTGACAATCTCATATTCATGTCCAAACATGAGAAGACCTGCTGCTGTTGGGTGAAGCTTTCCATCATCACTGCGTCCCAGTGCTCCAAGCTTGTAGAGGAAGTCACAGTCATCCAGTTCTTCCCAAACATGACCTGGTCTCAGAGAAGACATTCTGTTACGGTATCGTCTGATGCTGTCAGTATCAAAGACAGTTGTATCCATATTTTCGAGAACAAGCAAATCTTGACTTTTTGCTGCAGAATCACGAAACATTGCACTAATCTCTTCGCGGGTACATTTATAATCGCCCTCCCCGTTTCTTCGATAACTTCCTGAAAGAGGGTTCCCATCAAGGAAAACGGGTTTATCGTACCGCTCGGCCCGCGGGATAGTAATTGTTATGATTCGGCATCCGTTTGCTTCTACTATTTTTACATCCTTATCCGAGAGAATATTGACACTGACTTTTTTTGGATTATTGACTGTATCCCAGAACTCTTTGACCAGCAGTTCAGGATTTGGGAGATCTATCGGGTGAAGACTTTTATCATGATTTTCCTCGACACCAAGCAGAATGATACCTCCAAGCGTATTAGCAAATGCTGAGTACGTCTCCCAGATACTTTTTGGAAGCCCGCCCAATGCCTTTTTGGCTTCAATACGGTTGTTCTCCCGATACTTTTCAAGGTGATTCAGGTCAATCATGTCTCCCCTCCAATAGTTAACTATGTATCATTTCATCTGAGTTGATATAAACATGTGCCAGGATAATCCTCCCTGGAATCAATCTCCCGTCGAAAAAAGAAATTGTATTTAGTAATCTCTCTGCAGCAGCTCAAAAGCGGCCATTGCCTCTGCATACTCTTTTCTGAATGCCGGATTTTTGTCCGGGTGATACTTGTCGCGGAGATTTCTGAATGCAAGCGAGAGCTCACTGAAATCCGCAGATGCATCAACGCCTAAGACTTCATAGGCTCTCTCTTTTGTCATCGGTTCGACCATACCAATACATACAGCATGCAAAGACAAATAGATTCCTTTTCAGGCATCCATAAAAACATCCTCATCTCATTTTCAAGTCACAGCACATATATAGGTAGTAAAACAAAGATTAACCTTATACCAACGCGCAGCTTTCCAGTGGTGTGGGGGGCAGCGTAAGGAGAGTATTACTGTGGATACAGGAACATTAGTTGGAATTTTAGCCGCGTTTATCATCTACTTCGGAGTGATGATTTATGCCGGTATCTACTACATGAAAAAGAACCAGACCTCCAGTGATTACATCTTAGGAGGTAGAAAACTTGGTAAATTCGTCTCGGCAATGTCTGCTGAGGCATCCGACATGAGCGGATGGCTTCTCTTAGGTCTGCCGGGAGTTGCATACTTAACCGGTCTTTCATCTGCTGGATGGACTGCAATCGGTCTTGCAATCGGTACTTACCTCAACTGGAAGTTCATTGCAAAGCGTCTTCGCGTCTACACCCACAAGGCAAAAGACTCTATTACTATTCCGGAGTTCTTCAAGAACCGTTTCGGAGACAAGAAGGCATACACTTCGACTATCGCATCGATTTTCATTGTAATCTTCTTCATCGTCTACACTTCCTCTCAGTTTGCAGCAGGCGGAAAGTTATTCCACAACATCTTTGGAATTGACTACAGCGTTGCAATGTTCGTTGGAGCAATTATTGTTGTTGCATACACGTTCTTAGGCGGTTTCCGTGCAGTCTGTCTGACTGATACTATTCAGGCGGTTCTGATGTTCTTCGCACTTCTGCTCATCCCGATTGTTGCACTCTTCATGCTTGGAGACGGCGGAGCAGCACTTGGAACCCTTGACCCGAACATGTTCTCCCTCTTCCACGACCCGACAACCGGTGAGTTCATCTCTGTCTTCGTGATTGTCTCCGGTCTTGCATGGGGATTCGGTTACTTCGGTCAGCCGCACATTCTCCCGAGATTCATGGGTATTGCAAATCCTGAGGAAATTCCGCAGGCACGCCGCATTGCTATGGTCTGGGTCGTTATCTCCCTTGCAGCAGCAATCTTCATTGGTCTTGTCGGACAGGTCTTCTTCAGCACTCCGCTCGCAGACTCCGAGACTGTCTTCATTGATATGACCGGAGGAGTTCTTGGAGCACTTCCGTTCCTTGCCGGTGTCATCTACTGTGGTATCCTTGGAGCTATCATGAGTACTGCATCTTCCCAGATGCTTGCAGCATCTTCTTCTATTGCAAAGGATCTTTTCAAGACCTTAATCAAGAAGGATGCAGATGACAAGCTTCTCTTCACTGTTTCCAGAATCAGTGTCTTACTTGTCGCAGCTGCCGCATTCACCATCGCTCTTGACCCGAACAGCTCTGTCTTTGGAATTGTTTCCTTTGCATGGGCAGGATTTGGATGTTCCTTTGGTTCCGTCATTTTAGTCGGTCTCTTCTGGAAGCGTATGAACTGGCAGGGTGCTCTCGCAGGTATTCTCGTTGGAGGTATCACCACTTTTGTCTGGTACTATCTTGTCACCCCAATCTTCCCGCTCTACGAGATGGTTCCGGGAGTTATTCTTTCACTCCTCGCAATCTTTGTTGTAACCAAGCTCACTTCTGAGCCGGACAAGGAAGTCCAGGACACCTTTGACGAATACAAGGCCGAAATCGGCACTGAGAGAACATAAAAGTTCTCCAATCATTTTTTTCTCTGTTTCTTTCTTTTAGCAGGCGCTTGCGCAAAAGTGAGTTTTTGTTGATATTTTGTTCACAGAGGGTTTTCTGTTTGTGAGGTGAATCTATTCGTATGGAAAGGTACGTTTCAGAGCCGTATTCTCCGTATGATTATGTTCGGCAGAACGCTCCGTATCCTGCTTATGATTCGTGGGGTGTTTTGAATGATGCTGAGCGGGATGCGGTTTTGTCGTTTCAGGATTTGGGAAGCCGTCAGGATTCGTGGACTGTAAAAGCTCCCGATCCGGTTCACATTAATTGTTCGATTGTTAATTCGTATTTGCGGTTTCCTGAATTTCATGCTTTGATGAGTAGGGATGATATTTGTCAGTGCGAGAGGCTAATTGCACTTTTGGATTCTGCTGTTTCGAAGAGTGTTTTACCTGGGGAGCTGAATGTGGTTCGCGGGCTTGCTGACCCGCGATGGATTTCTGAGTTCTGCGTTGGAGACACATATGTTGAAGATGGTTACGGAAGTTATTCTTTGTCAGTCGATGCAGCTTTGCGCTATGCGCGGGTGAATGAAGAGGGAAAGATGGTGTTTCTTGCCCGTATTCTTGAAAAAGGGGAGAGGGCATTGTATCTGGGATCTAAGGAGGAGGAGATGCTTGTTGAACGTAGTTGTGAATATGTGGTTAAAGAGATTAGTCCTGTGGAAAAAGGGATTCTCTCTCCTGATACTGAGGCAATTGTTTATATCCTTCGGAGGATATAAGATAAGTTATGTATCCAACAACTATGGAGTATTGCCGATACACCGGACATCGGGAATTAACTGAGGAGGACAGGCGTGATGCACGCAGGATACGCGAGGGTTTCGAGCGCTGTTTCCTTCCGCCGGGTGTGAAGCTTACTTCGATGTCTGAGACTCAGGACTGAATATCTGAATATTTTCTCCACTCTTTTTTTTGGTTGTTGTGTTCTGAGGTAGTGGTTTTCGGTGTTTGGTATCTGGTGTTGTTTTGTGTGCTCACCTCCGGCTCGTCTAAGCGCCCTCACAGTGACAAAAAAAATCCGCCTCTTTTCCTCTCGCAAAATAATATAGTTCTCTGTGTTCACTCTCCACGAAAACCCCACATTAAAATATTCATAACACAGAATAATATATGCCGTGAGAGGAGGGTTGGATGAAAACTGAGGTTCTGAAAAGCATTAAAGAAACCGAAGCAAAAAGTAAATCCACAATTCAGGCAGCAGAAAGCGCTGCAGACCAGGCAATCGCCGCTGCAAAACTCGAAGCTGACAATCTGATTGCCAAAGCAACAACTGTTGCTGAGGATTACAAAAAGCAACGACTTTTAGATGCACGGAATGTAGCATTAACGAAGCACGAAGCCATTGTAAACCAGGGAAAGGCAGACGCCGCACACCTGATTACCGCAGGAACCAGCAAGCTCCCGCAGGCTGCATCGTTATTCGTAGAGCGGTTTAAGGAGAAACTTCATGTTTCAGCCTAAGCCGATGACCCACCTGTTAGTTGCCGCAAGCAAAGAACAGATGGCGTCAGTTGTGACTGAATTATATCGTCACCGGGTATTCCACATCACAGATTTTGTCGATCAGGGCAAAGAAGGATATGAAGGAGTAAAACTTGGTGTTCCATTTGAGAACGCAGGTCAGCTCTCCGCAGATCTTATCAAGATCCGTTCCATCGAGAACGTATTCCAGACTTCCCCAGGTACGCAATTCGACGTCCCAGTACGTCCTGCAGAAACGATTCGAGCTGCAATAAATAATGAACTTCCAAAGATTGACGCGGAAGTTAGCACGCTCACGGCAAAGCGTTCGAATGCAGAGACGAAAATACGCGAATGCGAACAGCGTATCAATGAACTCAAGCCGTTTGCGCTTGTACCGGTAGAACTTGACCTCTACCGCGGCTACGAAACTCTGGCAGTATATGCCGGATACGTCGAAAAAGACATCGAATTCGCCTTCCCGAGCGAAAAATACTTCGCAGCAGGAAAAGACGGAAACTTCCTTGTCGCCTTCGTCGAATCCGCAAACGCCCAGGAAGCAGAAAAAGTACTCTCCGACGCCGGATTCATCTCCGTCTCTCTCCCAACCGAGACCGGAACCGTCCAGGCAGCAATCGACAAGTACAACACCGAGCTTACCCAGGCAAAAGCTGACTTAGCCGACGCAACCGCAAAAATCCTTGAAGCAAAGGCAAAATACGCAGACCTTCTCGCAGCATGCGACGAAGTTCTGTCTTGCGATGTAGAGCGTGCAGAGGCACCGCTTCGGTTCGCAACAACCGAAGAAGCATTCGTCCTTGACGGATGGGTCCCGTACGACGATGTTGCAAAGATTGAAGCCGGCCTGACCCAGGCAACCGGCGGAAAAGTCTACGTCACCGTTGACGAAGACGAAATCAACTATGACGAAGTACCGGTAGAGTACAACAACCCATCGTTTGCAAAACCGGCCGAAGTCTTAATGGACTTATACGCACGTCCAAAATTCAAAGAATTAGACCCGACAATCATCTTATCGATCATGTTCCCGATTCTCTTCGGTGTCATCGTCGGAGATGTTGGATACGGTCTCATCTACTTAGCGTTAGCTCTCGTCCTGCGCAAACTTCTCATGCGCATGGGAGAGATGGGCGCAAAAGCATTCAAGATCATTCTCGGATGCGGTATCTCAACCGTAATCTTTGGTCTTCTCTACAGTGAAATCTTCGGATTATCGCTGCCGTGGCACTCGATTTTATTCTCGCGTCACCTTCCAATCGGAGGCGATCACTTACCGCAGGTTATGGACCTTCTCGTAATCTCCGTAGCCATTGGTGTCATCTACTTAACTATCGGATGGATCTTCGGTATGATCAACCACGCAAGAATGGACCACAAAGGTGCACACAGAACAAAAGCAATCTGCGCAAAATTCGGATGGCTTGCAATGTTCTGGGGTATGCTCATTATTCTGTTCTCCCTTATTGACATTGGAACCTTCATCGCAGGAATCACTATCCCGCTTCCGAACTTAACCGTAATCGGACTTCCGCTTACCATCGTTGGAGCAGTTCTCTTTGTTCTCGGAGCAGTTTTCGTTGCTCGCGAAAACCCGCTTGACTTAATGGAAATCCCGACAAACCTTCTGTCACACATGTTATCCTTCTGCCGTATTGCAGCAGTCGGTCTCTCATCTGTGGCAATCGCAATGGTCGTCAACTTCCTGGCAATGGAATTCTTCATTGGCCCGGCAATTGCAGACTTCAGCGTTGTCGGTGTATTATTAATAATCGTCGGTGTCCTTGTCTTAATCATTGGACACGCACTCAACGTTGTTCTTGGTGTAATTGGCGGTGCACTGCACCCGGTTCGTCTTCACTACGTCGAATTCTTTACCAAATTCTACCAGGGCGGCGGTGTAATCTACAAACCTTTCGGACTTAAAAGAAAATTCTCGGAGGAATAAAAAATGGCAGTTGAAGCATTAATTACTGATATTGGAGCACAGGCAATCGGATCCGGACTTGCAGCAGTTGGTGCAGGTCTCGCAGTAGGTCTTGCAGGTATCGGTACCGGTGTTGGTGAACAGGGTATCGGAGCAGCAGCAGTCGGAGCAACCGCAGAAGACCGCGGAATGTTCGGTCTTGCACTTCTCTTCACTGTACTTCCAGAAACCGTCGTCATCTTCGGTCTCGTTATCGCACTGCTCATCATGTTCATCTAAGCGGAGGCCGCTTAAATGGGACTTGAGGTAGTAGTTGACGAAATCAAAGCGAAAGGCGATGCAAAAGCAGCCGCAATCAAAGCGGAAGCTGATGCTCAGGTCCAGGCTATCGTCAGTGAAGCAAACCTCCGTGCAGAGGAAATCAAACTCGCAGCAGAGAAAGACGCTGAAATTCAGGCTGAGCGTGTTGTAATCCGCGAAGTCGCAAGCGCAAACCTCGTTGTGAAGCGTGACCTCTTAAACGCACAAAAAGAGCTTCTTGACAAAGTCTATACCGCAGCAGCAGACGAGATTGCAAATCTTCCGGCTGAAGTCCACGCAAAGGCAGTACGCGAACTCTTAAAGGAAGCTGCAAAGCAGATTCCGGAAGGAGTTGTTTACACCGGTGAGCGCGACGAAGCAGCAGCAAAGGCAGCAATCTCTGAGCTTAAGACCCTTTCCGGATTTACGTTTGGCGGAATCACCGCAATTAACGGCGGTGTCGTTGTTAAAAGCACTGATGGTCAGCTCACTCTTGACTTCTCTTACGAAACCTTCATGGGCGAAGTATGGGAAGCAAGCCTGAAAGACGCATCGGAAATCTTGTTTGGATGAGGTAAAAAATGACAGAGGTATCGAGCGGTTCAGCCCCATACATCTATGTTTCAACCCGTATGAGAGTACGGAAGTCGAAGCTTATTCCAAGAGAAGAGTATCTTCGCATGTTAAACATGGGTCTTCCAGAGTTAACCAGACTCGTGGAAGAAATGGAGTATAAACGCGAAATCGATGAACTTGCAGCTTCCTTTAGTGGAGTTGACCTCATTGAAAACGCCGTATCCTGGAATCTGGCAAAGGAATACCAGAGAATTATCGCTCTGGCTCCGGGAGAGATGAAAGGATTTACCCGAGATTACCTTCACAAGTGGGATATTCAAAACATTCTGACTATCCTTCGAGGTAAGCAGCTTGGTCTTTCTGAAGGAAAGATTAAGGCTGTCCTTGTACCGGCTGGTGCACTTGACGCAGCAGCCTTAGACCGTATGATTGCCGAGTCTTCCATTGAAAGAGTTGTTGAGACTCTTCCGATTAAAGCAATCGCTGACATCTTAAGCGAAGGACTTCCGGCAGCTCTCGAATCCCGTTCTTTCGGCGATATCGAGAACGAGTTGTACAAGTATTACTATGCGACGCTTATTAAAGCGGCACGTGGCGGAATGAAAGGCGGTTTACCGTTCCTGAAATACGTCATGTTCGAAATCGACATTAAAAACATCAAGAACCTCTTCAGAGTTCGTGCACAGGTTTCCAAGGAAGCTGACACACTGAGCCTCTGGATTGAAGGCGGAGCATTCAAAGCAGAAGAGCTTGAGCGCTTAACCACCGTTGAGAGCCTTGATGAAGTTGTTGATTCACTGAAGAAAAAGGTCAAAGTCGCTGTTCTTGCAGATGCACTTGAAGAGCTTCGTGAGAAGAAGCCGGTCTACGCAATTGAGAGCACCTTAACCTCTGCCCAGCTTGGTCAGATGGATAAGATGTCCAAACGCAACCCGTTCTCCATCTCCCCGCTTCTCGTGTACCTTGAACGGAAGAGATATGAGGTTGCCAACCTCCGTGCCCTTGCCCGCGGTAAGGAGTCCGGACTCAGCGCAGAAATCCTCGAAAAGTATCTGGTGATGTAAAATGGAGATTGCAGTAATTGGAAAGAAGGAGTTCGTCGTTGGATTCCAGCTTGCTGGTGTTCAGAAGACCTACTCTGCTGAAACTCCGGAAAAACTCGCCGAGACTATCACGAAAGTGATTGAGGACGAAAACGTCGGCATCCTTGTGCTTCAGAACGCAGACCTTGAAACGCTTCCGCGTCGTCTGCAGGTAATCATTGAAAACTCCGTCCGCCCGACAATTGTCACCCTTGGCGGTCAGGAGGCTGGTCTCTCCCTGAGAGAGCGTATTAAACGTTCGGTGGGTGTTGATCTGTGGAAGTAAGTAACAAACCAGGTATTCTCAAACGCATTGCAGGACCTGTGGTCACTGCAGTTGACTTTGACGCACACATGTATGATGTCGTCAGAGTCGGTAATGAGCAGCTGATGGGTGAGGTTATCAAAATCGATGGTGAGGATATCATCATTCAGGTTTACGAGTCAACCTCCGGCATTCGTCCGGGAGAGCCTGTCACAAATACCGGACTTTCGCTCGCAGTCGAGCTTGGTCCGGGACTGTTAACCAGTATCTACGACGGTATCCAGCGTCCTCTGGAAGTTCTTATCCAGAAGATGGGTAACTTCATTTCCCGTGGTGTTTCCGCACCAGGTCTCGATCACGAGAAGAAGTGGGACTTTGTTCCAGTCGTAAAAGTCGGTGATGAAGTAAAGCCGGGACAGGTTTTCGGAACTGTTCAGGAAACCCGCTCCATTCTGCACAAGATCATGGTTCCGCCAACCGCAAAGGGTGGAAAGGTTACCAAGATTGAAGCAGGTTCCTTCACTGTCGACGAAATCGTCATTGAGCTTGACTCTGACGAGAAATTCCCGATGATCCAGCGCTGGCCGGTTCGTGTCCCGCGTCCGTACGTCGAGAAGCACTCCCCGAGCATCCCGCTGCTCACCGGTCAGAGAATCTTAGACGGTCTCTTCCCGATTGCAAAGGGCGGAGCAGCAGCAATTCCGGGACCATTCGGATCCGGTAAGACTGTTACCCAGCAGCAGCTTGCAAAGTGGTCTGATGCAGATATCGTTGTCTACATCGGATGCGGTGAACGCGGAAACGAGATGACCGAAGTTCTGACTGAATTCCCGGAGCTCGTCGACCCGAAGACCGGAAACTCTCTTATGGAGAGAACCACCCTTATCGCAAACACTTCCAACATGCCTGTCGCAGCACGTGAAGCATCTGTTTACACTGGTATTACCATTGCAGAGTACTTCCGTGACATGGGATACGATGTCGCATTAATGGCAGACTCCACTTCCCGCTGGGCAGAAGCAATGCGTGAAATCTGTTCCCGTCTCGAAGAGATGCCGGGAGAAGAAGGTTATCCGGCATACCTGTCCTCCAGACTTTCCGAGTTCTACGAGCGTGCAGGTTTAGTCGAGCCGCTCTCCGGCGGAACCGGATCTGTCTCCGTTATCGGTGCAGTTTCTCCAGCCGGTGGTGACTTCTCCGAGCCGGTTACTCAGAACACTCTTCGTATCGTCAAGGTTTTCTGGGCACTTGATGCAAGCTTATCCCGTAAGCGTCACTTCCCGGCAATCAACTGGCTGCAGTCCTACTCCTTATACATGGCTCAGCTTTCTGACTACTACGATGAGAATGTTTCTCCTGAGTGGAACCCGCTTCGTGCATGGTTCATGGAGATTCTCCAGAAGGAAGCAGAACTTCAGGAAATCGTTCAGCTCGTCGGTTCCGATGCACTTCCGGAGAACGAACAGATTACCATCGAAGTTGCCCGTATGATCCGCGAACTGTTCTTACAGCAGAACGGTTTCGACCCGGTTGACACGTACTGTGACTTAGACAAGCAGCTTGACATGTTCAAGATGATCAAGACCTACGCAGACCTTGCATACGCTGCACAGGCTGCAGGTGTCTCTCCGGCACAGATCTTAGCCGTCCAGGCAAAGAACGAGATGCCGCAGATTAAGTTCACTAAGGACTACAAGCCGGTCTTAGACAAGATCTACGCTGACATGGACAAAGAATTCAAAGCACTGAGGGCCTAAATATGAAAGAATATAAGACAGTCTGTAAAATTGCAGGTCCGCTTGTCTTTGTAGAAAAGACTGAGCCGGTCAGCTATGAAGAACAGGTTTCTCTTGTTCTTCCGGACGGCACCATGAAGCGCGGTAAGGTTCTTGATACTTCCGAGGACCTCGTCGTCGTTCAGTGTTTCGAGTCCACTACCGGACTTGGACGTGACACTGGTGTCAGATTCCTTGGTGAGACCTTCAAGATGCCGGTTTCCAAGTCTATGCTTGGACGTATCTTATCCGGCGGAGGAAAGCCAATCGACGGCGGACCGGAAATCGTTCCGGAGAAGCGCCTCGAGATTAACGGTGCAGCAATCAACCCGTATGCACGCGGTTCCCCGTCTGATTTCATCCAGACCGGTATTTCCACCATCGACGGTACTAACACTCTCGTTCGTGGTCAGAAGCTTCCGATCTTCTCCTCTGCAGGTCTGCCGCACAATGATATTGCACTGCAGATTGCAAGACAGGCAAAGGTTCCGGGATCCACTGAAGAGTTCGCAGTAGTCTTCGCAGCAATGGGTATCACCCGTGAAGAAGCAAACTCCTACATGGCTGACTTCGAGAGAACCGGTGCACTTGAGCGTGCAGTCGTCTTCTTAAACTTAGCAGACGATCCGGCTGTCGAGCGTACCGTTACTCCGCGTCTCGCACTCACCACTGCAGAGTACCTTGCATATGAGCTTGGATACCACGTTCTCGTTATCTTAACCGATATGACCAACTACTGTGAAGCACTCAGACAGATTGGTGCAGCACGTGAAGAGGTTCCGGGACGTCGTGGTTACCCAGGTTACATGTACACTGACCTTGCAGAAATCTACGAGCGTGCAGGTGTCATTAAGGGTCTGAAAGGATCTGTTACTCAGATTCCAATCTTAACCATGCCGGGAGACGATATTACTCACCCGATTCCGGACTTAACCGGATACATTACTGAGGGTCAGATCGTTATTTCCCCAGAACTTCACCGTAAGGGTATCTACCCGCCAATCAACGTTCTTCCGTCCTTATCCCGTCTGATGAACCTTGGTATCGGTAAGGGCTTAACCCGTGATGACCACAAGAAGGTCTCCGATATGCTCTACTCCGGTTACGCAGAAGGTGTTGATCTCCGCGGTCTCGTTGCTATCGTCGGTAAGGATGCACTCTCCGAGCGTGACCAGAAGTTCTTAGAGTTTGCAGACACTTTCGAGAACCGCTTCGTCCGTCAGGGCGCAGACGAGGACAGATCCATTGCCCAGACTCTCGACTTAGGTTGGGATATGTTCCAGGCACTTCCGGAGTCTGAACTCGAGAAGCGTATCGACCGTGATCTGATTAAGACCTACCACCCGAAATACCGGAAGTGATCGTCTATGGCGCTTAATGTGAAGCCGACCCGTTCTGAACTTATCGCGCTGAAAAAGCGTATTAAGCTGTCCGAGCGAGGATATAAGCTTCTGAAAATGAAGCGCGACGGACTGATCCTTGAGTTCTTCAAGGTATTAGCGGAAGCTAAGGATCTCAAGAATGAGCTTGCTGAAAAGTATGCCCGTGCACAGGAAATGATTGCAATCGCAGAAACTGTCGAGGGTACTATCGGTGTTAAAGCTGCAGCTATGGCTGCATCCGAGAACCCGGAGATTGACTTAAAGAGCAAGAACATTATGGGAGTGGTTGTTCCGAAGATTGAGTCGAAGAGTGTGAAGAAGTCTTTAAACGACCGCGGATATGGTGTCATCGGCACCTCTGCCGCAATCGATGAGGCTGCAGAAGCATTCGAGGATTTAGTGGAGTGTATTATTCTCTCCGCTGAACTTGAAACGACTATGAAGCGTCTCTTAGATGAGATTGAAGGAACCAAGCGCCGTGTGAATGCCCTGGAGTTCAAAGTTATTCCGGAGCAGGTTGAGGCACGCAACTTTATTAAGATGCGTTTAGATGAGATGGAGAGAGAAGAACTCACCCGTCTGAAGAGAACGAAGAGCAAGTCTGCTGCAAAGGAAGCAGCAGAGACTGCATAAATACACTAAAGTGTATTTCGCAGAGTTGGCTTGGAACCTCAGGGGGCTCTATTATGTAGGGTCCCAACCCGGGCCTCTCTTTTCGTATCTTTCTTGTTTTGTGATTTTTTTGTTTTTTTTCCGGCATATTCAGGGTCTGTCCCTGTTTCACTCGCCCAGACAGAGAAGATAGCTGCAACTCCGAATCCTTCCTGATCACCAAATCCAATATGTCTAAACACAGTCTGCAGGATTCAGTTTCAACGGTCACTGATACTTCATGAAAGCCAGCTATTGTTAGTGGGTGTTATTCTCAGTCTTATCAAGCTTTGTGTGTGTTCTTACCATGAATCCATTAGCAGGAAATCTGCAATATGGACATGCCGTATCCCGTCGACTGTCCCTCCGGCAAGTTCATCCATAGTCACCACATACTTTGGATAGTGATTATGAACTGCAAGAAGTGGTGCAAACTCCCGCTCACGTGTCTCATCAGAAAGAATCGCTCTTGCGACCTGAATATAAATTCTCTCACCGTTCTTCTCGGCAACAAAGTCAATCTCCCTCTCCCCGCTTTTACCAATATAAACATGATAATCACGGGAAATCAATTCCAGATAAACAATGTTCTCAAGCATACCGGAAATTTTCGTATCTCTAAATCCGAGTGCCGCAGAAATCAGAGATATATCACTGACATAATACTTTTCCAATGTCTTTAGCACGCGTTTCCCTGCCATATCATATCGGGAAACCCTGTGAATAACAAATGCCTCTTCCAGCATCCTGAGGTATTCATAGATAGTATTGACTGATAACTGCCGGTTCTGACTTTTCAGAAAATCCGAGACACTCTTTGCGGAAAATATATTGCCGGTATTTTCGAATAAAAACAGAACAAGACGTTCGAACAATTCTGTATTGCGGAGATTATACCGCTGAATAACATCACGGAGAATCACGGAAGCATATATACCACTAACTACTGTCCGCCCTGCCTCCTCATCATACGGGACTGCATGAAGAATCGGAAATCCTCCTTTTTTCAGATAGGAAATAAATGCCGCTTTGTAATCAGTCTGCATGGCACTCAGATGTTCTGCGAAAACCAGACTTTCAAAAAACGTGAGAGTTTGAATGGGAATTTCTACATACCTTCCGGCAAGATATGTGGAAAGTTCCGAAGAAAGGAGCCTGGAGTTGGAACCGGTTAAATAAATATCTGCATTTCCTGCGGCAAGGAGTGAATTGACTGTTTTTTCCCAGTTTTCAACTTCCTGAATCTCATCAAGGAGAATGAAATATTTCTCATTTTCATTCATCCTTTCGCGAAGATATTCATCGAGCAAGAGAGCATTAGTGAGTGAGAAGAAACGGCTTTCCTCGAAATTAATCCTTATGATATGATCATCTTTTATTCCTTGAGATTTCAGTTCTTCTATGATTAATGTTAACAGAGCTGATTTTCCAGAACGCCTGATTCCGGTTAGAACTTTGATTACCGGATGATGCATGTGGGGGCGGATCTTTTGAATATATTTTTCACGCGGTATCATTGGTCGATTATAATATGTAAGTATAGGGGTAAATAGTTTGCCTCAACCTTGTGTGTTTCACTCCATACTGAAAAAACTTTGAACACACCCAATAATATTCTTTTATGCAGTGAAACAAATTGTCCAAAGTAACTTGTCCAAATACGGTAACAAACTATCGATACTATGCACAAAATTCGAAAAGCAGGAGTATCACAAACTCATTACGTATTAAAAAAAGAATATTGAAATCAGCCGCTTTTAGTAAGCGTCGCCGATTTTGGTCTCTTCCTGGAAGTCTGCAAGGAGCTTCTTGTAGACTGGTCCTGGAACACCTGCACCAATGGTTCTGCCGTCGATTTTGACGATTGCGCAGAGTTCTGCTGCAGTTCCGGAGACGATGACTTCATCTGCGGTGTAGAGGTCGAAGAGTCCAAGCTCGCAGATTTCTACTTTGATGCCGAGTTTTTCTGCGATACCTAAGAGGACAAGGCGGGTAATTCCTTTGAGGTTGTTGATGGTCGGCGGGGTGTAGAGGACACCGTCTTTGATTAAGTAGATGTTGTCTCCGGAACCTTCTGCGAGCTTTCCGGTTCTGTCGAGGAAGATTGCTTCGTCTCCTCCCTTATAGTTTGCCTCAATCTTTCCTAAGATGTTGTTTAAGTAGTTTAAGGACTTGATGTTCGGCGGAAGAGAATCCGGAGTGTTTCTTCTGACACAGACGGTAACTCCGGTCATTCCGGTTTCATAGAGGTCACCGTACATTGCGCCCCACTCGGATGCGGCACAGATGATGCTCGGCTTCTCGCACTTTCTCGGGTCAAGGCCCATGGTTCCCTTACCGCGGGAGATGATTGGGCGGATGTATGCGTTCTGGAGGTTGTTCTTTCTTAAGGTCTCCTTGATGATCTCTGCCATCTCGTCACGGGTGATTCCCGGCTCTAAGTCGATTGCCTTTGCAGAGTCAAAGAGGCGGTCAACGTGTTCCTTGAGTCTGAATACTTTTCCGTTGTATGCGCGAATTCCCTCGAAAACACCGTCTCCGTAGAGGAAGCCGTGGTCAAAGATAGACACGGTTGCCTCATCTTCCGGTACAAAATTTCCATTGACGTAGACTAACATGCTTTCTATATTTGCTGTTGTGGAATATAGGGTTAACTCATTGGCTGAATCGTTGGGTTGAAGCGGATTCATCCGCTGAATACCCATCCATCATCTTTATCATCCCTGGAAACCTATGATAATATAATTCTGTGATTTTTATCACACAATTGTGTATAATTATGTGAGGTGCATCACATGTTTCGGAAAGATATTGCCGCCCTTCGTGAGTGGAAGAACTCTGCAAACCGGAAACCTCTGATTCTCAATGGAATCAGACAGGTTGGAAAAACTTGGCTTCTCAAAGAGTTTGGACGACTGGAATATGAAAATACTGTCTATGTAAACTTCGAAGAAAACCCTGCATTTGCCGAATTTTTCACCACATCCAAAGATGTTTCACGTATCATTGCAAATCTTTCCATGGCGTTTGCCGAACCCATCCGTCCGGAAACAACGCTTCTTATCCTCGATGAGATTCAGGAATGTCCTGCTGCATTAACTGCCCTCAAATACTTCTGCGAAAATGCTTCTGAGTACCATGTTGCTGCCGCGGGTTCGCTTCTTGGCATTATGCTTGCAAAACCTGCCTCATTCCCTGTTGGAAAGGTTGAATTTCTCACCATCCATCCACTCACTTTCACCGAGTTCCTGCGTGCAGACAATGCAGAAAATCTGGCACGCTACCTCGAATCGATTGAGGACATTGAACCGATTCCTGCAGCATTTTTCCAGCCGCTCAACGAAAAACTCAAAATGTATCTGATAACCGGAGGGATGCCCGAAGCGGTTTTAGAATGGGTTTCAACTGGAGATATCATGCGTGCAGACAAAATTCTCTCACAGATTCTGCTGGCATATGAGCGGGATTTCGCAAAACACATGACGCCGAAAGACTTCCCGAAAGCCACTCTTATCTGGAACAGTGTGCCGTCTCAGCTTGCCAGGGAAAACAAAAAGTTCATCTACCGTGCCGTAAAGGAGGGAGCACGTGCCCGCGAGTATGAAGACGCGTTAACCTGGCTTTCTGATGCCGGACTCATCTATAAAATATTCAGAAGCAGCAAACCGGGACTTCCTATCTCCGCCTATGATGATATTTCTGCATTCAAACTATATCTGGCTGATGTTGGTCTTCTTCGCTGCCTCTCCGGTCTGCATCCCTCGGCATTTTCCGAGGGAAGCCGGTTATTCTCCGAGTTCAAAGGTTCCCTTACGGAGAACTATGTGCTGCAGGCGCTCATCACCCAGTTTTCCTCTATTCCCCGTTACTGGGCAGTTGATAATCCGCATTATGAAGTGGATTTCCTGATTCAGTTTGAGAATCTGGTACTGCCTGTTGAAGTAAAAGCCGGAGAAAATGTAGCCGGACGCAGTCTGCAGAAGTATGCAGAACGGTTTTCCGAAGAAACACCGCTTCGAATACGGTTTTCCCTGCAGAATCTCACGCTTGACGGAAACCTACTGAATATTCCGCTTTGTCTGGCAGACTTATCCGGGAAATGTATCTCCCTTGCATTGAAGGGGAAAACCCCTTCTCTGCAGAGTATTGAAATTGAAAAATAGGGGATTCTTGAATCCTCAAAAATCAGGAGCGTTCTCCGTAGATACGCTTAATTTCGTATGCCTTTGCGGTCTTGCCCTTTCTCATCAGCATATTGCCTTTGCGAAGCTTAATCCGCACAACTCTGAACTGCTTTCCGGCAATTGCGGCAATCGAGTCAACCATATACTCGGTTTCTCCGTCGACCTGCTCGTAGAGCGGGATGGTTCGTGCTCCCTTGTTTACCGATGCGCTGATGATGACGAGGTCAACAAGCCGTGTCCAGAGGGTGTTGATTTTTTCTGCCGGCATCTTGTCGCGGCGTGCGTTGTTCTCTTCGATGGATAAGACCTCGACATTGTACGTCTCCTCACCTGCTTCTGCAACAAGGAAGTCGCCGACTCTGACCATCTCGCCCTCGATAAGTTCAATCTTTGCCGGAATCGACTCGCTTCCGTGGCTGATGATGGCCTTTACCATACAGGACTTCGGCTCCTTTAAGGTGATACGCATTGTGTGTCCGCACTCGACACACTGAACAACTGCCTCCGGCGGGTTTTTCAGGAATGCGAAGTCAGTCTCTTCTCCGCAGACGGGGCAGTCTAAAATGATGTAATCCTCATTTTCGAACTCCTCGTCGAACTCTTCGATATAGGTATCTGTATTCATTTGCTCATATGTTGGTTGTAGAAGTAGAAATAATCCGCTTATCCCTGATTCAAGTCTAACGGCTTATAAAGTTCAAAGACATATAGTAGTGTACTATGACGCTTGGCTCTGATATTGCAAAAACCCTCGCTCGTGTGGTTGACCGGGACATTCGCGTAATGCATGTCTGCGGAACCCATGAGGCAGCAATCGCAAAATACGGCATCCGCTCTGTTCTTCCGCCCCAGATGAAGATTGTTATGGGTCCCGGATGTCCTGTCTGCATTACTCCGCAGGGAGAAATCGATGCAGCAGTCGAGCTTGCCGAGCGCGGATGCATTGTCTGTACCTACGGTGATTTACTCAGAGTTCCGGGAACCCGCAGCTCTCTGGAAAAGGTGAACGGAGATGTCAGAATCGTGCAGGGAATTACCAAGGCAGTCGAGATTGCCCGCGAGAATCCGGATAAGGAGGTTGCCTTTATCTCTGTCGGATTCGAGACCACAGTGCCGACGATTTCGGCAACTCTCATGACCAATCCGCCGGAAAACTTCAGCGTTCTTGTCTCCCACCGTCTTGTCCCGCCGGCAATGGAGTGGCTGATGGCTCAGGGCGAAGCATCCCTTGACGGATTTATTCTGCCGGGACATGTCTGTGCGGTTATGGGATATCATGAGTACGAGCAGTTCAAGGTTCCGCAGGTTGTTGCCGGTTTCGAGCCGGAGGATGTTCTCCTTGGTCTCTTGATGCTTGCCGAGCAGATTGAAAATGGCGAAGCAAAAGTCGAGAATGCCTATCCGAGAGTTGTCACCCGCGAAGGAAATGTCAAAGCCCAGCGTCTGATGCATGAGGTTTTCACGCCGACCGATGTCGAGTGGAGAGGATTCCCGGTTATTCCGAAGTCCGGTCTGAAGTTAAAGCCGGAGTTTGAGCAGTACGATGCCCAGAAGAAGTTTGATCTTGTCTTCGAGAAGGTCACCAAGAAGGCAGGCTGTATCTGCGATCAGGTTCTCCGCGGAATTGCTGAGCCGACTGACTGTAAGCTCTTTGGAAAGGTCTGTACTCCGCGTGTGCCGGTTGGACCATGCATGGTGTCACACGAGGGAGCATGCAGAATCTGGCATCAGTATAACCAGAGAAGATAATATGACGTTTCACCCGACCAACAATCCCCTTTTCTGGCAGCAGACGGCAGATGCCTGTTTTGCGCAGGAGCGCTATGAAAAGGCGGCAGAGGCATATCTGCGTATGGCAGAACTTGCGCCGAATGATGTCGATGCCTGGAAAGGCCGCGGGAAGGCTCTTTTTGCACTCGGACGCACGGCAGATGCCGCCGGGTGTTTTGAGCGCGCCCTTCTCCTTCTCCCGGATGATGAGGAACTCTTAACTCTGCTTGCCGATGCGCTGGATGTCTTGGGTGAGGCAGAGAAGAAAGCGGCATGTTTTATCCGTCTGGCCGAGCTTGAAGCGGAAAAATAACGCACTTCTTTTTTTTTTCTGAGTCTGTTTTGCTTCCTCTCTGTGAGTGATAATAAGCTATTTATATCAGAAGTTGAATATGATTCAGTATAATGAACTGGCAGATCTCCCAGCTTTTCGGCATGAACGTGTATTCAGATAAGGCAGTTTATCTGGGTAAAGTAGAGGATGTAGTTTTAGACGTAACCAATAAGAAAGTCAGCGGTCTTGCTCTTACCAATGTCAACCGTGATGTAATCGATACGAAAAACTATACCGGAGTTATCATTCCCTACCGCATCGTTAAAGAAGTCGGAGACATTATCTTAATTCGCCACATTCCGGGTGCATTCAAATCCGCGGAAGACCAGGTCTCTCTGGAGTAAGTTTGTATTCGGAGATGAAGGATCGGGAAATTTTTTCCCGCCTGACCACTACTCTCCCGTTTATTCTGCGTCTTGACGGGAGGGCATTTCACACGTTTACGTCTGCGTATGAGAAACCGTTTGACGATCGTTTTTCTGCATGCTTTGTGAAGACTGCTGAATCGTTGTTTTCAGACAGCGGGCTTTCCCCGGATTTGGTCTATACGTTTTCTGATGAGATCAGTCTCTTTTTGCAAAAGCCGGTTTTTGACTGCCGGGTGGAGAAACTGGTCTCGGTCGCAGCAGCGCATGCTGCGTCTGCTTTTACGCTTGCAGCCGGGGCAAATCATCCGGTTTCGTTTGATGCACGAATCGTCCCCATCTCCCGCGATCAGCTTGTTCCCTATCTTGCCTGGCGGCAGGCGGAGGCATGGCGGAATCACATAAACGGTTACTGTCAGAAGCTGCTTACGGACAGCGGGCTTTCTGCAGCGCAGGCGCAGAGAAAACTTGACGGGATGAATGCCGGTGCTTTGCATGAGCTGGCATTTCAGGCAGGAATCAATCTCGCATCCACTCCTGCCTGGCAGAGGCGCGGTATTGCGGTATATCGCGGGACTGTTCAAAAGATGGGGTATAATCCAAAAACCGGCGAGTCCGCGCCGGTCACCCGTAATGTTTCGGTCATCGACCGCGAGCTTCCGCTTTTCAAAACTCCGGCCGGACAGAACTGGGTGATGGAGAAAATCACTTCCCCCACAGATATTTAATGATGCAGAGACAAGGTAATAGATAATGAGTGCGGCACGTACATTGATTCTCAGCGTTGACAGAGACGATGATGTCGGATATAAGGCAGGAGTGGATACTCCGGCAATCGGCCGCGATGCCTGTCTGGATGCTGCGGTAAAGCTCGGTACTGCTGATCCTGAGGATTCTGACACGAATGCTATTTTCCAGGCGATTAAGACGTATGATGATGAGCTTGCGAAAGGCAGGGATGTGGAGGTTGCTGTCATCTCCGGAAATCACTTAAATATGCTCGAAGGAGACCGCAGGGTTGCGCGGCTTTTAGAGGAGGTCATCGAGAAGACCGGAGTTACTGAGTGTATTTTGATCTCCGACGGGGCAGAGGATGAGTATATCCTGCCAATTATTCAGTCCCGTTTGAAGGTCGCAGGTATTGTCCGGGTTGTTATCAAGCAGCTTCCGAATATTGAAGGAACGTATTATATCATAAAGAAGCTCATGAACGATCCAAAGATTGCCCGGACGTTTCTGGTTCCGCTCGGCGCTCTGCTTTTGATTGGCGCTTTGGCTGCTTTGTTCCTTCCGGGACTTTCTGCTTTCCTGGTGGTTGCGGGAATTGTGGGTATCTATCTTCTGTTTAAGGGATTCGGTCTGGATGATTATATCGGCATGCTCTATCACGGCCTTGTCGATTCGCTGAAGAGCGGCAGGGTTTCTGCGGTATCATATATCGGTGCTGCGGTTCTTGTTCTTGCAGGTCTCATTTCCGGTCTGATGAGTATTGTTACGTATTATCCGAATACGGGAAATGTAGGTTTCCTCTACAATAGTATGACTTTCCTGTACGGTTCGCTTGTCTGGTTTGCTGCTGCAGCTCTGGTTGCTGCTGCCGGAAAGATTACGGATTCTATTCAGAATAATCTGAGTGCTCTCTATCGTACGTTTGTGATTCCGTTCTTTGTTATCGCAATCGGTATGATGGGGTATGGTTTTCTTATTTATTTCCTGTCAATCTCTCCGTTAGAGCCGTTCCCGTTCACTTCAACCCAGGGAATTATTGCGATTATCGGGATGACGCTTGGAGGTCTTGCGGTTGCATCTTTGGGAATGTATTTCCGTCCGGTGTTCCAGAGAAAGATGGAGGCGCGTCAGGCGGTTAAACTTGCGCGTGAGGCGGCTGAGGCGGAGGGGGAGAAGACTGGTCAGCCGGTGTATCATAAGGTTAAGTATTAATTGTCCGGTTCAGCAGGACACCTCTCTTTTTTTAAACAGTAATCCTCTTGTATTTCCGCAGAGAATATAGATTCATGGAATATCGAACTCTTGGGAGAACCGGGCTTTCTGTTTCCGCTGTCGGTCTCGGCGGGGAGTGGCTTGCCGGGAAGTCGGCGGATGAGGTGTCTGCTGTTTTTGATGCGGCAATTTCTGCCGGTATGAATTATCTGGATTTGTTTATGCCGGAGCCGGAGGTTCGTTCGAATATCGGACAGGCTCTGTCCGGCAGACGGGAGAAGATGCTGATTCAGGGGCATCTCTGTACGGTTTATGAGGACGGGCAGTATACGAGAACCCGCGATCTTTCGCAGACGAAAGCGGCATTTGAGGATTTGCTTTCGCGTCTGCAGACGGATTATGTGGATGTGGGGATGATTCATTATGTTGATTCCGCAGAGGATTATGCTGCGGTGTTTGAGAGTGATATTATCCGCTATGCGCTTTCGTTGAAGGAGGAGGGGAAGATTCGGTTTCTGGGGTTGAGTTCGCATAATCCGGATATTGCGCTTCGGGCGGTACGGACGGGGCTTATTGATGTGCTGATGTTTTCGATTAATCCGGCGTATGATTTTGAGGATTCGTCGACGGATATTTATGCACAGATTGAGTTTGCCGGACTAAAAGGTGACGGGATGCATCGTCTTAATTCTGCCCGGCAGGATTTGTACGGGTTCTGTGAGGCAGAGGGTGTCGGTATTGTGGTGATGAAGGCGCTTGCGGGAGGCCGGCTGCTTGATGCTTCCCAGTCTCCGTTTGGAAAGGCGCTGACGGTTTCCCAGTGTATTCATTATTCTCTGACGCGTCCTGGTGTGACTTCAGTTCTTGTCGGCTGTTCGTCTCCGGCGGAGGTTGAAGAGGCAGCTTTCTATTGTGCGGCTTCTGATGCTGAGCGGGATTATGCGTTTGTGTTTTCGGGAAATCCGCAGATTCAGACTGCCGGGAAGTGTATGTACTGCGGGCACTGTAAGCCGTGTTCGGCACATATTGATATTCCGGTTGTGTTCAAACTGTTGGATCTCGCTTTGGCGGCCGAGGAGACTCCGGAGACGGTTGCCGGGCATTATGCTTCTCTGGAGTATGATGCTGATGACTGTATCGAGTGTCATCTCTGCGAGAGAAACTGTCCGTTCGGGGTAAAGATTGCGGAGCGGATGAGCCGTGCCAGGCGGGTTTTCGGGTAATTTTTCCTTTTTTTTGCGGAGCATCCTCTTCCTTAGAAAAAACAAAGACAAAAGAAAATCTCTGCCTCCATCGCCAACCTCTTCTCCCCTCTCTTTTGGCAGATATCAGAACTCAGCCTGCCGTATTTTGGATGATTATATATCCCATCCGAAACATATATTGTAACATCCAAGGCGCTCATCAATGACTGTTAACCAGAAAAATATCCTATCTGTCCGTGACATGGAACGGGAAGAGATTGACAGACTCTTATCTGCTGCTGCTGAGTTTGACCGGGGAAACGGAACCGGTCACGAACTCGACGGAAAAATCCTTGCGGTGCTCTTCTTCGAACCGAGTACCAGAACCCGCATGTCCTTCTCGTCAGCCATGATGCGGCTCGGCGGAAAAATTCTGAACTTAGGCTCGGTTGAAGCAACCTCAATTGCAAAAGGCGAAACCCTGTCTGACACCATCCGCGTGGTTTCCGGATATGCCGATGCAATCGTCCTCCGTCATCCAAAAGAAGGAGCCGCACGCCTCGCATCTGAAGTCGCATCAGTCCCGGTCATCAATGGAGGAGACGGAGCCGGACAGCACCCGTCCCAGACACTGCTTGACCTCTACACAATCAGAGAATCAATGCCGCTTTCCAACATCGACATTGGCCTGCAGGGAGACCTCCGCTATGGAAGAACCGTCCATTCACTGGCATTTGCCCTCTCCAAATATGATAATGTCAGAATCCACACCATAGCTCCCGAAGGACTGGACTTCCCCTCTTCCTTAAAGGCTGACTTATCCGAACTTGGCGTTGAACTCATCTGCCATGACGCAGTTGAAGAATGCCTTCCGGAACTTGATGTGCTCTATGTAACACGTCTGCAGCGTGAACGGTTCCCGGATCCGGTTGCATTTGACAGTTATGCCTCCACATACCGTATCACACCGGAACTTCTCGAGAATGCAAAACCGAACATGATTGTTCTCCACCCGCTTCCGCGAGTGGATGAGATCGACCCACGCGTTGATGCCCTGCCGTGCGCAAAATACTTCGAGCAGGCACACAACGGCGTACCTGTCAGAATGGCAATGTTAAACGAGGTGATGAAATCATGACCAAACCGGAAAAAACTCTGATGATTTCCCCGATTCAGCATGGAACGGTAATCGATCACATCACTCCGGGTGAGGGGCTGACGGTCATCAGCATTCTGGGGATTACCCGCGGAACGGATGTGACGGTGACTGTCGCCTGTAATGTGGAAAGTTCCCGCGGCGGCAGAAAAGATATGGTAAAGATTGCCAACCGTGAGCTTGTCAAAGAAGAAGTTGACAAAATCGCCCTTGTCGCTCCGGATGCAACGATTAGTATCATCCGCGACTATCAGGTCGTTGACAAAAAACTGGTCGAGGTGCCGCAGGAAATCTCCGGTGTCATCACCTGTCCGAATCCAAACTGCATCACCAACACCAAAGAGCCGGTTCCAACAAAATTTGCCGCTCACTCCCGCGGATTCCGCTGCCGGTACTGTGATACCGTTATCTCCCGCGAGAAGGATATCGGAAACTATATCTAACTTTTTTTCTCAGGGTTAAACCCGCTGTCTTTATTAGAAGATAAAACCAAAATCTCTACTATTGAAGGACAGCTCCAGCCCTCTTCCGCTGGAATCGTTCCTTCTTTGATTGAGGTGTATTTTTACATGAAGAAATCAGTATTTGCAGTACTTGCAGTATTCCTCCTTGCCGTTCTCTTTGTCGGCGGAGTTTCTGCAGAGAAAGTCATCGCAGGCGTTGACGACCTTGCAGGTGCAAGGATTGGTGTACAGCTTGGAACTACTGGCGACATCTATGTTTCTGAAGAGTACGAAGGTGATGAGGCAGGAACTATTATTCGTCAGTTTGATAAGTATTCAGACGCCATCCTGTCATTAAAAGCCAATAAAATTGATTGTGTTGTTGTCGATAATCTTCCAGCAGAAGAGTTTGTAGCCAAGAACCCGGACTTAATGATTCTTGATGAAGAATTTGCTGATGAGTATTATGCAATTGCTCTGAAGAAGGACAATCCATTAACCGCAGAGATTAATGGTGCTCTTGCAAAACTGAAGGCAGATGGAACCATTGACCAGATTATCGAGAACTACATCGGTGACGATGATGTTAAGGGAACTATGCCGTACATCAAGAAGGATGTAGAACGCCCGAATGGTGTCATTGTCATGGCAACCAGTGCAGATTTCCCTCCGTACGAATACTATGATGGTGGAGAAATCGTAGGTATCGATGCAGACATTGCACAGGCAATCTGTGATGAACTTGGTTATGAGTTACAGATTAATAATGTGGTATTCAGTTCAATTATCACCTCTATTGCATCTGGAAAAGCTGACATTGGACTTTCGGGAATCACAGTTACTGAGGACAGATTAAAGAACGTTGATTTCACTGATACTTATGCACATGCAAAGCAGGTTATCATCGTCAAGAACCCTGAGGCAGCCGCATCACCGGCACCGATTCTCGGACTTCTTGCAGGTCTTGGAGTGGCAGCACTTGCCCTCAGAAGACTCTAACTTTTTTTCAATACGATAAGTAACAATTATTATTGTCTCAGACATCCAATGGTATAGGAATGTCTTTTGATTTTTCAAAGAAATCCGCGCTTCGGCCACTCATTCTTGTCCTTGCCGTATTTCTTTTCATCTCGGTCGCAGCATCCCCTGCCGCAGCCGCGGACGGCAATTTTATTGATACGATTGTCGATAAGGTTTATGAGACCCTTATCGAAGACGACCGGTATCAATATCTCATAACCGGTCTGCAGAATACACTGATTATCACATTCTTCTCGCTGATTCTTGGATTGGTTCTTGGTGCTCTTATCGCAGTTGTTCGAACAGTCCACGACATGAAAGGAAAGCTGAAGCTTTTAAATCTCATCGCCCGCGGTTACTTAACCGTTATTCGCGGAACTCCGGTCTTAATTCAGCTGCTTATCATCTACTTCGTCATCTTTGCATCGGTTGATATTGCAATGGTTCCTGTGGCCATTGTTGCATTTGGTATGAACTCTGCTGCATACATTGCAGAAATCATCAGGGCTGGAATCAACGCTGTTCCAAAGGGACAGTTCGAGGCAGGTTCAAGTTTAGGTCTGCCGTTTGCAATCACCATGATTACCATCATTCTCCCGCAGGCAATCAAAAATATCTTACCGGCACTCTGTAACGAAGGAATTGTACTCTTAAAGGAAACCTCGGTTTCCGGTTACATTGGTTTAACTGATTTAACCAGAGGTGGAGATATCATCCGCAGTCTGACCTATGAGGCATTCATTCCATATATTGTGGTTGCTTTAATCTACCTGACTGTGGTTGTTATCTTAACATACTTTGTAAAGAAACTGGAGGTGAAGTTAAATGCCAGCTAAGGGAAAAGTCTTAATCGAAGTAAAAGGTCTTCGCAAAGCCTTCGGAGACAACGAAGTCTTAAAGGGAATTGACACAACAGTTCACGAAGGAGAAGTTATCGCAATCGTCGGACCTTCCGGATGCGGAAAGTCCACATTCCTTCGCTCATTAAATCTCCTTGAAGTCCCGACAGGCGGTCAGATTCTCTTCGAAGGAGTTGACATCACCGACAAATCGGTCAACATCAACAAGATGCGTGAAAAAATCGGCATGGTGTTCCAGCAGTTCAACCTCTTCCCGAACATGACTGTCAAAGAAAACATCATGCTCGCACCAGTCCGCTTAAAGATCATGAGCAAGGAGGAAGCATCGAAGAAAGCTGACGAGCTCTTAAAGAGAATCGGACTTTCAGACAAAGCAGATGCAAGACCGCAGCAGCTCTCCGGCGGTCAGCAGCAGAGAATCGCTATCGTCCGTTCTCTTGCAATGAACCCGGATGTCATGCTTTTCGACGAACCAACCTCCGCACTTGATCCGGAAATGGTCGGCGAAGTATTAAGCCTCATGAAAGACCTCGCAGAATCCGGAATGACCATGATGATTGTAACCCATGAAATGGGATTCGCACGCGAAGTCGCAGACCGTGTCTTCTTCATCAATGACGGAGTAATCCAGGAAGAAAACACCCCGCAGGAGTTCTTCGCAAACCCGAAGAACCCAAGATTAAAAGAGTTCCTCTCCAAGGTTCTCTAACTTTTTTTAACTCGCTTAACACCCAACAAAAAACCGCACTCTACTTACTGACTATATGCAGTTAGCAAGTGTTATTTATTTCAAAAATCCATTAATAGATACAGACCTATGGACCGTGACTATCAACCAATCAACCTCAAAGATGTCTTAATCGAAATGAAAGACATCTCCGAACTTGCGGTTGATCTGGCTTACTCAGCAGTGCTTTTTGAAAGCAGTGCTATCGCTGACGAAGTAATCGAACTCGAAGAACAGATGAACGATCTGGTGTATCAGGCAAGAATCACCAGCATGATGAGCGTCAGGAGAATCGAAGAGACTGAACCTATGAGCGGTCTCTTACAGCTTGCAGAAGCATCCCAGCGCATCTCAAACCACGCAGCAGACATCGGCAAAAACATCATGCGCCATGTCTCCTTCCCGGCAAACTTACGCCGCGCCCTTCCGGACGCAGAAGAGGCAACCCACCGGACTGTTGTCATGCCGGGAAGTCCGCTTGACGGAGCACGCCTTGGAGACATCAAACTCCAGTCCGCAACCGGAATCCGCATCATCCTGATTCGCCGCATGCAGCAGAGAATCTACGACCCTGACAAACATGCCGTTCTTCGTGCAGGCGATGTCTTAATCGGCAGAGGTCCTGACTACGGATTCCCTGAACTGTGCAGACTTGCCGGTCAGCCGGAACCAAACGACGATGAAATCACTGCTGAGTCCATCAGCGACCTCGACCGTGCAGCACAGCTCATGATCGAGATGAAAAACATCAGCGAACTTGCAGTAGGACTTGCCTACTCCGCTCTCCTTCACGAAAACTTAGACCTCGCAAACGAAGTCGTAGCCTTAGAAGAAGAGCTTGACGAGATGCGTCTGCAGCTTGACCTCTGGACACTTCAGGCCGCCAAAAAGACTGAAGATGTCGCAAGCCTTCGCGGAATGTTTTACATGTCCTCCTTTGCCGAGTCCATCTCGGACGCTGCATGTTCCATCGCTGATGTCGTCATCCGCGAAATCGATGTCCCGCCAATCATCAAACGTATCGTTAGAGAATCCGACGAAGTCATATCCTGGGTCACGGTCACCAAGGGTTCTGCCTTAGATGGGAAATCCCTTGCGGAAAGTAAAGTCGGCTCTGTAACAGGCATGGTCATCATCGCCATAAAACACGAAAACCGCTGGATTTACCGTCCGAGCAGAAACGTTGTACTCCACGCAGGAGACCTTCTCGTCTCCCGCGGCAGACGTGATGGAGAAGAAAAACTGTACGGCTTATGCGGTGCAGACATCGAAGAACTGGAAGAGTTCGAAGAGGAATAAACATAAACATGACAGAAATTGTATACCGGCTTGGCCCGGGATGTGAAGTAGATGACGTTGCTGAAGGAAATGTCTACATGGGAAAAGTCCAGGGATTCGCAACCTTTGGAACCTTCGTCCAGTTAAATGACAAGACCAAAGGTCTTCTCCACAAAAGCAACGTAAAGACCGAAAAGAAGGAACGCGATACCATTCTCGTCCTCGTCAACCAGATTCGCCCGAATGGAAACATCGACCTTCGCGAAGTAATCATGGAAGAGGGCAGCTACGAGACCAAACTGGTTTCCAAGAAAGTTGTAATCTCCAAGCTCAACGATCTGAAAAACAAACTGGGAAGAAACATCACTGTCGAAGCTGACGTTGTCCAGATTAAGCAGACGTCTGGTCCTACCATCTTTACTGTATGCGATGAAACCGGAACCGAGGATGCTGCAGCATTCACCGAAGCAGGTGTCCGCTCTTATCCGGAAGTTCAGTTAGGCGATGTTGTCCGCATCTTCGGCGAGTCCAACAAGAGAAACAATCAGGTTCAGATTGAAGTCTCCGACATGGTCATCTTAAGAGGCGAGGAAGCAGACACTGTCAGAGCACGCATCAACCGTGCTTTAGAAGAGCGTGCAGAGCCGCCGGCAGATGTCGAGCCCCTTGTTGACTCCGAGGTTCTTCGTGCTCTTTGGCCTGAGATGAGAAAGCTTGCAAAAATTGTCCGCCGTGCTGTTTTAACGCAGCAGCCGATTATCCTCCGCCACCATGCAGATGCAGACGGTATCTGTGCGGCAGTATCAGTCGAGACCGCAGTTCTCCAGTACATCAGAGAAAACGGAGGAGATCCGGACATGGACAACTTCCTCTTCAGAAGATCCCCGTCCAAGGCTCCGTTCTATGAGATTGAGGATGTCACCCGCGATCTTGACATGATGCTCAAAGACAATGTCCGCTTTGGTCAGAAATTCCCGCTTATCCTGTTAATGGATAACGGTTCGACCGAGGAGGACATGCCGTCTTACAAGATGACTGAGGTCTACAACCTTGATGTTATCGTAGCAGACCACCACCACCCGGATGACACAATCGACAAGTACCTGCTTGCCCACGTAAACCCGTACCATGTCGGCGGAGACTTCGGCGTTACTGCTGGTATGCTTGGAACCGAAATCGCCCGTCTCATCTTCCCGGGAATTGAAAAGAAGATTCTCCACTTCCCGGCTGTTGCAGGAGTCGCCGACCGTTCCGAAGCTCCGGAACTTCAGCAGTACCTTAGCTTAATCGAAGGCAAGTACACAATCGATGAGTGCCGCGATATGGCTCTTGCCCTGGATTACGAGCAGTACTGGCTCAGATTCAACGACGGACGCGAGATTGTCAAGGACATCTTAAACATCAACAACGCTGAAGACCGTCACAACCGTTTAGTTGCTCTCTTAGTCGAGGAGGCAAACGCTGCAATCAATGAGCAGGTTGAGACGATGATGCCGCACGTAAAAGAACAGGTGTTAGAGTCCGGAGCCCGTCTCTTCCAGGCTGACGTTGAGATGTTTGCCCACCGTTTCACCTTCCCGCCGCCGGGTAAATCCTCCGGCGAAGTTCACGATGTCCTCTGCCACAAGTACGAAGGCGAGCCAATCGTGACATTAGGTCTTGGCCCTGACTTTGCTGTCATTCGTTCCCGCGGTGTCTTAATGAACATTCCGCAGATGGTTCGCTCCATGCGCGATGAGATGCCGGGAGCAGGCATTTCCGGCGGAGGTCACCTCGTTGTCGGCAGTATCAAGTTTGTTGAGGGCATGCGGTCTGAGGTTATTGCCAAGATGATTGAGAAGATCTCCGAATTCGGTGTTGAACAACTCTAACCGAGTTTCTTTTTTTTATTTGCTGTGTTAATTTACATCCTGTAACAGAAACTATATATACACATATATCATATATTTACTAGAGGTAAGTCACAATGACTGAACCCAAGACATTACTCGAAAGATACAACGATACTCAGTCTAAAATTCTTGGATACTTAAAGGCAGGCGTTGCCAAAGGAAGTAAGTTCTTCAAGGCAAAATATATCGCAAAAGACCTTGGCCTTTCTTCAAAAGAGGTTGGAACCAATCTTGCCATTCTCTCACAGATTTGTGATGACTTAGAAATCTCCCGCTGGAGTTATTCCAACAGTACCACGTGGATGGTTACTTCCAAAGAGGAAGAGCCGGTTACTGTATAATTGCAAATCCCCCTTGATATTCCCGCATGCGTCTCATGCAATACTACACCTCCTTTTTTAACTGTTGATAAAAAGAGATAGTGTTATTCTTCTTTTCTTCCTTCCTCTTCCATCTTTGACACAGTTTTTATCATCTTCGAAAACTGTGCAGATGTTGCGGTCTCCTGCTTTCCGCAGAACCACTCAAGAAATCCTTTCCAGAAACTCATTTTTCCTCCCAGGTTTTTACTGCCGTAGAGACAATTGCTGCGGCAGTTTTTTCTCCAATTCCTTTGACAGCCATAAGCTCTTCTTTCGATGCGGAAAGAATACGCCGAAGCGTTCCAAACTCGCGAAGCAGTTCCCGTCCTGCCTTTGGCCCCACATCCGGGAATGCAGTTAGGATGTAGAGCAGGGCGTCATTTGCGCTTCGTGAATGTTTCGCTGAATGCTTCGACCGCTCTGCATACTCTCCGCCTTCCTCGCGGCGTGCGAATGCGTAAATCATCTCTGCGGTTTCCTGTGCATCCTTTGTAAACAGCAGGGAAACATCATAGTCTGCCGCGATAGATGCAAGCGTGTTGCGGATGGCATTTGGATGAATGTTTCTTACATCATAGAGGTCAGCGATACTTCCTCCCTCAACAATCATCACCGGACGGATGGCTGAATCCGCTAATGCTTTTACCTGGCCGAAAAGGTCGCGGTCAACTAAAGTATCCACAAAGTCCTGAATCGTTTTCCGCTCGATTAAGACGCGGCCTACAGAATAATCGCCTGCCGGAAGATGTTCGAGATGGATTTTTGCCCCGAGATTGCTGAGGTGCTCCGGGACTTTTGCCTGCATCTCGCGGTTGTCAACAGTAATCGACAGCGCTTCTTCATCATCGTCTGCCGGTTTGTTTAAGACCAGATCAGCTAAGGTCTGCTGACCGGAAACTCCGTATGATGCCTCGCCTGCCGCAGGAACAGTGAAAAGCTTTGTCGGGACTTTTCCGCTGCGCATCGCAGAAACCCCTTTGAGCATCTGCTTTTCTTTGGCATTGGAAACCCAGCGGAAGGTTTCGTCAGCCGTGCCCTTGGTGATTAAGACAATCACCTTTCCGGAGGTGTTTCTGCCGGTTCTTCCCTTCCGCTGAATGCTTCGAACCTCGGACGGCACGGATTCATAGAAGACAACAAGGTCGGTTGCAGGAATATCCAGACCTTCCTCGCCCACAGACGTTGCAACAAGAACCGAGTACTCGCCTTCGCGGAACTGGCGGATTGCCTCAATCTGCTGTTTCTGCGAGAGACCTTTTTCGCTGTCGCGGGAAGCCTGACCTACGAAACGCCGTGCGGTGATTCCTGCATCATTTAGATAATCGACTAACATCTGAACCGAATCGCGGTAGGTCACGAACACAATAATCTTCGAATCCGCAAACTCGGTCATCTGTTCCTGAACGATTCTAACAACTGCATCCGCCTTCGGATGGAGTTCTTTTGTCCAGGTCTCGGAAAGCGTGAGAAGCCGCTGGAAACGATTGTCTGCACAGATTCTCTGCGAAGCCTTGCTTCCCCCGCCCTGGCCTTCGGTCTGGAGTCTGAGAAGGTATGCCCGAAGCGCTGTTGAGCCCTGCGACTCGGCAAGCATTACCCCGTGCTTTATCTTCATCAGCTCGGCATGCACAGAGATTGCGGTATATGTAGTCTTGTCCTTCTCCTGCATCCGCATCTGAATCTGTGCGCGAAGAGCATTCAAGGCCTTCATCGAAAGGGCTTCTCTTCTCGGCACACGGTACCCCATGTCGCCAAGCTTCGTGAGACGGTCATCCAAGAGACTGTTTAAGACCGACACCGCAAGCCACAGGTCTTCGGGGAGTTCCAAAGTCATGTACTCCAGATCTCTCTCGTGAACATACGGCCTGACGTCTGCGTCCGTTTCCACACGGCTTTCGACTGAAGTAATCGATAAGTGTTCGCAGATTTCTGCAACATGTTCCGGGTCTGAACCGGGAGATGCCGTCATTCCAAGAACCAGTGGCGAGGCCGCTGTCTCGTTGTATCTGCGTCCGATAAAGACATACGCATAGTTTCCAACGGTTCGGTGACACTCATCAACGATTAAAAGCGAGACATCTTTTAGGTCATAGCGTCCTGCAATCAAATCGTTTTTGATGACCTCAGGAGTGGCTACTACGAACCGCGCTGAGTTCCACATCTCAACACGCTTCGGAGATGCGGCAGAACCGGTAAACATCACAACATCTCCTTCGCCTAAGAGGAGATTTTTGGAAAAATAGCGTAAGTGCTGCTCAACCAGCGGTTTGGTTGGAGCAAGCATCAGGATTTTGCCCGAATCAATCCGGGCAGCCGCAACAAGTAAGGCAACAGCCGTCTTGCCCATACCGGTTGGAAGAACGACTAAGGTGTTTGCAGACAGCGCACTGTCTGCAATCGCGGTCTGGTATGACCGTGCCTCAATCGTATTCTCCGGAATATTTTTGCGGCTTATGTAACTCATTTTACAGAGCGTTTTCGAAGGTGAGCTTGCCCTTTAAGAGCAGTGGAATCTTTGCGACGACGTCTTCCATCTTGCCTCTAATCTGCTGCATGGAGTCACGGTCACGGAGGGTGACGGTTCCGTCTTCTTTGGTGTCATAGTCGACAGTGATACAGAACGGAGTTCCGACTTCGTCCTGTCTTCTGTAACGGCGGCCGATTGCTCCTGCGTCATCGTATTCGGTCTGGAGACCTTCTGCCTGGAGGTCTAAGACGAGTTTTCTTGCAATCTCGTCCATACCGTCTCTTGCCATGAGCGGAAGAACTGCAACCTGAACCGGAGCGACACCGTTCTTGAACCGCATAACGGTTCTGGTCTCTCCGTCTGCAACATCTTCAGAGTATGCGTGCTCTAAGACCATGTAGCAGATACGGTCGATACCATAGGATGGTTCGATGACGTGCGGCATGACATCTTCACCGAAGACATCAACCATCTCGTCTTTGACGGTGTACATCTCAGGTGCGACAAGGATTTCCTCTCCGTCGACAGTGACGCGGATACCTTCCTCGGTCGGCTCTGCGGATGCCATTGCTTCGGCAACAGCCTTTGCTTTTCCGCGGAAGACCGGGCCCATCTTTCCATAGTTCGGGACGATTGCCTTGTGGTGAACCTTCTTCGGCTCCGGGTACTGGACGAAGACGGTGTTCTTCTGTCCGGAGACTGCGGCGTGTGCCTTTAAGTCGTAGTTGGTTCTGTCTGCAATTCCGACAATCTCGACCCAGCCGAAGCGGTCGGAGAATGCTTCTGCATCCCAGCAGTCGGTTGCGTAGTGTGCACGCTCGTCAGGCATGTGCTGACGGAATCTGATCTTCTCCGGGTTGAATCCGACGGTGGTTAAGATATCGTGAGTCATTGCAACGTAGTATGCAACGTACTCGTTTGCGATGATTCCCTCGTCAACTGCCTGGCGCATGGTTCTGACAACTGCCGGCTCATCCTTTTCCTGCTGTGCGATTCCGCAAAGCGGCATGGAGTAGTCTGCGTAGCGGAAGAACTGCGGGTGGTCTTTTTCCTCCGGGTGGACGAAGATTTCTGCTTCTGCCTGGGTGAATTCTCTCAGGCGAATCATTCCCTGACGCGGGGAGATTTCATTTCTGTAGGACTTTCCAATCTGGACTGCACCAAACGGCAGGTGGTCGCGATAGAATCTCAGAAGTCTTGGGAAGTCGACGAACATTCCCTGTGCAGTTTCCGGTCTTAAGTATCCTTTTCTCTGTCCCCCCGGGCCAATGGAGGTGGTAAACATTAAGTTGAAGTCGAAGACCTCGACGTCTCCTAAGACTTTGTTACATGCCGGGCACTCCTTGTCGAGTAAGACATCGTGGAGTTCTTCTTTGGACATGGTTCCTGCATGCGGAATTCCGAATGCTTCTGCGACGTGGTCTGCACGGAGGAATTCCTGGCAGTGCGGGCACTGGAACATTTTGTCGGAGAAGCCTCCAACGTGTCCGGATGCAACGTAAATCGGCTCGATACCGACAGTCGGGCACTCGATTTCATAGTATCCTTCCTGGACAACGTAGAAGTTTCTCCAGATATTTTCGATACGGCGTTTGAGCATTGCGCCAAGCGGACCGTAGTCGATGAATCCAGCGACAGATCCGTATATTTCAGAAGACGGCCAGACGAAACCTCTTCTTCTGGCGAGTTCCATTACTTTTTCGTAAGTATCTTCGTATTCGGCCATGTGTGTATAGTTATGGATTTTGTAAAGTAATTAACTATCCTATAGGGAGGGTTGAAAATAGAACGTATGCCGAAGCGTTTGTATCAAAAAAAATCAGAACTCAATTCGGACATCAGTCCGGATGTGAGCAACTACTTTTCCGTGGGCGAAGATTCTGATAATGCCGCCGGACTCAGACACAACTACACCAACTGAGGGAGTTACCTTCGTAATGGCTGCAGTTGCCAGGTGGCGTCCGCCAAGACCGCTTTGCAGATTCACATCCCTGCTGTCTGCATCCAGATACCGTCCGGCTGCCTCCACAATGCCGTCACGGTTTACGATAAACACTCCGTCAAGCTGTGAGAACTCTTTGACACTCTCCCAGTTCGACCGCTCCAAAATATTGCGGACCTCTGCCGGGTGGCCGGCGTACGGGTTTAGCACACCCTGATGAGACCAGCGCTTCAGTTCTTCAATATCTCCAATGATAAATGCCGTTCCAATCGCCCGTCCCTCGCGGCCGTCATGGGCAATCTCTAAAGCAAGAGAGAGAATCGAGTGGATAACATCCGGCTCGACAATCTCGGAAAGTGCCTCTGCGGTAAACTCCGTGTTCGTTGCCTCTAACTCATAAATCAGAATTGCATACGGGAATGCGGCAACAACCGTACCATGATTTTCCTTCGTTAAGATGCGGTACTGAACAACCGCATCGATGATGTGGTTTGAACAGTAATCAAGAAGAGCCACCATCGAGCCGTCACGAAGGATATCCGGCTGGATATCAGCAACGTGCACGGTCGGGGTGTCGAGCTTTAAATCATACTCCTTTGGAAGGAAAGAGATGATTGCGAGTGCATCCACGCTCTTTGCCAGAGCGTCTGCAGAACGAAGCAGGGTACGGTTTTTGGTTGTCATCAGAATAATTCCTTTACAAGACCGGGGATTTCAGATGGTCTGGTTGCAGTCGGGATGCCGAAGGAACGTAAGCGTTCAATCTTCGAAGCTGCGTCGCCTTCGCCTCCTTCAACGATTGCTCCGGCATGTCCCATGCGTTTCTCTTTCGGAGCGGAAACTCCTGCGATGTAGGAGACAACCGGGATTCCTAAGTCCATGGCACGCTTTGCTCCTTCGAGCTCTAAGTTGCCGCCGACCTCTCCCATTAAGACGATTGCACGGGTTCTGCCGTCAGCGTGGAAGGTGTCAACAACATCAGCGAATGTCTGGCCGATAATTGCATCTCCTCCGATTCCGATAATTCCGGACTGACCAAGACCTGCCGCGGTCAGCTCGGAGATGACCTGATAGGTCAGCGTTCCGCTGCGGGAGACAACACCGATGTCTCCTTTCATACAGAGGTTTGCCGGAATGATACCAAGCTTGCACTCATCCGGAATCATCATTCCCGGACAGTTCGGGCCGATAACTTTGGAGCCGCATTTTTCAGCGTATGCTACAGCACGCATCACATCATGGACAGGGATGTGCTCAGTAATCGTCACAATCGTCGGGATTCCTGCATCCGCGGCCTCCATAATTGCATCTCCGCATCCTGCACCCGGAACAAAAATAACCGAGGCTCCAATGTCATGTTTGTCAACAGCGTCTGCTACTGTGTTGTAGACCGGAACACCGAAGACCTCCTGCCCTCCTTTGCCCGGAGTCATTCCTGCAGTAACCCCGGCACCTCCGACTGCCTTTGCATACTCGTTCATTAAATTGATGTGGAATCTTCCCTGGGAGCCGGTTGCTCCCTGAACAAGAATTTCGGTTTCCTTTCCTGCGTAAATCATCTGCAAACCTCCACTGCTGCACGAATTGCTTCATCCATTGTTGGAAGCATTAAGTAGTTGTTCTCTTCAAGGAGTTTCTTTCCTTCTGCTTCGTTGGTTCCGGCAATTCTGACGATAATTTTCTGTTCAACTCCTGCTTCGATGATTCCTTTGGCAACCTCGTCGCAGCGGGTGATTCCGCCAAGGAGGTTTACGACAATTACTTTAACCCCGGGCATTGAAGCAACAAGTTTTACCGCGTGGCAGACACGCTCTGCATCAGCTCCGCCTCCGACATCGAGGAAGTTTGCGGCCTTTCCTTCGTAGTAGGCAATGATGTCCAAGGTTGCCATGGTAAGGCCTGCACCGTTTCCGATAACTCCAATCTCACCGTCGAGCTCGACATAAGAGAAGCCGTGTTTTTCTGCTTCCTTTTCGCGCTCGGTTAAGTCGCGGTTCTCTGCGATTCCCTGGCGGGAAAGTGCGTTGTCGTCGAGGATTATCTTGCCGTCTGCAGCGATAATTCCCTTCGGGGTTGCAACGAGCGGGTTGATTTCGACAAGGATTGCATCCTTTTTGATGAAGACTTCAAAGAGCTTCTTGACGATTGCGCCAATCTCTTTTGGAGCAGTTCCAATTACATTGCGGACAACAAAGTCCGGGAGAACAGTAAAGGACGGGTCAACGGAGATTCTTCGAAGTGCCTCCGGACGCTCTTTTGCGAGAGTTTCAATCTCGACACCGCCTTCTTCAGAGAAGAGAATGACCGGGCGTTTCTTCGAGCGGTCGATTGTAATACTTACGTAGTACTCGTGGGTGATTTCGAGAGCTTCTTCGACCAAGACCTTTTCGACCGGCAGCCCTTTAATCAGTTTGCCGAAGAGTTCCGCGGCTGTTGCGTCAACCGTTGCTGCATCTGCCGGAAGAATTCCTCCCGCTTTGCCGCGTCCGCCGACATCAACCTGTGCCTTTAAGACAACTTTTTCTGCAACGCGGGAGAGTGCACCTGCTGCAGCGTCTGCGGATTCAATCAGTTCACTGTTCGGAGTCGGGATTCCTGCATCCCGAAAAATCTGTTTTGCCTCATATTCACGGAACTTCATAACTGTTTCCTCACAATCTCGCGGCCAATGGCGAGAGCTTTCTTGTTTGCTTCCTCGGTTCCCTTCGGCACACTGTCGAGGACTGCGTGTTCTAAGGATTCGTAATCAATGACGCCTGTTGCTTCCATTAAGGCGCCGAGCATGATAACGTTTGCAAAGACCGGCTTTCCAAGCTGTGCTTTGGCTTCAGCGGTTGCCGGCACTTCCAGGCAGACACAGCAGGGACGGCTTGTGACGTATCCCGGATCAACGAGCATTAATGCGTTGTTTGCTGCCTTGCAGCCGTATTTGTCATATGCCGCCTGGGACATAATGACAAAGGTCTCCGGCTCGGTTACCTTCGGATAGTGGATTGGCTCGTCAGAGATGATGACAGCCGATGCAGAAGCTCCGCCTCGTGCTTCCGGTCCGTAGCTCTGCGTCTGAACAACGTGTTTGTCTGCGTAGAGTGCTGCGGCTCTTCCTAAGATGACTGCGGCAGTGATGATACCCTGACCGCCAAGTCCGGAGAATCTGATTTCGTGTCTCATTCTTTCACAACCCCCAGCGGCGGGTTTGCCCGGCGGACGAACTCGCCGACGATGAATTTGCCCGGCTCAAGCGGGATGCCTGCTGCAGCATCGCGGTCAGCCTTGTTCTTTTTGACAGCATTGTTCTTGAAGACATCAATCATCTGTGTCGGCTGTCTGAGTTTGTTCTTGTTTCCGTATGCGGTCGGGCACTGAGCCAGGACTTCGATGAAGGCAAGTCCCGGTGTCTCCAGTCCGGTACGGATAGCTTCGGTGAGTTCTTTGACGTGGAAGGAAGTCCAGCGGGCTACGTAGTTTGCTCCTGCAGCTTCTGCGAGTCTGCAGAGGTCAAACGGCTGCTCCTGCATTCCGTACGGAGTGGTTGTGGTAATCGAGCCCTTTGGAGTACACGGGCTTCCCTGTCCGCCGGTCATTCCATAGATGTTGTTGTTCATGCAGACAACCGTTATGTCAATGTTTCTTCTGCATGCGTGAATGAAGTGGTTTCCTCCGATTGCCGAGCAGTCACCGTCTCCGGTAAAGACGATGACATGCTGCTTGGGCTTTACCAGTTTGACACCGGTTGCAAAAGCGAGTGCCCTTCCGTGGGTTGTATGCAGAGAATCTGCTGCCGTGTATCCTCCGGCACGGGATGAACAGCCGATTCCGGATACAAAGGTCGTCTCGTTGATATCATATCCAAGGGCGTCAACTGCGCGAAGGGTTGCATTCAGGATTGTGCCGTTTCCGCATCCTGCACAGTAGATGTGCGGAAGTCTGTCCTGACGGTACCAGTCCTCTAATGTCATAAGCGAACCTCCGTGACCGGGCGGGTGGCAGTTTCTGCGGCCGCTGCTGCAGTCTTTAGTTCATCAACCGTGTGGAGTGCTCCGCCGAGTTTTGGCGCGGTGATGATTTTGACGTTGGTGTACTGTCTGACCTCTTTTGCAATCTGACCTAAGTTCATCTCAGGAACTATGAATGCTTTGGCATTTTCGAACTGCTCTAAGCAGTGGTCGGGGAACGGCCAGACGATTCTGAGATTTAAGTGTCCGTATTTTCCCGGTTCGTCTTCTAAGAGCTGGCGAACAGTTCTGGTCGGTGCTCCGTAGGAGATGAAGACAATTTCTGCTTCCGGATTTACGATGTCCACATCTGTTAACTCAAGCCGGTGCTGTTCTATTTTGTCGACCTGACGGCGAACCATTGCCTCATGAAGCTCTGCTGAGTCAGTTGCCGGGTAGCCTTTTTCATTGTGGGTGAGACCGGTGATATGAATATTGTGTCCGTTTCCAAATGTTCCAAATCCCGGGATGCCGTTTTCATCCGGTTCGCACGGGAGTTCTCCTGCTTTTAATTCACGGCGGGGGATGATTTCGACATTCTCGCGGAGGAGGATTTTTTCTCTCATGTGTCCAATGGTTTCATCAGCCATTAAGAAAACCGGCGTTCTGAAACGGTCTGCGAGATTAAATGCTTTGACTGTTAAGTCGAACATTTCCTGAACAGATGACGGGGAGAGTGCTATGATGCTGTAATCTCCGTGGCTTCCGTATCTGGCCTGCATCATATCTCCCTGTGCCGCCATAGTCGGCTGTCCGGTGGACGGTCCTCCTCTCTGGACGTTTACGACAACGCACGGAGTTTCGGTGATTGCGGCATATCCGATATTTTCCATCATCAGAGAAAATCCAGGACCAGATGTTGCGGTCATGGTGCGAGCCCCTGCCCAGCTTCCTCCAACGATTGCAGCCATGCTGGCGAGCTCATCTTCCATCTGAACGAATGTTCCGCCGACTTTCGGAAGGCGTGCTGCCATTCTCTCTGCTATTTCAGTGGACGGGGTGATTGGGTATCCGGCGAAGAATCTGCATCCGGCAGCAATCGCTCCCTCTGCGCATGCAGTGTTTCCATTGTAGAATTCAGTTTTTCCGGTCAATATTCTATCTCCACGTTCTTTGGTTCGAAGGGTTTTTCTTCCACCCATGAGATTGCCTGGTCAGGGCAGATCATCTGGCACATGCCGCAGAGCTGTCTGCCGTAAACCTTCTGAAGACGGCAGTTGGTGCATCGTTCCGGACGGTCTAAGACCGGAATCACGTATCCCCGGATTCCGGGTTTGCTTCCTTCCTGGAAGATGCGGTAAGGACATACTTTGGTACAAAGATTGCAGCCCTTGCAGCGGTGTTCATTGATTACGAGCTTCATTATTAATACTGCTTATATTATGTGATGTTAAATGCCTAAAAGTATTCCTTGTTGGATGCGGTATGCAGGGAGTTGGGACTGCTGCAGGATGCAGAATTTCTGCGGAAAGTTATATACCGCGCAAATCAGAGAAAAAAATCAGGATTTGTTAAGCGGGGAGATGACGCTTAACTTGAGGTAGATTTCAGTCATTTCTTCCGGCGTTTCGCGCTGGTCTTTTTCGAGCCATGTCTGGAATACGCGGTAGTGAGAGGAGTTGACGTATTCACGCAGGTAGTCTTCCGGGACGCTGAATTTTCTGGCGAGACCTGCGTAGTTGATGTGCTGGGAAAAGACTTCGTTCCAGAGGAGATCTTTCATGCGCTGCTGAAACTCCGCATCTCCTTTTTTGCCGAATAATGCACGCATGACTGTGAGGTTTTCTTCGCAGTAGGTAAACAGCCGGATGACGCGTTCTTTTACGGCATCGGTTTTGAAGGGGATTCTTCCCGGGGTTAATGCAGAGAGGAGATCGGCTTTGATTTTCTCTTCGAATGCGTTGAGAAGAGAATATTTGTCGTCATAGTGCTGATAGAATGTTCCGCGGCTGACGTCAGCTCTTGCGGTGATGTCTTTTACGGATATTGCATAGAATCCGATTTCGGAGACGAGGTCGATGAAGGCTTCGGTGATTGCGGTTTCAGTTCTGATGAACCGGATATCGTTTTTGTTGGCGTTCACTTTCACGATTTCTGTATGATATATTGTGCACGGGAGCATAAAATGTTTTATGACACTGCGTCTATTTTCCGGATTTGCCCAGAGTTGGGGTATTGATTGGGGGATGTTTTGTATGCCGGAAAACCTTCTCCCGGGTTTTCGAAAACAGAGAAAAATAGTGATGAAAAAATTATGCCGTCTGCCAGACGGCAGAGGCTGTGGATTCATACTCGGTAAGTGTTATGACATCTCCCGGATTTCGGATTTCACCGTAGATTTCCCATCCGGAAAAGACATATCCGTCCGCTCCGGAAAATCTGCATCCGGGAATGATCCATTTTGGATCTTTCACTCCGGAAAAGAACGGAGTCTCATACGGCATTCCAACTCCGTAATCTCCCGGGGAGAATGCAACTTTGTACAGATAGAAAACTTCCGGCTCTTCCTTTAATGCATGGACAAACGAGGCAAAAAGCCCCATTTTGTCATCGCCGAATCTGTCCTGGAAGATAAACTTCACTACCATATAGTGCGGAACCGGTTCAATCAGAACCTCGGTACTTATTTTACAGTCCTCAACCGGTGCGGGGCTGATTGGTGCCTGACTGACTTGCATATCTTCTGCAGCGGCAGCTCCGGCAAAGGCAGCCAGAAGAAACACTGCAAGCACAAAAAGCATCTTCTTCATATGATAGTACTGTGCAGTACTCAGATAAAAAATATCTGCCGTTACTTTCGAAGTGCCGCAAACATCTTCTCGGCTGCGGCAAGCTCCTCGCGGGTATTCACATTAAACGCTAATCCCGGTTCGTGCAGAAGGACAGCTTCTTCCTCCTGAACTTCGGAGACAAAAGCCCCGGTTAAAATGTTCAGTGCACACGGTGTTGCTGCAACTCCGCCGATAACTTCACGGTAGCGGGGGAGCATTCCGTACTCTTCGCAAAGAGAGATTGGAATCCAGGTGGAACATGCCGGCTTTCCGGAGGTCAGGTGCGCCTCCCGGACAGAGTGAATAATCTCTGCGGTAAGGCAGGGAATATCTGCTGCTGCCGTAAACAGCGGCCCTTCTTCGCCTGACATCATTACTGCCTCGCACATGTCCTCCACATATCCGACACCCTCGGTATCAATACATTCGATGTCGTTTGCCCGGCAGAAGTTCCGGGTAAACGGTGTCTTGTGCGAAGTCACCACGACCGGCTCCACTCCTGCTTCACTGAATGCATCAATCACCCAGGAAAGCATTGGGCGGTTTGCAACCGTTACGAGTGCTTTTTCCCCGAGCCGGAGCCGTGAGCCTTCGCCCCCTGCCAGAATCAGTGCAAGCATTCGGCAAGTGCCTCCAGCACACGACAGTTCTTCTCTCTTGTCTCAACCGATACCCGGATGCACTCCGGAAGCTCAAACGATGTGCAGTCGCGAACAGACACTCCCTTCTCCAGCATTGCAGCGCAGACTGTCTCTGCCGGACGGTTCAGCTGTATCGTAATGAAGTTCACCTGCGATGGGTAGCAGGAAAGCCCGAGTTTTCCAAGCTCTTCGATATACCAGTTCCGCTCAGCAGTAATCTTCGCTGCAGACTCTTTGAGCTCTTCGTAATGGTCGAGTGCTGCCATCGCATACTGTTCTGCAAATGCATTTACTGTCCACGGGGTTCTTGCTGTCTCGATTTTCTCAATCAGCTCAGCATCGCCGAAGCCAAATCCGAACCGGATGCCGGGCACTGTGAAGCATTTCGTAATTGAACGCATCACAAAGAGGTTTTCTGATCTGATGTCTGCGATTGACTCATCCTTTTCTGCAAGCTCCATGAATGCCTCATCCACAAAGAGCATGGATGAATTATCCTCTGCTTCCTTTAAGCGATTTACCATCTCAGCGCGCGGAGTAAGAATGCCGGTCGGGTTGTTTGGATTGCAGATAAACCGGATATCGGCCGGCGCATGCTGTACAACCGTTTTTCCGGCAAGTCTGGCTGATAAGCCGTACTCGCCGAATGTCGGCATATCAATTCTGCATGTTTTGCCGTCTGTTACTTTGCAGAATACGCGGATAATCTCCGCAGAGCCGTTTCCAACGCAGATTTCCTCAACGTCTCTGCGGAACACCGAAGCGATTTTTTCCTTGAGCTCGGTGTAGGAATCATCCGGATATACGGCTAAATCCTCATGATTATACGCGCAGGGAAACTCTGGGACAAACGGGTTCATACTCGCGCTTACATCTAACAGCGCATCGCCGAAACGTCTGCGCATCTCCTGGATTTTCCCTCCGTGAACGGCCTTTTTGGGGAATTCTGACGGCATTGCTTGCTATATTATTGTTCTTCCTCTCTCTTATATCCTCTCAGTCTTACAGACGGCAGTGCAGATATTCGTTCCGCAGTGCTTCTGCGTGGCCGATACCTTTATAATATCAGAAGTACAATTATGTTTTGTCCAAAACAGGATGTCAGTCAAACGTCAGATGTGTGTCAGACAAATGTCAGACAAATGACTGACGCATGTCAGATTGGAGTTATTATGGACCGAATTACAATCCGCTTACCCCCGCAGCAGGTAGAAATGCTTGAGAGACTGGTAGAAATTGGTGAGTTCCCCTCAGTTTCTGAAGCAGTACGGTATGCTGTGCGCGATTTTCTTTCTCAGAAGAGTGACCGGATTATACGGGACAGTGATTCAATCTCTACCTTTGACATGGGAATCAACTGTTAAATCAGGGGTGTTAAAAAATGCAGAGTATTATTAACGAAGCACTGAAAAACGCAGAACTCGAGAAAGGAATGCAGACTACCTCCATCGTCGACGATGAGGACATGCTCGGACAGCCGAGAATTGTCATCGTCGGATGCGGTGGTGCTGGAAACAACACTATCAACCGTCTCCACAACATGAAGGTCGGCGGTGCTGAGACTATCGCAATCAACACCGACAAGCAGCACCTTGACATGATTCAGGCAGACAAGCGCGTTTTAATCGGAAAATCCTTAACCCGCGGTCTTGGTGCAGGAGGATTCCCGGATGTCGGACGCCGTGCAGCAGAGATGGCACGCCCGACCTTAGAAGAGCTCTTAAAGGACGCTGACCTTGTCTTCGTCACTGCTGGTATGGGCGGCGGAACCGGTACCGGATCTGCACCGGTTGTTGCACAGATTGCAAAGGAGCACGGAGCAATTGTTATCGCAATGGTTTCCTATCCGTTCCAGGTTGAGCGTGCAAGAATGCTCAAAGCAGAAGACGGTCTTGAGGCAATGCGCCAGGCAGCAGACTCTGTTATCGTTCTCGACAACAACAGACTCAAGAACTTTGTTCCAAACCTCCCGCTCGGTCAGGCATTCTCTGTCATGGATCAGATTATCTCTGAGACCGTTAAAGGAATTTCCGAGACCATCACTGAGCCGTCCTTAATCAACATCGACTACGCAGATGTCCGTGCCATCATGAGCAAGGGCGGTCTTGCAGTCATGCTCATTGGAGAGTCCAAGCAGCAGAACAAGGCAGAGTCTGTCATCCGTGACTGTCTCGCACACCCGCTCCTCGACATCGACTTCAGAGGTGCAACCGGAGGTCTTATCCACATCACCGGAGGAAACGACTTAACTCTGCACGATGCAGAAGAGATTGCCCAGCAGCTCACCTATGAGCTCGACCCGCACGCAGATGTCATCTGGGGCGCGCGCGTTAGAAAGGACTTCGAAGGAAAAGTCTCTGTCATGGCAATCATGACCGGTATCCACAGCCCTCAGATTATTGGCGGAAGCTCTGAGCCGAGAGTTATCGGAAGATCTCAGCCGCAGGTTCACCAGTCCTACACCGCTCCAACACCAACCTCTCACGCAAATCCGGAACCGATCCGCACCAGCGGCGGTAACTTTGACTGGATTATCTAAGGTCATAGTCTTTACCAGGACACATCAGTCATACACCAATATACAGGATTCACATCAATACAATATCCGGGGGAATACACCGCCCCCAAAATCACCTGATATGCGAAGAAATGGAAGAGCTTCGCATACACCCACCCCGTTTTGCGGGGTTGGCCGCAGCTGTTTTTACAATATATTTAAATTCTTAAACCGCCTTTAATTATAGGAAAGTCGTACATCTGATGGTTTGACAAAAACCAGTGAGATGGTAAACCGGTATGGGAGTCTGAATACACGTATTGAAAAGTTGAACTTGTTTTTCCTTCATTATTCAGTATTTTGTATCTAAGATAACCGCGCCGTAACTCTGTATCACTGGAAACCCTCAGACGACTACTCAGGAAAGGTAAGAACGTTGACCGAAGATCTTGTCGAAAAGAGAAAAACACTTCTTGAACAGTCTGAAGAACACAAAGCAAAGCGCAATGAGTTAAACGCACAGGCAAGCCAGTTTGCTCGCGAGAGAAACGAGTTAAACAACGCAACCCGCCAGTTTGTCGAGGATGCTCAGAAGAACAAAGAGCTCCGTGACCAGTCTAACCACGATG
>SUTD01000008.1 GCA_015063085.1 Methanocorpusculum parvum
CGTCATCCACCTACCACAGCTTCTTAATGGGACTTCAGGGCGGCAAAATGTCCTCATCTGTCCCGGACAGCTTAGTCTGGTTCGATGACGCAGAAAAGGATGTCAAAAAGAAAATCATGAGCGCTGTAACCGGCGGCCGCCAGACCTTAGAAGAACAGAAAAAGCTCGGCGGAGAGCCGGAGAAATGTTCAATCTTCCAGCTCAATAAATTCCATATGATGGAGGATGACAAAGAACTCAAGACCATGTGCGAAGCATGTAAAGCAGGAGAACTGATGTGCGGAACCTGTAAGAAGGAAACCTTAGAGCGCGTCCGTGCCTTCCTTGCCGAGTTCAAAGAAAAGCGTGACGAAACAGCCCATATGATTGAGTGGTAAACAATGGATTTAACAGTAAACGAAAAACGTGTTCTCGCCAGCCTTGCAGGAAAAACCTCCTGCACTGACGCAGAACTTGCAGCACTTCTGGAATCTCCGGCAGAATCTGCCGTCCAGTGGTCTCACTTATGCGCAGACCGCGGCCTTGCAGTTGTTGAAAAGCAGGTCGAAAAGACCGCAAAACTCACCGAAGAGGGAGAAAAATATGCCGCAGAAGGCCTTCCGGAACGCCAGGTCTTATCCGTCATTGACGGCACTATCCCGATGAAGGAGTTAACCGCTCACCCGCTGTCGCGTATCGCAATCGGATGGCTTCGCAAGAAGAACTGGATTGTCATGGACAAAGGCATGGTCTCCGTCAACCACGAAGCAGCAGATGTCATCGGAGACGACGAGAAGGCACTCAAAGAGCTTGACGTGAATGCAGCAGGTACCGCAGACTTAGTAAAACGCGGCCTTGCCGTCATCGAAGAGACGGTCTCCTGGAACATCAGAATCACTCCGGAAGGAAAAGCCTTAGCTGACGCAGGCCTTGACCTCCGCGAAGAGGTCGGAACCCTCTCCCGCGACCAGATTTTATCCGGCGAGTGGAAGAACTTACCGCTTCGCAGATACAGCGTTGACAAACTCCCGAAGAGAATCTACGGCGGACGCGTTCACCCGAACCAGCAGATTTTAGACGAAATCCGCGACCTCCTCTTCGAAATGGGCTTTACCGAGTTCCACGGCTCCATCATCCAGAACGCCTTCTGGAACTTTGACGCACTCTACCAGCCGCAGGACCACCCGGCACGCGAAATGCAGGACACCTTCCACTTAGCCGAAGAACTCCCGCTCCCGGAAGGCTGGGAACAGGTTCGCGAGATTCACATGAACGGAGGCGCAACCGGCTCTACCGGATGGGGTGGAGACTGGAACCCGGAGATTTCGAAGAAATGCGTTCTTCGAACCCACTCCACCTCCTTATCCATCCAGCACCTCGCAAAGAACCCGAACCCGCCTCTGAAAGCATTCTCCATCTCCCGCGTTTACCGAAGAGAGACCATCGACCCGACACATCTTCCGGAGTTCGAACAGCTCGAAGGAATCGTCATGGACGAGGGCCTGACCTTCGGACACCTCCTTGGATTCTTCAAAGAGTTCTTTGGAAGAATGGGATTCGAAGAGGTTCGCTTCCGCCCCGGATACTTCCCGTACACCGAGCCGTCTGTCGAGCCGGAAGTCTGGGTTGACGGCCTTGGCTGGGTTGAACTTGGAGGAGCCGGTATCTTTAGAAAAGAAGTTACCGAGCCGTGGGGAATCAAGTGCCCGGTTCTTGCCTGGGGACTTGGCGTTTCCCGCGTGTCCATGCTTAGAATGGGCTTAAAAGACCTGCGCCAGCTTTACAAGAGCGATATCGACTGGATTAGAAACAGCCCGGCACGGAGGGTGTAATTATGCCGATTGTAAAACTCAACAATGAATACTTAACCAGACTCACCAGAGTTGACATCCAGACCATCCGCGACAACCTGCCGATGATGGGCTCCGAAGTCGAGCGCGAGGAAGAGGAACAGACCGACGTCCAGTACTTCCCAAACCGCCCTGACTTATACAGTGCTGAAGGAACTGCCCGCGCACTTCGCGGATACTTAGGCGTTGAGACCGGTCTTCCGCAGTACTCGGTCAAACCGTCCGGAATCACCTTCACCGTTGACGAAAATCTGAAAAACATCCGCCCGTACTTAGGTTCTGCTGTTATCCGCAACATCCACATGGACAATGCAATGATTGAGTCCATCATGGGACTGCAGGAGTCTCTCCACTGGGCAGTGGGCCGCGGCAGAAAGAAGGTGGCTATCGGAATCCACGACCTCGACAAAATCGAAGGCCCGTTCTCCTACAAGGTAGCAGAGAAGTCCTTAGAGTTCGTCCCGCTCGACTATGATGTTCCCATGTCTATGGAGCAGATTTTAGATGAGCACCCGAAGGGAAAAGCATACGCAAAGATTGTCCGCGACTTCCCGCTCTATCCGTTAATCGCTGATGCGAAAGGAAACGTCTGCTCCTTCCCGCCAATCATCAACGGAGAGCTTACCCGCGTTACCGAAGAGACGCACAACATCTTACTCGATGTTACCGGAATCGAGCCGAGAGCAGTCATGGTTGCGGTAAATATTCTCTGTGCCGCATTCGTTGAGATGGGCGCAGATGTCGAGACCGTTGAAGTGGACGGCGTTGTTATGCCGACCATGGCTCCGGCAGAGCGTGTTGTATCCGTTGATGCATGCCGCAAACTTACCGGCATCTTTGAGCTGACTGCTCCAATGATGGCAGAGCTTTTGGAGAAGATGCGTTTCGGCTGCGAAGTAATCGACGAGGATGCAGTCCGCGTGTTTGTTCCGTGTTACCGTTCCGACATTATGCACGACTGCGATATCTATGAGGATGTTGCAATCGCATACGGATACGATAAAATCCCGGCAACCCTTCCGCCAAGCTTTACTGTGGGCAAACCGCACCCGGTTCAGAAGCTGTACTCGACGGTCAGAAACGTGATGGTGGGCTTACAGTTCATCGAAAACACCCCGTTCACCTTAACGAGCGAGACGGTATCCTATGCAATGATGAACCGCGAGGAGAACAAGAAGGCACTCCACGTTCTCCACCCAATCAGCGAGGACCAGACGATTATCAGAACCGACATCCTCCCGATGCTGATGGAGTCCTTATCCATCAACCGTTCCCGCGAACTCCCGCAGAAGATTTTCGCCTGCGGAGATGTTGTCGAGGACATGGAGACCTACCCGAAGATGGCAGCGGCCTCCATCCACGCAGGCGCTGACTTCTCGGAGATTTACGCAGTCGTCGACAGCTTCTGTCAGATGATGTCCATCCCGTACGAGGTAAAAGAGGGCGACGACCCGGCATTTATCCCGGGAAGATGCGGAGCAGTCTTCTGTGAAGGCAAAGAGATTGGTGTCTTTGGAGAGATTAGTCCGGTTGTACTCAATGCCTTCGGTTTAGAACAGCCGACCTGCGCATTCGAGCTTGATCTCCGCGGATTCGTGGAGACTGAATAAATCTCTTTTTTTTTTGGAATTAGTTTAACCGCGAATCAGCGCGAATCCAGTGAATAAACATAACTGGATGGCGTGTGTGCTCGGAAAAGAACGCAGACCACGCAGACAGCGACCAGTCGCTTTCGCTCCCGTTGGTCGCGAACTGCTGCCGCAGCCGCTTTGTGGTCGCCAAATCATATTTGCAAATCCCAAACCAAAGCAACGCCAAAGCGGCTGCGGGAGCAGCTCGCGAGCTTGCGAGCGAGAGCGACGCGTTGCTGCAGCCGTAGGCTGCGTCTGCGCGGTCTGCGTTATTTTTCCAGAGGCAGCCGGTGAGGACGCAAACCCTATTTATCCCTCCACGTCTTATCTATAGAACAGAACTCATGAAGAACACCTCCGGCATTTACGCAGCGCTTTTCCTCGGCGTACTTGCTATCTCGACGTCTGCGATTTTTGTAAAGTTTGCAGACGCTCCGTCTTCAGCGATTGCCTTTTATCGGCTGGGAATCACTGCCCTTGTTCTTCTGCCGTTTCTTCTCTTCAGCAGAAAGCGCCTGAGAGAAGCAGCATCACTCTCCGGAAAGCAGCTTCTCCTAATCGCTGCGTCCGGCATTCTCTTAGGCGTGCATTATGTGATGTGGTTCGAATCGCTTCGCTACACATCTATTGCCAGTTCGATTGTTCTGGTCTGCCTTCAGCCGCTGTTTTCTCTGGTCTTTGCGCTTCTGCTTTTCCGCGAAGTGCCGAGGAAAAGTGCGGTTGTCGGATGCCTTGTCTCAATATCCGGCTGTGTAATTATTGGCATGACGGACTTTCGGATTGGCGGCATGGCTCTCTTCGGCGACATCTTAGCCTTCCTTGCTGCAGGGGTTGTCGCTTTGTATTTTATCGCAGGGCAGGCAGTCCGCAAAACCACCGGGCCGGTTACTTATACAGTGTTCAGTTATGGAATCGGAACTGCGTTTCTCCTTGTCTACGCCCTGCTTCGCGGAGATGCCCTGTCAGGCTTTTCTCCTTCAACCTGGGCGGCACTGCTCGGTCTCGCTTTGGTGGCAACGGTCGGCGGGCAGTTCCTGTTCAATATCCTCTTAAAGCGGGTTTCCGCGACGGCTGTGACGATGAGTATTTTAGGAGAGCCGGTAGGTACCTGTATCTTAGCGTACTGTATTTTCGGAGATGTTGTCTCGCTTCAGCAGTTTTTGGGAATCTGTGTGATTCTTACCGGACTTGCCATATACTTCCTGTGGCCTGCACTGAGGGAGCATTTTGAGAGGAGGCAGTAGGATAAAATCTTGTCTGCTGTCTTTATTTTTTGATTGCAGGGTTTTTGGGGTGCGCATGTGATTTAGGCTTTGTTTTGAGGTTTTTTTGTTTTGGATGTTTTTCGCGAATGCTGTTTTTGGTGGTTTCGCCTGTGAATAGAGTTAATAAGAATAAAAAAAGTGTCCCCGGAAGCATTTGTGTGTATATGTGCGGCACACAAATTCTCAGTAAGTATTATATTGTTGTAAATCCATAAAATAACAACAAGAAAACGTTGTTTTAGAATAGTTTATCATTCTCTGGAAAGATAAACTGTTTTCCAAAAAGCTTTTTGTTAATTGATTTCATTTTACTTTTGGGTTTGTGTGTATGTGTGCATAAACTCCCTGAGGGTTATCTTCTCAAATGTTATTAAATATTCGGGGGTGTGAATATTGGGATTTTCTGTGTGGTTTTTGAGGAGGCGGGGAGCAGTTTCGAGTGTGACTATGAGAATTCCCTGCGTGATTTCGCCAGTTATCATATCATCCCGCAAAACACACTCAAAAGAAATTCCTCCAAAACCGCGCCTGAATATCGCACGCAAATCTGTTAAAAAAAGTCTAATAGGAATACATTCGTCACGATGTTATATATACTTTTCCCGAATTCTGCTTTTCGAAGAGTTTCACAACGTAAATACAATTATATACTATGAAATACACTGTTACTTGTATGAAGAATACACTGTTATCCGCACGGGATATCAGATGCGGATAAAGCAGTGTCCCTCTGTTGGAATTCCAATGGGAGGGGGGACTTCTTCTAGTGAAGAGTCCTTACGTTACCTGGGACAACTTCACGCATTGGAATATCTCGGTGAATTCCTGAATGAAGCAACTCGCGGCCGAAACGGCAGCTTCCAAAAGTATTCACTGCAAAAATAAAACGCATGAGGTGAACAAAAAATGGCATTACCAATCGCAGACAATGTAAAGCAGTCATTTGGATACGCAAAGGACACGCTTGTCGGAAAGTGGGTTGACTGGCTCCTCTTAATCGTCTTCACGATTATCCCGGTAGTCAACTTCATCGGAGTCGGCAGATATCTGAAGATCCTGCGCGGACAGGATCCAGGAATGGATGATATCGGAAAATGCTTCATGGACGGTCTGATGGTCTTCATCATCGCCTTCGTCTACATGATTATTCCGGCCATCATCCTCATCATCCCAATCATCGGATGGATTATCGGATTCATCCTCATGATCGCAGTAGCCCTCCTGCTTATCCCGGCAATCTACGGATTCGCCAACAACGGCAGCTTAGGAGGAGCATTCGCATTCAAGAACCACCTTGAAACCATCAAGAGAATCGGCTGGGGAGAATACATCATCGCAGTAGTCGTCTTCATGCTCATTCTCATCGTGCTCTCGATCGTAAACATCATCCCGGTACTCGGAACGATTCTGTGGATCATCGCTTTACCGTTCGCACTGATCATGACTTTCAAGTTCATCGCAAACGTACTCGCATAACCGTATAAGAAAAGCAAAAAATGAATCGGAAAATCATTGTCACGGGTATCATCTGTGTTATCCTGACGGTCTTTTCCGCAGGATGCATCGGCCTCCCGTTTGGAGGTTCAGATGATGAGGGAGGACTCTCCTCTCTCGCTGCTCTTGCCGCTCTCTCCGGAGAAGAAATAAGCGAAGAAGATTTAGCCGTCCTCGCTGCCTTAATGGGCGGAGGCACTGGCGGATTTGACATGTCAGCCTTAATGGCCATGTCCGGTGAAGAAATGAGCGAAGAGGACATGGCTGCATTCTCTGCCTTAATGGGCGGAGGAGGCATGGGCGGATTTGACATGTCAGCCTTAATGGCCATGTCCGGTGAAGGCATGAGCGAAGAAGAGCTTGCAGAATTCGAACAACTGATGGCGGCATACTCCTGACCGCCGCCAACTATGAGGTGATAGAAAATGGGATTTCTCGACCGTGCAATCAGCCGCGGAGTAAGCAACGCAATCGGTGACGCCGTACAGCAGGCAATAGCACCCAAAGTAGAGCGTGTTGCAAACAAAGCTGCTGACGAGCTCGACAAAGCAGCCGCCGCTGCCGCAGAAGAGCGCGAAGCACAGCAGAAACAGCGGGCATCCACCGGCATGTTTGCCAATCTCCAGAAGTCCGCAGAAAACTACGCAACCGAGATGTCAAAGAACATCAAAATCTGCCCGCAGTGCGGGGAGTCATCTCCAAAAGAGAAGGCATTTTGTCCCCACTGCGGAGCAAAGCTGCCGGACAAAACTGCCGCTGATGGCTATGTCTGTGCATCCTGCGGAGTGCAGAACACTGTAGGCACCAAGTTCTGTTCAGGATGCGGAGAAAAGCTTCCGGCAGCCATCGAAGAGGAGGAAAACGCAAAACGGGCTGACGAACGCGTCCTTGGAGAAGACTGGGACACGTACCTTGCCCCGTATCCGAAATGGCAGAACGGAGGCTCTAAATTCGATATCGAAGAACAGGGAGACGACGGAGGATATCCGGCATACTCCTTTAGAGCATCCGGTGTCGGAAGAAATGATCTCCTCGACTACAAGGAACTCTTAAAGCAGAACGGCTTTACCCGCCCGCCGGGATGGAGTTCGGATGAGGAGCTCTACAAAGTAATCGACGGAGTGAGCCGCAGTGTAAACTTCTCCGAGCCGTTCCCCGCAGAGCCCGGAGAACTTCACATCTGGTTCCATGTCCGTGAATTCAAGCCGCCGGAGCAAAAGAAGGCAGGAGGATTACTTGGAGGATTGTTCAAATAGCGAGAATCGAAACTATTCCAGTAGACATTCAATACCATTCCAATATCCGAGATATAATACCCACCACTCTTTTGGATGGAGAAACCCATCCAACCCCTTCTAACACTATTTGAAAAAAAAGAGAATATCCGTATTCGGATACTTATAATATCTTCTGGGTAAATGCGACCTGACCGGAGATTCTGGTAATTCTAACCTTTACCTTCTGTCCGACCTTGACTCCGGAAACATAGAGGATGTATTTTCCAACGTGTGCAACACCGTCTCCCTTCTTACTGATGGAATCGATGTTTACCTCCATCTCCTTTCCTTCCTCAACAGCAGAGGCAGAAGAGGTATCAATCTTACCCTTTCTCTTTCTAATCGGACGCTTCGAACCGCATGCCTCACACAGAAGCATTAACACACGCTCATCCTTGACGAGGATAGTATCCGGTCTGCCGCACTCGGTACAGATAACATAGTCTGCGACATAGCCCTTCAGAATTGCCTCAAACTGGGAAAGCTCAAACTTACCGTTAAAGACTGCACGAACTCCGTCAGTCTTTCCTGCCGTACCCAGCTCACCTAAGATATACTTCATGAAGTGGTCGGGTTCACGGTTTAAGGTATCAACAATGTCTCCGAAGTTTTCCAGAACAGTGGTCTTACCCTCAAGATAGACACGGGTTTTCGGGACCTGGAAACGTTCACCGGTGTCAGTCGGCTCATCGATTCCTGCATATGCCTTCTGCAGCATCTCTTCGTATGACTCAACCATAGTACAATACTTTTGGTTTTATGAACGTATATAGGAATTGTATCCGGCTTTGAAAAAAAGAAGCTGTTTAGATAAACAGCATAAACCCGAGATTACACAGCGCCCCGATGATAATTCCAAGCGACACCGTAAAGAGCGAGATTCCAATTGCTGTCTTTGCTCCAAGCTGTTTTCCAAGAACCGCGATTGTTGAGATGCACGGAACAAACAGCACGCAGACTAAGGCAAAGATATAGAGCTGCGGGGCAGTCATAATTGTCAGCAGATCAGCAGAACCTCCCATGACAGCCAGGGTTTCGAATGCCATCTCTTTTCTAAGAATTCCAAACAGCAGCGCAGTAAATGCAAAGCCCGGAATGCCTAAGACCACCTCGGATACAGGGCCTATGAAGGATTCGAAGAGCTCCACCCATCCCCAGTGCTCGAAGAGACCAAGGAAGATGCTGCTCACCAGAAGAAGCGGCATGGCGATGTATAAGAACTCTTTCAGCCTCAGCCATGCCTTCTTGAAGACATACTTCGGAATCGGACGGCGGAGCTTTGACATCTCCAGAATCATGCCGAACTGCTCTCCGGGCGTTACCTTCGAGAGCACACAGCCGGCGATAAATACCAGAACAAATACGATTGCATAAATCGAAAATGCCGCGCCGATGCCGATGAAGGATGCGACAACTCCGGAGATGACAACCGTTCTTGCAGAGCAGGGAAGCATGGTGACCAGAACCGAGGAGATGAATCTGCTGCGTTTTGTCGGAAGCAGACTGGTACTCATCACGGCAGGGACAGTGCAGCCGAACGAGAGAACAAACGGAATAATTCCCTGTCCGTGCAGACCTAAACGGTGCATGAAACGGTCCGCTAAGAATGCCGCACGCGTCAGATAGCCGGTGTCTTCCAGGATTGAGATGAAGATGAAGAAGAGGAAGACGTAGGGGAATGCGATTCCAAGACCGGCAGTGATTGCCAGAATAACAGAGCCGCCGACGGTGTCTACAATTGCCGGAAGGCCTAACGCATGGAACGGCTCTTCGATGTAGGTTGTCATGAGCGTGACAATGCTTTCCTCTAAAAATCCGCCGACTTTGAACACAATCAGCAGAACAGCAAGCATGGTCAGAATCAGAATCGGGATGCCAGGAAAACTTCTGGTCAAAAGCGAGTCAAGGTCGCGGCGTTTCTTTTTCGGGATGTCTGAGGTTACTTCTTTTGCAATTCCGGCTGCGGTATAGTATCGGTTTTCGCGGACAATCTGCAGCGGAGACATCGCATGGAGTTTTTCAATCTCCTCTCCCATGACCCCTGCGATGTCGCAGATTTCTTCCGGGATTGTGGAAAGACTGATTCCTTCCAGTGCAAAGAGTGCTTCCGCATCGGATATGGGCTGAATTTCCTTTAGAGAATCTTTTGCCGCTTTGATGTGCTCATCTAAGCTTGTTGCCTGTTTTGCCGGCTTGAGGTTTCCTTTGACGATGGTTTCTGCTAAGACATCCAGGTTCTTTCCTTCGGTTGCGACCGTTTTGATGAAGGGTATGCCGAAGATTTCGGTCAGGCGGTCTGCGTCAATCAGTTTTCCTGCCTTTTCCGCATCATCGGTCATGTTGAGGACGGCTAAGACCGGTTTTCCAAAGTCTGCGACCTGCAGGAGGAGGAAGAGGTTCTTTTCAAGCGCTGCCGAGTCGAGGATGACGACAAAGAGGTCGGGATTTTCCGATGCGATGTACTCTCTGACCATCTGTTCTTCAACCGAGTCTCCGGCAAGCGAGTAGATTCCGGGAAGATCGGTGACGGTGAACTCCTCTCCCGCATGTTTTACCGGCCCCGTCTGAACGGTTACGGTGGTTCCCGGGTAGTTGCTGATTTCAACGCCAAGTCCGGTTAAGGCGTTGAAGATAATGGATTTTCCGACATTCGGGTTTCCCAGAAGAACTGCTTTTTTCATGGAGCCGAGCACCTCTCGACCATGATGCTGGATGCAACCTCCGGACTTAAGGCGATTTCGCACTCTTTGACTTTGACGACCACTGCATTGTTTCCAAGCCTTCTGCGAAGCGTAATCAGTTCTCCGGGGATGATTCCCATGTCAAGGAGTCTGCTGTGTTTTCCAAACTCCTGAATGGATGCGACATGTAATAGTGCGCCTTCTGCGCATTCCACAAGCGGTACCAGCGGGCTTTTTTCGGTGAGTTTTTTGTGATCGGTATACTCGGCATCTCTGTTCTGCGGGACGGTTTTGTCGAGGAAGGAGTCGAGTTTGTTGATGGTTTCAGTGGATATTTTATGTTCGAGCCGGCAGGCTTCTTCAGATGCAGCATCCGGTTTGTGTCCAAGGACGTTTGTGAGGAAGTTTTCGAGAACCGCGTGTTTTCTGGCAACGGATTCTGCTTTTTTCTGGCCGGTTTCGCTGAGATAGAGTCCTCTGTCGTCTTCTAAGAGACAGCCGTTTTCCTTGAGTCTGGACAGCGCGGAGTTGAATGCTTCTTTTCCGCGGGATTCGAGTTCTGCAAGGTCTGCCCTGCTTGTCCGTTCCTTTTTGAGATTGAGGATTTCTTCTAATATATCTTCGGGAAGGTCTGCCCGCATGATACAGTATTAGCAGTGAATCCTTATTAATCCGTGCAGTTACTTCTTTTTCAGCCGGTCAAGCAGTGTGTGCGGGCGTTCTAAAGGTGTGCAGTTCTCCGCAAATCTGCATCGTTTGCATTTGTCGCCTCTGATCGGACGCGGGATTTCCCCGCGCCGGACTTTTTCTACTTCTTTGAGCGCGGTTAAAAACAGCCGTTTGTCCGACGGCGAGAGCACAACACTTCTGACAGTGCCGGAGCCTAAGTATTCGATTCTGCCGTAGAACTCTTTTCCGTACATCTCCTCTAAGCAGATTGAGTAGCAGACTGCCTGAAGTCTGTCTGAGGCATATACTCCGTGGGTTGGGGCTTTTCCGCCTTTTACAATCGAGAAGCTGTCATCAAAAACCCGGTCGACACGCCCGTGTATATTGTATTTCCCGGAATCCACCTGCATGTCATAGGTGAGTGCCTGCCGCCACATGACTTTGCTGCAGACCTCTATCATTTCGTCAAGGACACGGAATGCTTCATCTCCGCAGTCTTTGATTGTCAGTTTCAGTTCTTCACGGATTTTTTCCCGGTCGAATTCTTCGTCTCCTAAATGGTAGGAGAGCTGTTTTGCAACTGAGTATCGAAGCGGTTCGGAAAAATACGCAGGGGATGACTTTGCGAGGTAGAGCTGCATGGGGCACACTGATGCTCTGAGGATGTCGCTGACGGAGACGGAGTTTTCAGGCATATCCAATGATGATATTTTATTTGCTGTATGGTATTAATGATTTTGGCGGGAGCAGTTTTTGAGTTAGGCAATCTATTTATTCTCCCGAAGTTAATGTGTATAAGCAACTTTTTGCCGTTGTGGCTTAGCGGTATAGCGGCTGATTCGTAATCAGCAGGCCGGGGGTTCAAGTCCCCCCAGCGGCTCTTTTCTTAAACTCAATTTGTTCTTAAGGTACTTTCATAATCATCCAATTATAATGTAATAATGTCCTCTCTTTTTCACTTGGAAAATGAGTGGGCAAAAACTGCAAAGGTTTCAGAGTTATGAAATCCTCTGACAAATACTCACTCAATCTTTCGATAAATTTGGAATTAGTCACTCCAAATCCGGAAGACGTAACGATGTTGACTAAGATGATTTTCTGGAGAATTCTTCTCCCCATAATCATCTTTAGTCAATGTCTGTGGAAAAAAGATATTTATCTCTTGAAGACAATAGTATCTTGAGTATTTGTTACGCAGTTAAGGAGCGGGGGTTTGACTAACCCCAAATTCCTGACTTTTTCCAAGTCCATCTATTTTCTTATCTTCTTAAAAGGAAATCTACAATACATTGCAGACGAATATTACTATCAATGATAGAGCTGCATTCTTCTCCGAAGGTCTATCGCGGATGGACCGAGCGGAGCTGTACTCCAGAAGAAACTCTTAAACGCATTGAACAGTTCGTCCCGGACGCAGGAATTACCCGTGTGGCAGACATCACAGACCTTGACCGCATTGGAATTCCGGTCTACTCCTGTATCCGGCCTGCGGCAGCCGAGGGAGCTATTTCCGTGTACAATGGAAAAGGCGGAACCGAAGCGGAGGCAAAGGTTGCCGGAATTATGGAGGGAATCGAGCGGTACAGCGCAGAGGCTATTCCCCGCGATATTTCTACTGTGTCCTATGCGGATATGCGAATCAACGGGCAAAACCCGATTAATCCGGAAGACCTCATCTTACCGGTGACCGCTGATTCGACACAGGATCTTCCGTGGGTTAAGGGATGGGATCTTGTAAACAACGAGGAGGTGGCTGTCCCGTTCTGTGCAGTTGTGCATCCGAATCCGTACTATATGCCGACTCTTTTCCGCTCAAGCTCGAATGGCGTTGCTTCCGGAAACACGCTGGAAGAGGCAATCTTCTATGCCTTAACCGAGGTTATCGAGCGTGATTCCTGGTCTCTTGTCGAGACTACCAGAAACACCGGAAAGAAGCTGACCGACCTTCCGCCACGGGTTGCCGAGATGGCAGAGAAGTTTACCAAAGCAGGAGTTGAGGTAACACTTCGAAACATTACCTCCGATATCGGCATTCCCACAATCGCTGCAGTTGCAGACGATGTGCAGATGAAAGATCCGCGTCTTTTGATGATCGGCATGGGAACTCACACGAATCCGGAGATCGCAATGATTCGTGCTCTCTCCGAGGTTGCACAGAGCAGGGCTACGCAGATTCACGGTGCCCGCGAGGATGCAACGATTGCTCAGTTCCGCGAGATGATGGGCTATGACCGCGTCAAGCGTATGAATGCCTACTGGTTCAAAGGGGATGAGTATGAGCCGGCATCGGCTGTTGAGTCCTGTGCAACGGATGATTTCAAGACTGATATCGAGGAGATTGTCTCGCGTCTTGCAGCAGCAGGTCTTGACCGGGTGATTGTCTGCGATTTAACCGATCCGGAGATTCAGATTCCGGTTGTCCGCGTAATTGTGCCGGGTCTGGAATGCTTTACGATTGATAACGAAAGAAGAGGCCAGAGGTGCCGCGATGCCGAATATCGTCATTTTCACCGCGCCAAGTCTTCCGCCTGAGGAAGCACGGGAATATCTGCCGGATGCAGATATCCGCCCTCCTGCAAAACGCGGGGATGTAACGGCAGCCGCAGCTTCCGGAGCTGAGGTTATCGTTATTATAGACGGCGTTTTCTTCCAGAACGAGTCGGTTGGACACAAGGAGATTTTAGCAGCTCTCCGCTCCGGTGTCAAATTTTACGGCTCGTCATCGATGGGCGCACTTCGTGCCGCAGAGATGGAGACCTTCGGTATGGTCGGTGTTGGAAAAATCTTTGAGGCCTACAAGTCAGGAAAAATTGTGGCCGATGATGAGGTTGGCCTTCTCTATGATCCGGAGTCCGGCATGGCCTTGTCGGATCCGATGGTAAATATGCGGGCGAGTTTTGCCCGCGGTGTAGAGGAGGGTTTCCTCACTTCCGAAGAGGAAGCAGCGCTTCTGAAAACCTGTAAGGGAATCTACTATCCGGACAGAACCTACCGGCGGGTAATCAAGGAGTCTCCGCTTGATGAGGAGAAGAAGAAGGCGCTTCTTTCCTGGCTGAAGACGAATGCGGTTGACCAGAAGCATGAGGATGCAAAGGCCTGCCTTTCGCTTGTGAGGGAAATCTATGCCTGAGCGCTATGCACGGCAGATTCCGTTAATCGGAGAAGAGGGGCAGCGCCGCCTCGCTGAGGCAACGGTCTTCATTGCCGGAGCAGGCGGGCTTGGCTCTCCGGTTTCCATCTATTTAGCCGAAGCGGGCGTTGGCGGGATTCGCATCGCCGATTTGGATGTGGTTGATGAATCCAATCTGAATCGGCAGATTCTGCATCCGGCAGACCGGATTGGGATGCTTAAAGCTGAGTCTTCGAAGAAAACGCTTTCTGCTTTGAATCCTGAGTGCACGGTTACGGCATTCGCGGAAAAGATTGATGCGGATTCCATCCTCCGCATGGCAGAAGGGGCGGATTTAATCATCGACTGCATGGATAACTTCGAGACGCGCTATGTCTTAAACGAAGCATCCCGGAAGCTGAACATCCCGCTTCTGCACGGTGCGGTTACGGGTTTTTCTGGGCAGATTACGCTTATCATTCCAAATGAGACGCCGTGTCTTTCCTGTATCTTCCCGAAGGCGGAGACCGCTTCCTCTGCTCCGATTCTTGGAGCAGCGGCAGGCGTTGTCGGCAGTATGCAGGCTTTGGAAGCAGTCCGCTTCCTTGTTGGGAAACCAACCCTTGCCGGAAAGCTTCTGCTCTATGACGGGGCATCAAATGCGGTTGATATCTTTTCGGTGAAGAAGAGTCCGCGGTGTCAGGTGTGCGGAGAAACTGAAAACTTATAGCCTCAGGGGAAAAAATAGTAAGGTATGGCAAAAAAACTCACCCGTTCCCCAACTCACCGGTTAATCGGCGGAGTGTGCGGAGGGATTGCGGATTACGGCGGAATTTCTCCGTGGATTATTCGTCTGATATTCATTATCGTTTTCATCCTCCCGATTCCGTTCAGCCGTTTTGTGGTGCTTGCGGCATATATTGTTCTCTGGATTGCCCTTCCGCTTGGGACTTCCAGAAAACAGTTGGATCCAAATACTATTGATGCGGAGTTTGAGGTTAAAGAGTGAAACCTCCAAGGGATGATAATGATTTAACGGATCCGCCGTTTTATCTGCCGCAGTTTGAGGAGGCTTACCGCTACATCATCGATAAATATGCGATAGCTCCGCGTGATGTGGGAATCTTTATTCCCTGTGCTGTTCGAAAACCGTACAGCGCAAGCCCTTCGCATCAGCTTTTCCATAAGCTGTTTGCACAGGTTTTTCCTGATTCGTCAAAATATCATGTGACGATTTTCGGCACCTGCGGAACTGTTCCGGCAGAGCTTGAACTGATGTATCCGTTTGCGCATTATCATTATATGCTTGGAAATGTGAAGGATCAGAAGATAAAAGACGATTTCCTGGAAATCGAGACGCGGCGTCTAATCGGCTATCTGGAAAAGACGAAGGATGTCTATGCACACCGGATTGCGTACTGTATCGGGGTTTTCCGAAGAGCCATGGAGGCTGCAGTTGAGGCAACCGGAATCAATGTGGAGATTTATCCAACCCAGCCGGTTATCGATAAGCTCTATGATGCTGACTGTCCGTTTCCGGAGGGCAGTCTTTCAATGCAGGCATACTTGGATGAGTTCCGCGCAGCACTGACAGAGATGAGGGATAGATAATATGGCAGTTCGTGAAGTATCGGTTGTCCGTCTGGACGAGAAGAAGTCGAAGTTTTATGCACATCTCTATGAGATTGATACGCCGGATGATGTGATGGAGGTCAGAGCAATCCACGATAAGCTCTACAAGAAGGCGGCACACCACTGTTATGCGGTTGTGTGCGGAAATTTTACGGACAGCAGAGCTGACGGAGAGGTAGGTTCTCCGGGGCGTGCTTTGGCTGAAGTGATGGAGCGGCATAATTTAGGCTCTCATGTGCTGATGGTGTCCCGGATTTTCGGCGGCATTAAGCTTGGGCCGGCAGGGGTTGCCAGGGCTTTTCGCGAGGCAGGCAACGGAGCTGTTGTTGAGTATCAGGCTCACCGCCCGAAGTTATAAATTCTTTTAACCACTATTTTTCTGTATGACAAATACGCTTCTGACCTGTCCGTTATCAGGAAAGACCTGTTCTGCAAATGAATGTATGTGGTGGGATGCCGAGTGGAAGGACTGTTCGGTGCCGGTGCTTGTAAAATATTTGCGGGCTGCGGATGTCCGGGCAACGTTTGACCACAATGTGCCGGCGGAGTTTTTGGAAGGCGAGAGGAAGTAATTTATCTCTTGTTCCTTCTTTTTTGAAAAGTGGTTTCCTGTTGTGGTGTGCGTTCTCTTTTTTTGTTTTTGTATTCAGATGTTTTCTAAATATTTTTGGGAAAATTGGGGTGCGGGGCGGCGACTCCGGCGCGGAGCCGCCCGCGGTGGGGATATCTTCTGCAAAGCTAAGATTAGACTCTTATCTCCCTCATCTCAGATTAAAAATGCTCATCTACAATATCATCAAGCTGTTTTGCAATCTCTGAAAAACCGCAATCCAGATTCAATGTACGAACACTGATTTTATTTCCGCTCATTTGGTAGACAGTGTCCGGAAGAATTACTTCATCTGTTTTTGCATACAGGAGCATTCCTGATACATCTCCACCACCCTCAGCTTTGTTTTTAACATAGGTGAAAATCTGGTAGAGATTTCCGGAATGAAGCGTGTGGACATCATACTGAACCTGTGTAGTACGACTGTAGTATTTTGCATCGACAATGAGTGTTTTCTCATTTGATGACAGCATGATATCAGACTGCATTGTTGGAAGCATGAAATTCATTCCATCATCCAATGCCCAGGGAATCTGTGATGCTGAGACGTGAATTTCCGGGTGTTCTTTCCTGTAGTATTCCAGAATAAACTTCTCGTAAAGACGAGACATGCGTTGTTCATCCAAGAACTGCATCATCTTTACTGAACCATCAGACGTTGTTTGCAGCAAGCCTTTCAAAACCAGATGGCAGATGGAGAGAAGCATCTGGTATGTCTGATTCTGCCGGTTAAAGTGTAGATTCCAGTCTATCTCATGGGGTTGAAGTGTTCCTATATCCTTAAAGTAAATCAACAAATTCCGCAATCCCTTCTTCCGTTGCTTGGGGATATCCGCTTTCAGCAGTGATTCAAGTGTTGTTTTAAGAATCCTATTATGATAGGAGTCAGCAGAGAAGTCATCGAATCTGCATACCAACTGTTGCTTTGTTATGCTCTGCTGTTTAATCGATTCAGATAACGAAATCTTTCCGCGAATACAACTTAGGGAATCATGCTGTTCTTTGTACTCACGGACAAGCCCGCGCTTAATCTGTGTGGTAATTCCTTTGGTAAGAATTGCCGAGAGAAGGTCAGCAGTATTTTCAAACTCTTCAGACGCACAGCTCGTATATCCACCTTCTTTCAGAATCTGAAAGGCATAGCTTAGCATGTAGTAGATATTCTGAATACGAATCATTGAATGGAACTTCTAAGAGTGTGCTCCCAACTTTTCACCTTACTTGGCTCATCAAACCAATATTCGCTTAAGAGTGGCAGAATCTCATAGGTGATGACTGAGTTCAGCCACATGTCATCAACATCCTGTTTCGTGCAGAAGTAGCTGTGACCAATACGGAATCCGCGTCCAAGTGAGTCATCATTCTCAATTACTTTGTTCAGATTTTCGATAGAATCAATCAGGCGGTCAAACTTCGGATTATCTATCTCTTCACGATATTTTCTAAATCCTTCTGATGAGAATGCCGGAGACAGTTCATAGAAGGCAAACCGACGACGCAGAGCATAATCAAGGATGGCAAGACTTCGGTCTGCCGTATTCATCATACCGATTATGTACACGTTCTCCGGGACATCAAATTTCTCATCAGAGTAGAGAAGTTGGAGAGATACTCCGCGTTTGTCATTTTCGATAAGCATGAAGAGCTCACCGAAAATCTTGCTCAGATTTCCTCTGTTGATTTCATCGATGATGAAGAAGTAATCATTCTCTTTGTCCTCATTTGCTTTCTTACAGAAGTTGTAGAATGGTCCTTTCTTCAATTCAAAGCCGGAAGCTGACGGGCGGAATCCCATGATAAAATCTTCATAACTGTAGTTCTGGTGGAACTGTACCATCATTACCCGATTCGGGTCTTTGATGCCCATCAAAGAATATGCCAGCCGTTTGGCGGCAAAGGTTTTACCAACTCCCGGAGCTCCCTGCAGAATGACATTCTTTTTGTTTCTCAGGAGGGTGGTGAGAATTTCATAATCGGATTTGCCCATGTAGACTTCTTTGAGGAAGTCTTCTTCGGTGTAAGATGGATGTTGAGGAGATGTTTCTTCGATTTCCTCTTCTCCTTCTTCCTCAAAGAGGGTCTTTAATTTCTCGATGTAGTCAGTATATTGCGTAATATCCGTAAGTCTCTTCGTAACAGCTTTACCCGGGTGTTCCCACTCACCTTTGTGCGTCCACTTTATCCTACGATAATACTTGAACTCTGTTGGTTTTGTATCATCGTAAATGAACTCTGAAGTAACAACACCGCGCCCAATTACAGAGCTCATACCCCTTTTGGCGAAGATAACATCTCCAGGTTTGATGTCATGAACGAACTGCCAAACCTCCAATGAGGCGTTTCTGTATGAGGTGGTATATTTCTCCGTTCCGCATTCGAGCATTTTTGCCTGCATAGCACTTTTTGTGGCATATTGTAATGGATCTCCAAGATAATCTCTGCCAATAGTGATTATTCCATCCTCATACATCTCATCCCAGTCATCATATGGAGAATAAATCCAGTAATGTACGGACGTCACATCTTTATCCCCAATGGCTTCCCCAACCTCTGTACGATCCAATTGTTTTCCACGATATCTCTCCTGTTCATTTACAGCTTCAGATACTTCCCATGCAGAACTTGAGAACTCCGGGAAACTCTTGTACTTGAAAGAACCCTCTGCAAAGTATGTCCGACACTCATGTATCATTTCAAGATATTCGGTACCGGAGAGTGGAGTTGAGAAGTCATGGTATTTCTGAGCAAAGGAGGCAGGAATAATCTCTGGGTTCACCAGATACCAACGGTTTCTGGAATCCAGATTCAAATATTCATAGGGACGAATCCAGAATAATCCCATGGTGAGATTCCATTTTACTCCCTTCTGTTGAATTGCCTTATCGAAATATTCTATGAAGGACAAACGACTTTCAGCGGAGTGTGTATCTGCATAATCAAGAGCTGCAAGGAAAATACGCCAGAGATTATCAATATCATCTGCGTTACGTTCACCAAGGAAGAAATAGAATGTTGCCTTCTGATTATTTACACAAGGTACACCATCAAAGTCTTTTGGAATAGTGGATGTGACATCAAACTCCTGAGCAAAAACTGACACCAAAGCCAGTCGATTATTGTGTCGGATATGTTTATTGAATAACCCAAATACGGTAAATGGGTCAATATCAACAGGATTTCCATCAACCTCAAGTTTTGGAAGGGTCATCCCTGCGGCATCAAATACCTGCTTGATTTTTTCAATAAGAAAGATGCGATTTTCCGCAAACGGACGGAGTTTATCTGCAAACTCCATATAGAAATCAACCCATGATAATTTTGTATTTTCCATGATGAAATACTTACTCCAAAGCTCAGATGATAGGTAATAGGATATCTGAAACAATAAGGATATCGAAGGGTCAGTCTTGGTGTATACGTACAAAACGGACGTGAGATGCCGCACTTACCTGCAGAAGATATCTCCACCGCGAGCCGCTCCGCGCCGAAGTCGCGGCTCCGCACCCCGAATCAAAATAACGTAATATCACTCTAACACTGAGTACATTTATCCAAAAGAATCTAATCTAAAAAACGATACTCCTAGGCGGGTTCGAACCGCCGTCTCCGGCTCCAAAGGCCGGAATGATTGACCACTACACTATAGGAGTTTCTGCCATACATTATCAGTCTGCAAAGTATTTCTAGATTTTTGAATTTCACGATGCGCCGTCCCGCGCCGGCTTCCGTGATATTTGTTTGGAGAGCATTTCCTGCCGGTTTTCTGCGTGTCCAACCGCGTAGTTTTATATCTTGTAGGTACAATGTAATAAGGTAGTTGGGCGAGGGTAGCCAAGCCAGGCCAACGGCGCCAGACTTAAGATCTGGTCTATAAGTAGTTCATGGGTTCGAATCCCACCCCTCGCATGTCTTTTTTCACTTCGTTCAAAAATCCATGCTCAATCTTCGAGTCGCCTTCGGCGCCTCTCGAACCTCGCATACTTCTTCTTTTCACTCACTTCGTTCATTCAAATCAGAATTATGCTCGATTTTCGCGTCACTTTGTGCCGCTCGAACCGTGTGTTTTTTCGTTTCGTTGTATTTTTCTTCGCGTATTCAGCACAGCAGATGTTCTGGAAAAGAGGAAAAAAAGTCAGCGGTTGATTTTCTCAACCATATTTTTCAGGGCATCACAGGCAGAGTATGCCGTGTTGTCCATCGTTAAGGGAGTAATTGTTACGTATCCGTCCTGAATTCCGGAAACATCTGTTCCCTCCTCATTTAAGTGAATGACATCTCCGCAAATCCAGTAGTACGGTTTTCCGCGCGGATCGGTTCTGACCTCGACATAGGTGTCAAAAAGGCGGGAGCCGAGCGTTGTCACCCGGTATCCGTTTACCGCGCCTGCCGGGATGTTGACATTAATCAGGTCTGCGCCTGCCGGCAGTCCTTCCTTCAGAAACACCGGGATAAGATCACGGATTGCCGCCTTTGCCGCGGAGAAATCAATCACATGTGCCCGCGGATCGGTGAACTTGTCCCCGTGGTTTGTCATCTGCAGGGAAAACGCAGCAGCAGGCACTCCCTGATTTGCGGCCTCCATGGCTGCGCCGACTGTACCGGATGTTGTTATCGACTCGCAGGAGATGTTCTCCCCTAAGTTAATGCCGGAGACAACCATGTCCGGTTTGACGTCCAATGCGTAGAGACCAAGAAGCAGCGAATCGGTAGGTCTTCCTTCCACAATATGGGCTGTGTGTCCGTTAATCTGCACCTCGTTCATGCGAAGCGGTTCAAAAATAGAAATGGAACGGCCGACAGCGCTCTGCTGAACAGCCGGAGCAGAGATAACCACCTCTGCAAACTCTGAGAGCGCTTCGAATGCTGCCCAGAGACCGACAGAGTTTACCCCGTCATCATTCGTCAGAAGGATGACCGGTTTGCTCATTCCATCTCCTTTGCAAGCTGGAGAACTGCATAGGCAGGAAGAGCATCCGCGTGGATGCCGGTCGCGGAGGTTAATTCAATACCGGAAACGAGCGGAGCAAAGGTCGGAGAACCGATTCCGCCGACAAGAATAGTGTCAGCGCCTGCTTCTTCTTTTGCTTTTGCAACTGCATCGCAGACCAGTTTCTGCTGAGCTTTGCAGAATGCTTCAGCGATAGATACTGCACCTGCTTCACCAATCTCCTCTAAGTCTGCGCAGACAGTTCTTGCCAGTCGGCGCAGACATGCCTCGCGGGAAACCTCTTTTCCGTCCGGCGTTGCTGCTGTGTACTCCTCGTCTCCGATGTTTCCTAAGACATAGTTTGCATCCCCGCTGCATGCGAAGTACTCGGTGGAGAACGGAGTTACTTTTCCATCGATAACTGCTTCTGATGCAAGCGTTGCAACCGGAGTTCGAAGCATTCCGGTATAGACTAAATATCCTGCCTGAAGGCGGAGCGTATCAGTCATGCCGATGAGCTTCTCGAAATCCTTGAACGGCACAATATCTGCGGTCGTGCTTCCGATATCAAGCATCATCCCGTTTGGATACTGCTGTTTCAGATACGCAACCGAGGCAAGCCAGTTTGCTGCGGCAAGCTCGCGGCATGCTTCGGTGTGGAACGTTCCATCCATGCCGTAAAAAATTGCGTTCGGGAAGGACTTCTTCACTGCATCAACAATGAAGGCGATTCCCTCATTTTTATCAAAGAATCCGTCAGCAAGCTCTCCGCTCATGACAACAGCAGCGTTGTCTGCTCCGGCGTTTTTGTATTCAGCGATGATTTCTGCAAGCGGCGACTCTTTCCAGAGCGGACAATAATGGATATGGACGCCGGATTCGTCAACGATTTTCAGATTGGCGCCGCCGACATCGATTCCAATCATTCGACAGTCACTCCGCCTTTTGCATCATACTTTGCGGTCTTTCCGTTGTAGTGAACACCTTCCGGCGGAAGACCTACGGTTGCTTTGAGGAGAACCTCTGCGATTTCCTCTTCAATGACCTCAACGATTCCGACAAGGCTCATGGTCGGTCTTGAGTTTACATCAACCACGTAAATCTCATCTGAAACAATCATATCGATTCCGGTATATCCCTGACATCCGAGCGTTTCGATGGTCTTCTTGGCAACCTCAATCATCTCGGCTTCACGCTCCGGATGAACCGGAGTAACTCCTCCTTCATAGACGAAGTTTCCGTTCTCGTCAGGATAGGAGTTCTGCTTGTTGATGGTTAAGAATACCGGCGGCAGTCCGCTGTAGAATCCGCATGCTTCGCCGACAACACGGCTTCCGACAATGCTTACGCTGTAGTGTTCACCTTCGATGTACTCAACAGACATCTCGCCTTCTTTCGGCTCTTCACCGTCTTTTGCGATGCGGACGCCAACTGAGCCCTCGCCTTTTACTGGTTTGATGACTCTCTTTCCGGCAAAGTCAGTACCTACTTCCTTTGGAACATTGATTCCGACATTTGCCAGAAGCTTGGATGAAAGTCTCTTGCTTGCGCAGACTGCAACGGCTGTGCTGTCGGTTCCGATGTTGTGCGTTGCAAGCTCTAAGGTGTGGGTGAACTTGGAAAGCATTGCATCCGGAGCAATGACGATTCCGTAATCGCACTCAGGAGCTAAGCGTTCAATTTCCGCATTGAAGTCTCCGCCCTGCGGGAGGATAACTTCATGTCCGCATTTTTCGAAGCTCTTTTTCAGAGCCGAGACCATGGCCCGTCCCTCCGGTGCGAGGTGCGGGTCGTGGAAGGTGGTGTATTCGGCGATTAAGACTTTCATACTTATTCTTCGCGTTTTTCGACTTCTGCGATGAGGTTTTCCATGACCTTGTCAACAGCATCCCAGGTAACACTCTTTTCCTGTCCCGGTTTTCTGATGATGAACGGTCTTCCCTCGTCTCCTGCCTTTCTCATGTCGATATCGATTGGGATAGCGCCAAGGTACGGGACGTTGTACTTCTCTGCTGCTTTGACTCCTCCGCCTTTACCGAAGACTTCGAGGATTTCACCGCAGTGCGGGCAGACGAGACCGGACATGTTTTCGATGATTCCCAGAACCGGCAGGTCCATCATTTCGATGAACTTGATTGCCTTGGTGGAGTCAAGGACTGCAACGTCCTGCGGAGTGGTGACAATTACTGCTCCTTCTACGTTTGGTGCAAACTGCACGATGTTGAGTGCCTCATCTCCGGTTCCCGGCGGAAGGTCAACGACAAGGTAGTCAAGCTCTCCCCAGTCAACATCGCCTAAGAACTGCTGAATGGCTGCTGCCTTCATCGGCCCTCTCCAGACGACCGGGCTGTCAGTCTCGTTTAAGAGAAGCGCCATGGATACAGCTTTTAAGGAACCGGTGACTTTGATCGGCATAATCTTGTTTCCGATTGCCTGCAGTCTGAGGTCTTCGATGCCGAGCATCTTTGCAATCGACGGGCCGTGGATATCAAGATCCATTAAACCGGTCTGGTATCCGTGGTTTGCAAGAGCGTATGCGAGGTTGACAGAGACAGTACTCTTTCCAACTCCTCCCTTACCGGATAAGACTAAGATGACATGGCGTACGCTGATGTCTGCTTTCTGTGGTTTCTGGCAGGAATCGGTCTTGGAGGTACATCCCTCACAGTTTCCGTCGCATCCTTCTGGTTTGTCACTCATATTTTTTTCATACTCCAGTTTGTGATTCTATTATATTTGTGAGGATGTACTATAGGTCTTTTGGATTGGGATTGTCTGTATGCTTTGAGTCACATCGTGATACTTTTGCCGCATTCCCGATTTATTTATATTTACGAAACCTAGTTTCACTGTTATTATAATCAGGAGATGAGTTCCATGCTCTATCAAATCCTTATGGAAAACCGCCTGCAGAGAAATTCCGGCTTTTCTGCCGTCTGCACAGGCACTGCCGCACAGCTTCTGAAAACGGTGCTCTTTGTACTGATCATAGCCACTTTGTTCTTTACTGTCCCGGGTGCGGCACACTCTGCGGACGCTGGCTTTGGGGCAGAAGCTGAAAGAATCTCTTATGACCTGACTCTTGGATTGGACAGGAACGGAGATCTCCTCCTGAAAAAATCTGCAGAGAACAATCCCTGCACGGTTTCTACTGTGCGTGAGAAAAAATCGCGGAACTCATCAAAGAAGAACCAGAAAATCCAGCCTGACTATCTGGCTTCTGCAGATAAAAGCGGAGACGCATACTTTATCGAAAGTCCGGTTGTTACCGGAATCCACCTGCCCGACGGAGTCAGCGGATTGGTTTCACTGACTATGGAGCCGCAGAGTGCCGGGCCGAACTGCCGGGAAGTATACACGGTCTTCAGCCTCGCAGTCGAAGACTATCCTGCAGGACAGGAAACGATTATCCGGTATACGCTGCCGCTCACAGAAATCGAAGACAAAGGTCACTCTCCGGAAGATATCCAGCTCATCCTCAGGGAGAACGGTTCGTGGACAAAGCTTTCCACACAATATTATATGGATGATAAATCCGCATTCTTCGAATCCCTTACCACCGCTCCCGGTCTCTTTGCAATTGTCTCTGAAGACTGTATCCGAAAAACCGAGCCGGTAACCATTCGCTCGAACTTCCTTGAATCAGGGCCGGTCACTCTTGAAATTACGCCGGTCTCAATTCTTACTCACCCGGTATCCTACACAACTCCGGCAGGATAACTCCTGCTGATTTTTTCTGACATTTCCGCGCACCTTTATGCACAGGTGATTACCTTTTCAAAATGATAATCTGATTTGATTAACTGGTTCTGTCAAATGTCACAAAACAACCCACAGATATTTTTCAAAACCGGCTGTGAGGGAGACAGGGTTAAATACTCTCCAAACTGAAAATAATGTATCCGAGGTTTTATCCATGGAAATTAAGTTTGTTACAACAACCTGTCCATACTGTGGATCCGGATGTTCTTTCAACTTAGTCGTAAAAGACGGAAAGATCATCGACACACAGCCATGCCAGAGAGGCCCGGTTAACGAGGGTAAACTCTGTCCGAAAGGTGTATTCGGATTTGAGTTCATCAACTCTCCAGACCGCCTGACCACTCCGCTCGTTCGTAAGAACGGCGAGTTAGTTCCGGCATCCTGGGACGAAGCACTCGCAGTCATTGCAGAGAACTTCGCAAAGTACCAGCCGGATGAGTTTGCAGTTATTTCTTCTGCACGCTGCTGTAACGAAGACAACTACGCAATGCAGAAATTCGCACGTATTGTCTTAAAGACTCCAAACATCGACCACTGTGCACGTCTCTGCCACGCACCGACTGTCGCAGGTCTCGCAAAGGTCTTTGGATCTGGTGCATCCACCAACTCCTTCGATGACCTTGCAATCGCAGACCTCGTCTTCATCATCGGTTCCAACAACTTCGAGGCACACCCGCTTGCAGCACGCAGAATCATGCAGGCAAAGGAAAAGGGAGCACACATCATTGTTTGTGACCCGCGCCGCACCCCGACTGCAAAGCAGGCAGAACTTCACATCCAGCACAGACCGGGAACTGATATCCAGCTCCTCAACTGTCTCATGAAGAACATCATCGAGAACGACTGGATTGACCACGAATTCGTCGAGAACAGAACTCTCGGATACGAAGACCTCAAAGCATGTGTCACTCAGGACAAATACTCCATCGAGAACACCGCAAAGGTCTGTGGAATCCCAGAGGAGTCCATCAAGCAGGCTCTTGAGTGGCTCCACGAGTGCCAGCACAAGACTGCATTCGTCCACTGTCTCGGTATCACCCAGCACACCGTTGGTGTCGACAACGTTCGTTCCATCGCATTCGTCCAGACTCTCCTTGGAAACATTGGAAAGCCGGGATGTGGTGTCAACGCACTCCGTGGACAGAACAATGTTCAGGGATCCTGTGATATGGGAGCACTGCCGAACGTATACGCCGGCTACTTCTCTGTCATGAACCCGGACCTCGCAAAGAAGGTCGCAGACTACTGGGGCGTTGAGTCTGTCCCGCAGGGCAAGCTCGGTCTTCACATCCCGGAGATGCTCGACACTCTCTACGAGCACCCGGACCAGGTCAAGTGTATGTACCTTATGGGTGAGAACCCGGTTATCTCTGACCCGAACTCCAAGATGGTCGAACAGGCAATGGAGAACTGTGAGTTCTTAGTTGTCCAGGATATCTTCGAGACCGAAACCTCCAGATACGCAGATGTTGTCCTTCCGGGATCCTGCTACGCAGAGGAAGACGGTACCCAGACCAACGCAGAACGCCGTGTCCAGAGATTCAGAAAGGCACAGGATGCACCAGGAGAGTCCAAGCTCGACTGGGAAATCATGAAGATGATTGCAGAGAAGATGGGCTACGGCCAGTACTTCCAGTGGGAGACCTCCGAGGATGTCTTCAACGAGATGCGCGGAATCACCCCGCAGTACGCAGGTATCACCTACGCAAAGCTCGAGGGTGACGGTATCCAGTGGCCATGCCCGACTGAGGACCACCCGGGAACTGCAATTCTCCACATCAAAGAGTTCGCAGGCATGCCGGAAGGCAAGGCAGCACTCGAGGCAGTCGAACACCGCGAGCCGGCAGAAGTTGTCGACGAGGAATACCCGATCTGGCTCACCACCGGTGCAACCATCTGGCACTGGCCAAGCGGATCTATGACCCGCAGATGCGAACAGCTCGACAAGGATGCACCAACCGCATGGCTCGAGATCAACGTCAAGGACGCAGAGAAATACGGCGTCAAGGACGGAGAGGTTGTTGTACTCTACTCCCGCCGTGGAGAAGTCGAAGTCGCAGCACGCGTTATTCCGGACATCAAGGAAGGCGTTTTCTTCATGCCGTTCCACTTCACCGAAGCACGTGCAAACTTAGTTACGAACACTGCATACGACCCAGTCTCCAGAACTCCGGAGTTCAAGGTCTGTGCTGTTAACATCAGAAAGAAGGAGGCCTAAAAATGTCAGCAAAAGGCGATATGTTCTACGCATGGACTACCGATGCGGGAATCAAAGGCGAATGCGGAGGAGCTGTCACTGCAATCCTCAAGAACCTGCTTGCATCTGGAACTGTTGACATGGTCTTAACCGTCAAGAAGGGTGTCGATGTATACGACCCGGTTCCGGCATTCATTACCGACCCGGCAGAACTTGACAAGTGCGCAGGATCCCTCCACTGTGGTACTCTGCTTCTCCCGAAGCTCATCAAGAAGTACTTAAACGGTGCAAAGGACATGAAAGTTGCAGTCACCTGCAAGGGCTGTGACGCAAAAGCAATGTACGAGCTTGCAAAGCGTAACCAGATCAACATGGACAACGTTGTCATGATCGGTCTGAACTGCGGTGGTTCTATCCCGCCGATGCAGGCACGCCGCATGATTGCAGAGAAGTACGGTGTCAACCCGGACACAGTCTTCAAAGAGGAAATCGACAAGGGACAGTTCATCATCGAATACACCGACGAGAATGGTGCACACCAGTCCAAGGGTATCAAGATCGACGAGCTCGAGGAAGAAGGCCTCGGCCGCAGAAAGAACTGCCAGCGCTGTGAAACCAAGATCCCGCGCCAGTGCGACCTCGCATGTGGTAACTGGGGTGTCTTCGGCGAGAAAGCAGGAAAGGCAACCTTTGTTGAAGTCTGCTCCGAGAAGGGTGCAGCAGTCTTTGACGCAGCAGTAGGTGCAGGTGTCATCCAGACCTGTGCACCGGAAGCAAAGGGTCTTGAGATCCGCGCAAAGATCGAGAAGACCATGGTCAACATGGGTAAGAAAGGACAGGAAAAGCAGTTCGCAGAACTCGGCGAGGGTCAGGAGAGACTCGAGAAGATTATGCGTGCAACCAGCAAGTGTATCAAGTGTTACTCTTGTATCGAAGCATGTCCAATCTGCTACTGTGTCGAGTGTTCCACCAAGAAGCCGCACCTTGTCCGCCCAGGAATTGTCCCGCCGGACTTCATGTTCCAGATGATCCGCTTCGCACACATCGCAGACTCTTGTGTCAACTGCGGTCAGTGTACCGAACTTTGTCCGATGGACATCCCGAACTCCCTCTTCATGCACGCCCAGCAGGTCGAGCTTGAGAAGATGTTCGGTCACAAGCCGGGATACGACATGGAGCTTCCAGTCCTCGCCTTCGCAGAAGAGATGGACGAGCGTGCAAGACTCAATGCAACCGGCTCCGACATGATCTACGAGAACGTGTTCGGACAGGAAGAGTAAACGGGAATACCCGTTCACCCTCTCTAATTTAATTTTTACGTGAAACCTCACCAGATTGCCGCATCGATGAGCGATAGCTCTCAAAGACGGCAATCTGTCTTTCGTTTTTTCCTCCTGATTGAAATGAACGTTTCAGCAGAGATTCGAAATCAAAGGAATAAAAAATAAAAAAAGTGTTTTAGAGTATTTTAGAGATTTCCGGAGCATCCGCCGCCGGAACCGTCACCCTTGCCGCAGCAGCCGAATTCATTCTGAACATCTTTTCCCAGAAGTCCGACAGCATCGGCACGGCATCTCTGACAGTGTCTCATCTGGCGAACATACGGAGCACAAAGCTCGTGCATCTTTGCCTTCTCTGCAGGTGTCGGCGGGACAACATCTTTGAACTTATACTGCGGGATGACCGGGATAATATTGTAGTTGAAGACGCCCATTGCGCCAACCTTCTTTGCAATATCCGGAATGTGATGGTCGTTGATTCCCGGAATGTAGACAGTATTAATCTTGACAAGCATGCCGCGCTTTACTGCCTCTTCAATTCCCTTTAACTGCTGGGATAAGAGAAGCTCCGCTCCCTCGATTCCGTGATACTTCTTTCCTTCATACTCTACAAAGGAGTAAATCTTCTCGCCAATCTCAGGATTGATAGCGTTTAATGTCACGGTAATATTCTTGACATTGTACTTTTCCAGAAGGTCAATCTTGTCCGGTAAGAGAAGACCGTTGGTACTGATGCAGAGAATCGTCTCCGGATATTTCTCGTGCACGAGGCGCAGTGTCTCGAAGGTCTCCTCGTTTGCGAGAGGGTCTCCCGGTCCTGCAATACCAACGACCTTGATGTGCTTCATACGGTCAACGACTTCGTCGATTCTTGACAGAGCATCTCCCGGCTTTAAGATTTCGCTTGCAACACCCGGTCTTGACTCGTTTACACAGTCAAAATCACGGACACAGTAGTTACACTGAATGTTACATTTCGGAGCAACAGCTACGTGACAGCGGCCGAACTTGTGGCGTGCATCCTGACTGTAGCACGGATGCTCGTTAATTCTCCGCAGGGTATCCGGATCATAGGGGAGGGATGCTGGATCCTGCTGTATTTTCTCGTCCATACTATTCCTATTTGGTTTACAGGTATTTAATGGATGTTTTTGGGGCATCTGCAACGGGATACTCTTTATACCTGCAGAAGAAATACTTACACAGTAGGAGATACCAAAATGGCGGGATTCTTCAGCAAAGGAGATAAACAGAATCAGTGGATAGCTAAGGCTGAGCAGGCATATGAAAAAGGCTTTTTTGAGGATGCCGCAGACCTCTTTTCCAAAGCTGCCGAAGCGGAGCCGAATAATGCAAACCTCTGGATAAAACTTGCTGCATCACAAAAATACAACGGGAAATACGAAGCGGCCGTTCGTTCCTATACCAAAGCAGTCGAAGCAAATCCGGAGGCATCTCATGCCTGGATTCAGCTCGCTCTGCTTTTGGGCGACAGCGGAAAATGCGAGGAAGCACTTTCTGCTCTGTCCCACGTTTCCGTTCCGGAAAGTGAGATTTATCTCCGCGACAGAAAATGCGAATGGCTCGAACGGGTTGGAAAGTATGCAGAGGCCTCTGCTGCAGCATTGTCTCTTTGTTCATCGGTTCCAACCAGCAAAGCATACCGCATACGGGCCGCAGACCTTCTGCTTCGGGCGGGAAAATACTCTGAGGCACGGGAGATTTATGACGAACTCTCCCGTTCATTTGATGAAAACGCATCAGAGTATACTGCATCTGCCGCTCTTTGCTGTGAACTTGCCGGAGATGCCTCGGGTGCTCTTTTCCGCTACAAGAACGCCGGAGAAGAGGATTTCCTCTCCTGGTACCGCCGTGCCCGCTTGGAAGAGGCTGCCGGAGAGTTCAAAGAAGCTGCTGCTTCCTATGCAAAAGTTCAGCAGGGAGTTGCCGCAGATGACATCTCCGTCTCCTTCCGCAGGGCTTTATCGCTTTTCTTCTCCGGAAGCGGCAAGGAGGCCGCAGCACAGTTAGAGAAGATTATCTCCCGGCAGAACTCGTCTGCGGATTTATGGTATCTCTTAGGGGCAGTGTCATTTATGAACGGCTCGCTGAAGCGTGCTGTAGAGGCATTTGATACGGTCATTCGCATCGGCTCGCCGGCTCCGTCCATCTGGTATATGAAAGGAGCTGCCGAGTTCCTTTCCGGAAAGTATAAGGAGGCTGTTGAGAGCTTTGAAAAGACCTCGCGGATGACCGGCGGCAGTTCTGTTACCCGTTCCTCGATGTTTGATGAGGGCGATATTCTCTTTGACTCCCGGGAGAAGGAGCCGGCAAAGGTCGAGTTCGGCACCGTAAATATCGGCCTTCTCTCTATGCAGGCAGTCTCACTTGCGGCTCTTGGACGCTACGCTGAGGCGGACAAGGCTGCCCGGATTGTCCTTGATTCTGCTCCTGACCGATATGATATGGAGCTTCTCCGCCTCCGCTGTCTTGCAGGACAGGGGAAGTACCGGCAGGCTTCCGATGCGTTTTCCCGCGTATCTTCCCGGATGCCGGAGGACTATCTGCTGCTCTTTGAGCATGCCGAACTGCTGATGCTTGCAGGGGACTATGGGAAGGCTGCAGAGACCTGGGAGCATCTGCTCTCCTTCTGTCCGGGAAACACACTGGTCTATTCACGGCTGGTACAGTCTGCAGTCTCAGACGGAAACTTTGCGGATGCAAAGCGTGTAGCTGATCTGCTCCTGACCGATTCCGGCGAGGATCTCTTCTCACTTCTTGCGGCAGGCGATGCCTCGTATGCGGATGGTTCGTATGCGGATGCGGAGCAGTATTATGCAAAAGCCTGTGAAATCCAGGCAGAGAATCCTGCAGCGCTCGTCGGGCTCGGCCGTTCGCGTTCCCTGCAGGGAAAGTTTGCCGAAGCAAAGGCTGCACTCTCTTCTGCGGCTGAAATCACAGGAGGAGCACCCGGTATCCGGATTCTGGAAGCAAAAGCGGCAGCAGAGGCTGGAGAGTTTGATGAGGCAATCTCACTGTACATGGATGTTATCAATGCCAATCCGGAGATTCGCGGAGTTTCCGGCGAGGTTGCCCGGCTTGCCTTCTCGCTTGGCAGATTTGCTGATGCCGCGGATGCGGTCTCATACGCTGTCTCGCAGAATGATGCCGGATACGCCCTTCTCCGGTTAGGCGGAGACGCCTGTATGCGTGTTGACCGTATCGATGAAGCTGTCTCCTACTACACGCAGGCACTCGAACTCGAGCCGGAAAGCATTCCGGCAGCTGCTTCTCTTGCTCATGCCGAGCTGTTCCTTGGCGAGTATCAGAAGGCTCTTGCAAACTTAAAGCGGGTATGCTCTGCGGATGCAAAACCGGAGAGCTACTACGACAAGGCTCTCTGCGAAATTAATCTGGGAAAGCTTGATGACGCAGAAGAGAGTTTACGTATTCTCTGCGATCTCGATGCGGAAAATCAGGCAGCACTCCTGCTCTTAGCTGACGTCTTCGAGCGGAAAGGAGATTTCGACAGCATGCTTGATGTGTACGGACAGTATCTGGAACTCAACACGGAAAACATGGAGGTCTTCCGCAAAGCCTCTGCAGTATACCGCATGAGAGGAGAGACCGAGGCTGCCTTAAACGGTTACGAGATGATTCTCGAAAGAAACCCGAAAGACCGGCTCACTCTCCGTTTCAAGGCCGAAGCCCTCTTTGCCTGCGGAGAGTTTGCCGAGGCAGCCGAAGTCTGTGCCGTGCTGCTGGAAGACGAGGATGATTCCTCGATTAAGACGCTCTATGCCGAGGCGCTTGCCAATGCCGGAGATGCAGAGTCTGCCCTGCAGGTGTATGAAGCTCTCGTAAAAGACGGTCTTTCGAATGCCGATGCATTCTTAATGTACGCAGACCTGCTTTCGAGAAACAGTGAGTATGCTAAGGCAGAGAAAGTTTATGCCCGTCTGGTTCAGGCGTTCCCGAAGAATGAACGTGCCTTCCTTGAGCGTGCGGCAAATGCGGTAAAGATTGGAGACCAGGCAGCGCTCCTCTCCGCTCTTCGCGATGCCGCAGCGGTTAATCCGAAGAATCCGTACGTTTTAGCCGGCGTTGCCTATCTCTATGCAGCCTCCGGACACCCGAACGAGGCGCTTTCCTTCTTCGACAAAGCAGAAAGTGCCGGATGCAGAGATGCGGATGTGTACTGCTCGCGTGCGGTCATTTACTTATCCCAGAGCCGGTTCGATTTAGCAGACAAGGCTGCTTCCGAGGCAGTGCGCCGCCGTCCGGCAAACAGAACTGCTCTTCGCTTAAAGGCAAAGGCGCTGGAAGGCTTGGGACAGCTGGAAGAAGCGGTATCCTACTACAACAGAATGCTTGAGGCTGAGGAGTTCGATGAGGAAGAGGATATTCCGCTTCCGGCAGTCGAAGAGAGAAAGCCGGAACCGAAGAAAACCTACAGCGAAGAGTCGTACGGCGAGCGCCGCGAGAAGAGCGGTTACCGGGATATGATTATCAACTAGATATGCAGATTCAGATTCTTTGCATTGGAAAAATCAAGGATTCATGGATAGCATCCGGCATCGCAGAGTTTGACAAACGCCTTCGTCCGTACGCGAAGGTCTTTGTAACCGAGCTTGCCGAAGTCAGAATCCCTGACAATGCATCCGGGACCGAAGAGATTCGCGTAAAGGAAAAAGAGGGCGAACTGCTTCTTTCAAATATCAAAAGCGGATTTCGCGCAATCGCTCTCGATCCGAAAGCTCCGCTTATCTCAAGCGAAGAGCTTGCAAAAACCATCGGCGATGCAAAAATTGTTGGGGACAACCTCTGTTTTATAATAGGCGGTCCGCTTGGTCTGTCTCCGGCTGTTCTTTCGGCAGTGAAAAAAGTCTCTTTTTCGAAGATGACCTTTACACACACCATGTGCCGCCTGATTCTCTTCGAGCAGATTTACCGCGCGTTTCGCATCGTAAACGGTGAACCGTATCATAAATAATTCCGCATGGATTTTTTTCCCTGCGGCACCGTTTTTGCAGGGATTAAAAATATAAAGTATTTTGTCAAATCTCTAAATATGAATCTGGTATACTCCGGTAAAACCAAGGATGTCTTCGCACTTGAAGACGGTAACTATCTGTTAAAGTTTAAAGATGACTGTACCGGAGCAGACGGTGTGTTCGACCCGGGAATGAATACTGTCGGTTTAACGATTGACGGAGCAGGAAGAGCAGGTCTTCGCCTTACCCAGTACTTCTTCGAGATTTTAAACGAGAAGGGTATCAAGACGCACTATGTCAGTGCAGACATCGACAACGCTACCATGACCGTCAAGCCGGCAAAGACCTTCGGCAAGGGACTTGAAGTTATCTGCCGCTTCCGTGCTGTAGGCAGTTTCTTCCGCCGCTACGGAGACTACTGCGAAGAAGGCATGCCGCTTCCGGCATTTGTCGAGACCACCTTTAAAGACGATGCAAGAGAAGACCCGCCGGTCACAAAAGACGCACTCGTTGCCCTTGGTGTCATGTCCGAGGATGACTACGAGAACCTCAAGAAGGCAACCCAGGAGATTGCAACTGTCATCAAAGACGAGCTTGCAAAGAAGGGAATCGAACTCTACGACATTAAGTTCGAGTTCGGTAAAGTTGGAGACGATGTTTACTTAATCGATGAGATCTCCGGCGGAAACATGCGCGCATTCAAGGACGGCAAACACATTATGCCGCTTGACTTATGCCGCATGGTCTTAGATGAATAACTCTAAGACTCAGCATCTTTTTTTTATTCTCTTAAACATTCAGCAATCCACTTCAGCGTTTCCGGATAGTGGAGAAGGTTGGTATGCCGAACCGGGAATTTTCTCACCCGTACATTTCCTTTTGCGTCAGTTCCGATATTTTCCAAGTCTCCCCCCATCATCGCAGATGCAGTCAGCACCAGACTGTCCCCTTCTGTACTTTCGATTCTGACCGGTGCTGTGCCGTTGTCCGGAATCGAGATACTCTGGAGTGTGGTTTTCCCAACGCCGACACCAAACCAGCAGTCCGGTTTTTCCCGCAGCAGCTCCATTCCGCGGCGTATCCGGCTCTGGACTTCCCGTGCGGAATCATAGGTGTCCGGGATGAGAGAACGAATGAATGCTTCCTGAATATTTTCAGCGAGCGGTATTCCTCCGGACTGAATCGGGCAAGCGGAAAGCAGGCGTTTTGTGGGAATCAGTTCAGCAAGTCCCGGATACCCTGCCATCATTTCGCGGGTGAGCCCAACCGTCTCGACAATCAGGTTTGGGATCTCAAGCAAATCTCCGGTTAAATAAATGCGGAGCACTTCGTACGAACCTTCAAACGGAACGCCGATCATCATAATTTTGTTCAGCAGATCACAGCCGAACTCTGTGACGTACGCGGAAGTGACCAGTCCTCCCATACTGTGGCAGACAATGTTTACCTTCTCTGCCCCTTCGAGAATGAGCGTATCTATCTGCTGTTTCAGTTCATCTGCGGCATCTATGACAGACTTTCTGAAATCATAGGAGAAGAAGTAGACCGGCGTCTCCGGGAAGGTCATGCAGAGCCACTCGATTAGGATAATATCAGTTTTCAGCACTCCGTGCTCGCGCTGAAGTGTTTTTCTCGTCTGCAGATTGATTCCGTTATTTTTCACAGAAAGAGGGGAGGAGATATCCAGACGCTCGGTATCGGTTAAGAATGCGGCAGGGGAAAACCAGATTTTCCTCCCGTCTTCGGGGAGATAGAGCTGGCTTCCCATAATTCCCGGGATATAGATAATTGGTGTGCCGCCTGACATACGAATAGATTTTCCGTCAGGACATAAATTCTTTTTTGAATGGGTATTACCCCTTCGTAATCAGATTTACATCCACCTTGGCCGGAACAATTTTTGGAAGAATGCCAAAGCGTCCAATCCAGTCTTTGGATACTGCATACACTCCGCAAAGCGAGGACGTCTTCGGCACAACATCTTCAAAGGTTTCCGGAGTAATGACATTGCACAGAGATGTTGCCCAGGCATCTGCCCGAGATGGATTTCTCGAAAAGCAGACTACGGCATCGGCTGTTCCGAACGAGACCGACGGGCCGACCGTTGCTGATGATGTGCAGATTCCAAGAATTTCTTTTTGCGGGGGGACAATAAAGGCAAACTTCCCGGAACTTTTTGCGTTGCCGGCAAAGATTCCAACCCGCACATCCCGGTCTGAGATAAGCACGATGTCTCCTCCGTTGTCGATTAATCCAAAGGAGGCTCCAGCCTCCTGCATGGCCTCAATTCCAGCCCATGCAACAGTTGCGGCAACCGATGCCATCGGGCCTACTCCTGCTTCGCTTCCGGCGTCTGCCATGCGGGAAATTGTGAGTGCTGAGTTTTCCGGCACCGGAAACGGTTCATAGGTCATCTGGAAATACGGTTCGTTTCGGATGAACTCTTCTATGTCGGTTCGGGCGGCAAGCATACCTTCCTTTGCCGCTTCGATATGCTCCTTTGAATCTGCTAAAATAGTGGTGATGGTTTCGCGAAACGCGAAATGTTCGCGAATCATCACTTCAGAATACTTAATGCACGCTGCGGGCAGAACTCTGCACAGCGTCCGCATAAGACACAGCGCTCCGGCTCAACAACAAGTTTCCAGTCTTCATCAAAGGAAAAGACCTTCTTCTGACAGATGCTGATACACAGACCGCAGTCAACACACTCGGTGATATTGTGCGATACTGCATTTTTCTGAATGCGGATGGAGACTCCCGGTTTGGAAAGGGCCGCAATGAACCGCTCTGCATCTTCATCGGCAACACTGATAAGTGTCCACCCCTCGTCTCCGTCGATTACTGCCCGCTCAATATTTGCCGGAATTCCTGTTTCGAGGATTGCGAGTGCAATCCCCGGCTCCTGAACGCCTAAGCGGTCAAATTCAACCTTCAGTTTCATGGATTATCCCCTCCTTCCGACAAGGTCGCCTAAGTCATAGGAGTTTAAGAGACCAAGCACACGGCGGTTTTTATCGACTACAACGAGAGATCCGATGTTGTGTTTCTGCAGAGCACGTGCCGCGAAGTCGACCGGAGAGTCCGGGCTGATGGTGATAACGTTGCGGGTCATAATCTCTGCGACCGATAAGTCCTGCTCGTCATTTGCGAATGCTTTTGAGACATCGTAGGTGGTTACAATTCCGATAACCCGGTTCTCGGCATCGATTACCGGCAGGTGGTTGGTTTCTCCGACCAGGAGTCTCTTTGCAGCCTCTTTGACGCTTTCCTGACCGGTGATGGTGACAAACTTCGTCTCCATCAGTTCAGAGACATAGACGGTATTTCCTTTCTCAGCCATCGGGCGGTTGCGCTTTACGGCATTAATCGGACGGGTGGCAAGAGCCATCGTGAAGGTACCGTTTTCGATTCTCTTTCCAAGTTCGGCAGCGACTTCACGTGCCTTCTTGAAACTTGAAACAGGAGAGGTTCTGACCTCTTCTCCGTTAATCTCAACCGATCCGCTCTTGAGTTCTGCGTATGTGACCTTGCGGACAGCCGGTCTGTCGCGGGACGGCGTTCCGTAGTCAACGATTTCTGTAACTAAATCTTCATCGCGAACCGCAGTGTGTTTTACAATATCTTCATTTAAGAGCGGGATTGGGATACCGATACCGACATACATGGTAACTCCGTAGCCGGTCATGGTTGCGGCACGGATGTAATCGGTTGACATCTCTTTCATATTTCCGGATGTCATCAGCGTTCCAAATCCTGCACCCGGGGAGTGCTGGGTTCCTTCGCCGATGACGATACCATTTGCTCCTCCGATGAAAATCGGTGTTCCGGAACCGATTACCGAGTAGGTTGGATCATTCGGCAGCGGGGATAAACATCCGGCACCGGAATAGGTGATGTTTCTGTGTCCGGGGAGCAGATAACCCATGTAGGTCTTAATCGGTCTGCTTCCCATATTGGTTGCGGCATTATAACTCTGGTACGAGTTTCTCGGGTTTACCATGATTGCCTGGTTGAGCTCGTCTAAGGTAAACTCATTGGTGATAGATTTTCTCGGATAGCAGTCCGTACCCTTTGCCCGTGCTTCGAGTTCAACGGATTTTCCGCTGATGAAATCCTCGATGACGTGTGCTCCTCCGTAGTCGGAGTGGAGAGTTTCAGACTCCTGGGTTGCTCCAAGATAGCAGTCAACCGCGGCAACACCGGCATATGCCTCGACACCGTTCAAGAACATCTTTTCCATACGGATCGGCAGTTCCGGATGTCCGAAGTTGAAGAATGCACCAGAAGAACACATAGCGCCGAAAGTACCCGTTGTAACAACGTCTACTTCCTTCAGAGCGCCTGCAGTGCCGAGTTCATCGACAATATCGGGCATTTCTTCAGCCGTTGCCACACGAACACTTCCATCACGAATTCTTTCGTTAATTTCGTCGATGGATTTGTACATAATATCTGTATTCTTTCTTTTCATTCTATATAAAATGGCTTGTTCACATCATCTGATACAGAAAACCTTTATCCTCTAATGAACAATGATTATGAATCTGTATGCCTGAATATACTGCAAATGATATCTCCTATGCGGTGTCCCGCTGCGGTCTCTCGAAAGCACAGGCCGATGAACTGGTAACGCAGGTAAACGCGGTTGGAGACAGGGTGTCTTTGGATTTGCTGTTCCAATATGCGGATTTTATGGTGCAGGCAGCAGGAGAGGCATACACGCCGAAAATTGATTCCTGTGAAATTCCTGCAGGCAGGCTCTGGTATATCGAGCCGTTTTGCGGAAGCACAACCTATGTTATCGAAACTGCAGAACAACTCGTAATCGTAGACTCCGGATTTCCCTGCTATCAGGATGAGCTTTTGTCCGTTCTTCGCTCACTCTTTCCGGACTATGATTCCCGGCGAAAGGATCTTATCCTAACGCATATGGATATGGATCACGCAGGCCTTCTTGCCGGTTTTGATACCATCTGGATGAGTCAGACATCATACGATGATTTCTTGGGGCGTGCAGAAGGAAAGCCGAATCTTCGCGAAAGACATCCGGTCCGCACTCCTGTTTACCGTATCAGCAGTCTGCTCTCCCGCGATATTTCTGCAGATACTGCTCATATGCGTGCGCTGAACACGTTTTCGCCTGACAGCAGCGCTCCGCTTTCCTATATCGGGACCCTAAACCTCGGTTCTCTTTCCTTTGCGGTCTATGAGACCTCCGGCGGACATGTTGCAGGCTCGATTATTCTCTATGAAAAAGAGAACCGGATTGTCTTTACCGGAGACACACTGGTAAACCCTGCGGACATGGCAGACAGCCAGAAGATGTTTATCGAGATGGGAACAAAGATGCTCGGCACCATGAATGAGGATTCAAAGAAAGCAAAAGAGGAACGAGTAGCACTTTTCGCTCTTCTTGATTCAGGCGGCTGGATTCTTTGTCCGGGACATGGATTCCCTATCCGCTATCAGGCAGAACCGCGGGAATCTTAATCATCTTTTCCGTCCAATATACACATATGGCATTAATTACTCCAGAACTGAAAGAGCAGATGGCACAGGCTGGTGTCCTCCACTTAGCAACTGCATCCAAAGCAGGCGTCCCAAACGTTGCACCAATGGGTGCTGTCTTAGTTGAAGATGACTCCATCTTAATCGCTAACAATTTCATGAACAAGACCATGGCAAACATCTTAGAGAACCCGCAGGTCTCCGTTCTTGTCTGGAGCCGCGACATTGGAAACTGTTTCCAGCTCAAAGGAACTGCAGAAATCATGAAAGACACTGCAGAGCACCAGAAGATGCGTGACATGCTTGAAGCAAAGAAGCCGGGGGCATACCCATGCCATGACCTTGTTGTCATCTCGGTAAAGGAGATTTTCACCTGCATGCCGGGAGCAAACGCAGGCGCAAAGATTGCATAATTCCGGTATTTTCAAAACGCCTAAGGGGTATGCGGCGGCACAGCCGCAGCCCTTCGGTATTTTTCCCGCTCTTTTGACGTATCTGCACATTTTCCAAAACCCCGGTTTTCCGTCGTTCTTTACTCAGTGTTGGAACATTGCTTTTTTAAGATAAAAAGTCCTAAAGTAGTATATACATGGCTGCGAAGAAAAGCAAGAAAAGCAGCGAGCCGGAAGAGGCTCCAAAGCTGTTCTACATATTCTACAACCAGGAACGCTGGGAAAACTGGCTTCGGACCTTAAAGGAAGCTGACTGGGAAGGAGACCCGGACTCAGATGATATGCCGGAAGGATTCAGAATCTTAGACGGCTTATCTGATGATATCACCTTAGCAGTTATCAAAATCATCCGTCTGTATCAGAACGAGCGCTTCACTGTGGAAGAGGCGCGCACAAAGATTGCTGATGTTGAGGCAATTGTTATGGGCGAGGTTGCAGATGAAGAGGTCAGCGAAATTATTGCCTCGATGCAGATTTCCATGATGGTTCTCTTTACCGCTGCCCAGAAGTATCTCGAAGCAGACTATCCGGAGGCAACCGAAGTCAAGAACCTTGTAAAAGACGGAAGAAAGGTTGTCGATGACGATCCGGAGAAGGCATTAGAGTTTGCATCTTCGATTGGATCTGCTGTTATCAACGGTGCATCCTGCTGCGGAAAGTATGTTAAGGACACGGATGACCCGACTCTCTTCGATGAGTGGCTCGTTGAAGTAGAGCGTATTGCTGATGCCATGAAGTCCTTAAAGGACTTTGACGAGGTAGGCGGAGAAGCAGCGTGATTGCAGGGCGTGCCCGGTTTCGCTACATAAAAAAACTCCAGCGGGCAGCAGGCTACCGTCTTCCGGATGCAGCCTTTCACCCCGCAAACCTTGAAGCAATCACCGGTTCGATGAACATCGACGGTCTGGATCCGGGAACCCGTGATCAGGTTATGCGGTTCTTCAAGGACTTTCTGGACTGCAAATGCCGTGACTCTCCGCTCTGCGGCTGTCCGGAACGGAAATTTGTTGTCTGTCTCTTAGAGCTTCGGGAGCTCGGCTTAAATCATAAAGAGATTTCCCGCCATTTAATCGATGAGTACGGAATCGAGCTCTTCCCGGCAGATATCTTAAGTTTCCTTGAAGACTCGGTGCATCTCTTAGAAGCGGTCCGAAGCGTTGCGGACCTGGCAGGAGAAACGGAACTCGTTAAAAAAACCGACAAACATATCCGGGAAATCTCCCGGTAACTTTTTCTCAACTATTTTTCCCGCCTCCCTCTCTGTGAAAGGTTATATTCACTGACAGCGAATAGTACAATGATTTATTCATGCCGATATCAAGAATCTATACCGCAGCCTCTGCCTCGAGGAGAAAACGTGCTCTCTCGTACAGCAAAGGCGAATCCGTCTCCGGCATCTCCTTTGACTACGGCAAGTTCACCTTTGATTACTCAATAAACTTCCAGGGCTTAAAGATAGGATTCGAAGACAAAAACGGCATGTATCACTACAAACGCGACATTATCGGATGGAAGCATGAATCCAATATCGCATCGCAGACAGGAACCTTCTACCTCCAGCCAATCGAACCGTTAAACCTCCCGGACAACGTCACCGATTTTATTGAAATCGAGTTTACGGAAATCACTATCGAACCAAACAGCACAACGGTCGTCTTCCTCACCATGCCGATTGAAATCGGCGTCTTCCTGGAATCCAAAAACGGAGAACGCAGCCTTCTTGATATCGTAACATTCTGCCACCCGAAGTTCTCCCTCTACGGTGCTGCATCGCGCGGAGTAATCACCCGATTCCATAAAAGTCAGGTCTATGCAATGCCGCCGTCTGTGGAAAATTACCGGGAAGGACTCTTACGGCTCGAAATCGAAAACGACTCCAGTGAATGGGCAACCATCGGACGTGTTGTCATCTATCAGAAAGGGCTTACCCTCTACTATGACGAAACAACCGTTTCTGCCTGTGCTAAAATGATTGTCAGAACCCGTGATGTTGCCGATGTTGTCGGAATCGACCAGCCGATTAGAGAGGAAATGACCGAATCCATCCCGGTCTTTGAATCGCGAAGAACAACGCCCTTCTGCAACATCGATGGCGCACTTCTTGACTCAACCTTTACCATGGATATGGGGATGAGATAAATGGCGGAAATTGACACCAATGGAATTCTGGAGACCTTTGTCTATGGTCAGTTAACTGTTGGAAACATCATCCTCTTCATCCTGTTTCTTGCTGCAACCTTTGTCCTTGTCCGCCTCGTCTCCGGATTTCTGCGAAGAACCCTTGCCGGAAAAACCGAGGCAAAGACCATCGACATCACGGTCAAAAGTGTTCGGACAATCATCTATGTGATTGGTATCATTGTTGCCTGTACCCAGCTCAAAATTGACCTCTCCGGTCTTCTCGTTGCCGGAGGAGTTGTCGGAGTGGCCGTTGGTTTTGCCAGTCAGAACACCTTATCGAACCTTGTTGCCGGAATCCTTTTGATGTTCGAGCGGCCGGTCAATGTCGGAGACAGCATTGTGGTAAACGGAACCGAAGGATATGTCGAAGGCATCGGACTGCTTTCCACCCGTGTTCGAACCTACAGCGGCTTGTATGTGAGAATCCCCAATGATTCTCTCTTCACCTCCGAGATTACCAACATGGTCTCAAACGTTGCCCGGCGTTTTGACTACAACATCAGTATCCGTTACTCTGATGATGCAAAAAAGGCCATCAAAGCCGTAAAGCGGGTAATCAACGAACACCCGTATGCATTAAAAAATCCTGCACCGTCTGTGTATGTGGATAATCTTGGAGCACACGGAATCGAACTGAAAGTTCGTATCTGGTCACCATCCGGATTCTGGTGGGATGCAAGAACCGAACTGCTCTGGACCATCTTCAAGGTTCTGCGTCAGGAAGACATTGATGTGCCGTTTGACCAGCTCACCGTCTGGTTTGGACAGGAAGACGCCGAAAAACTGTCAAACAGTCTGGAGTCAGGTTCAGACATGACCGTTGAAGAAATTCTCGGGAAAAGCGAAAAGTCCCCGGAGAACGCAAATTCAGGAAGGGTATAATGGAAGAGTTATTCAAAGCAATTAAAGCAGAAAATCTTGATGACCGCCACGCAGCCGTCGATACGATGGTACTCCGCGCTCAGAAAAATCCTGAGGTAATCCCGCAGATTATTGAAGCTCTGCGTGAATCCGACATGAGCGGACGCTGGTATCTTGGACGGGCACTTCTCAAAACCGGACCGTCTGTCATCCCGATTCTCATCGAAGAAGCAAAAACCGAAACCCGGGCTGACGTGCAGAAATATTTCGGCGCAGTCCTTGCAGCGTTCGGTAAAGAATCGGTATCTTCGCTTGTCGAACTCTTCGCATCCGAAAATGCCGCAGCCCGAGGCATGGCAGGCGCTGCCCTTGAAAAAATCGGCGAACCGGCACTTGATGCATTGTTACATGCAGCAAAGTCTGAGAATCAAACCGTAAAAATCTGTGCCGGCATTGTCCTGATGAAACTTGGAGTGTACCGTTACTAATGGCAGAACTTGCAGCCTCTCCCCGATACCGTGCGTACCTTGACTCCTTAACAGCGGAGCTTGCCCGTATCATGGAGATTGCAAAGGCCGCAAAAGCCAAAGGCTTCGATCCGCGAACCGAGGTCGAAGTCCCGATTGCGTCTGACCTCGCGGGACGTGTGGAGGCACTCTTAGGATACAAAGGGGTTGCCGCAGAGATTCGTCGTCTTGAAGAAGAGATGTCCCGTGAACTTGCGTCTTTAAAAATCTGCGATGCCTTTGTTGCCGGAAAGTTCGGCGAGACCAAACGCGAAGACATCGTAGATCACGCAATCCGTACCTCGATGGCTATATTGACTGAAGGAGTTGTTGCCGCACCAACCGAAGGTGTCGGACAAATCAGCATCCGCAAAAATGATGACGGTTCTGACTACCTCTCCATCGCCTATGCAGGACCAATCCGTTCTGCCGGAGGAACAGCGCAGGCATTATCTGTTCTTGTCGGCGACTATATCCGCCGTCTCTTAAAGATGGAGCGTTACAAACCCCGGGTAGAAGAGATTGAGCGCTACGTTGAAGAGATTAAGCAGTACAACAACATCCAGAGTATGCAGTACCTGCCAAAGGATGATGATATCAGAATGATTATCAAAAACTGCCCGGTCTGCATCGACGGAGAGCCGACGGAGCAGGAGGAAGTATCCGGATACCGCAATCTGGAACGGGTTGAGACAAACACCGTTCGCGGGGGAATGTGTCTGGTTGTGGCAGAGGGTATCGGCCTCAAAGCACCAAAGATTCAGAAAAATGTCGCAAAGATGGAGCTTGACGGCTGGGAATGGCTTGAAGATCTCATCAACGGAACAACTCCGGCAGCGCCTGCCGCAGAGGAAGAAGAGGAACCGGGAATCCATCCAAAGGACAAATACATGCGGGATATGCTTGCGGGACGTCCGGCATTTTCGTACCCGATGCGAAAAGGCGGTTTCCGCCTCAGGATGGGCCGCGGGCGAAACACCGGGTTTGCCACCTGCGGTTTCAATCCGGCAACGCTGCATATATTAGGAGACTATCTCGCGGTTGGAACGCAGATGAAGGTTGAGCGTCCCGGAAAGGCCTGTGGTGTTGTTCCGGTGACAACCATTGAAGGACCAACAGTCCGCTTAACCTCCGGAGAGGTTCGCCGGGTTGACGACATGAACGAGGCAAAAGCCCTCCTTGCCGCAAATGAGATTGAGTACATCTTCGACATCGGCGAGATTTTAATCTCCTTTGGCGAGTTCCTCGAAAACAACCATGTCTTAGCCCCTCCATCCTATTGCGAGGAGTGGTGGATTCAGGAAGGCGGCCCCCGTCACCCGGAGAGTGAAACCGAAGCGCTGCGCTTCGTTGCAGAAGGTGCATACCTTCACCCGGACTACACCTGGTTCTGGGATGACTGTACCGAGGAGCAGATTGTCACTCTTTCAGACATCGTAGAGCAGACCGGACGATTCGAAGGAGGCGTTCTCTTCATCCCGCAGAATCCGGATGCAAAAGCTGTCCTGGAGGAACTCCTTGTCCCGCACACGGTTGAAAACGGCGAGTATGTCATCCGCATCCCGCTCGCCTTAATCGCGGGCCTTGGTCTTTCCCCGGAACTGAAGAAACTTGGCACCTGGGATACCTGCGGGGAGTTTACCAATGGTCTCTCCCTTGCCTCGCACCTTTCGGGAATTAAGATGCGGTCAAAGGCAGGAACCCGTATCGGAGGCCGTATGGGGCGTCCGGGAAAGTCTGCCCCGCGAAAGATGAAGCCGCCGGTTCATGTGCTCTTCCCGGTTGGAAAGAGCGGAGGGGCCAGACGCTCGGTTGATGCGGCTGCCAAAGCCTGTGTGGGCGATGAAACCCAGCTCTTCGGCGGAGGGCCTGCCGCAAAGCAGATTGAAGGCTTAATCCATGTGGAGACCGGCGAGCGGAAATGCTCCCGGTGCGGGACGGTCACCTTCAAGAGTAAGTGCCCGGACTGCGGATCGCACACGGATGCCGTCTACCGCTGTCCTCACTGCGGAAAGATTGGCGAACCGGGAATGACTGAGTGTCCGGTCTGTAATGCCGGTCTTGTCTGCTCCAAGGAGAGCATCTTCTCCATGAAGGCGGAGTATGAGACAGCCGTTTCCCGTGTGGGTATTGAGTATGCCCGCGATATCCCGGAGGTCAAAGGCGTTCAGGGATTAATCTCCAAAGAGCGTGTGGTTGAACCGCTCGAAAAGGGACTGCTTCGCGCAAAGCACAACGTCTATGTCTTCCGTGACGGAACCATCCGGTATGATATGATTGACCTGCCGCTGACGCACTTCAAACCGAAGGAAATTGCCGTCTCGGTTGAAAAGCTCCGCTCAATCGGCTACACGAAAGATACATATGGAAATGAGCTGACCGAGCCGTCACAGGTGGTAGAACTGCTTCCTCAGGATATTCTGGTTTCCGAGGACTGCGGAGAGTATCTGGTCAGAGTTGCTCAGTACATTGATGAGCTGCTGGTTCATCTCTATGAGCTTGAACCGTTCTATAATGCAGAAAAGCCGGAGGATTTGGTCGGGCAGCTCATTATGGGCCTTGCTCCGCACACGTCTGCCGGTGTTCTGGCACGGCTCGTGGGCTTTACAAAGGCGAAGGCAGGGTACGCACATCCGTATTATCACGCGGCAAAACGCAGAAACTGTGATGGTGACGAGGATTGCGTGATGCTGATGATGGATGGTCTGGTAAACTTCTCCCGTTCCTTCCTCCCGAGTACCCGCGGAGGAACGATGGATGCTCCGCTTGTTCTGACCACTACGCTGAACCCGAAGGAGGTTGACAAGGAGACCTTGAACGTGGATATTATGCCCCGCTATCCGCTCGAGGTCTATGAGGGATGTCTGACGTACACAGCGCCAAAGAATCTCACGAAGTATGTGGACTACGTGGAGGCAAGAGTCGGAACCGAGGGACAGTTCGAGGGCTTCCTTTTTACCCATGATACCGATGATATCTCTGCGGGCCCGCTTGATACAATGTATACGAATCCGATGTTCAAGGGAACCGGTGAGAAGATTATGGCAGAGCTTGACCTGGCGGATAAGATTCGTGCGGTTGATACCGATGATCTGGCAGAGCGTATCTTAAACAGTCACTTAATGCCTGATATGATTGGAAATCTGCGGTCGTTTTCGAAGCAGTCGTTCCGCTGTCCGAAGTGTAAGACGAGTCACCGAAGGATGACGCTGTCGGGTAAATGTCCAAAATGCGGCGGTCCTCTGAAAGCAACTATGCACAAAGGAAATGTCACGAAGTATCTGGATATTGCCAAGTATATGGCTGACAATTATGCGCTTTCCGATTATACCCGGCAGAGAATCGAGGTGGTCGAGATGAATATCCTGTCGACGTTTGGTGAGGAGGAAAAAGTCCAGATGGATTTATCGGACTTTTTCTAAGCGATTCTGTGATACAAGTATAAAAAAACGGGTGCGTCCGGGATGTTACTGTTCCGGATGCTTTTCCTGATATGATGCTTCAGGCCCCATGGCCAGAAGCTCGTCTAACGTGTTTACATTTCTAAAGGATTCCAGTTCCGGGTCAACCCCGCGGAACTCTTCCGGCGATACCCGCTTTGTGTTTAACGAAAGAATCATTGCATGAAGCGATGCATCGCTGTGCGTTTTCAGATACTCGCGAACAGCGGACACGCGGTATACTGCATGAAGCGGCTCCATGTATGAGTTTTCCCATTCCGGGATAATTACGTCATACTCTCCGATGTTTTCGAAGAGGTAGGAGACGATTGGTTTGTGAATGGTCGGCATGTCACATGCTGCAATAAAAACCAGTTCGCCTTTTACTTCATCAATTCCTGATGCAATTCCGCCGATTGGTCCCAAACCCGGTTCTTTGTCCCAGGTACAGCGGACGATATCAGGGAGTCCGGCAAAATGTGCCGTCTGCTTTTCATTTTTTGCAACAATGACAATCTCATCTGCGATGCCGGAGAAGGTCATAACGAGGCGGGAGATAAAGGAACATCCTTTGTATGAGAAGAAATACTTTTCACGGCCGTTGACACGCTTTGCCTCCCCTCCTGCCAGAATCATGGCAGACCTTATCGACATCTCAGTCCCTCCGCGAAGTGTGTCAGATGGACAATTGTCTCGTTAACCGGTGTTGAAATCCCGTGTTTTTGTCCCAGGCGAACAATTGCACCATTAATATAGTCAACTTCGGTCAGCCGTTTTGCTGTGATATCCTGATACATTGAGCTGTAGTGTGCGGCCGTCGGCGGGATTTTCTGTGTCCTTAAATATTCAAGATATTCATCTGCACTCTTCTGCGGAAGGACAACTCCTTCGGCCGCGGAGACTGCAAATGCTTCACGGACAATTCCCTCGATGATATGCCATGCAGGCTCCTGCAGAAGCTCTCCATATGGGCATTCCATGACTGCTCCAAGCGGGTTTAAGGAACAGCTGTAGAATGCTTTGCCCCATACTGCTCCGCGGGCATTTTCTGAAGATACGGAGCGCATGCCGCACTTGTTGAAGAGATCTGTCAGGGCAGTTACCTTCTCGTCGATGCCTGACGGGAAGCGGCCGAAAACCGTTTCTCCTCCATCCACAGAGACGTGAATCGCGGAATCAGACACCCATTCAAAGCCGGTAATAATCATCGCGCCGATTACATTGTCTGTATATTCTGCGATAATTTCTTCGTTTCCTATGCCGTTTTGGAGACTTACAACCTCCGCATCTCCAAAGATTCCCTGATATTCTTCACAGATATCGCGTGTTGCAGCGGATTTAGTGGAGATGATAATATAGTCCCACGGACCTTCCGGAGGCTTCGTTCCGACAGAAAGAGGCATAGTCTCCTCTCCCCAGATTCCTGTCATCGTAAAGGCATTTCTGGTAATCGCCGAGACACAGCGCTCACGGCAGACGGCAAACACTTCTGCATGCTTCGAAAGCTTTGCCGCAACTGTCAAACCCACTGCCCCTGCACCAAGTATTAAGATTCGCATTCTTCTCTATACATGTGCCGTACAATACAATAAAAGAACTGATTGGACGGCGGTGAAATTTCTTCCCGGTTTTATCCGCTGAATTTATACAGGCGATTTTGCAGAACGATGTATTGGATTCTGAAAGATTTTAAAAATATACATCTCGTCAGAAGTGTTTATATCAGATTCAGTCATATTTAGAAGTATGCAGAAAAAGCACTTTGTACTTGCCGCAGCAGTACTCCTTTGTGCTGCAGTCGTCTTCTCAGCCGGCTGTATTGATGAGGGAGATTCTGATGTAAAAGTTGAGCTCCTGTATGTGGTCCCGGCAAACATGCCGCTGCTCTTAGATTCCGGAGCTGTTGACGCAGCAATTACCTGGCAGCCGTTTGTCGCAGGTATTGAAGAAGCAAAGATTGGAAAAGTCATTTCTTACTCTGAGGACCTTCCGCCGGAAGGCAAATGGGAAGGACACACCTGCTGTGTGTTCGGTGCAAACTCCAATGCTCTGGCAAACCCTGAAATTGCCGCAGACATGACTGCACTGATGATTCTTGGAAATGAATACATCACTGACAATCCGGCAAAGGCCGCAGATCTTATTGCAGACTGGCTCTTTGCAAAAGATGATTTAACCTACGGCGGTGTTAGTGTCAACTCTGTTGATGTCATGAAAGCATCGATTCCGACAATTCTCTTCTCCGGAGAGGTTACTGATGCATGGATTCAGAGCAACGAAGACTTCGTCCAGTCTCAGCGTGACTTAGGATTAGTTACCGGAAAGCTTGCAAACACCAACAGCGAAGAGACTGAAGCTCTGCTCTTTGACTTCTCTGCCTATGATGCAGCACAGGACATTTTAGCGTCCGGCAAATTCTTAGAGCCGAAGACTGCAGTGAAGGAAATTTCCATCGGATACCTCGCATCTGACCACGACGGACCGCTCTTTGTCCTCTTAAAGGACTGGAAGTTCTTCAAGGACAACTACAACACCTACTTAAAGCCGGTCTCCGAGAAGGTTGGAAAGATTGACAAGGCAGAACTCTACGTCAACGGAAAGAAGGTCTGTGATGTAAAACTCATCGAAGGAAGCGCAGGTCCGCAGCTGATGACTCTTCTGCAGCAGAACCAGATTCAGTATGCTGTTGCTGGAACTCCGCCGTTTGTCTCCGCAGTCGACAAATCCACCAGCGCTGTTGACATCAAAATCTTAGCCCCGATTATGATGAACGGTTCCGGTCTTCTCGTCGATGATGAATCCCCGGCAGATGACTGGGACAGCTTTATTGAATGGGTTAAGGAACGCAGTGCCGCAGGAAAACCTGTTGTAATCGCAGATCCGCAAAAAAGTTCTATTCAGGATGTCCAGTTAAAGGCAGCTCTTGACTCTGCCGGTATTGGTTATTCGGTAAAAGCCGCATAACCTCTTCTTTTTTCCTGCATATTCCGTATAGTTGATTACAACTGACAACATCTATATAAGTAGAAATGAAATGGTATACGAAGCTCATTCTCCCGATACTTGCTGTGGTTATCTGGGAGATTGCAGCGGTTCTGGTAAATAACCCCTATATTCTTCCGCGGGTTGAAGATGTATTCGCGGTTTTCTTAACTCCGTTTGCTGATATTTACGGAAGCGGGAGTTTAATCAGCAACGCGGTTGTCAGTATCACTCGTGTTGTAACCGGCTTTGTTATCGCATGCGTGATTGCTGTCCCGCTTGGAATTATTCTCGGACGCTATCCGAGACTTGAGAACTTCTGTGACGGATTAATTCAGATTCTCCGCCCGATTCCTCCTATGGCATGGGTTCCGCTTTCCCTCGCCTGGTTTGGAATCGGCATGACCTCGATTGTGTTCATCATCGTGATTGGATGTTTCTTCCCGATTCTGGTAAACACCATCGACGGAGTGTCCCGTGTTAAGAAGAGCTGGCTTGAAACCGCAAAAATCTATCAGGCAAATGACCGCCAGATTTTATCCAAGGTTCTCCTGCCGGCAGCAGGTCCTGCTATCTGCAACGGTCTGCGCCTTGGATTTGGTATTGCCTGGATGAGTGTGGTGGCCGCTGAAATGATGCCGGGAGCATCGTCCGGTCTTGGATACTTAATTATGTACACCTACAACTTCGGACAGGTTCACATCATTATCGCAGGAATGATTGCAATTGGTATCATTGGAATCGCTGCAGATCAGTTATTCCGCATTCTGCAGAAGAAGAAGTTCGCATGGGAGGCACTTGACAAATGACCGAAACCGATTGGGACAAAGTATGGGTGAAGGTGGAACACGCAACTAAGCAGTTCTTCACCAAGAAAGGTACGGTAACCGCGCTCGAAGATGTGAACTTAGAGGTTCATGACGGAGAGTTTGTCTGTCTGCTTGGCCCTTCCGGATGCGGCAAGACCACGCTTCTTCGCATGATTGGCGGTCTCGACGCTCCGACTGCCGGAACCGTTGAGATTGACGGGGAAATTGTAGATAAGCCGTCTCCGATGATGACTATGGTTTTCCAGGAGTATTCCCTTTACCCGTGGAGAACCATTGCAGAGAATGTCGGCTTTGGTCTTGAGATGATGAAGGTGCCAAAGGAACAGCGCCAGGCAAAGGTACAGGAGTATCTGGAGCTTGTCGGTCTTCAGGAGTTTGGCAACAGTTATCCTTATGAGCTTTCCGGCGGTATGCGCCAGCGCGCGGCAGTTGCCCGCGCTCTTGCAAGCGAGCCTGCTGTCATGCTCATGGATGAGCCGTTTGGCGCGCTTGATGCTCAGACCAGAAACAAGATGCAAAGAGAGCTTCTCGAAATCTGGGAGAAAACCAGGAAGACGATTCTCTTTGTCACCCACAGTGTTGACGAGGCGGTTTTCCTCGCAGATAAAATTGTGATTCTAACTCCAAGACCGGGCAGAATTCACGAGATTTACGAAAACCCGCTGCCGCGTCCGCGTGACAGAACCAGTGTTGAGTTCGCAAGCCTCCGCAAAAAAGTTCTGCAGGTTATCGAGGAACTTGAGCAGGAGAATGCGAACCTTTAATATGATACTCGTCTAACATAGTTAGCACATTTAGAGAGCTAGGAGGATACTAAAAATGGTAAGAAAGCCAGCAAAGATGTACCGC
>SUTD01000009.1 GCA_015063085.1 Methanocorpusculum parvum
CAGAAGGCAGGAATTGAAATTTGGCACGAACCGGTTGAGTTCACCTACCGCCCGCAGGCAGACGACAAGGAGAAGTTCTTCACGCTCGGTCAGGAGATTGCAAAGGCAGTCAAGCAGATGCCGTAAACAGGGCATCTCTCCTCCTTTTTTTTTTCATTCGTTTGGAAGATTGCCGGATGTGCAGGAGCATATTCCCCTGCGCGAAAAGAGAAAAAAGCCAGCCGCCCCTTTTCACAACCGGTTATTATCCCCCCACTCACACATCCCGTCAAGAATCGGAATCAGCGATTTTCCGCGCTCTGTCAGGCGATACTCCACCTTCGGCGGAATCTGCGGATACTCAGTCCGGTCAACAAGCCCGTCTGCTTCAAGCTCTTTGAGCGTTGCGCTCAGCGTCTTATACGAGATACTGCCGATGTATTTTTTCATCTCATTAAACCGAACCACCTCGAATTCCATGAGCGTATAGAGGATGGTCATCTTGTATTTGCCGTTTATCAGCGACAAAGTATAGCTGAATCCGGTGGTGTCCAAGGATTCCTTTGCAATACAGCGAGTTCCCATGAGTACACTTTCCTCAAGGTAAGTATGTTACCTTGCAGTTCGTACTTCCTTTATTTGTCATTATTCCCATAAGTAATAATCATATGAAGAAGATTGTCATCTTAAACGGAAGCCCGAGAAAAACCGGAAACACCGCAGCACTTACCGCCGCATTTACCCGCGGGGCAGAAGCTGCCGGTCATCAGGTAACAGAGTTTTTCCTCGGCGGTATGAAGATTGGCGGATGCAGAGGATGTTTCGGCGGCGGAAAGGATGCAGAACATCCCTGCGTTCAGAAGGATGATATGGATTTGATTTACCCTGCCTACCGTGAGGCGGACATCGTTGTTCTCGCATCTCCGCTCTACTACTGGACCATCAGCGGACAGCTGAAAGCCGCATTTGACCGTCTGTTTGCGGTTGCGGAATGTGACGAAAACTATGCAAACCCGGTAAAAGAGTCGGTCCTGATTATGGCGGCAGAGGGAGACGGGTTTGCAGAGAGCGAGTTCTGGTATGACCATCTGGAGGAACACATCGGATGGAAGAGTCTGGGAAAAGTCCTCTGCGGCGGAGTGATGAACATTGGAGACATCGAAGGGAATGCAAAGCTTGCGGAAGCAGAAAAGCTTGGCGCATCCATTCAGTGAGGTCCGTATGAGTAAGATTTTGTTAATCAACGGAAGCCCGCATGAGTTCGGCTGTACGTATACGGCATTAAAAGAGGTTGCTGATACGCTGGAAAAGGAGGGTGTGGAAACCGAGATTCTGTACCTTGGAAAGAAGCCGGTTGCCGGATGTATCGCCTGCGGTTCCTGTGCAGAGAGCCGGCGCTGTGTCTTTGATGATACTGTAAATCAGGTTTTAGCACGGCTGGATGAGTATGACGGTATTGTTGTGGGTTCTCCGGTGTATTATGCCGGTCCTGCCGGACAGTTGTGTGCGTTTCTGGACCGGCTTTTCTACTGCAGTGAGGAGCGGATGGCAGGAAAGCTTGCGGCGTCGGTTGTTTCCTGCCGCAGGGGCGGAGCGTCTGCTGCGTTTGACCGGCTGAACAAGTATTTCGGTATCTGTAATATGCATGTCGTCGGTTCGCAGTACTGGAATCAGGTTCACGGGTTTACCCCGGAGGATGTGCGGCAGGACAAGGAAGGTCTGCAGACGATGCGTACTTTAGCGCAGAATATGGCGTGGCTTCTGAGAAGTATTAATGCTGGAAAAGAGGCAGGATGTCCGTTCCCGCAGTATGAGGATAGACTGCGGACGCATTTTATTGAGTAGAGGGTAAATTGAGGGTTTGTACCTCAATTTTCTTTCGGGAGCACGAGCGCCCGTTTTAAGCCGTGGGCAGACACTGTAGAAGCCCTCGGATTCCTCATCATCATCCTTGAACGGATAATCGCTGAACTCTCTCCTGCAGGAGAGAGCTCACCCTGACATTTTTCCCCATCCCCACCCAGAGGTATTATCCCTTCCCGCGGACAATATAACAATATGGTTCTTCGCATCTACAAGGAAACCCACTTTGACGCATCCCACCGCCTGATGCACTACGAAGGAAAATGTTCCCGCCTCCACGGACACCGCTGGAGCGTCGAAGTCTGGATGGAAGGAGTTCCAGACGCCAAATCCTCAATCCTCGTCGACTACAATATCATCAAAAATATCATCAACATCTACGACCACCAGGTAATCCTGAACAAAGACGACCCGCTTGTTGAAGCAATCGCTCCCTTCCAGACGCCGGTCTTAACCAACGGCGATCCGTCAAGCGAACTCCTGGCAGAAGACATCCGCATGCGTCTTGACGCATTCTGCCGCGAGCATGACATGGATGCACACGTCTCAAAAATCCGGGTGTGGGAGTCTGACGGATGCTATGCGGAGGTAGAAGCATGAAAATCGTTGAAACATTCGTAAGCCTTCAGGGCGAGGGCATCAGACAGGGCATGCCCTGCTTTTTCGTCCGCCTTGCCGGATGCAACTTAAACTGCGCATGGTGCGACACTCCCGCATCTCTTGCCGAAGGCGTCGAGATGTCTGTCGAAGAAGTCATCGGAAAGATTGCCGAATCAGGACTTTCGTATGTCTGCATCACCGGCGGCGAACCGCTCTTACAGAAAGACGAAGTAAAGGAACTCTTAGCCGTCCTCAAAGGAGCGGACTTAATCGTCGACATCGAAACCAACGGCACATTAGGCTTCGAGGACTTATTTGACGCCGCATACATCTGCATGGACGTCAAATGCCCGTCGTCTGGTGAAATCAGCGACCTCTCGCTGATAACCACGCTTCGCGAAACGGACTGCGTAAAGTTCGTCATCGGAGACGAAGCAGACTATCTCTATATGGTCGAAGTCCTGGCAGCTCACCCCGACCTCAAAGCTGCGGTCTGCATCACTCCGGTCTACGGAACTGATGTCTCGTGGCTTATTGAGACCATTATCGCAGAGCGTCTTCCGGTACGATTCCAGCTTCAGCTCCACAAGCAGGTAAACATCCCATGAAAAAAGCAGTCTGCCTTTTATCCGGCGGAATGGATTCGACAACGCTTGCGTACGTTGCCCGCGAGATGGGCTACGAAATCTTAGCGCTTCACATGAACTACGGTCAGCGAACCGAGAAAAAAGAGCGGGAATGCGCAGTCCGAATCGCAGAGCACCTTGATGCCGCGGATTTCGTGGAAATCTCTCTTGACTACTTCACGAAATTCGGGGCAAGCAGTTTAACTGATGCCTCAATCGAGGTTGAGCCCGGAGTGCTTGGAAAAGCCGAGCAGCCGAATACGTATGTTCCGTTCAGAAACGCAAATCTGATTTCAATCGCCACTTCGTACTGCGAGGCAAGAAACGGAGATGCGGTTTTCATCGGTGTACAGTCCGGAGACCACACCGGATATCCTGACTGCACACCGGAGTTTATCTCGGCGATGCAGAACGTGATTTCGATTGGAACTCAGACGGAAAAGGACATCCGGCTGATTACACCGTTTGTTTCGATGAACAAAACCGACATTCTCCGGGAAGGGTTGCGCCTTGGTGTGCCGTATGAGGACACATGGTCATGCTACAGTGAGGATGACGCAGCATGCGGCGTGTGTTCGTCATGTCTTTCGAGGCTGAAAGCGTTTGCTGATGTCGGAATTAAAGATCCGATTTCCTATGTATAAGGAACTGACAGCCCCTCTTGGAAATCCGCTGGGCGATGCATACGCGGTTTTTGACCTGCTGACGCAGAGCCCGGATTTTTCCGGAGAGAATCCGGTGCTTCTCCTCCGCCCGACAGGACTTTCCTTCGGGCGTGCTGTCTCTTCTGCCCTTTCCGTCCGCAAAGCAGAGACGCCGGTTGGTGTCTGTCTTGGCGACGGCGGCGTTTTTGTGACAACGCTTGAAGCGATTGGTGAGTATGACGAGCTTTTAGACGAAGGAGCGGCGGTTGTTATCGGAGGCTCTAAAACGCGGTTTCTGGAAGATGAGGATGGAGATGTCTGCGGGATGATAACCGGCCAGGATTTTTCCCGGTGATTTTCCCTTCGGGCTTTCTGCGGCACGCGGGGACGGATGTTTGCGGATATGCCCGCGATTCGTAAAACCAAAAGCCCATCCAACACCTTATCTTCAATACCGTCCAATATACATGCATGTTTTCCGCCAGACCTCCGCTTCCGCAGCCTAAATACCTCCCGATAAAAAACAGCGAAGCGAAGAAACTCTGGAACAAAAATCCCGACATCATCTTAGTATCCGCTGACGCATATGTTGACCACCCGTCATTTGCCGCAGCGCTTCTCGGCCGAACCTTAATCGAAGCAGGATATTCGGTTGCCGTCATCAGCCAGCCGGACTGGAAGGACCGCTCAGGAAAAAGCTTTACCGAGTTTGGGCGTCCGAACCTCTTCTTCGCCGTTGTCCCGGGAGCAGTTGATCCAATGATTAACGCCTACACGCCTGCCCTTCGAAAAAGGCGTGATGACGCATACTCTCCAGGCGGAAAGCTGACCAGACCTGATAGAGTCAGCATCGTTTACACAAACATGCTGCACCGCCTCTATCCGGATGTTCCAATCATCCTCGGCGGCGTTGAGGCAAGCCTTCGGCGGTTTGCGCACTATGATTACTGGAGCGACAGCGTAAGGCAGGGCATCTTAGCCGATGCTCCGGCTTCGCTTCTCGTCTACGGAATAGGTGAGCGGGCACTCTGCGAAATCGCAGACCGGCTTGCCGCAGGGGCGAAGGCTTCGAAGATCCGCGATGTGAGGGGTACCTGTTATACGATGAGTGTTGGTGAGTACCGCAAATCCGATATTGCAGGAACGCAGCTTCCGGCATATCCGGTCGTCTCCGAAAAACCGACCTTCGCTGCTGCATGGAAAACCTTCTCTGAAACGGACGGCATTTTAATCCAGCTGCATCCAAAAACCGTTATCGTCCAGAATCCGCCGGCACTCCCGCTTACCACAGAAGAGCTTGACAGAATCTATGAACTGCCGTTTACCAGAAAACAGCACCCTGCAGTCAAAGAGACGATTCCCGCTCTCGCTCCGATTCAGTTCTCGATAACAACGCACCGCGGATGCTTTGGTGCATGTTCATTCTGCTCAATCACTCACCATCAGGGAAAGCAGATTGTGTCAAGAAGCGAGGAATCCATCCTCCGCGAAGCAAAGCGGATGGCAAAGATGGCAGAATTCCGCGGGACGATTTCGGATGTCGGAGGGCCTTCTGCTAATATGTACGGCAGTTTCTGCCCGAAATGGGAAAAGCATGGGGCATGCAGAAACAAATCCTGTATCGGATGCCCCTCCCTTCAGGACGGAACAAAAAGACAGCTTGCCCTGCTTTCTGAAATCAAAAAGATTCCAAAAGTCAAACATGTCTTTATCAGCTCCGGCATCCGGTATGATTTAATTCCGGAAAACGCGGACGGGGATGCATATCTTAAGACAATTTCCGAGTCTCATATCTCAGGACATATGAAGGTAGCGCCGGAACACATCTCAGACCGTGTGACCGAACTGATGAATAAGCCGGGAGAAGCGGTTTTCGAGAGATTCCGCAGACGCTTCGAAAAACTGCAGGAAGGAAAGCACAAACGCCAGTATTTGGTTCCCTATCTGATGTCGTCTCACCCCGGATGCAGAATCGAGGATATGGTAAAACTCGCTCTCTATCTTCGCGAGCACAACATGTACACCGAGCAGGTGCAGGATTTCACGCCTTCTCCGATGACGCTTTCTACTGCGATGTACTACACCGGTCTTCATCCGTTTACCGGAAAGAAGGTCTATGTTCCATCCGGCGGAGAAAAACGCATCCAGAGGGCAGTTCTTCAGTGGAAAGATCCAAAGCAGTATGATCTTGTGGTCTCCGGTCTTTTGAAGGCCGGAAGGCGGGATTTAATCGGAGATTTAGTGCCGGATAAAGGAATTCCGGCACGCCCGCCGAAGAAAAAATAACTCTCTTTTTATTTTACCGCGAAAAAATCTAAAAAAAGTATTAGTGGTGAGCCTGAATCTCAGCCGCACATGCATGTGCTTCTTTTCGCTCTTTTCTGAAGAAGATTCCGTTGAAGATCAGCGGCACAACAATTGTTGTCACCAGAGATACCACAACAATCGCGATAAAGAGCTCATTTCCGATAGCCAGAAGTTCTGCCGCCTCTGCCGGATTGACGGTAGCTTCTGCAAGCTCCTTGAAGTGATTTAAGGCGATAAGACCGACAATCATCGCCACCTCTCCGCGGGGCGTCATACCCACACCAATCATCATCGACTCCTTCCAGGTCATACCCATAAACTTCGCCGGAAGACCGCAGCCGAGAATCTTTGTTGCGAGAGCCACAATACAGAGCACCACGATAAATATCAGCATATCAGACTGCAGATAGCGCAAATCTGCGATGATACCCAAGGACACGAAGAAGATGGATGCGAATATGATGTAGAGATACTCTGCTCCAAGCTTGATATCCATACTGTGCTTCAAGTCCACACGGTTCACACACACACCGGCTAAGAATGCTCCAACGATTGCGGAGATGCCGACTGCTTCTGCACACATTGCATAGAAGAATGCAATCATCATTGCGAAGATGAACACGAACTCAGGGAATTTGCGGACAATTCTTGTGCCGTCCATCCAGTTGAGCAGCTTCGGGATGAACTTTGCTCCAACGAGCGCTCCGACAATTACAAAGCCGAATGCTTTGATGATCATAAAGAGCACTCCGGTAAATGCAAGTTCACCGGTGGAACTTAAGTCCTGACAGACGGATAAGACAATTAAACTCAGCACATCATCAATAACGGCTGCACCAATAATCGCTTTCGCAAACGGTTGATGCAGCTTTCCCATTTCCCGCAAAACATTTGCGGTAATTGCGATACTTGTTGCCGTAAGCGCTGTTCCGATGAAGATTGCGGAATAGAAATCCATTCCAAACAGCATCGTACAAAGATAACCGCCAATCCATGGTACAACCACACCGATGAGTGCTATCACTGCATATTTCCAGTTTGCAATGTCCCGCACTTCAAACTCGAAGCCGATAACGAACAGCAGAACAATTGAACCAAGTCCGGCAAGACCGTCAATGAAGTCTGTATAGGTGATAAGGCCGAGGACACTTGGACCTACCAGCAGACCGACCAGAATTTCTCCGATAACCGCGGACTGGTGAATACGGGTTGCCAGAAGATATCCACCAAGAGCCACGAAGAGTAATAAACTCATCTGGAATTCGATGGTGGACATAATCTCCTCAAACATAATACGATAATATTGTCCTGTGAGATAAAAAGTGTTGTCAATTCAGGCGGACTAAAAAATAGTTTGGGTGTATTCTCAGCTGAGACGGTTTGCAAAGTACTTTGCCCGGAGGACGAGGATAATGGGGTTTATGACTGCGGTAACGATTCCGCCGATTATCGGGAGTCCGAAGGTTGTAAGGATTGCTGTCGGAACAGCAACGACCATCTGAATTACGAGGAATATCAGGAATGAACCGATGAACATTCCCCATCCTGCCTTTTCGATGCGTGAGAGAATCTCGCTGATTCTAAATGCGCCACCGACACCGGTGCTGTGTGCATAGTTTACGGCTGCCGGGATGATAAATGCACTTGCAAGAAATGCTAAGATGAGGGCAGGCATGAGGATAACTAACCCGATGGCTGCTCCTGTCAAACCTGCTTCGGGGCTTCCTGATAAAATCGGCACCAGCATAACAACAATGGCAATTACCATGAGAATCAGTGCCGGAAGTGAGTAAACAAGGGCTGCGACATTGTATCCGATACCCTTTATGATTACTGTTCCAAATGAGGCAAAGGTAACATCTCCTCCTGCATAAATCCGCACGATGAGACCGGAAATGATAACCGATGCTGCAATAGTGAGGACTGCCCAGAGAAGTTCTAAGTTGGGAAACAGTTCGGTAAGAAATGTTCCGGTGAAGAACGCGAGAACAAAGAGAATCACCCAGTTTTGGATTTTTCCAAGAAGGTTCTCTTTGGTAAACGCAAAAGACTGCTTAAAATTTTCAGAGATACCAATAGACATGCTCTCCACCTCTGCTATACCGTTGAGATGGATGGTATATATACTTTCTTGAGAAAACGGCTTTTTTTCAGCAATCTCTCACAGACACCGCTCGTCCTGAACCGCCGGACAGTAATTGCACAGCGCCTGCGGCAAATCCTTTTCCTTATCCCGGATGGGGCAGAGAATTTCTCCGTTCTCTTCAAGCACCTTCCACCCTCCCGGAAACGGCATTCCAATTGGATGTCCCGGAAGCCCTGCGATTAACATCGCATATCCGTACACCAGGCGGTAAAAGAATTTTCCCGCAGGATTTCCAAGACCTGCCTCCGGAGCATTTTTGGAGACTTCTTCTGAAAATGAACTCTCCTCAGCCCGCCCCCAGAACTCATCCCAAAGCTTACGGTCGAGAATTGCGCCTGTTGCAGCCTTTCCGGATCTCACATCTGCAAGGAATGCATGATACTGACTGAGCAGATCCTGACTGTACGGGCGGTATCTGCTCCGGTACGGTTCGGGGAGCACTTCCACTTCTCGGCGGATGTTTCCGCCGATTCTCTGGAGATCAAAAATCGTATACTTCTCCAGAGCTTTCTTTATCACCGGCACTGCGTCTTTGGCTGAACCTGCTGCCAGAAGCTCTGCAGATGTTTCTGCAATCAGCTCTGCAAGCTGTTCCTTTGGATAATCAAAGACGTTGGCCATTTCTCATTGGTTGGATGTCCACTATTAAATACTTGTGGTGTGGGAAGTCCTTTATAGTGTCGAAGGCAACATATGAGGTATCATGGATATTCTCTATGCAGTAATTGTAGTGGTTGGTCTCGTTGTCTTCGAGACTATCGCAAGCATAGACAATGCCATTATTAATGCAGATATTTTATCCACGATGAGTGCGTGGGCAAAGCGATGGTTCTTAACCTGGGGTCTGATTATTGCGGTTTTCGGTGTCCGCGGTATCCTGCCGTGGCTGATTATCTGGTTCTCGACTCCGTCTTTGGGACCAATCGGTGCTTTGACTGCAACATTCTCGGATGATGCAACAGCAGCAGCCGCGATTGAAGCGAGCGCTCCTTTCCTGCTTTTGGCAGGAGGTATGTTTATGGTTCTTCTGTTCCTGCACTGGCTTATGGCAGAGCAGAAGAACTGTATTGTTCCAGGAGAACTCGCTCTTTCCAAGCAGGGCCCATGGTTCTATGCGGTTGCAGCCATTCTGCTTCTGGCAATTGTCTACTTTGCAGTACAGATTAATCCGTTCCTCGGTGTGGCAGCGGTTGCCGGTTCGGCGATTTATTTCGTGATGTCGGGCTTCCGTCTGTTCGCGGACAAAAAATCCGCTGAGCTGGAAAAAGGCGGCGGCGATTCGAAGGCGGCAAAGCATTCGGATTTAAGCAAGCTCGTCCTTCTCGAAGTTATTGATGCATCCTTCTCAGTGGACGGAGTTATCGGCGCATTCGCATTTACGATGTCGGTCCCGCTTATCTTAATCGGTAACGGTATTGGTGCATTTGTTGTTCGTGAGATGACGATTCGAAACCTCGATACGATTCGAAAGTTCGCCTACCTAAAGAATGGTGCAATGTATTCCATCTTCTGTCTTGGTATCATCATGTGTGCAGAAGCATTCGGTCTGCATATTCCAATCTGGTTCGCTCCGCTGGTAACCATTATCATCGTTGCAGTCTTCCTTGGACTCTCCATCAGAAAGATTAAGAAAAACGATTTCGGTGTCTGCTCAGTTGAGCCGAAAACCGAATAACTTTTTTTTACTGAATCCGAAGCGTAATCTCTCCGGAGACCAGCGTCTTTTCTGTTCCGTTCTCTAAAATAACCAGCCCGCCGTTTTCGTCAATCCTGACCGCTTCTGCATCATGCCACACAGTATTTTCCAGATAGCGAATCGGTTTTCCCGGAACCGCAGAGCGTCTGCGGTAGTCATCGATGAACTTCCGCGAAGACAAATCCGCAGATTCTTCCAGAAGATTTTTCAGAATCTCTGCGATGAGCTGATTTCTCGAAACCGGCGGCTCATCAAACAAAATACCTGCGGTTTCAGAAATCTCCTCCGGAAATTCCTGTGCAGAAAAGTTTACTCCGACTCCAAGAATCACCGAATCAACCGTTTCCCCAGAAAACACTGCTTCGCATGAGATGCCGCAGATTTTCCTGCCGTCCAAAAGAATATCATTTACCCACTTAATCTGAGGCCGCACATCTGATACAGCCTCAATCGCCTTACACACAGCAACCGAGGCGGCAGCGGTCACCAGCACCGCATCGGAGAACGCAAGTCCGAGCTTTAAGATAACACTCATATAAATGCCGCCTGCAGGCGCAAAGAAACTCTTTCCAAGTCTGCCGCGGCCTTCTGTCTGCGCGTCTGCGATGACGGTTGTTCCATGCAGTGCCTCCTTTGCGATACATGCTGCATCTCTGTTTGTGGACTCCGTGATTTCCTTTACTATGATTTCTCCGGAAAAATCAGCCGGAAGGGAGGATTTTATCGCATCCGCTGACAGAATGTCTGCGTTTTTCCCGCCTTCTGCTGAGTTAGACATACATCAGAATAGGTCGTGTAAAGCAATAAGCATTCGGCCTTGTGCACTGTGTCACACAATATCAAAGAGTAAGCCTCATTATAATTCGTGACAAATAAATACTGATTTCATGACGGAAATTCCAAAAGAAGAGATGCTCTTAAAGTGTCCCTCAACCTGTGCAGGCTGCGGTTCACTCTTAGCACTCCGCTATATCTTAAAAGCAGCAGGAAAAGACACTGTCTTAGTAATTCCTGCATGCTGCAACAGTGTCATTCAGGGTGTGTACCCGTACATGCTCCACACTGTGCCTGTATATAACATCGCCTTTGCCGCAGCTGCCGCCTGTGCATCCGGTATGAGCGAAGCACTTCGTGCAAAAGGACAGAAGACCAACGTTATCGTATATGCCGGAGACGGCGGAACTGCAGATATTGGAATTCAGGCACTTTCCGGCGCACTCGAGCGCGGAGAGGACTTCCTCTACATCTGCTACGACAACGAAGCATACGGAAACACCGGAATGCAGCGCTCAGGCGCTACCCCGCTTGGTGCAATCACCACCACTACTCCGAACGGAAAGCGCGTTGTCAAGAAGGATCTCGACAGAATCATCGAAGCACACAACCTTCCATACCAGGCAACCGCCTGCGCTTCTTACCCTGCTGACATCTACAACAAGGTCAAGAAGGCATTATCGATTCCGGGACCGAAGTTCCTCCACATCTTAGCACCGTGCCCGCCGGGATGGAGAACTCCGTCCGAGAAGACTGTCGAAATCGGAAAGATGGCTGTCAAGAGCGGAATCTGGGTGCTCTGGGAGAAGGAATACGATAAACTCACCATCAGCGCACCGTCCAGAGCTGCAATGAAGAAGCCGATGCCGGTCATCGACTACTTAAAAGCTCAGGGAAGATTCAAGAAGGTCGATGAAGAGACTGCCGCACAGATTCAGGCAAACGTCGACAAGAACTTAAAGAAGATTGCAGCTGAAGTCAGAATCCAGGAGGAAACAGCATGAGCGATAAACTGGTAATGTCTACCGGAAACAAAGCAGTCGCAGCCGCAGTCAAGATGGCTCAGCCGACTGTTGTTGCCGCATATCCGATTACCCCGCAGACCGAAGTCATCGAAGCAATCGCAGACTACGTCGAAGGCGGCGAGATGACTGCACGATACATTCCGGTCGAGTCCGAGCACTCCGCAATGACCGCATGTATCGGTGCTGCAATCACTGGTGTCCGCGTCTTTACTGCAACCAGTTCTCACGGTCTCTTATACATGCACGAGATGCTCCACTGGGCAGCAGGCGCAAGACTTCCAATCGTTATGGGACAGGTTAACAGAACCATTGCCCCAGGATGGAACATCTGGGCAGAACACTCCGATGCACTCTCCCAGAGAGACACCGGATGGCTTCAGATTTACGTCTCCACTGTTCAGGAAGCATACGATGCAACCTTGATGGCATTCCGCATCGCAGAAGACAACAGAGTCCTTCTACCCGTCATGATCAATATGGACGGATTCTTACTGTCTCACATCATGCAGCCGTTCGAGATGACTGAGCCGGGAGATTTCATCCCGCCAATCCACCTGCCGCACGCAATCGATGTCAACGATCCGCACGGATACGGTGCAATGAGTCCGGCAAACGTCCACTATCAGTTCAGATTCGACATGGAAAAATCCATGCGTGCAGCACGCGAAGTCATCGCAGAAACCGAAGCCGAGTTTGCAAAGCGCTTCGGCAGAAGCTACGCACCGGTTGAAGAGTACCGCTGCGAGGATGCAGAGGTTGTCATCGTTGCGATGGGAACCATGGGTAAGGAAGCAGAAGTCGCAGCCGACCTCTTAAGAGATGAGGGAATCAAGGCAGGCGTTATGCGCATCCGCTGGCTTAGGCCATTCCCGGAGTTAAACGTTGCCGGAAAAGAGCTCGTTGTCATTGACCGCGACTACTCCTTTGGATTCGGCGGCGTTATCGCTGGTGAAATTCAGGCACGCTATCCGGAAGCAAAGATTGCCCGCGTAATCGCCGGTCTCGGCGGTCAGGAAGTCACCTTCGAAGATATGGCTGAGTTTGTCCGCTCAAGAAAGATTGGAACCGAGTTCTGGTTCGGTATTCCGGAGGAGGAGCAGTAATGTACGAGATTCGCATTCACTCAAGAGGCGGTCAGGGAGGAGTTACTGCTGCTCGTATGATGGCATCCGCTGCTGTCAAGGACGGAAAGTTCGCAACCGCCTGCCCGTTCTACGGAGCAGAGAGACGCGGAGCACCAATCGTTTCCTTTGTCAGAATCGATGATGCACCGGTCAGAATCTACTCGCAGATCAGAAAGCCGGATATGATTATTGTCCTCGACCCGACAGTCATGGAGACCGTTGATGTCTTAGACGGATTAAAGGAGGGAGGTTCTATCTTCATCAACACTCACGAAGATGTTGAATTCCCGCCGCAGTACAAAGTGTACAAGGCAGACTTAACCGGAATTGCTCTTTCCAAGAACCTTGTTGTCGCAGGAAGCCCGATTTTAAACACCCCGGTTATCGGTGCACTTGCAAAACTTGGTCTCTTCACCCATGAGTCCGGAAAGAAGGCAATCGAAGAAACCTTTGCCGATGTCAGAAACATTGAGGTTGCAGAGAAAGCATTCGAGGAGGTCACCGCATGATGCCGAAGATTACTATCAGCACGCCCAAAGAGGCAGCCATGGGCTTAACCGGTTCATGGAGAACTTTCCGCCCGGTTGTAAACCGCGAGGCATGCAACCGCTGCGGAATCTGTGCAATGTACTGCCCGGATGCAGTCATTGATCAGGATACTATGGAGATTGATTTAGTATACTGCAAGGGATGCGGTATCTGTTCCAACGAGTGTCCGAAGAAGTGTATTGAGATGGTTAGAGAAGAGCACTAAGGCTCTTCACCAATCATTCTCTTTTGTAATTTTTCTCTAGGAGTGAGAGTCTATGAACATGAGTCCCAGAAAATATAACCATATTTTCCTTGCTGTTCTTGCATTTTCCATCATCCTGTTAGTCGTTGGGATGGTGACGGAAAACATCATACTTTTAGGTGCAGGATTCCTGATTGCTTTTGGCTCTTTTGTTTTTCGCGTGATTACTTTCCGCTGTCCCTACTGCGGATATTATCTTGGCAGGCGAAGCGGAACATATTGCCCGCATTGTAAGAAAGATATTGAATGACCTAAGTATTCTGGCTGTCTGATTTTTTGGAGACTATAGAACAGATGAAGACATTTTATACCGCTGACAGGCAGGAGTGGAGACGCTGGCTTCAGGAGCATTTTGAAACGGAAACAGAAATCTGGTTCATTTTTCCGATGAAAGCCGCGAATGAAAAAAGCCTGAGCTATAATGATGCGGTAGAAGAGGCTCTCTGTTTCGGCTGGATTGACAGCACCATCAGAAATATTGATGCAGCACATCGGGCACAGCATTTCACCCCGCGGAAAAAAGGAAGCGGCTACTCACGGCCGAATATTGAGCGTCTCATCCGGCTGGAACAGCAGGGCATGATTCATCCGAAGGTAAGAGCTGAAATCCTCCCCATTATTCAGATGCCGTATGAGTTCCCGGCAGATATTCTCGAAGCACTGCAGGAAGAGGAAACGGTCTGGAAAAATTATGTGCAGTTTCCCGAACCGTACAAAAGAATCCGCATCGCCTATATTGATGCCGCACGAAAACGTCCTGCTGAGTTTGAAAAACGCCTGCGGAATTTTATCGCGAAAACCCGGGAGAATAAAATGATTGCCGGGTATGGCGGGATAGATAAGTACTATTTCTAAAAAAAAAGGTTATGCGGACTTGCCGTTTCCGGCAGTCCATGAGAGAATAATTGCCACCACCAGCACAATAATCGAGGCAATTACAACTCCGTCTAACATCTGCAGGAATGCAGATGAGTATCCTGCGGCGTCTCCGGAGAGGAAGACGTTCTTTAAGATGTTCACGATTCCAATCGAGATGGCCATACCAAGCATACGCGTCGTCGAAAGCGTACCGGATGCCATGCCGTACTCAGCGGCAGTAACGGAATTCATGATGGCTGTACTGTTCGGTGTCACAAAGATAGCAATACCAAGACCGAACAGCGCCTGAACCGCAATCATACTCCAGACCGCAACACTTTCTCCGCAGAGGAGGAGCACAATCATGCCGAGCGTGATAATCACCAGACCGGTCGTTGTTGCAATCTTCGGCGGAGCATTCTTCATCACGCGGTCAACGATCGTCAGAATAAGAGAACCGACACCGAATGCCGCAACGCTTGCAAAGATAACAGCAGCCGCAAGCCACATGGGTTCGGTGGAAGCAGAGCCCACAAGGAAGCATCCCGCAGCACCGATGACAGTCAGCACTGCACCTACTGCCATCAGGGATTTTGGCAGCAGATGATCATAGAACTTTCCGGCAACAATCGTGAAGAGAACCAGAATCAGTCCCTGCGTGGTCACAATAATTGCTCTTGGAAGCGCATCCGTGATTCCCCAGACATTAGTCATGTAGAGGGAAACAAGAGAACCCATCGAATAGATTGCCACATAGTAGAGCAGGTTTGCTCCGTTGTTAAACGTAAATGCCCGGTTGTGGAGAATCAGGTTCACCGGAATCAGCGGGTTTTTGTTCTTCGTCTCGTAGAAGAGGAAAACTCCGAGCAGAACAATTCCTGCAATCAGCATAACAAGAGCTTCGGTGTTCGGCTGCTTGGAGAATCCGTAGAGCGCAAGAGCCATTCCGGCAATGAAGAGAATTGCGCCGAGCCAGTCGTACCGTCCTTTGTCGGTCGGCTCATCTTTTGGAATGAACGGAAGAGCTAAGATAAAGGAAATCAGAGCAATCGGACAGAGAATAATATACACTGCCTGCCATCCGACAGCATCAGTGAGCGCTCCGGCAAGCAGCGGACCTGCAAGCTGTCCCATGAATACACCGGTCATTGCAACACCGATGGCTGTACCGCGAAGCTCGACTTTTACTGCGGAAGCAACCAAAGCAACGGCTGTTCCAAACATCAGCGCGTTTCCGATTCCCTCAATCGCTCTCATAATCAAAACCATCTCGCCGGTTGTCGAGAAACCGATTCCAAGAGATCCGAATCCGAGCAGAAGAACACCAATGCAGAAGAACAGCTTCTTGCTGAACTTATCCGCCAAGCGTGCCGCTGGGATTAAGAAAATCGTCGATGTCAGAAGATATACGGTTAAAACCCATCCGTACAGCGACCAGTAGTCAGGCCCAAGCGAGAGACCAAGACCGGTCAGCATATTTGGAAGAGCGATGTTTGTAGCTTCCCCGATGAACGGCGGAAGGAAACATGCAATAGCCACGGTGATTGCAATAATATACTGCCGCGGCGATAAACGCAGTTCACTCATACTATGATAGTGGTCTGCGGAGGTATATATGCCTCACGTTTGGACGCCCTCTCCAACATTGAGTAAAAAAGAAATTTATTCGGTCAGTTTCTTACCGAATGCCTTTGCCTCTGCGAGGGCTTCCGGCTGACCGGCGACTGCCTTTCTGTCGTGCATCATGTTCTTCCAGAGGAAACCGCAGTCAGTCCAGCCGAACATACCGCCAAAGATTCCGGCGAGGGTTGCATGCATCGGCTCAACAGTCTCCAGTCCTCCTCCGCCTAAGGTGATAACAGTTGCAAACTTCTTGTCCTTTGGAAGTCTTGGGGAGAAGTCCGGATTTGCCATTGCGTACATACGGTCGTTGAACTGCAGGAATGGCGCATTCGGGCGTCCGAAGTAAACCGGCATACCAAATACCACTGCATCGGCTTCTGCGAGTTTTGCGTAGATGTCTGCCATAGCATCCTTCTGCACACAGGTAGTGTTTCCTTCCTTCTTACAGAATCCGCAGTCAAGGCACGGCTTGATTTCCACATCAGTCAGGCGAATCAGTTCGGTTTCCGCTCCGTTTTCTGCTGCGCCTGCTAAGACATTCTCAACGAGTGTCTGACCGTTTCCCTTTCTTGGGGATGAGACAAGACCTAATACTTTCATGAAATAGTATTGTACAGCAGTCTTAATAAACAAGTTCCTCAAAACATACATGCAGGTATGCCGTCTGCATTAGAGTACTTTGAAGAGATTGCAAAAATCCCCCGTCCGTCCGGTCATGAAGAAAAAATCCGCGAATATCTGAAAGAATTTGCAAAAGCAAACTCCTTTGCATGCATCGAAGATGAGTCGGGAAATATCATCATCCGCAGAGGTGATCCCAAGGTCACTTTGCAGGGACATATGGATATGGTTCCGGAATCAGTTTCGCCTTTTGATTTTGAGACCTGCGGAATCAAAACCTGCGTCAAAGACGGATGGATTTGTGCAGACGGCACAACACTTGGTGCGGACAACGGTGCCGGCGTTGCTCTGATGCTTTCTGCCCTAACGGCTCCCAAGCTTTCAGACATCCCTCTTGAATGTCTCTTTACAGTGGATGAAGAGGTCGGCATGACCGGAGTTGAAGCACTCGCGTCTGATGTTTTGAAAGGAAACACCTTAATCAACCTCGACCATGAGGACGGAAACTCGCTTCTTGTCGGCTGTGCAGGAGGCGTCAATACCGAAGCGGTCTTCCCGAAAATCCGAACACTCCCAAAAGGCGAATGGTACACTCTGAAAATCAGCGGCCTTGCAAGCGGGCATTCCGGAATCGATATCGGTCTTGGAAGAGTGAATGCGGTAAAACTTGCAGCAGATTTTATGACACGGGTGAACGCAGAGCAGGTGTCTGCGTTTTCTTCGGGAACGAAGTGCAATGTTATCCCAAAGGAGGCAGAAGTTACCTTCTCGACCGATTCGGACGCGGTCGAATCAGTCTTTGCTGCGTATGCAGATGAGGTAAGAGAGCGGTATGCAGCGGCTGATCCTGCAGTCAGCATGTCACTGGAAAAAACCGATGAGCCGGCTGCTGCGTACGATGGATATTTTGTACACGCATTGCATGAGTGCAGAAACGGTGTTGTGGAAGAGGATGCACGCGGAGTTTTGACCTCGTCAAATCTTGCGGCTGTGGTTGACGAAGCAGATGCGTTTCGCATCATAACTCTGCAAAGAAGTGCGGTGAATACCTCCCGCGATGCGTTGTCTGCGGAGATAGCATTCGTATTCCGCGAAGCAGGCGCTGATGTGTTTACTCACAGCAGTTTTTCCGGATGGCTTTTAGCGGAGAACTCAGCACTTGTTCTGCGGGCTGCAGAGGTTTATGAGCAGATGTTTGGCAGAAAGCTGGAGATTGAGACAACGCACGGCGGTGTTGAGTGCGGAATGATTCAGGAAAAATATCCAGAGATGGAAATCATCTCTTTAGGTCCGACGATTGAAGGATGCCATACGGTAAATGAGCGGATGTCGATTCAATCTCTGGAAGAGACGGAGCGGTTTTTGTCTGCGCTGATTCTGGAGCTTTGGAATTAGCGAACTGCCGGATAAGCATACTTTCTGTCTGCGCAATGCTGTCGCATTGCTTTCATCCAACGATTCATTAACAATCTATCAGCGCCAATATATACACCAGAATGAAACGGATTGTTGTCGGCATCACCGGAGCTTCAGGCATCCTCTATGCCAAACGCTTACTCGATGCCCTCTCCGGCAAAGCGGAGATACATATCATCATCTCCGATGCCGCAAAAAAAGTTGCCGCATACGAGCAAATCACCCTTGACGGCTATCCTGCCGTCTATGAAGACAACTCGCGTATCGAAGCAGATATTGCAAGCGGTTCTTTTCTCTACGACTGCATGGTCATTGTCCCCTGCAGCATGAAAACGCTCTCTGCTGTTGCAAACGGCTACGCAGACACCCTCATCGCCCGTGCGGCTGACGTCTGTCTCAAAGAACGCAGACGCCTAATCCTCGTCCCGCGGGAAACACCCTACAACCGCGTACACTTAACCAACATGCTCGCAGCGCACGATGCGGGAGCCGTTATCATGCCCGCATCCCCTCCGCTTTACACCAACCCGGCATCCGTTTCAGATTTAGCCGACATGATTGTAGCCCGCATCCTCGACCACTGCGGAATCGAACATCAGATGGGAAAACGGTGGCAGTAACATGAGAGATTTTATCCAGAACATGAAAGATGCCGGTCTTGCGGAAACAATTCCGCATCCGGTCTCCTCCAATCTTGAAGCTGCACAGCTTGCCTTCAGCACAGACAAAATGCTCGTCTTCGAAGACTTAGACGGACATCCCGCAGTCATGAACACCGTAGTCGACCGCAGATCGCTTGCAGTCGCTCTTGGAATTCCCGAAGGCGATTTGGTAAAACGGCTTGCCGCATGCAGCTTCTCAGGAGATGTTACTGACGGCGGAAATCTCGAGTTCGAAGAGGCCTGCCTCTCCAAACTTCCGATTCTCAAACACTTCCCAAAAGACGCCGGACGCTATCTTACAACCGGCATCGTCTTCTCCGCATTCGACGGCGTTGAGAATGCATCCATCCACCGGCTGCTCGTCAAAGACGACACGCATCTGGTGGGAAGAATCGTTGAAGGACGCCACACCTACAAACTCCTGCAGGCAGCAATCGCCAAAGGAGAAAAACTCCCGATTGCAATCACGATTGGAACGCACCCTGCAGTCACCTTTGCCGCCTGCACCCGCGTCCCCGAAGGAAAAGAGATGGCCTACGCCGCAGAAATCTGCGGCAGACCGCTTGCTCTCTACACCTGCCCGAACGGTGTCAGAGTTCCTGATGCAGAAATCATCCTCTACGGATGGATGACCGCAGAGCTTGCAGAGGAAGGGCCGTTTGTCGACATCAGCGGAACGTATGACCCAATCCGCATGCAGCCGGTAATCGAGCTTGCAGGAATGCACCTGAAAGAGAACTTCATCTACCATGGATTGGTTCCCGCAGGTGCTGAACACAAAATGCTCATGGGAGCACCCTACGAGCCGAAGATTTACGCAGCCGTTGCAGGTGTTACCAACGTCCGCGATGTGTATCTCACCAAAGGGGGAGCCGGATACTTCCATGCGGTTGTACAGATTAAGAAAATGACCGAAGGTGACGGCAAAAACGCCATCATGGCTGCATTTGCCGCTCACACAAGCTTAAAACACGTGGTTGCCGTCGACTCCGACATCAACATCTACAGCCCGGAGGATGTTGAGTTTGCGATAGCAACGCGTGTTCGCGCCGACGAAGATGTCATAATCATCTCCGGAGTTCGCGGATCATCGCTTGATCCGTGCAGAATCGGAGACGGATTAAATGTAAAAGCCGGAGTGGATGCAACAATCCCTCTCGGCCGCGAGGATGAATTTATACGGGCTGACTGGCAGAATAATAAGGAGGAATAAGAAGAATGCAGTTAGATAGATACGACCAGGCTCTCTTAGACGGAGAGTACGGCGAAACAAAGCAGAAAATGATGGAAATCCTCGTTTCCCTCGGCAAAATATATGACGCCGAGCGGCTCATCGAGGTCAAAAACGTTCAGGTTTCCGGCGCGTCATTCAAAACCATTGGAGATGCCGGACTTGAGTGGCTCAACTCTTTATCCGGAAAGGCAGTTGTCCCTTCCTTCTTAAATCCGATCGGAATGCCGCGGGAAGGCTGGGAGTCTCTTGGAATCACTCAGGAGTTTGCCAAAAAACAGCTTGAAGTAAATGCCGCATATACCCGTCTCGGCATCAGACCATCGTGCACCTGCACCCCGTACTACTTCACCTTAATCGAGCGCGGAGACCACCTTGCATGGTCTGAGTCTTCCGCGGTTGTCTACGCAAACTCTGTTCTTGGAGCCAGAACCAACCGCGAGGGAGGCCCGTCTGCTCTTGCATCCGCATTAACCGGAAAAACTCCGGAGTACGGTCTGCATATCGTCAAGAACAGACTGCCGGAGATTGAGTTCCGGTTAGCAGAGCCGGAGGTCGCCAAAACATGGACGCAGGCTGAGTACGGAGCTCTTGGAATTATTGCCGGAGCAATCTCCGGAAACAAAATTCCGCTCTTTAGAGGCATCCGTCCCAAAGCAGACATGCTCAAGAGCATGGGAGCTGCCATGGCTGCATCCGGTGCTGTGGCTCTTTTCCATGTCGAAGACATCACGCCGGAAGCCCGCTTCCCGTTCTTCAAGAAACACTTCGCAGAGGACAAGCGTGAGGTAATCACAATCGAGACCGAGGAAATCAAAGAGCTCTTCAGCGAGCTTGAACCGGAAGCGGTTGCTGTCGGCTGTCCGCACTTATCCCGCGAAGAGCTTGCAGAACTCGCAGACCTGCTTGACGGAAGAACGGTTCAGATGCCGTTCTATGTCTTTGCCGCAGCAGAGATGAAAGGCTCCTGCATGGACGCAATCGCAAAGATTCAGAAGAGCGGAGCCCGCGTAATTCCGGACACCTGCATGATTGTCTCTCCGCTCTTTGAAAAGCGCGGATGTGTTATGACCAACTCCGGAAAGGCATTCACCTATCTGCCGGGAATGTGCGACACCGTTCCGCGTCTTGGAAGCCTTGAGGACTGTGTCCGTGTTGCCTGCGGGGAGTAATGTATGAAATTTAAACTGTCACCATTCGAAAAGAAGGACTTAATCATCGCCTGGCTTGCGTTAGCGGTCGCCTTCACTCTTGGAGCAAGCGGAATCCTTGCCGTATTCATGGAAGGATTTTCCGTTCTGTCTCCGGAGAGGATGCTTCTTACCTTCGTCATCTCTTTAATCACTGTCGGACTCTCCTTTGTTCTCCACGAGCTTGCCCACAAGTTTGCGGCAATCAAGTTCGGCTATTGGGCAGAGTTTAGAAAAAGCGCCCAGATGCTGGTTATCGCTGTGGCTGTGGCTGTCATCACCGGAATCGTCTTTGCAGCTCCGGGAGCAACGCTTATCAACACCGCAGGACGCGAGATGACCAGACGCGAGAGCGGAATCATCTCCATCTCCGGACCGCTTGTCAACATTATCTTAATCATTCCGTTTGCGGGACTCCTGTTTGCCGGTGTTTTCCTCGGCGGCGTTGAAGCTGTTGCCGGAGGATTACTCTTCAATCCGTTCACCCTTGCAGGATTCCTGTTCTATCTGGGAATGATCGGCTGTCAGATTAACGCTATGCTTGCATTCTTCAACATGCTGCCGGTCGGTCCTCTTGACGGAAAGAAGATTCTTGCCTGGAAGCCGGCAATCTTTGCAGTGGTTCTGGTAATCACTCTTCTCCTCGTCTACTTTGCAGTTGACCCTGTTGTATTAGTCAATATAATTACTCCGATGGTATAATGTCAATAATGATTCTCGGCTCTTCCTCGCACGCAGGGAAGAGCACTATTGTTGCCGGTATTTGCCGGATTTTAAGCAACAGAGGCATTGCCTCTGCTCCTTTTAAGTCACAGAATATGAGTTTGAACTCGTATGTGACAGAACTTGGAAAGGAAATCGGTATCGCACAGGCAGTTCAGGCTTTTGCTGCCAGAACTGCTCCTTCTGAACTGATGAACCCGATTCTTTTGAAGCCGAAGTCAGATGGCATCTCACAGGTGGTTTTACTTGGTGAGCCGCTCAAAGATGTGAGAATATCGGATTACTATCAGGAAACTGATGATCTTTTGGAAAAAGCTGTTGACGCGTACAAACAGCTTGCAGAATCGTACGATACGGTTGTTATCGAAGGTGCAGGGGGTGCTGCAGAAGTAAATCTCTATGAGCGCGACATCGCAAATATTCTGCTTGCCAAACGCCTCCGCCTCCCGATTATCCTGGTGGCCGACATTGAAAGAGGCGGAGTTTTTGCGCAGGTGTATGGAACAATCTCTCTTCTGCCGGATGATGTGCGTCCCTTAGTCAAAGGAGTTATCATCAATAAATTCAGAGGAGACGTCAGCCTCTTTGATTCGGGACGGAAAATCCTTGAAGAGCTCACAGGAGTTCCGGTTTTGGGAGTTGTGCCGTTTGCCGATATCGCCATTCCGGATGAGGATTCACTCTCCCTTGGCGATAAGAAGCCGGCGGACTTCCCGATAAAAATCGCAGTCCCGCGAATGTCCCACATCGCAAACTTTACTGATTTTGCTCTGCTCGAGCGTGCGGCGGCTGTAGAGTATGTCAATCCGGCGGCTGATTTGAGCGGCTTTGACTGCGTCATTCTTCCGGGCTCGAAAAACACGGTTGAAGACCTCGAAGAACTGAAAGCCGCGGGAGGATTTGAGCGCGTGAAAGCATTTGCCGCCTCAGGAAAACCGGTTATCGGCATCTGCGGCGGATATCAGATGATGGGGGAGAGCATCTTTGATGATGCGTTCGAGGGAACGGTGTCCAAAGAGTATGAGGGATTGGGACTTCTTTCCATGCGCACGGAGTTTCTAACGGATAAGAAGATTACCGTTCAGAAATCACGAACCGCACAGCCCATCGGCCCTATTCTTTCCCGCATGGGAACCGTTCACGGTTACGAGATTCATGCCGGAGTATCGGAGGTTTTCGGCGAATCGGTATTCGGAGATGAAGGAGCTTCGGCAGCAGGCGGTCTGGTGTTTGGAACATATCTTCATGGGCTCTTTGACAATGCATCGGCTGTTGATGCTCTGGTGTCTTATCTTTGCGAGGCCAGAGGGCTGCCCTATGAGCCGATTGCAGAGTTGGGCGATCCGTATGATAACCTTGCCCGCCATCTGGAAGGATGTCTGGATGTGGATGAGGTGCTTAAAATCTGCGGTATATAATCCCTGCAGACCGCATATCCTCTATTTTTTCTGCTGTTTACATTAAAGCCGCTTCAATCTAACCGGCGGAATAAAAAAAAGATTATGGGGCGATATAGGAGAATGCCCAATCCGGAAGACCGATGCTCATACCGAAGATGTTCAGCACGAAGGTAAACATGAAGATGGTAAAGAGAACAATACCAATCAGATTGAGGATACCTCCTGCTGTCACCATATCTTTCATGGTAACATACTCCGTACCGTAGGCAACCGCATTCGGCGGAGTTGCGACCGGAAGCATGAATGCAAGAGAGGAAGCGACAGCTACCGTCATCATCATAAGCATCGGGTTGACGGCAAGAGCGGTGACGGAAATTCCGGCAAGCACCGGAATCATAATATTTGCGACCGCGGTGTTCGAGGTGAACTCGGTTAAGATCATCACAACAATTGCTAAGATGAAGACCAAGAGTATAATTGGAACTCCGTTTAAGAATCCGAAGTATTCTGCGATACACTCGGAAAGACCGGATGCCTTGAATGCATTGGATAATGCCATACCGCCGCCGAAGAGAAGCAGAATTCCCCACGGGATTCTGACAGCCCACTGCCAGTTTAAGGTAAACTCATGCCTCTTCCAGGAGACCGGAAGCATGAACAGAAGCACTGCTCCAAGGATTGCAATCGTACAGTCCTCGATTCCCGGGAAGAGCATATCAAGACCGGGAATCACGAATCCTCCAATATCTTTGGATGCACGGAAAATCCATGCGACTGCAACGAGGATAAAGACAAAGAGCGTGTTCTTTTCTCCGCGGCTCATCGGACCCATAGACTCGATTTCATGCTGAAGAGCTTCTTTGGTATTATCTAATGTCTTCGGCATCTTTCTGTATGCAACTTTGGTAAGCCAGAGCCACATAATCGGAAGCATGAGAGCGACAAACGGAACACCGAAGAGCATCCACTGGAAGAAGTCAATAGCCGGTGCTCCCGGGAAGAGTTTTGCAAGCTGAGCAACTAAAATTCCGTTTGCCGGCGTTCCGATTAACGTTCCAATTCCGCCAAGACCTGCTGCGTATGCAATTCCAAGGACTAAACATCCGGAGAATGCCTTCTGCGACTCATCCATATCCTTATAGTTTTTCGTCGGCAGAACGGTTGCAATAATGGCGATTGCAATTGGAACCATCATCATGGCCGTTGCAGAGTTGGACATCCACATGGAAAGGAATGCCGTTGCAATCATGAATCCGAGAATCAGCCTGGAAGGACTCGTTCCCGTGATTGCGATAATTTTCAGCGCAATACGCTTGTGCAGATTCCATCTCTGCATAGCCATTGCAATCATAAAGCCTCCCATAAAGAGGAAAATCACATTATCTGCATAGGACACTCCGACCTGAGACGGCGATAAAATGCCGAGAACCGGAAATGCCACAAGCGGAATAAGCGAGGTTGCCTCGATTGGGATCGGCTGTGTGATCCAGAAAATAACCATCATCGCGGTAACGGCTGCAGTGATTCTGGCCGCTTCCGGCATGATGGATGGATCGATGGGGGCAAGCAGCAAAATAATGAAAGCTGCAATACCTGCGATAAGCCCATAACCCTTATTCATAACATACTATATTGGTTTGGAAGTGATATGAGTGTTGCTGTTCTCGAAAATCAGGGTTTTATGCGGTCTAATTGCGTAAATTGTTCATTTACGGGTGGAGGAATGGTATTTGTCAGTGCAGTTCTTCAGAGAAAGCATCTGCAGCTTCCATCATCGAAAAGCCCATCTTCTCCGGTGCAGTGCGTTTTCATCAACACTATATTTAATCATCTCGCGCGTCCAATAATATACAACATTTTGTCCGCCTCATATATCGGACAAACAGGTTGTACAGAATATGGCAGGCGAATATTCCCAAAACGAAGTCGAAAAAGACGAAGCGCGAAAGCGGTATGAGTTCAAGAAGGCTCTTGAACGCCTCGAGGAGAAGGAAGGTTCCGGAACTGAACTTATCTCTCTCTACATCCCGCCGGACAAGCAGATTTACGATGTCACAGCACACCTCCGTGACGAATACGGACAGTGTGCAAACATCAAGAGCAAACAGACCAGAACCAATGTTCAGAGTGCAATCTCCTCCATCCTTGCACGCTTAAAGTACTACAAAGCCCCTCCGGAGAACGGAATGGCTGTCTTCTGCGGAGCAGTCAACATCGGAGGAGACAAGACTGATCTTGAATCTATCATCGTCGAACCTCCGGAGCCGATTAGAACCTACAGCTACCGCTGCAGTTCATCCTTCGAACTGGAAACCTTAAAGGACATGCTCGACGACAAGTTCGTCTATGGTCTTTTAGTCATTGACCGTCGTGAAGCACACTGGGGATTCCTTCGCGGAACCAGAATCGAGTCCTTAGGTGGCACCCACTCCACTGTTCCAGGAAAGCAGAGAAAGGGAGGTCAGTCCAGTATTCGTTTCGAGCGTCTGAGATTAATCGCAATCCACGACTTCTACACCAAAGTCGGAGAACGTGCATCCGAGGCATTCTTAGCTGAGCCGAACTTCTTCGACAAGTTCAAGGGTCTCTTAATCGGCGGTCCGATGCCGACGAAAGAAGAGTTTGCAGAAGGAGACTTCCTCCACCACGAAATCAAGCGCAGAATTGTCGGTCTCTTTGATGCATCCTACACCAACGAGTTCGGTCTCAAAGAACTCGTCGACAACGCACAGGATGCCCTTCGCGGTGTTGACATCGCAGATGAGAAGTGGGAGATGGCAAGATTCTTCAAAGAACTTGTCAAAGACAACGGGGCTGCAGCATACGGAGAGGATTCTGTCCGTGCAAATCTCGAAGCAGGCGCAGTCGATACTCTGCTCTTATCCGAGAAACTGAGAAAGGCACGCTTAACCATCACCTGCGGAAACTGCGGAGCACAGGAGGTCAAGACTATGCAGATTGAGGCAGGAAAGAAGTTCAAGGACTTACCGCTCGGCCGCTGTCCAAACTGCCAGTCCTCGTTAATCCTTGAGAAGGAAGAGGATATCATTGACGAACTGACTGCTCTTGCCGATATGTCAAACACCCGCGTTGAAATTATCTCTGACGACTTCGAAGAAGGAGGAATGCTCATGTCCGCATTCGGCGGAATTGCTGCAGTTCTCCGCTACCCAACAGGACTCTAAATATGTACCGCGAATATCTTGCAAAAACAACCGAACTCCTCCGCGAGGCAACCGGGTTATCGGATGTTTTAATCACTGACGGCGGAGAGCATGCTGATGTCGCATCGACAGCTGCTTTCGCTCTTGCAAAGGCTGAGAAGAAAAACCCTGCATTAATTGCAAAAGACATTGTTGAAAAGATTGCCGCAAATCCAAAGTCTGCCGGAATTGCGGTAACCTGCAAAGGTCCGTACATCAACTTCGTCTTCGGTTCTGAATATGTTGCAGAATCCGTTGCAGCAGCCCGCAAAGAAACCTACGGTGAGCTTCCGGAGAAGACCGAAAAAGTCATCATCGAGCACACCAGTGCAAACCCGAACGGTCCGCTTCACGTTGGACACATCAGAAACACGGTTATCGGTGACACCCTTGTCCGCGTTTTCAGAAAAGCAGGCTATCCGGTCGAAGCTCAGTACTACTTAAACGATATGGGCCGCCAGATCGCAATCGTTGCATGGGGTGTCAAGAATCTCCACTACGAGCGCGAGGAAGGCGAGAAGGGAGACGAGTTTATCGTCAGACACTATGTCGAGGCAAACAAGATCGCCAAGGAAAAGCCGGAGATTGAGCCTGAGTTCGATTTAATGATGGAGAAAATCGAGGCAGGAGATGAAGAGACTGTCAAACTCTTCCACGACTCCGTTGACATCTGCGCAGAAGGTATCAAGGAAACCCTTGCCTCCATGAACGTCCACCACGACAGATTTGTCCGCGAGACCACTTTCCTCTGGGATGGTTCGATGGCAGAGGTTCTTGGAAGAATCGAGAAGATGGAAGACACTCAGTTCGACGGTAAGATGATGTACCTCGACCTTTCCAAGCAGGGATTCGGAAACCGTTATGTCCTTCGCAGAAGCAACGGAACTTCCGTCTACGCAGCCCGCGACCTTGCTTTCCACCTCTGGAAGAACACCCAGTGCGACAGAAGCATTGATGTCCTTGGTGCAGACCACAAGTTAATCGGTTCTCAGCTTCAGACCACCTTATCCCTCATCGGCGAGAGACCGCCGGAGATTGTAAACTTCGAGTTCGTTTCTCTTCCGGAAGGTTCGATGACGACCAGAGGAGGTGTCTTCATCACCGCAGATGAGTTAATCGCTGAGACGAAGAAGCGTGCATTAGAGGAGGTTACCGTCCGCCGTCCGGAGCTTTCCGCAGAAGAGCGTGAGAAGATTGCAAACGCGGTCGCTGTCGGTGCTGTCCGCTATGATATCGTCAAAGTCTCGGCAGAAAAGTCCACCGTCTTTGACTGGAAGGAGGCTCTTGACTTCGAGCGTCAGAGTGCTCCGTATGCACAGTACGCACACGCAAGAGCCTGCTCTATCTTAGAGAAGGCAAAAGAGGAGGGCGGATTTGCAGAATGCTATGAGTTCTCTGACTCTTACGAGATTGCTCTTGCAAAGCACATCGCACAGTTCCCGTATGTTATCGAGAAGGTTGTAGTCGAGCTTCGCCCGCATCTCCTTGCAACCTATGTCCGCGACCTTGCAGATCTCTTCAACTCCTTCTACCGCTTCGATCCGGTCTTAAAGGCAGAGGGCAAAGTCCGCGATGCACGGTTAACGTTAGTTGACGCCTGCAGAAACACTCTCTTCCAGGCTCTCGATGTCTTAGGTATCGAGGCTCTGGAGAGTATGTAAGAAGGGATTTTATTTCCCTGCTTTTTTTTGGATTTTTTTGGAAGTTTTTTGTTGGTTTTCGTCCTTACTCTTGGAACACGAATCCGCACGAATTGATACGAATCGCGTGCCTATGCACGGCCCCTTTCCCCGCTTATCGCGGGGAGCCGCGGCACGCGATTCGTTTTGATGGCGAGAGCGTGCTCGAGCCGTGAGCAAGTCTGAAGGACTGGCGATTCGCGTGGATTCGTGTTTCTAGGGTAAGGGATGCCCACAAATTCTTAATTTTGCTCCTAAATCTATGGATTGCCTTTTTACTCCTCATTTAATTGGAGTTTATGGGCAAAGCCTCTATTTACTATTTTATTGCGATTCGCTGAGATTCGCTGAGATTCGCGGACGGCAAATCGACTGCAGCACATCCACCGCCCCATGCCCCCCTTCACAAACGAATAACCCCGCAGAACAACTGCCGGGAAAACCATCTGAAAAAATCAGATCGCCTGACTCTCTCCAAATCAATTAATAGGAAGTAAACGCAAATTATCCTGTATGAACATGCGAGGTCTGCTCATTACAGCCGTTCTGCTCTCCCTCTTCTGCGGAGCAGCAGGGGCGGCTGTTGTCACCGATGATCTGGGTGTTACCGTGGAAATCCCCGAATATCCGCAGAGAATCATCTCCCTGTCGCCGGCAAACACCGAGATTCTCTTTGCCTTAGGGCTCGATGAACGAATCGTCGGGGTTACCGAATACTGCACCTACCCGGATGCCGCCAGAACCAAAGAGACCGTTGGCGGATTTACCACCATCAATGTCGAAAAAATCGCGGCACTCAACCCCGACCTCATTGTTGCAGCGCATGGAAACTCACGCGAGACCGTTGTCCACCTGCGCGAGCTCGGCTTTACCATCATTACGGTAAATGCTGATACCATCGGGCTTACCATAAACGACATCGCAATCCTCGGAAAAGCAACCGGAACGGAAGCGCAGGCCAAAGCGCTGATATCCTCGCTGCAGGAGTATCTGGATGAGGTTGCAGCGCTTACCGCCAATCGGGAGAAGCCGACCATTCTCCACTGCTTATGGACCGATCCGTTATGGGTTTCCGGAAGCAGAACCTTCCAGGATGAGATGATTACTGCAGCAGGCGGAATCAATGCGGCGGCCGCAGAGGATGAATGGGTTGCTCTGACGATGGAGAAGTTCCTGATGATGAATCCGGACATTATTGTGGTGGATTCCGGAAACGGTATGGGTGTCGGCGCTGATGATGCTCTTCTGCACTACTTCTTAGAAGATCCGCGGATGCAGACGTTATCGGCGGTCAAAAACGGCCGCGTCTATGTGGTCGATGCAGACCTCATTGACAGAGGCGGCCCGAGGATCAAAGAGGGCGTCGAAGCGCTTGCACAAATCGCCCACCCGGACATCTTCGGCGAGTACGGCGGACACAGTCAGGCCGCTGCATCTCCGGGTTTTGGAGCCGGTTTGGTTCTTGCCGGACTTGGTGCTCTTCTCCTGCTGAGAAGAAGATAATATTCCCGGGGGATTTCCCCTCTGTTTTTTCAAAAAAGAAGTTAGTGTGAGAACAGCTCTGCGTTTTTAAAACAGTGGGCTGCCCGTTCTTCCTGCTCCATTGCAAGAAGCAGTCTGCCTTTTCTTGCCCAGAAATCCGCATCGCAGGGCGTGATTTCAATCCCGCGCTCGAAGGCCGAGAGGGCTTTTTTGTAATCTTCGACTGCTGCATAGGCAAGGCCTAAGTTCATCCAGTAGTCGGCTGCGTCTGCATTTAAGCGGACTGCTCTGTCGAATGCGGAGATTGCGCCCTCTATGTCTCCGGCTCTGAAATGCACAACGCCCTTTCCGCACCAGATTGCAGCACACAAGGGATCGAGGTCTGCTGCACGGCGCAGGCAGAGGATTGCTTCGTCTGCTTTGTCCTGCTCGCTCATGGCAAGCCCTAACTCTGCGTAGTAGACTGCTTTGCAGGGGTTGAGTTCGACTGCTTTCTGGAAGCAGAGCTCAGCCTGGCGGAAGTGTCCCATATCGCGCTCGGTTTCTCCTCTTGAGAACCAGTAGGCATCATCTGATGCGGAGTCTGGTGTCATTACTTAGTTCTTTCCTAAGATGCGGGCTGCAAAGTGTCCGGCATTTTCTCCGCCGTCAACAGCCATGCAGGCAACAGGGACGCCTTTCGGCATCTGCGCGATGGAAAGCAGTGCGTCAAGTCCTCCTGCAATCTTTCCGGAGACTGGAACACCGATTACCGGCTTTTTGGTTCTTGCGGCAACAACGCCCGGAAGTGCTGCAGACATTCCGGCAATGCAGATGAAAATCTCTGCATCGGATGCCTTTACATACTCATCTAATGCTTCTGCATCGCGGTGTGCGGAGAGAATTTTTACTTCATAGGAAATCTGGTACGATTCAAGAGCTGATACTGCCTTGTCGATGATTGCCTGATCAGATGCGGATCCGGCGATAACTGCAACTTCGGTCATATGAATGACTATAATTATGTTGGTTCACATATATGTAAACGACTAGTCATATGTATAATCAGACACTTCTCATGATGCCCGGACCTGTCCCCATGGCAGAATCGGTTCGCGGCGCAATGCTGAATCAGGCAATCAACCACAGAAGCAAGCAGCTTGGAGACTGCTACTCCGATATCGTCCGCATTTTACAGCCGGTCTTTGGAACCAAGAACGAGATTCTCGTCCTTTCCGGTTCAGGAACTGCCGGACAGGAGGCAGCCATCGGCTCTTTTGCAAAGGGAAAGAAGGTCGCATCCTTAGTCAACGGTAAGTTCGGTGAGCGTCTTGGATTAATCTCCCAGATTTACGGCGAGACCACCATGATTGAGTCCGAGTGGGGACATGCACTGAATCTCGAGGCACTCGCAGAGTCTCTCGAAAACGGTGCTGAGGTGGTAACCCTTGTCCACAACGAGACCTCTGCCGCCATCTTAAACCCGGCAGAAGAGGTTGGAAAGCTCTGTAAGAAACATGATGCCTTATTCATCCTCGACGGTATCACCTCTATCGGAGGAGATGTGGTCAAAGCTGATGAGTGGGGCGTTGATGTTGCAATCGTCGGCAGTCAGAAGTGTCTTGCAGCACCGGCAGGTCTTGCTGCTGTTTCTGTTTCCGAGAAGGCATGGGATAGACTTTCCGAGAACAGACCGTTCTACCTTGATTTAAAGAAGGCAAAGAAGTCCGCAGACGCATCTCCGAAGGAGACTCCGACAACGCCTGCAGTTCCGCTCTTTATGGCAATGCGCGAGGCATGCCGCTTAATTGAGGAGGAGGGAATCGAGAACAGAATCGCCCGCCACAGAAAACTTTCCGCAGCAGTCCGCGAGGCAGGAAAGGTCTGGGGTCTTGCTCCGGTCCCGCAGGTTGATGCACTGCACGCTGCATCCAACACGGTCACCGGTTTCTTCTATCCAGAGGGAATCGAGGACTCGCAGATTCGCGGATTCTGTAAGAAGATGGGAATCGAGTTTGCCGGCGGTCAGGACAGATTCAAGGGTAAGATTTTCCGTGTCGGCAATATGGGAATCATCGATACGCCGGAAATCCTCGCAACCGTCGCAACGATTCAGCTTGCATTCAAGAAGGCAGGATTCAAGCTCGGAGGAGACGGTCTCGAGGCAGCAGCAGAGATTCTCTCTGCATAATTTTTTTTTCGCGCGCCAACCACGCTTCCCGGATTTTATTTCCAACACGTGTTGGTTTTTTGCAGATTCATTTCTGACAGCCCAAAACATATTATATTCAAAAACACAACATGTGTTTAATTAATGATGGTGAGTGTATGATTTCACTGAAAAAACAGAACGATAAAATCCGTGATGCAGCAGTCGGCGGCTATTTTGCCATCGAAAACGGTGTTGTCTGCGGATACAAAAAAATCGAGACTGGAGTTGTTTCCGGTTACAGGAAGATTGAAGACGCATTTCTGCAGAACTTTGTCTGCGGATACGGCGAGAGCATTGAAGATGCCAGAAAGCGGATTTCCGAGCCGAGGGATTTTGTGCGGAGGAGACGCTGATGAAAAAGCTGAACTTTGTATCTCTCCTGCTTGGCATCATCGGCACTCTGCTCCTCGGTTTTGGTATGAGCTGCTGTTTAGTTCCGGAGTTTAATGCACCAACCGCAGGGATTGTTCTCGGCATCATCGGCATTCTTGTTCTTCTCGTGATGCTGGTTGTAAGACGCAAAATGCAGGGAAAATCTGTTATTGTTGCACTGAATGCAAAAACAGTGTTTGCAATCCTTATTGGAATTGTCGGCACTCTCCTGTTCGGTCTTGGATTATGCCTCTGTATGGTGTTTACCGAATACTTCATCTGGGGAATTGTCGCGGCAGTCGCAGGAATTGCCGTACTGCTCAGCTTAATTCCGTTCTGCGGAAAACTCGAATAAATTCACCGCTTCCTCCGCCAAATAACCCATGAGCGCAAGACTATTCAGGATTCTCTGGACAAAACTCCTCTCCCCTCCTCTTTGGCTCACCTGCATATTTGCGTTAGTCTCTGCTGTATCTCTTTTTCAGATATTCTCCGGCGGGCTTGAAAATTCACCTGCTGCGTATGCAATGTATGCGTTCTCGTTCTACTCTCTTCTTGTGCTCTCTTTTGCAGTTGTAATTTATGTGCCGCGCTTGTATTCCGCTATGAGGAATACTGTGTATGATAACTCGTACACAAGACAGTATATTACTGATGCAGTATTCAAGACTCAGATTAATCTTGCAGGCTCGGTGATTCTTGATGTTTCCTATGCAGGAGTGAATGTTCTGCTTGCCGTCTTTTACCAGACAAACTGGTTCACAATTTTTGCAGGATACTATGCTGTTCTTTCCTTCCTTCGGGTTCTGCTTTTCCAGAATCTTTTCAGAAGGAAGGAACATCCGCTTCACGGATTAAAACGAGCACGGTTCTGCTCCGGCATTCTCCTGACGGTAAATCTGGTGCTTTCTGCACTGGTTTTGATGATGCTGTACCGTCCGCATGAGTTCGGCGATATGGGAGTGCTCATTTATGTTGCCGCACTCTACACATTCTCCGCTCTTGCTGTGTCGCTTACCGGACTTATCAGATTCAGAAAATATACGAGCCCTGTTTTATCCGTCTCCCGGATGATTAGCCTGACTGCGGCTCTTGTGTCTCTGCTGATTTTAGAAACAGCAATGCTTTCTCAGTTTGGTGGAGACATGCCTCTTTCAACGCAGAATATTCTCATCGCGGCAACAGGAGCTGGAATCAGCATTTTCATTATCGTGACAGCACTTTATATGATTATCCGCACCACACAAAAAATCAATAGGGTAAAAGAATCCTGAGGAGTACTCAGATTCTTTTTTCGATACTTTTTTCCTGGTATTCAGAATAGAGGATGCTGAGCATTTCTTCTGGTGTTTCCTTGCATCCTTCGTTTAACCAGAGTTTGATTATGGCGCTTAAGCCGTGACGGAAAAATTCCTGGTGGTACTTTCCATAGATATCCTGATGGTATGTACTTGCTTTTGCGGCTCCGTCATTCGGTATTGGCAAACGGCCGTCTCGTCCGAGTTTAAAGTATGTTTTATATTGCGGCTGATTTTCTTTAATGTGGGTGAAGAGAGACAGAAGGACTGAATCGGATCTGCTTCTGTTCAGCATCTCGTTGCCGAAAATTGCAATGGTTTCTGCTTCCAGACGGTTCATCTCCGCATTTGCCAAATCCTGCAGGTCGCGGTAGTTCATGTAGAAGGTTGTCCGGTTGATTCCTGCTTTGCTGCAGATATCAGTGACACTGATGTCGTCAAGCTCGCGGGTTTCCAGAAGGTCAATAAATGCAGTATGAATTTTGAGAAGAGTATTTTGTCTGCGTTTATTGTTTGGAACGTTCATGATAGTGTTTAGTGGAATTGAGAAAATCAGAAAAAGAAGTGGACCCGCTGAGATTCGAACTCAGGACCTCCGCCATGTCAAGGCGACGTCATAGCCTGCTAGACCACGAGTCCCTGCAGCTCAGGCACTGCGCCTGTGTGCTCTAATACATACGATTCGTGACTATTTATACTTTTTGAAATCACTTTGACTCAATCTGAGCCAGAAGCTCTGCTCTGTGCGGTGCGGCATCTGCTCCGTACTTCTTTGCAAGAAGAACAACAGCCGCATAATCTCCAATCAGATTGTCGAAATGCGCTCTGATTTCGCTTAGTTCGCCAACGAGCGCCTTCGTATCAAGACCGGACTTTGCAGCAACCTCTGCGAGAAGCGTATCCAAAACATCCTTCTTCTCCGGCAAAGGCGCGGAAAATATTTCATCAGTCGGCCGGAAGCCGAGCGGAATCTTCTCCTCGCGCAGAGACTCCGTCAGCACAAACTCCCCGTGCTCATCCTTTGTCAGAATCCCTGCGGCAAGACCGATTGTTATCAGCTTCTTCGCATCATCCAGCCCCATCCACCGCTTATCCTGCGTATAGTAAAACACCAGCTTCATCTGCGAAAGAACCGGTGAACGCATGTGAACGAAAGGTGCTGCTAAAGTAATCTCCAGTTCTCCCATTATGCCATCACCTGATAAATATATTCAGCCGCATCCTTTGACGAAATCATCTGCGGATTTGTCGTATGCGACACATAAATCTCAGTCACGCCTCCATTGTCGAGCAGTTTTACCATAAACTTCTGTGCGGGTTCAGGTCTGTATCCGTCAGATTTGAGCACCGTATCAGAAATCGTCAGCAGAAAATCCGCCTCATCGCTGACACCGGAAAGCGCCTGCAAAGATGCCGTCTCAAAATCCAGGCGGTTGCAGGCAACCTGCAGATGAATCTCCCGCTTCACTGCTCCCTTCTCTGTTCGGAAATTATCCTGCATCGAAGACAATGCCGCAATCCTCTCAAGACAACAGGAAAACGGTTTTCGGACAAGAAGCGAACAGTCAAAAGTCTTCGGGAACTGATAGGAGACGCGGCGCATGAATAGTATTCGACGCCAACGCACATGAATCTTACAGTAAAGGGTAGAAAAAAAATTATATTTATTCGATCAGAACTGCGTTGATAACGCCGTCCTGACCTGGTCTGCTGACGATGCGTGCTTTACCGAGGTCGGTTGCAATGACTGCGCCCTTGGTCATAAGGTTACGGCGGACGTAGTTCGGGTTTGCTGCGTTCTCTGCAACGGAGAGAATCTTGACCTTCTGGACCTTTCCGGTCTTGGTGTCGCTGACGTTTGCGAACTCACAGCGGAGTGCGCGAACCTTGGTGTTGCCTCCGGTAGTGCGGATAGTCTTGACCTTGTTCTCTCCAAGGACAGTATCTGCTGCCGGTCTTCCGATTTCGGTTCTTCTCTTTCCGCGGGCTGCGTGGTAGCGGCCTCCGGTGGATTTACGGGTGGATTTTCCCTGCCAAAGCATTTTGAATATCTCCTAAATTTTAATATCTCTGATTAACGATAATGAGTTGCCTCATCGCATCAGTCTTTCAAAGAGTCCTTTACATATTGGATGTTAAGGTATATTAAACCTCAGGCCAGAATTGCATCGGCAACTTCAGAAACACCCTCGCCCTTCTTGAGAACGGTCTTGATAATAACCATCTCCGGGTTGTAGCGCTTAATGTCTGCAATCATTCTTTCGACGTTGCATCCGACCGCTTCTGCTAAATCGACCTTGTTGATTACTGCGATATTGCAGTCTCTAAACATCATCGGGTGCTTGTTTACCACATCATCGCCTTCGGTGGTGGAGATGACAACAATGCGCTTCTCTGCGCCGAGCTTGAAGTCGGTCGGGCAGACCATATTGCCGACATTTTCGATGAATACGACATTTACGCCGTCTAAATTCATGTGGTCGAGTGCGTGGTGGACAAGATGCGCGTCTAAGTGGCACTCCTTTCCGGTGTTTGCGTTGTATGCCTGAATTCCGGTTTTGACAATTCTCTGGAAGTCATCATCGCCGTAAACATCGCCTGCAATAGCAGCCGTTACAAGACCTCTCTTCTGCAGCTCGGGGACAAGCTGCTCGATTAAGGATGTCTTGCCGGAACCGATTGCGCCGAGAAGATCAAACGCGCGGACACCGTGCTCTTTAAAGTGTTCGGCGTTATGCTCGGCAAGGCGGTTGTTTGCGCCGTATATTTCGGCTTCCATAGAAACATCGATATGATGCATGAGAATATATTGGTCACAAAAGGGTTTATAGATACTCATACCAAATCGAAAAATAGTATTACCAATGCTATTCTGCCGTAACACGACAGCAGACTTATTTTCTTACAAACGAAACAAGTATTCAGTATGGCACTCCGCACAATATATCCCTGCTACTTTGACGTCTCGCTTACCCGCGCTGCGGGCAGAAGAGTCTCCAAGAGCGAAGCGGTTCCGCAGCCGAACCTCTCGCGCATAGCAAGAGCTGCAAAAGCAGCCGGACTTTCCATTGCAGAAGAGGACGCATCCGCATCACATCCTGCCCGCTGGTTTGCAAAAGAAGGCAGAATTGTTATTGAATACGCCGGCTCAAAGGAAGAACTCCTGCACAAAATCGCAGAAAAACTCTAAGATATGTACGACTTCCACTGTCACACAACCTACTCTGACGGCGAATTAATCCCATCCGAACTCATCCGCAGAATGGCATATGCAGGATACACCGAGATGGGAATCGCCGACCATGCGGACTTTTCCAATATCGAAGAGCTCATTGCAGCCCAGAAGCGGGTGAAGCGCTCGGCAGAGCTGTATGGAATCTCGCTTTATACTGGCGTTGAGTTAACGCATGTCCCGCCGGAGGAGATTGACGAGCTCGCACACCTTGCAAAATCCCTCGGCGCAGAGATAGTAATTGTGCACGGGGAAACAACCGCAGAACCGGTAGCGGAGGGAACAAACTTTGCCGCACTCTCCTCGGATGCAGTGGATATTTTAGCGCATCCGGGATTAATCACCGAAGAAGAAGCAAAGCTTGCGGCAAAGAACGGCGTTTATCTGGAGATTACTTCCCGCGGAGGGCACAACAGAACAAACGGACATGTTTTATCTCTTGGAAGACGCGCGGGCGCGCGGTTCGTTATCCAGTCGGACATTCACTCCCCCGACGACATCATATCGGAGCATACGCGCTGTATTGTGGCAAGGGGGGCAGGTATGACGGAAGACGAGGCAAAATCTGTTCTCTCCTATACTGCATCGGATATCCGAAAACCCTAGTTCTATTTTACCGTTCTGGGAAAAACATTTATAGAACATCAACATCATAAATATATGCATATATATCCTGCGGTTTGATTCGGGCCGCAAAAGCGCTAACACGAATTACATTGAATGTTCCATCAGAGGATTGGTTTTGTGAAAATTGCAGGGAAAGTAGTGGCCAAACGCGGAAAGCGTCTTCTCATCGCGGAGTGTGACGCCGGTCAGCTTCCCCCGCTGTACATCAGCGTTGCAGACGAAACAAACCGCCTTGTTGGAAAAATTGTTGACCTCTACGGCAGTGTCGCGAGGCCGTATGTCACTGTTCTTTGCAGTGAGGATGGATGTGAGGTCTTACCCGGTTCATTATTATATGCGATTCCGGAATCAAAGCCTGAATCGGGAAAGAAGAACTTCCGCCGACGGCAGAACAGCAATCGGAAACAGTCTCCGTTTCCGAAGAGGAATTTGAAGAAGCATGACAGAAATTGAAAAACTCAGACAGTTAAAACAGCAGAGGGAAAAGATGAAGGAGCGTCAGGGCATTGCTCTGGCGCCGAAAGAGAAGGAAAAGCCGGCAGGAGAGAATACTGCCGTTACTGTCTGTCCGGAATGCGGCAGCAAGCAGCTTGTTCATGATTATGAGCGTGCAGAGCTTGTCTGTCAGAACTGCGGTCTTGTGCTTGATGATGACTTCATCGACAGAGGACCGGAGTGGCGTGCATTCGATCACGACCAGCGCATGAAGCGTTCCCGTGTGGGAGCTCCGATGACCTTTACCATCCACGATAAAGGTCTGTCAACGATGATTGACTGGAGAAACCGTGACTCCTACGGCCGCGCAATCTCCTCCAAGAACCGCGCTCAGCTCTACCGTTTAAGAAAATGGCAGCGCCGTATCAGAGTTTCCAATGCAACGGAGAGAAACCTTGCATTCGCACTCTCTGAACTTGACCGTATGGCATCTGCACTCGGTCTTCCAAGAAATGTCAGAGAGACTGCAGCAGTTGTCTACCGTGATGCGGTTGACAAGAACCTCATTCGCGGAAGAAGTATCGAAGGTGTTGCAGCGGCAGCACTCTATGCAGCATGCCGCCAGTGCAATGTCCCAAGAACCCTTGATGAGATTGCAGAAGTTTCCCGTGTCACCAGAAAGGAGATTGGCAGAACCTACCGTTTCATCTCCCGTGAGCTTGGATTAAAGCTGCTGCCGACCTCTCCGGGAGACTATGTCCCGAGATTCTGCTCCGGTCTTGGACTCAAAGGAGAAGTTCAGTCCCGCGCAATGGAGATTTTAAAGCAGGCAGGCGAGCGCGAACTGACCTCCGGAAGAGGTCCGACCGGTGTTGCTGCTGCTGCAATCTACATCTCCTCAATTCTTTCCGGTGAGCGCAGAACCCAGCGCGAGGTAGCAGATGTGGCAGGAGTAACCGAAGTTACCATCAGAAACAGATACAAAGAGCTTGCAGAACAGCTCGACATTGAGATTATTCTCTAATTCTTTTTTTTTAATCCTGAATCTTTTATACTATTCTGCCTAATAGAGTAGTGACATGCATATCTTTTCGTCTTTGTATAATCTCCTCTTTGACCAGAAGACGTTCTTTTCCGGGAATGCGCCGTCTGGTCTGAAAATCCCGATTCTCGTAACCGCGCTCTACGCAGTTGTCTCAGCTCTGGTTTCCATCCCTCTCCTCAGCGAGGCAGCGGCTCTTGTTCCGGCTGAGCTTTCCGGAATCATCATCGGAACTGGTGTTGTGTCTTCGCTGATCGGCGCATTCATAAGCTGGGTTTTTGTATCCGTCCTTTTCTTCGCCTGCCTGAAGTTCATCGGATACGCCGCGTGTTCGTTTAAAGATGTTCTTGCCGTCTGCGGTTATGTCTCGGTGATTTCGGGTATCAGTGCGGTATTAACCGTTCTTGTGTGGTTTATCGGTCCGGCGCCGGCGGTTCTTCTGGTCGTTCTTGAATTGGTTTTCCTGCTCTGGTCTGTGCCGGTGTGGTATTTCGGATTCAGTGCGGTGTGTGATGTTCCGGCAAAAAAGATGCGGGTTTGTGTTGCGGTTCCGGCAGTTCTGATGGCGGCAGTATCTCTTCTGTCCCTGATCGGCGCATAATCTAATCCCGGATTTCTTCTTTTTTCTCCGCCAGCTTTTCGGAAAAATCGTTCAGCGAAAAAAACGCCAGAACCAGAGCGATGATGAGTGCGGATATCGGCAGAATTGTTACGTCGTGCATATAGTAATCCAGAAGCATAAGCACGCCGAAAGTGGATGCCGCATCAAGTACGGCAAACAGAATATGTGCTGTACGGCCGGAAAGTTTTCCAAGTTCAAAAAGTGCCCGCGGGATTGCGGAGGCAAACATTTCCAGAGGAAGGCTTACGGCACAGAAGACAACGGCGAATATGACGCCTGTCCAGACGGATGCAAACGAAAAGCCGAAGATTACCAGAAGAATACAGAAAAGTACTGCGGCAAATGTCACAGCTTTTCTGATCAGTATATTCATACATCCTGGTATGAGGGATGCATATACTAAGTTTTTGAAAAAAAAGAGGGATTTATTCCCCGATGAATTTTTTAATTTCTGCGTAGAGGAACTCGTTTACCTTTTCAATTTCTTCTCTTTTTCCGCGGAATGCTAAGAGTTCGCGTTCGTCATTTACCATGTTTGCGAAGTTGAGCGGTCTGGTGACTGATACCAGCTCAACATCGAACTTCAGTGCGGCATCGCGGATTGCAGCTCTCGGAGTTCCCGGCGGGATTACTAAATCGAATTCGTCTTCAATATTTTCCGTCATAATTACTTCCCAATCTTTTGTCTCTTCGCCATAATACATTTTCCGCCGCGAACGCCGCCGATCGGGCATTTCGGCTGTCCGATGCTGTTCATACAGCGTCCCATCAGAGCAGATCCGCGGGCAAGACCGTCATCGACGAAGACTAAGTGGTTAATCGGCTCGGCATAGAGTCCGCGTTTGGTGACTCCTTCCAAGATGTACTGCGGCTTATTTCCGGAGATGATTGCACGTCCGGTAAATCCGATGGAGCTGTTTGGCGGAAGCAGATTTCTTTCGGCGCAGAGGTCGATGATCTGGAGTGCAATTTCTGCACAGACGCGGTCGATTACCTCTTTGATTACTGCCTTCTTCTCGTTCTTTGCCATCTCGGCGCCGATTGCTTCAAGCTCAGGGATTCTGTCTCCGTTAACGCCTGCGTCAACTCCGATTAAGACGATGTTGGACTCCTTTGCGACATCAGCACAGACCGGAACTTTTCCAAAGCGGGTGCGGTCTGCCGGAACTTCGCAGACCTCGATAATCTCGAGACAGCGGTCGATGTACGGCTGGGCTTTCTTCGCAGCACGGGATGAGGACGGAGCACAGTGCTCGCCGAATAAATCAAGAGCTGTTCCCTTCTTTTTGTCCACAAGACCGGTGCCCCTGATAATTGCATCAGGAATAGCTCCTGCAAGACCGCAGAAGTTTCCAATCGTTTTGGCGAACGGGGATTCTGCATTCGGGTCAACATCGCTTGTGATTCTTCCGTCAAGGGTTGTTCCAAAGTCCATTGAGATGCACGGGTTTCTGAAATCAACCGGAGTCCATTTTGCTCCTTCCTTGATTCCTGCCATGGCAAGCTCTCCTTCCATCTCGTTTGCGACCATCTCAACGCCGGTCGTTCCAGACGGCGGCGTAACGCCTGCAACAGCGCCGGTAAAGACTAAGCGGTCTGCGAAACTGTGCGGGCGAAGTTTCGGCGGAAGGCTTCCAATCCCCATCGGCGGCGTCATCTTCTTCGGCGGAACTCCTGCCAGAAGACAGCCGTCTGCTAAAGCTTTGATGAACTCGCCGACCTGATCGGGAGAGTCCATTGCGGCAACAACTCCGGTACTTCTGACCACGAAGTCGAGGTCATCTTTGATGCTTAAATCAGCTTCTTTGTGGCACTTTACCAGCGTGTCGCGGACAAGTTCGGTGACTGACTCGCGGGTAAGTTCGGTTCCGTCAAGGGTTGCACCAAAGACGGTCTCTCCCGGTTTTGGCGCTCTGACGTCACGACTCATGGATACGGTCTTTCCTAGGATGTAGGACTGACCGGTTGCAAGGTCTGTTCCGGTTAAGATGCATTTGGTTGTGGTATTTCCCATCTCAACGGATGCGACGATGAAGTATGGTTTTGATTTATATTCGGGAACCTGCATTCCCGCACCATGTCCTGTCGAAGGCGGTGCGACACTTTCAACAACCCATGGTTTCTTCGAGGTAAAACGATCAAAAAAACCTGCCGTCATAGTAATAGAAATTATCTCGTGAGGGCGTATATAGGTTTCTACTCGCCCATATGAGATGCGGCGCCTGACCTGCCTGCGGCTCTTCGAGCCTTAGCAGGAATGCATTTCTTTTCGATTATACTGTTATTGAATTCTGATAAAACAGTTTGAATAGTTTAGACATGCATCCTTTTAAAGCGGCTGCGAAGGGCGAGAGCTTGCTCGAGCTTTGAGCACGGCTGAAAGACGTGCGAAGCAGGTCGCGACCGAAGGGGGTGGCAGCATTATCAGCGTTTTTTCAAAATATGTACTGTGGCAATCTCATAAAACATAATTTAGGAGCAAAGCCGTTTGGAGTAAAAAAAAGTAATTTGGTTATTCCATTTCTGCGAAGACCAGCTCGTAAATCCAGTCTTCAAGCATTTTACAGGTTGGGACATCGCACTCTTCGGTACATGCGACGCAGGGGAGGATGGTATCTCCTGCCATGAGGAGCATCGGGTCGGAGTTCTTTTCCGTTTTCACCCAGCTCACCAGGAATGTTCCGCCTTTGGACGGTTCGCGGATGATTTTTCCTGCATCTTCCAGGTGTTTTAAGAGACGGGAGCAGGTACGGCTGTCTGTTCCAAGCTCTTTCCAGAGGTCACTCTGAAGAATTCCGTCCGGGTGTTTTTTAATGTGCGCGAGTACCTGTTCTGCTTTCTGTGCTAATTCTTCTGCGCTGGATGTCATGATGAATTTAGTTGAGCGGTGCGATGCTCAGAATGTTGTTTCCGCGGATGACGACACATCCAAGGGTTCTTCTGCCTGCTGCAGTGATTTCTACGGCGTTTTCGAGGTGGAGGTTGAGGTATTCATCCATTGCGACAAGCAGTCCCTCGAATTTGCATCCTTCATCCTTAATCTCAACAACGATATTTGAGTCAACGAGAGAATTGACTTTCTTTATTGGGAGAACGATACCAGATACCATATCTCTATAGGTTTGGTTTGTAGACTAATTAATGTGCTTATTTGATTCTAGCCGCAGATAGGGTTTGTCATCGTCAGAAATTTTCAGAAAAAACAAAAACAGTGCGAGGGATGGGATTCGAACCCAAGAACTCCTATGAGACTAGCCCCTCAAGCTAGCGCCGTTGACCTGGCTTGGCTACCCTCGCCTTATGACCTATACATATTAGACAGTTGAAAATATAAATCCTTCGAATCGTCTTCAAAATACTGCCTCAACAGGGCAATGCATTTATCTTCTTCTGCCTCACACGATTATGTAATGTGGCAGCGAATTCTTGAGCTCTTTTCCGACTCTCCGTCCCAGCAGAAGGTCGTACGCTTCCTTTTGGAGAACGGATTCGGAATTTCCCGCGAAGGAAAGGTCATGGTAAATGATATTGAGATAACCGCGTCAGCCCTTTCCCGCGCGATAAAAGTCGACCGGCGTGTCGTTGATACGACTATCCGGCGCATCCGGGAATTTTCTGAGCTCGAGCCGGTTTTTACGCGTCTTCGGGCAACGCCTGACTTTACTGACGTTGCCAAATATCTGGGGCTTTCGGTGATTACCATTCTGCCGAAGAATGCAGGAGACAAAAATATTGTATCCTCTGCGGTATCGGTTCTTGCAAGCTACGACTTGCCTCTCCGGCAGATTTTCGTAACCGATCCGTATGCGGTGGAAAATCCGCGCCTTGTTATCATCATTGACGGGCAGCTTCCGGCAGAAGCGCTTCAGAAACTGCAGCGGCTGCCGGCAGTCGATTCCATTATTCTCTAATTTTTTTTGTCGTCTCCGCAGGTATTAATAGCTTTGAATGACAATTATTGTACATCAAAGCACATTGTTGTGAATACTTATGCTGAATATAACCACCTTCCTTGATGCAAATGCCTGCCGTCTGGATAAACCCGTCTTTTACTGCCCGGAAAGGGATGTAAGCTACACTTCAAAGGAGATTCTCTCCATCTCATCTGAGATTGCGCGGAAGATTCAGGTGCTCGGAGTAGAGAAAGGCGACCGCGTAATGCTGTATATGAACAGCACTCCGGAGTATCTCTTCTCGTACTTTGCCGTCTGGCGTCTTGGTGCGGTCGCCATTCCGACCAACCGCGTCTATACGCCAAGCGAGCTTTCCTATATGGTGGAAAATGCCGGAGCGAAGGTGATTATCACGGATGCAGACGGCGCTTCTCCGGCTGCAGGTCTTGGAATCTCGGTGTATGTTCCAGACGGCATCGAGGAGTTCCGCACGGCAGAGGTGCTGCCGCCGGCAAAAACGGATTTCAATGATTTATGTCAGCTCCAGTACACCTCCGGCACAACCGGAAAACCAAAGGGAGCGATGCTTACGCACGGAAACTGGCTGGCTGCGATTCACAACGAGTGCGATGTCTTAACCTTAAAGCAGGATGATGTCTACTTGGGCATTTACCCGATGGGGCATGTCGGTCTCTCCTGGGGAATTGCCGCGCTTCGGGCAGGCGCTCTTTATGTGATGATGGAGCGCTATGAGCCGGTTCGCTATCTGGAGCTCTGCAAAGAGTTCGGTGTCACCGTTTTAGCCGGAATGCCGCCGGTTATCCACTCGTTAACCGAGGCTCCGGAGAATGCAGGATACGAGGATTCGCTCAAAACGGTTCGCGAGATTATCTCCGGCGGCGGTCCGCTGCATCACGAAATCTGGAAGCGCTTCCACTGCCGCTACAACATTCCGGTCATCAATGCCTACGGTCTTTCCGAGACGGTTGTCATCGGCACCGGAACCGTCATCCGTCCGGAGGATTATGCATCCGCCGACCGTTTCCAGAGCGTTGGTCATCCGGTCTGTTTCTCGGAAGTAAAAATTGTTGATGAAGCGGATGCTTCCCGTGAGATGCCGACCGGAACTCCGGGAGAGGTTGCGCTTAGAGGTCCCGCGGTTGCCCTCGGCTACTGGAATATGGAAGAGGAGACTGCGGCTGCTTTCCTTGAGGACGGATGGTTCTTAACCGGCGATGTGGGATATCTGGATTCTGACAACCGTCTCTGCATCACCGACCGCAAGAAGGATATGATTGTGATGTCCGGCTGGAAGATTTATCCGACCGAAGTCGAGGATGCTTTAATCCGCTTCGAAGGAATTGCCGAGATTGCCGTCTTTGGAATCCCGCATGAGCACCGCGGAGAAATTCCGGCAGCGGCTGTTGTGTGGAAGGACGGATTCTCTGCAGAAAACGAGTCCGACCTCGTGGAGTTTGCAAAACAGCACTTAGCAGGATACAAGGTTCCGCGAAAGATTATCTCGGTTGCAGAGCTTCCGCGGGTGAACGGCTGGAAACTGCTTCGCCGCGAACTCAGGGAAAAGTACGCATAACCTAACCAATATCTTCTTCTTTTTTGCCGTAGACATATAAGATATGTCTCAGCGCGCCGCAGATGCGGTTTTTCAGGGCCTTTTTGCCCTCACTGATATCCGTTCAATACTCAGAATCACCGCGCCGTCCCACCAGTTAGACGACGACCAGAAAAAGAAGGCCGAAAAAGCCCTCGCATCTGTAGAAAAACAGATTGCCATTCTTCGGCAGGAGCTCTTATGAAGTGCGGAGCATGCAATGTGGATGCCCGCATGCGCGATGAAACTGCCATCAACCTTGATCCGATTCAGGTCGGCGGCCGTTTAACGCCGGAAGCCATGAAGGCCATGATTTCCTGGGGGGACGGGTACTCTGTCTGTGACGCCTGCAGAAAACCGTTCCGCCTCGACTACATCGAACAGCCGCCGTTAAAAGACTTCCATGTCGATGTCGCAGAATGGCTCGGCATGGCTCAGGCAAGAACGGTTCCGGGAGCCCGCAGAGGATTCCAGCAGGTTGCAGGAACCTATGTCGAAAAAGGCGATCCGGTCTTAATCGGCGCTCTTGCACACTATACCTCCTATCTTTCCGTTGAGATTCAGCAGGGTGTTGTCCGCGAGATTCCAAAAACCGAGGACAACCACATAACAGCCGAAGCTGCCGCAGAAAGAATCGAGGATGTCATAACCGAGTTCGGCAGACCGCCGAAACTTCTCTACATCGACCATGTGGACTACCAGTACGGAAACATGCATGATGTAAAAGGAATCGCCAAAGTCGCCCATCAGTATGATATTCCGGTGCTCTACAATGGTGTCTATACGGTTGGAATCATGCCGGTCAACGGAAAAGACTTAGGTGTTGACTTCATCATCGGTTCCGGACACAAGAGTATGGCAGCTCCGGCTCCATCCGGAATCCTTGCCGCAACAGAAGAAAGAGCAGATGAAGTCTTCCGCACCACCCAGATGGAAGGAGACTTAACCGGACGCAGATTTGGAATCAAGGAGGTCGGAATTCTTGGCTGCTCCTTAATGGGAGCGCCGATTGTCGGAATGCTTGCATCCTTCCCGACCGTCAAGGAAAGAGTCAACCACTTCGACGAAGAGCTTGCAAACAGTAAGATTGTAATCGACGCACTTGCATCCATCGAAGGAACGAAGGTTCTCTCTGAGATGCCAAGACAGCACACCTTAACCCGCTTAGACACCACCGGTTCGTTCGACGTGGTTGCCCAGACGCACAAAAAGCGCGGATTCTTCCTCTCGTCTGCCTTATCCAAGAAGGGTATTACCGGAATCATTCCGGGAGCAACCAAGGTATGGAAGATTAACACCTACGGCATGACCAGAAAGCAGGCCGAGTACGTCGCAGACACTTATCTCGAAATCGCCGAGACCAACGGCCTTACCATCCAGTAATCATGTTCTACCACCTGATGGTAACAGACGACTGCAACCTCTGCTGTTCGTACTGCCGTGCAAAGATGTTCGACGAAGAGGATGAGCCGGCAGGCTCTCCGGGCACGATTGACGAGACCATCACGGAGAACTTCTCCTGCGGAAAGAGAGAACTCTATGCCTTCCTCGAAAAAGATGCGGATGCCGTTCTGACCTTCATCGGCGGAGAACCGCTCTTAAACATCCCCTTCGTCCGCGAAGTAATGGATGAAGCGCCCGTCAAACGGTTCATGCTCCAGACAAACGGCACGAAACTCTTAGAGCTTGGAGCTGAGTACATCAACCGCTTCGAGACGATTTTAATCTCGATTGACGGAGATAAAGAGCTCACCGACGGACACCGCGGATATGGAATCTATGAGACGGTGACTTCCGCCGCCCGCAAAATCCGTGAGGACGGATTTACCGGAGAACTCATTGCCCGGATGACCATCGCTGAGGACACGGAAATCTTCTCCGCGGTAACGCATCTCGCAGACACGAAACTGTTCAGCTCGATTCACTGGCAGATGGATGCGGACTTTACCGGAGACTTATCCCGCAGACGCTTTGCCGAGTGGAAGAACGGATACAATGCAGGCATTCGCCGCCTTGCAGAGGAGTGGGTTTCCAGGATGCAGTCCGGAACAGTTCCAAAGTGGTATCCGTTCCTTTCAACAACCGAAGATTTGCTGACCGGACAGAAGACGAAGCTTCGCTGCGGTTCGGGATATGTCAACTACAGTATCATGACCAACGGCTTTATTGCTCCGTGCCCGATTATGGTGGGAATGGCTGATTATTATGCAGGACATATCAGTTCCGCCAATCCGGCAGAACTGCCGGAGATTCCAATTCAGGAGCCGTGTCTTTCCTGCGACATCTATGATTTCTGCGGCGGAAGATGTCTTTACTCAAACATCGTCCGTCCATGGGGGGAGGAGTATGCACTGGTCTGTGATACCGTGCGGAATCTGAAAGAATCCCTCGAAGCAGTGCTTCCGCGGATTGAAGAACTGATGAAGTCCTGCGTGCTGTCGCTTGAAAGTTTTGCCCACACGCGGTATAACGGCTGTGAGATTATCCCGTAAATGGAACTTATCTTCATCCTCTTTTTAATCGCAGTCGGAATTTTTGCCGGCTGTATGTCCGGTCTGCTTGGTGTCGGCGGCGGGTTTGTTTTTGCTCCGGCGATGTTTTTTGTTCTGCAGGCATCCGGAGTGCCCGAGGATGCCGCACTTTTAACCGCGTTTGGAACAAGTTTAGCTGCGGCACTGCCGACCGTTTTAACCGGAGCGCTGTCACATACAAAGCAGGGAAATGTAATCTGGCGCGATGCGCTGATTCTGGGAGGGGCCGGAATTCTTACCGGATTTCTCGGCGGGACTGCCGCAACGTATCTTCCAGTTAGAGTGCTTACCATCCTCTTCGCGGCGGTTCTGATTGTCGGAGCAGTCCGGATGGTAACAACACTTCCTGCAGGAGAAAACACCCGGATGAAGGCGCCTCTTGCCGCGGGAATCGGCGGCATCACAGGGTTTTTCTCCGGGCTTCTGGGTGTTGGCGGCGGGACGATTCTCGTGCCGCTGATGACGATGCTTGGGAAGTTTCCGATGAAGAAAGCCGCGGCAACGTCTTCGGCGGCCATTGTGTTCATAACACTCGGCGGGATTGGTTCGTATCTGTTAAACGGCTACTTCGACCTGCTGATGTGGGTGATTCTAGTGATTTGTGCAGTTCCGGCGGCCGCGGTTTCTTCGCGGATTCGGGTATCTGATGTCTGGCTTCGCCGGATGTTTGCTCTCCTGATGATTGGGATTTCCCTGCACATGCTTGGGGTTTTTGAGTGGCTCTTTTCTCTTATGGGATAGGCGTTTTGCGTGAGCCTTCGGCTCTCGCCAACCGCGGCGGCTCACAAAAAAAACACCTCATAACGATATCATATGAAAAACCTATTAGTATTGCCAAACCAAAATAATAGGCATGGCACTTACTTTAGATTCAACTATTGCCGACCTCCTCCGTGAGAAGCCGGAAAGCGCAGCAGTTCTCCAGAGCTTCGGCATGGGATGTCTCGGATGCGCAATCGCAAACAACGAAACCATCCGCGAGGCAGCAATGGTTCACGGAATCCCATTAGAAGAGCTTGCAGCAAAGCTCGGATTCTAAGTACCGTAATAGAGATAAAATATCAGTGGTTTGAATACCACTCAATTTTTCTATTGTATCTCCGAAAGAGGTACATGTTTTCCCGTCTGCATATAATACATCTTCTCGCCCATTCTGCATGCATGATCAGAACAGCGTTCCAGATACCGGTTCATCATCAAACAGGCGCAGCCGTATGCAACAGAGACGGTCTTTTCCTCAATCTGTGTCACCAGCTCTGCATACACCTCATTATACAGACGGTCAACCGTATCCTCAATAGAGGCGCATTCCTTCAGAAGCGAGAGGTCATCTGATGCAAAGACATTGTATATATGCTCCAGATTTTTGCCGGTAAGCTCTCCCATCTCATACAGTTTTTCCGGAAGGAAATACTTCTCTGTCTCAGCGGATACAAGCTCTGCAATATCCTTTCCATATCTTCCGATGCGCTCCGACGAGGTCACCACATCCATTGCGC
>SUTD01000031.1 GCA_015063085.1 Methanocorpusculum parvum
AAAATTAGTCAAGCGGGATTGCTTCTAAAGTAGATGCAATCTCCCAGACCTTTGTTCTTGCGTGCATCGGCATATTGGAATCACTGCTGACCTCATCAATCTTGGAAAGAGCAGTTGCCGCACGAAGGCTTAAGGACTTCTTTTCATCAAGTAAAATCTTGAGAGTCTCATCTGCAGCGCGGCGGATGTTGCGCGGGATAGTCGGGTCCTCGTTCATCATCTGCAGCATCATAACACACTGCTTAATCATATCTTCCGGGTTTGCCATATCTATTTCCTCCCCAATAGTTGTACACATGTTAGACCTATGATGCAATAAAGACTCCCCTCCGTCTCGCCCAAAATATATACTCAGAGAACAAACAAATACTCAGCAATATAGAAAAATACCATGACCAGAAATCCTGATGACATAATGGCAGAGCATCTCTTAACCGGTGGAAAGATGCTCTCTGAAGCCTGCCCGAAATGCGGCGCCCCCTACTTCGAAATACACGGGGTAAAGCAGTGCGTTGTCTGCGCAGAGGCCGCAAAAGAAGAAAAAGCGGCATCCCCGGAAAAAGCAGCGGAACCAAAAGCAGAAGAGGTTCGTGTGATTATGCCGGCCTATGCAAAAGAGGAACTTCTGCCGGCAACTCCGATTGGAGAAGAAATCGACTCCCTGATCCACGAGTTCATCCAGCGCGCCCGCAGTGAGCCAGATGCATCCAGATGCCTAACCTACATGGAATGCATCAGAACCGCAGCCGAAGCAAAGACCATGCTTGTGAGACATCGATGAACGTCCTGGGAATCGTTGGATATCCGGCAAGCGGCAAAGGCGAGTTCTCCAGAATTGCCGCGGAAAACGGCATCCCGGTTGTTGTTATGGGTGACATCATCCGAAACCGCACAAAAGCCAAAGGCCTTGAACTGACTGACGAGCATGTCGGAGCAACCGCCCGCGAACTCAGAGCAGAGCTTGGAATGGATGCTGTCGCAATCTTAACCGCTGAGGAGGTAAAAGGCCTCGATGCAGAGACAGTTGTAATTGATGGAATCAGAGGAGATGCCGAAGTCAGTTACTTCCGTTCCGTCTTTGAAACATTCACCCTCATCTTCATCAAAGCAGACTTTGCCATCCGCTTATCCCGCATGCAGGGCAGAGGCCGTGCTGATGACTCGGTAACTTCCGAGGCACTCGCAGCGCGTGATGCACGCGAAGAGTCATTCGGACTTGCCAGAGCTGTGTCTGCCGCAGACCGTATTCTCGTCAACGAAGCCGACCGTGAATCCTTTGAAGAAGCAATTCAGACCACCCTCCGGAGCCTTGCATGAAATTCTACTTTGCCTCATCATCGAAAGTCTGGGAAGATCCAACGTGGGTCTCAGGTATTGCCGAGGTCGGGTTTGACGGCTGGGAAATCTCGGCTGACGGAAACTACCGCCTGGACAACGAAACAACGTTTGCCTCTGTTCGCAGGACAATGGAAGAGACCGGTCTTCCGGTATCTGTGCATGCTCCGTTCAGCGACTTAAATCCGGCATCCATCAATCAGCCGATCTGGGAAGAGACCGTAAACCAGCTTGCAGTAACCATCCGGAAGGCCGCAGAGATTGCAGATACTGTAGTAATCCATCCGGGATACTTATCTCCGGTCAGCCGGTACGACACAGCTCTTGCCTGGCAGAATCACAAACAGGCCTGCATCCGCTTAGGAGAAGCAGCAGAATCCGTCGGCGTCAAGGCATCTCTTGAGAACATGCCGAACTTAGATGACTTCTTCTGCCGCGACCCGTACGAGCAGGACGGGCTTGTGGAGGGAACGGGAATGGGGACTGTGTTTGATGTAGGTCATGCAAACACCAACGGAAATCTCAATGACTTCTGTAAAATCATCCTCCCGAATGCCTCGCACCTCCACATCCACGACAACAACGGTGTCCGCGATGAACATCTGCCGCTTGGAGAGGGAAGCATTCCCTGGGACAAAATCATGCCGAAAATCGTAAAAGAGTATCACGGAGACATCATCGTGGTCGAAGGAAGAAACCCGGAAGAGGGAAGAAAAAGTCTTGAGTTTTTGAAGAGGTGGTTCTAAATGGCGGGCGAGACGCTCTTTGTACATTTCTTAGGCACTGCCGGAGCACTGCCCACTCCAAACAGAAACCCGTCCTGTGTTATGATTCGCCGCGGTTCTGATACGCTTCTCTTCGACTGCGGAGAAGGAGCTCAGCAGCAGATGATGCGGCTCAAAACCGGATTTGTGGTCAACGCCATCTTCATCTCCCACTGGCATGCCGATCATTATCTTGGAATCTTCGGTCTTATCGAGACGATGTCCTTTAACGGCAGAACAGAGCCGATGACCATCTACGGCCCGCACGGAGTGGATAAGTATGTCAATATCATTCACCAGCTGACGCCGAAGATTCCGTTCCCGCTCCATGCCGTGGAGATGGGAGACGGAGATGTTGCAATCTTTGACGGATACTCGGTTATGGCATTTCGAACGCACCATGGAATGGAAAGTATCGGCTATGTCTTAGAGGAAGATATGCGTCCCGGACGTTTCGACCGCGAAGGAGCTATCGCTCTTGGGGTAAAGCCCGGGCCGCTTTTTGGAAAACTGCAGCGCGGACAGTCCGTAACAATTGAGCGTGACGGGGAAGAGGTCACCATCACTCCGGATATGGTGATGGGTGAACGCCGTCCGGGAAGAAAGATTGTCTATACCGGAGATACACGCCCGGTAAAGAACAGAAACGACCTTTTGGAAGGCGCTGACCTTTTAATCCATGAGGCAACCTTCGATGAGGAAGAAGGAGCAGAGCGTGCCCGTGAGGTCTGGCACTCAACAGCCCGCGAGGCAGGAGAGGTTGCTTGCGCGGTTAATCCGAAGACGCTTGCTCTGGTACATATCAGTTCCCGCTATACCTCGTCGGCAAATCATGTAAGGGATGCAAAGGAGGTATTTGACGGAGAGGTCATTGCACCAAATGATTTAACAACTGTGGAAATCCAGTTCCGGGATAATTAATCCCGTTTTTTGTTCTTTTCAAACTATGTCTTCCGTCTTTTTGTTGCCTCATAACATACTTTGATATATTGTGAAGACATAATGTGTTATTAATTTAGGGGAATTATTTACAGAGAAATGCCGGAATCAGACAGTACTAAAGAGCTGGAGTTATATTCCCGTGACGGGATGGTAACTTCCGTGAGAAGTCCTATCCGGATTCAGATTCTCCGTCTTCTGCGTGAAGAAGAGGATGTGAGTTTTTCGGAGATTCAGGATGCAACAGGTCTTTCCAAGTCCACTGTTTCGAATTATCTGAATTCACTTGATGCTGCCGGTCTGATTGTCCGGGTGCCCGATCCGGTCGATGCCAGGCGCAAGATTTACCGCCTGTCTGCTACGTATCTTGGACAGGTTAATCCAACTACTTATGCCGCTCCAACGGAATACCGCGAGCTTATCCGCCAGACATATACAAATTATGACCGTATCGACTACAAGGAGATGCTTCCCCACATCTTCCGCGTGGCTCTTGCCGAGTCCGGAATCCGCATTGATCCGGTTTTGAAGCGCGGAGGAAATATTTTAGGCGAGGCGGTTGCTCCGTATGTTGTTTCCGATTCTCTGGATAAGACGCTGGAAAATATTCAGGAGTTCTGGGAGCATTACGGGTTTGGCGAGGTTCATGTTGTATCCACAGCCCCTCTGGTTCTTGATGTTTACAAGTGTTATGAGTGTATGACGCTTCCCAAGGGGATTTCCGGAGGCTGTATTATCTCGAAGGGTATTCTTAATTCGTTGTTTTCGGCATTCTTCCGCTGCCCGGTTGTGGTGAAGGAGGTTGTCTGTATGACGGAAGGTTCGGAGTTCTGCCGGTTTGAAGTAAAACCGAAGATGCTCTGATTTTTTTCTATCTCCTGATTTTCCGAAGCGAAAGCCAGGCAAAAATCCTGTGCACAAATTGTTCACAAAACACCCACAAAAAACGAGCCAAATGCCGTATTTTCAAAAATAAATGCCATTGATGGCTTAAAATAATTTCAGCGCGGATATAATATTGGTCAGTACACGAACTGGCCGCTGCTGAAAAATGTTCGAGAATATTGTACTCCTGCTTACAGCAGTATCTGCTGTATCTCGTGAAATACGAGAGTGGGTTCAGATGTTAAAAACACGGGAAAAGGATGATGAACCTCATCCTCCTTTTCTCATATTCTCTCTTCTTCCCCCGGGGACAACATTTTATATCTGATGCAACAATATATTATTCAGAGTCAAACTGCAAGCCAGTCACTCTATGTGTCTTTAACATAAGTTTCTGACATTTTCAGCAGCAGACATGCACCCGCGGAGTCTTGACCGCAAAAACCGGTGCATGTCTAAACCCTTTTGACTGTTTTCCCTCATTTTCGGCAAATGCGTGTGCATCGTAAATTACCTGCCGTATTGGCATTCGCATATTCCAAAACATCACCGGAAACACCTCGCACACCCAGTAAGAAGCGCCGTGTTTATGTTGCATAAATGACAAATATATACCCCGCGTGAAAGCAAAATTCGACGGGAAGTATTGTTACGCTCCAAAAGAAGCCATGCCGCTTTACGAGCAGAATGGTTACGGACGCAAAGAAAAGGACGGAACGCTTCGTTTAGACACAAAAGAAGCCCTCTACTTAATAGCCCGCGGCAAACTCGAAATCCCGGGACACACCTTCGACACACTCCTTTCCGAGTGCGCGAAAGAGCCCGGATTTCTTCGAAACTTCATCGTATACCGCGACATCAGAGAACGCGGCTACGTAATCACAACAGGCCCGCAGGACTTTCGCATCTTCCCCCGCGGTCAGCGCCCCGGAAAAGGAAACTCCCGCTACTTAATGCGGGTATTATCCGAACGGGACGTCATCGATTTTGCCTCCGTCATCGCTGACGCAAAAGCAGCTGCCAACATGCGAAAACTCTTCGTCATCGCAGTCCTAGACGACGAACACGAACTCACCTACTACGAAGTCAGGCTCACCCGCCAGGAAATCCGCGAAGCAGAAGAACTCCGCGGAGGATTTACCGCAAAACTTGCCGGAATTCCTGCCTACGTCACCGAAACCGGAGAAGGAGAGACCGCCTGCTTAATGGAAAACTGGTTCGGCACCATGATGGATGCAACCCGTCTCTTCCTCGCCCCGCTCGAAACAGCCTGGCTCTTAGAAAACGACAAACTCACCCTTGACTCCGGCATGTCCGCCGAAGAGTACATCGCACTCGCCAGAAAAGGAGACGCCGAGTTTTTAGAAAAACTCACTCTGTACCGCTGGTTCAAAAACTTAGGCGTCTACCCGAGATCAGGATACAAGTACGGACACCACTTCCGCGTCTATACTGCAAAAGGAGCTCACTCCGAAATGCTCGCCCACGCAGTCCCTGCCGGCACAAAGCTTTCCATGAGTGAAATCTCCCGCTCCGTACGCCTTGCCCACAGCGTCAGAAAGAAGATGCTTTTCGCATCACTTTCCGGAGAAGAAATCACCGCAATCGAATTTGCACGACTCAAAATGTAATATCAGGAAACACTATGGCAGAACAGATTAATCCATGGTCAAGCACCCCGAAGGTCAACATGAACCGGCTCTTCGAGGACTTCGGCATTGACCCGTTTGAACCGCAGAAGGAACGCTTAGGCGAGCTTCCGGCCTTCATCCGCCGTGACATCATCCAGGGACACCGCGGATATGATGCAGTCTCTGACGCAATCACCAATAAAAAACCCTTCCACGTCTTAACCGGCTTCATGCCGTCAGGACACCCGCACTTCGGACACTTAATGGTCATGAAGGAAGTTGTCTGGCACATTCAACAGGGAGGCCAGGGTTTTATCTCCATGGCAGACCGCGAAGCTCACGCTGTCCGCGGCCTCTCCTGGGAGAAATGCGACGAATACGCACGCGAATACATGAACTGCCTCTACGCTCTTGGTTTCAAAGGCGAAATCTACTCCCAGAGAAGAAACAATGCACTCAAAGACTTATCCTTTGAAGCAGCATGCAAAATCAACTTCTCCAACCTCTCTGCCATCTACGGATTCGGAGCAGACACCGAACTTGCCCACGCCATGAGTGTTTCCACCCAGGTAGCAGACATCCTCTACCCGCAGCTTACTGCCGGAATCGCCCCGACAATCGTCCCTGTTGGAATCGACCAGGACCCGCACATCCGCTTAACCCGCGATGTCACAAATGCGCTTCGCATGTTCTTTGTCGAGGACAGAAAAACGCACATCAGCATCCGCGCCAAGAACGCTTCCCCTGAGGCAATCTCTGCGGTTGCCAAAGCATTCAAAGGCTCGAAGAAGTATGAAGGACACATCGACCTTCCGGCAGGATTTACCGTTGACGAAGTCGAGACCGTTGTACGCCGCATCGAGCAGGAGTTTGGCGGATTCGGCTTCATGCTTCCGTCATCCACCTACCACAGCTTCTTAATGGGACTTCAGGGCGGCAAAATGTCCTCATCTGTCCCGGACAGCTTAGTCTGGTTCGATGACGCAGAAAAGGATGTCAAAAAGAAAATCATGAGCGCTGT
>SUTD01000032.1 GCA_015063085.1 Methanocorpusculum parvum
CTGTGCGGATTCCTTGCAGGACTGGATGATACCATTCCTTTACGTATCTCCGGATACATCCCGGTTCCGGGACAGCCGTGGAAACGGCCCACGAAAAAACAGATGGCAGAGGCAAAAGAGACCGCGGAAAAATATCTCAAAACCGTGGAAGCATCACACCTGACTGTCGCCGAGGCACTGGATTTATCCATGCGGGACGACCGGTTCGATGTTGAGGTGCTTATCTGAAAATCATACTGTTTGCCGCAACAGAATTTCAAAAAAGAACCGGGGAAAAATCCCCCTACTGCTTCTTCATCTGCCGAAGGAACAGCAGAACAGCAGCAACAAGAGTTACCGCGGCATAGCCAAGTACCCACCAGATATGCGGGAAAATCCCGGCAAAATTCCCGGCAATTACCGCACATACCAGGTCTACCGCATGCACAAACGGCAGGAGATAGGCAATCTGCTGAAACAGCCCGCCGACAAGGGAAAGGTCAAACCAGATTCCCGACAGCCATCCGGCAAGATTCGTCAGTAACGCACCGCAAATGCCGCCGACCTGCTTGTCGGTAAAGATACTGCCGCAGAGAAGCCCCAAAGCGATGAAGAACACGGACACCGGAATACTGAACAGGAGGGCATAGAGAATGTTCACCGAAATATTCAGCCCGAGAAGAATCCCTGCCGCATAGCAGACTGCACACTGCGCAAGAGCAATCGGCACAATCGGAAGTGTATAGCCGAGAATAAAATCCCCTGCAGTAAGCGGGGTGGTATAGAGACGGGCAAGAAGCGAACTTTCCCGGTCTTTGGCAATAATCGATGCGGAGAACAGCGTCATAAAGGAAAGACCGAATATCGTAATGCCCGGCGCTAAATCGGGTATCTCAAAAAGACTGACCGGGATATTTGCCTGGATTGCCGTAAGCAGGAAAATCAGTACAAGCGGGAAGCCGAGACCAAACACCAGCGTCCCCGGGTCACGCAAAATCTCTCTGGCAACTCTTTTGGCAAACGGCAAAGCCCTCATTTTACCCCCCCAGTCACAATAGTGACAAATGCTTGTTCAATACTCTCTGCCCCGGCAGTTTTCTTCAATGCATCGACGGTATCGCAGATAAGCAGCCGTCCATCCTTCATGATGCCAATCCGGTCCGAGAGAGCTTCTGCCTCTTCCATGTAATGGGTGGTTAAGATAATCGTTGCTTTCCCTTTGAGGGAACGGATAATCTCCCAGAGTTCACTGCGGGCGAGAACATCAAGTCCCAGTGTCGGCTCGTCGAGGAAAAGAATCTGCGGCTCGCTGATTAAAGCCATCGCGATACTCAGTCTTCTCTGCCATCCTCCCGATAACTTCCCCGCCTTTTTCAAAAGGACAGAATCAAGCCCGAGAAGGGCGGTAAGCTCAGCAATTTTCGCGTCCTGCTTTTCCCGCGAAAAACCGTAAACTCCGCAAATCAGTTCCAGATTTTCCCGGACGGAAAGGCCGGGAGCTACCACTGTCTCCTGCGGAGAGACGGCAATCAGCTTTTTTACCGCGGCAGTATCCGTTCGAATACTTTTCCCGTGCAAAAAAGCATCCCCGCGGGTAGGAGCGGTAAGACAGGAAAGCATTTTGATAGTGGTGGTTTTTCCGGCACCGTTTAAGCCGAGCAGGGAAAACAGCTCCCCCTGGCGAATGGAAAGCGAAAGACGGTCAACAGCGACAACATCTTTGTACGTTTTCGTGAGCGCTTCAGTTCTGACTGCGTCCATCGCTACTCCAGACCATAGTGTTTTTTCATGCCCAGATAGGCGTCAGTGAGCATTTTGCTAATCAGCTCCCGGTCGAGATGGCAGAATCCGGTCGCGGTCATGGTCGCGATTCCGTGCACATATGCCCACATCTCCAGATGGAAGAGCCGGGTGTCGTCACCTTCAAGCCCGGTGTTCTCGTGAACGATACGTTCCATCCGGCTGTTCTGTGCAGTTTCTTCCGGGATGGTTTCGGAGGAGCGGTCACGCATATATAAGAGTTTGAATAACTCAGTCTCCTCTTTTGCAAAACGAATGTAGGCCATACCGCTTGCCTTGTAGGGCGGGTATTCGGCTTTTTCGACCTCACGCGTAATATACGCATCACACAGCGTCTCTGCCGCTTCAATGACGGCGCTTCGGAGTTCTTCCATAGTTGCAAAATTCGAGAAGACCGGCTGGGTGGAACAGTTCAGAGAAGATGCAATATTTCTCGCATTGAGAGCACTCTCTCCCTGTTCCCGTACCAGGTTAACGGCGGCAGTGATAATGTCCTGTTTTTGAATTTTTATTTTCGGCGGCATGGTGTTGTTAAAATAACATGTGTTATATATCTATAAATATATTATCCTGAGAGAACGGAAGATGCATACGATTTTGAAAAAGAGAGTCGCTTTCCACCTCCAAGAGATGAAGATATCCCCACCGCGAGCTGCAGACCGCCGAGCGGCTGCGAAAGCAGCGAGTAATACACGAAGTGGATTGCGAGAGCGAGGGGAGCGGGCTGCATCTGTGTTAAATCAGTGCCCATCTGTGTGGATACTAAGCGGGAAAAAAGTATTCAGAAAGAGCCTTACTCGCTCTTCTCTGCTTTCGGCTCGTCTTTGGGGATTTCCATATGCTTGCCCATTCTGGCGAGCTTCTCCTCGAACTCGGCCTTGTCAGTCGGAACTAATGCGTAGCGCAGAACCTCCTCGATTCTGGTAACCGGAATAATTGATACCATACTTGCATACTGATCCTCGATTAACACATCGTTTAAGTTCGACTGCGGAATAATAACCGTCTTAATGCCTGCTTTTGCTGCTGCCTCAATCTTGTAGGTAACACCTCCAATCGGCAGCACATCTCCTCTGACAGAAAGAGAACCGGTCATTGCAACATCCTGTCTGACCGGAATATCCTCTAATGCACTGATAACAGCAGTTGCCATCGTTACCGATGCAGAATCACCGTCAACATTGTACGTTCCAACGAACTGCACGTGGATATCCATCTTGCGCACATCAGCTCCGGAGAACTTCTTGATTAATGCGCTCACATTCTTAATGGACTCCTGTGCAATCTCCTTGAGACCTCCTGTTGCAACAACAGAACCCGCACCCTGGGCAGGGGTAACCTCTGCTGCAATCGGCAGCACCGAACCGCCGTCATTTCCAACAACAGCCAGACCATTCACGTGACCGACAAGCGTTCCCTCGACAATTGTTAAATCATAATCACGGGTTCTTCTGATGTACTCATCTGCCATCTGGTCTTCTACAGAGCGGGCAATCTTCTTTGCATCAAGCACATGACGAAGAGTAGTCGTGGATGAACCTTCCTTAATTGCCAGATCTCCTGCCACACGGACAAGACCGCCTAAATCTCTCAGCTTTACCGTCAAGTGTCCCTTACGTCCGGAACGGCGTCTTGCCTCGCGGAGAATCTCAGAAACCGCAGACGGATCAAACGGAGGAATCTTACCATCGTTTTTCACCTCCTGAGCAATGAAGCGGACAAGCTTTCCGCGGTTCTCTGCGGTATCATCCATGGTCTCGGTCATGTAAACTTCGTAACCGTAACCTCTGATACGGCTTCTCAGTGCCGGGTGCATATACTGCATTGCGTCAAGGTTTCCTGCGGCAATCATTAAGAAGCGGCACGGAACCGGCTCGGTTCTGACCATTGCTCCCGAAGAACGCTCGGACTGACCGGTAATCGGGAAAACACCCTCCTGAAGAGCAGTCAGCAGCGACTGCTGGGACTGATACTCAAGCGAGTTAATCTCATCGATGAAGAGAACTCCCTTGTGCGCACGGTGAATTGCTCCTGCCTCAACACGGTCATGTGCCGGAGTTTCAAGACCTCCCGACTGGAACGGATCGTGGCGGACATCTCCAAGAAGAGCTCCTGCGTGAGAACCGGTTGCATCCACAAACGGAGCGAAACTGTCCGGCTTGTTTGACACAATCAGCTTTGGAACCATTGCGCTCTCCTTTGGAATTAACGAGCGGAATGCCATAAACAGGAACGCAACCGCAATAATACCCATCAAAAGCTGTCCTGAGATGAAGGCAATACCAAGAACACCAATCACCAGAACAATCAGAAGCGTATTTCTCGAAGAAGCCTGACGCTTTGCATCCTCCTTGTGGTGGGCAACAATCTCCTTGCCGCGTCCTGCCGGAACCACACGGATAATCGGATTATTATTGTCCTCCTGATTCGGATAGACCATAATATCCTGCATCTCCTCCTTTGGAAGAAGCTCAGACATTGCCTTTGCAAGCATCGACTTACCCGTACCCGGGCTTCCGATCATCATCACATGACGGCGCTGCGTTGCCGCCTTCTTAATCACATCTACTGCATGCTCCTGTCCGATAACCTGATCGATTAACGAGGTCGGAATCGGGATATCAGCTGTTGTATCGAAACGGACACCGCCGAAAAGGTCTGCATACTCATCCGATGCATAATGCTCCTTTACCGGCGTCTCCTCCCGCGCAGATTCTGCCTGCTCCGCTGCCGGCGGATTTTCAGTCAAAACCGGGTCGAAAACAGCCCCGGTCTCTCTGACCGGCGTTGTATTTGGTTCTTCCATATTGTATATACCTGCCTTCAGATGAAGTCTGTATTATTTGTACTTGATTATAATTTAAGTACTTTCAGTATTAAGATAGTATCTGCAGAAATATGAAGGTCATCTATACAGAAAAAAGTCAGCTGCTTGCGGCCCGTACAGCTCAGGAACTCGGATGCAAACTCTCCAACGTAAAGTACACCACCTTCCCGGACGGGGAGCTGTATGTGCGCGTAGAAGAGCTTGATGACGAAATGGTCGTTGTTGCAAGTACCGTTGATACCACAACCGCCCTTCAGGTAATGCTTTTAATGGACGCCTGCGAAGGAAAAGACGTAACCCTTGTTCTTCCGTACATGGGATACGCAAGACAGGACAAACGCTTCAACGAAGGAGAGCCGATCTCAGCCCGCGCACTTGCCCGCGCATTATCGGAAGGGGCATCCCGTGTCTTTACCGTAAACATCCACGACCCGTCTGTCTTAAACCACTTCCGCTGCCCGGCAGTGAACTTAAACGTTGCACCGGAGATTGGAGCATACATTCAGACTCAGCCGGTCGAAAACCCGCTCATCCTATCCCCGGACATTGGCGCATGGGAGTTTGCCAAGAGCGTTGCAGCTCCGTTTAACTGGGACTGCGATCACTTAGACAAGACCAGACTTTCCGGCTCGGAGGTAAAGATGGCGCCAAAGCACCTCGATGCAGCAGGCAGAGACTGTGTTATTGTCGATGACATTATTGCAACCGGCGGTTCGATGGCTCTTGCTGCCAGCATGTTAATGGAGCAGGGAGCAAAGTCTGTCCGTGCAGCCGGTGTCCACGGTGTCTTTGCATCAGGCGGATACATCAAGCTCATGCAGGGCGGACTTGCAGATGTTGCAAACTCCGATACCATCGAGCGTGCATCCTCGAAGTTCTCGGCATCCAAAATCATCGCAGACGCTGTCAGAAAATAAGCATGCAGTATATTCTGGATGCTTCCTTTTTTTTCGCGGAACACCGCTTGGAGGGTGACCTCTGGACAACGCCTGAGGTGGCAGACGAGATTCGCGATCATGTCTCAAAGATGCGCTTTGAAGTCTTAACGGCTGAGGGGCTGAAAATCGGCGGGGCATCTCCTGCTGAGTTTGCAGAGGTCGAAGCAGCGGCAGAGAAATCCGGAGACCTGCGGGTTCTTTCAAAGACGGACATCTCGGTTATCGCATTCGCGCTTGCATCAGGAGGGATTGTTGTCTCCGGAGACTTTGCAGTGCAGAATGTCTGCCGGCATCTGAAAATTCCGGTCAAAAGCCTGCTTGCAAAAACAGCAAAGAAGAAGGTCTGGAAGATGCTCTGCTCAGGATGCGGGGCAGAGATTCCGACAGGCGAAACTGACTGCCCGATCTGCGGAGCGCCTCCAAAGAAGCGGGGAACGGAGAAGCGTGAGAGCGGAAATAAAAAACGAAGATAAACTGAGGAAAACCGGTATTTACACCCTCGCGTACATCTTCTTCCACTTCTCAACAATCCGATACGCCGGATTTGCCGCTTTGATAATTCCCCGAAGCACTGCCGCATCATCTTTGAAATGATACGTGCAGACAGCAATCTTTGGCGCAT
>SUTD01000010.1 GCA_015063085.1 Methanocorpusculum parvum
TGTCATCCGGTTTGTCCTCCGGATCCGGATACCAGACACCAAGCGCCCGCTCAATATTGCCGAGGAATTTTCTCATTTATGCAACGTGGATGTACTGCTCAACGAGTTCTGCAAACTTCTCTTCGTTTCCGAGTAAGCTGTCGGATAATCCCTTGTCTCCGTATGCCTTCAGTTTCTTAATCTGGGAGTCGATAACTCCTGCCGGGAAGATGCCGTCTCTTTCAAAGAGTGCACGCTTTGCATCAAGGACATCTGCAGACTCGTCACAGCAGGTTGGAAGCTGTGATAAGGTTGCCAGGAAGTCTTTGTATGCCGGGTCAAAGATGTTTCCAGATGCGTAGAGTTTGTCTGCGAGCTCTAATGCATTGTTCATCTCAAGTCCGTGCATTGCACCCATGATTAATGCTGCAACAGTCTCGTAGAGGTCTGCGGAACCGTCTGCAACGCGGTATTCGAAGGTCTGCTTGCAAATCTTGTCTGCCTTTCTCTTGAGGCCGAAGTTTGCTTCTGCTGCCATGTCGGAAGATCCGGTCCATCCAAGCGGGACACGGACAACGACAGAGCGGTTTCTGTCTCCCCAGCAGATGTAGGTCGGGGCTTCCTGGTGCGGAACTAAGCGGAGGTAGGAGGTAGGAATTGTGTTTCCAAATGCAGTTACTGCGTCTCCGACATCGAGAATTCCTGCAATCATGCGCTTTGCGATGTCAGATAAGACGCCGTCTTTAATCATGACATTCTTGCCGTTCTTTTCTGCCATCATGTGGAAGTGCATTCCGGAACCTGCTTTGCCGACGGTAATCTTTGGTGCGTAGGAAACAGTGACGCCGTACTGGTTTCCAAGGTTTCTGAGAATCCACTTTGCGAGGATGAGTTCTTCGACTGCGAGTCTCGGGTCGACCGGGAGGAACTCGATTTCGTGCTGTTCGTAGTAGAGTCCGTCTTTGGTGAAGCATCCGACTTCAGAGTGGCCGTACTTGATTTTTCCGCCTGCTTTGGCGATTAAGCGCATTGCTTCAACTCTCATCTCTTCGAATTTGCAGAACGGTGCAGACTCATGGTATCCCTTCTGATCGCGTCCCGGATAGAACTCGTCCTGATCGCAGATGACGTAGTATTCAAGTTCTCCTAAGCACTTGAAGTCCATTCCGGTGTTCTTGCGGAATGCTGCTGCTGCCTGGGATAAGATGTACTCCGGTGCGGAAGTGAGCGGTTTTCCGGTGTTGTCGTAGTAGGAACAGAGGATTCCAAGGGTTGGGGTCTCTGCGAACGGGTCAACGAATGCAGTTGCGTAGCGCGGGATGACGTATAAGTCAGAGCTTCCTGCTTCGATGAACGGGAAGATGTTGCTTCCGTCAACACGCTCTCCGTCAGAGAGGATGGTGTCTAAGTATTCTTTGGAAGATATGACGAAGTTCAGTGTCTTGAGTTTTCCATCTGCTGCTGCGTAGTGGAAGTTTACCATTTCGATGGCGTTTTCTTCGCAGAAACGGATGATGTCGTCCTTGGTGAAGTACTCGGGACTCTTTTTCAGGAACTGTACTAAGTCGTTAGGATTCATCAGAACCTCGGCGTCGTTCATAATGTTTAATTATTTTTGCTGTATTAGGATAAAAAATCGCTTATCCCTTTTTGGGTAAATTCGCGGTTACCGCAGGTGAGTTAAAAAAGATGAGGGGTATTCAGATACCGTACATATTAATCAGTTGAATCAGCGCCGAAAATCCTTCCATCTCCATCGTCAGGACCCCCGCCTCATCCATTCCCATACTTGTCTCTCCGTCTGCTGTAAGCATCTCCGGACCGCGAACCACCTGCCGTCCGAGAACGGACTCCGCTTCCGCATCATGGACAAAAGCGCGTCCCGGGATGATAACGATATCAGTGAGGTTTGCGGTATCCAGGTCTTTGAGGTCATCGATTGTCATAAGGCAGGCAATCTCCTTTTTGACCGGAACAACCATTCCAGGATCGCCTCCGCATTTTTCAAGAATCTCTGCAATGTATGGGGCAGCAACTGAGCCTGTGATAACAGATGCCTTCTTTGTAACCCGCGGGAGGCGGGATAAAAGTTCTTCATTTTTGCGTACGGCAAACGGAGAGTCAAAAAGCGGATCATAGAGCGGAGTGCCGGATATTCTAAGATTTGGATGGCGTGCTGCAGCATTTGATACAAGTTCTCTGAACTCTTCGGGCTCATGCATTCTCTGCCCCTCCATAATCGGCGTGTTTGCAAGGATTAATCCCTGTTCCCCGCTGTTTCCAAACCGCATGAGAATAACGCCTTTGACGCCAATCCTCTCAAGCCAGGAAAGGGTTTCTTCGAGCACATCTCCGTCATTTACTCCCGGAATGATGACGCAGGCTGCATAGACATCAATCTTTGCGGCAAGACGCTCCAGAACCGCCAAAGATGCCTCCGGGGTTGGATCATGCATATACTTTGCCCGAAGAGCAGGGTCGGATGCAAAGACCGTAAAGGAGATTTCAGAGAGATTGTTTTGAATCAGGAAGTCTGCAGTCTCAACATCGTCAAAACCTTTTCCGCTGGTATATCCGATGTGAAGAGGCACTCCAAGGCTTCCTAAAATCTCCATGAGATTTTTGAACTCAGGATAACAGCTCGGATCTCCTCCGCCGGAAATGGTAATTCTTGTAATATCTCCGGTAACGCTTTGCAGGTCTGCTAAGAAGTTGTCTGCAACTTCTTTTAAGGAATAAAAGTCTGCGTACTCCTCTTTTACTCCGCGGGTACAGTAGTCACATCCTTTTTTGAACGGCAGACAGTAACGGCATCCAAACGGCGGGACATCTTTTGCATGTTTGAAATAACAATACGTACAAAATCCCCGGCAGTTCACTCCGGGTTTTCCGCCAATGTCCACAGTCAGATGTACCATAAGTACTTACTATATTATGCCTGATTCCATATCAAGATGCTGAGATAAGAAACAAAAACTGTGCGCGCAGAATACATCCTGCCGAAAAACCCCGTATAACTCCGTATCTCATACAATGAAGCTTGAAAATGCGATTAGGTTTATTTACTATGCTAACATATAACATACCTCATGACAGAAACGTCATTACACAACATGATGGACTATGAGGAGACCTGCTCCACATTCTCCATCCCAGTTCCGGAGTACTACAACTTCGGCTTTGATGTTGTGGATGCCTGGGCAAAACAGGACCGCAACAAACTGGCAATGATATGGACGAATCAGGAGGGTGAAGAAAAGTACTACACTTTCCGCCACATGATGAATCTGTCCAACCAGATTGCGAACATGATGTTCAAACAGAACGTCGGAAAGGGCGACCGTGTAATGATTCTTCTACCCCGCGTGCCGGAGTGGTGGACATTCGCCCTCGCAGCAATTAAGATTGGAGCAGTCATCTGTCCGTCTCCAGTCATTCTCACCCCCCACGACTTAGAATACAGAATTAATAAAGGCAAGTTCAAGATGATTGTAACCGACCAGGAAAACCTCTGGAAGGTACAGGAAGTCTTAGATCAGTGCCCTACCTTAAAGGTTAAATTCCTTGTTGACGGTGAGGCTGAAGGATGGATTGATTATCAGAAGGAACTGATTTATCCGGCAAAAGCATCCATCCACCTAAGCCCGCTCATTCGTAAAAATAGAACAAAAGCAACCGATCCGATGCTGATTTTCTTCACCTCGGGAACTTCAGCAAACCCGAAGATGGTTATGCACAACCATGCATATCCGCTTGGTCATATTGTAACCGGTAAGTTCTGGTATGACTTAACCGAAAACGATCTTCAGTTTACGGTAGCAGATACTGGATGGGGTAAGTCATCCTGGGGTAAATTCTACGGCCCATGGATGCAGGGAGCCTGTGTCTTTGTCTATGATTACCGCGGAAAGTTCAACGCAACCGAACTCCTGCCGTTAATCGAAAAATACGAGATTACCACATTCTGTGCTCCGTCCACCATTTACCGGATGTTAATCTTAGCCGACCTCAGTACGTTTGATTTCTCTGAGCTCCGCCACTGTTTATGTGCAGGCGAGACCTTAAATCCGGAAGTCAACCGTGTCTGGGAAGAAGGAACCGGTCTCAAGATTTACGAGGCATACGGTCAGACCGAGACGGTTATGGTTATTGGAACCTACCCATGCATCGAGCACCGTCCGGGTTCGATTGGAAAGCCTGCTCCGGGATGGAAGGTTGAACTCCACGATGACGATGGAAACCCGGTTGCTGTCGGTGAAGAGGGAAGAATCGCTATCCGTACCCGTGATCCATCGCCGGTTGGTCTGTTTATGGAATACCTTGACGATCCGGAAGCAACTGCAAAGGTCTTTGTCGGTGACTGGTACTACACCGGAGACAAGGCAATCATGGATGAGGATGGATACTACTGGTTCCAGGGAAGAGATGATGATATCATCAAGTCCTCCGGATACCGTATCTCGCCTGCTGAGGTTGAGTCTGCATTAATGACTCACCCGTGTGTCAAGGAGTCCGCAGTTGTCGGCAGTCCGGATCCAATCCGCGGCGTCATTGTCAAGGCATTCATCTGCCTCAAGGACGGCTGGACCGGTTCTGATGACCTCATTCGTGAGCTGCAGAACCATGTCAAGACCACAACTGCACCATACAAATATCCGCGTGCAATCGAGTTCGTTGATGAACTTCCAAAGACCATCTCTGGAAAAGTTAGAAGAGTAGAGCTTCGTGACCGCGAAAAGAAGCGGTATGAAGAACTCAATGAACACCAGGCTTGAATAAGCCTTGGGTTCTTTTTTTCTCAAAAAATATTGTAGTGTATCGATTGGAATCTCTTTGCATCAACATTAGTTAATGCAGTGTATTATAACTTCCATCCGACCAAACAACCAATTCGTTTCCGAATGATTCAAAGAACTTTCCTCCTGGTTGTTTTTCTGTTCTATCCAGATTTATCCAATAACTACCACTATCATCGATACGACAATATATGTATCCATAATGTAATGATAGAATATCAGCGAGATCTCTGAACTCAATCTCAGAATCAGCAATATTCACTTCGGGATATATGTATCTCTCTCCATTCGAGTTATATGCAACAATAACTCTGGCTGTTTCACCCATCGATTCTATCAATGATGCCATTAATACTGCATAGTCAGCTGAATTACCTTTGAGTACTGTTACAGATTCGCTTGCTGGAGCAATATCTGCATATTCTACAGGGGTATTTACATAAACCCAGTCTTTGTTAAGTTTGTTATAGATATCACGAAGTTGATGTATATTATACTCACCTGCATGTGATGGTGATATAGCACTTAATGCATATGCATGAACAAGCGAGTTCTCAGATTCAATTGATTTTGTAATGGATGAGGCATACAGGTTTCTTGTCTCATCTGTATCTGTGTAATCTGTGACTCCGGAAACTAAATCCTCTCTGATATATGTTCCATCTGACCAAATGACTAACTCCTCTCCAACCGAATAGTAGAATCTGCTGCCAGGATAATTTGATTGATAATCCAGATTTAACCAATAATCTCCATTTTCATCGATATGGTAATAAACAGTTTTTACTCCGTAACGGCGTTTAATCGTGTTAATTACCTTAGATTTACCTTCTTTAAAATCTCCCAGATAGACTTCAGCATATGCGTGTCCAACTCCTTCTTCATTCCGAGCAATAATGACTCTTGCCTTTCCTCCAATGGATTCAATCAAAGATGCCATTAATATTGCATGATCATCACAATCACCGTGTAGAAGGACAACAGATTCACTTGCTGGAGCAACATATTCTCCTCTAAAATCATTAGAATTTATGTATGGATCACTAACATATGTCCAGTCCTTATAGAGTTTATCATAGACATCACAAATCTGCTCAACACTATATTCTCCTCTATGATATGTGGGAATAGCTTTTAATGCATAAGACTGGACGAGTGGGTCTGTTGATTCAATTGCCTGTGAATAACTTAACGCGTGTTCTGCATCATATGAATCTAAAAAAATAGCAATACCACATACTGCAGCGAAGAGACAGATAAACAATACTATTGGGATACAACATATAATCCCTGCGATTTTCAGAGCCTTGTTTTTTTTCTTTTTCTTCTTCGGAGTTGGAGATTTGGAAACAGCATGTTGTGCTACTTCCGGTTTTCCTGCATGAGATGTTGGCAGCTTTGCCGTATCATTTTTATCAGACTCTGGAATTTTCTCACCACAGTTGTGACAGAATTTTACCTGTTCTGATAGTTCACAGCCACAAAAAGGACAGTACATAGTTTTCAATAGGTTTTTGTCCGTATTAAAGATATAGTCTTGAAAATATATTAGTTGAAATAAAAATATGTGGAGTTATATTTTAGATAATCAGATAGGTTTTAATCAAATATAGCATACCGTCCATCTGACCAGATGACAAATTCATTCCCAACTGAATTATAGTATTTACTGCCTGGATAATATGATGTATAATCCAGGTTTAACCAATAATCTCCATTTTCATCGATATGGTAATATACTGTTTTTACTCCATATTTTCGTCCAATTGTATCAATAACATTATCTTGTCCCTCTTTAAAATCGTTTAGATACACTTCTGCATAAACGTGTTCATCTCCTGCTGAATCAGATGCAACAATGACTCTGGATGTTCCTCCAATAGCTTCAACTAATGATGCCATTAATACTGCATAATCATCACAATCACCACGGAGTACTTTCACAGATTCACTCGCTGGGACAATATATTCTTCTCCGTCGGGGTCATTTACATGCACCCAGTCATTGTAAAGTTTGTTATAAATATCACAAAGCTGCTGTACACTATATTCTCCATCATGCGATGCTGGAATTGCCTTTAACGCGTAAGAGCGAACGATCGGGTCTGTTGGTTCAATTGCTTGTGAATAGCTTGACGCGAATTCTGCTTCCTGTGAATATTCCACAATAGCAATCCCAAAGACAACTGCGAAAAGACAAATAAATACTATTATGGGTATGCAAAAAGTAATTCCTAGAATCTTTAGAAATTTTCCTTTTTTCTTTTTCTTATTTGGAATAGATGATACATCTGCAGTGTGTTTTGATGTTTTCAGATGTTCTTTTTGGGATACTGGATGACTTCTTGTATCAAATTCTTTTGACTCTGATATATGCTTAGAATATATTTCGTCAGACACTGGTATTTTCTCACCACAGTTCTGGCAGAATTTTGCATGCTCTGGCAACTCACAATTACAAAAAGGACATTGCATTAACTTTAGTCTGTTTTTGTCTGTATTAAAGATATTGTCTAAAAAAAAAGATTAGAGTTTTATGAATTTGTTTCCATAGTCATCCACAATGGTGAGACCATCTTTGAGTATATAATAAGAGATTACCTGCTGTGATTTTGGATAACCGACAACATAATGATTATATTCAACATATCCCCAGAATACATCGATGCTGCTGAGTACTTCTCCATTTACATCAGCAATAACTTTTCCCGTATTGTCATTATTGAATTGATATACAGTATAGAACTCCACTGATTCTGATATTGCTTGCGGGAATTCACTCTTCCAGTCTCCGATAAGTGCTGTCGGGTAGTCAATTGGTTCCTGCGGCCCAACGCACCCGGCAGTTAATACTGCTGCGATACACAGGGCAATGACAGCGAAAACTGCGGTTTTCTTCATACAGTAATATTCCCCGTCTTTCTATTTATACATCAATCATCAGAAGACTTATCCGTATCCTTACTGAATACTATTCATGGGATTTGAGATTGAAATTAAAGTTCGCGTCGAAGCCCTCGAACCAATTGAAGCAAAGCTCATCGAAAACAACGCAGAGTTAATCGCCGATCAGGATGAGCATGACGTCTACTTCAACGCCCCGCACAAGGATTTTGCAGAAACTGATGAGGCACTGCGTCTGCGGTATGTAAGCAACCAGAAGTGCGGAAAGATTATGCCGCCGTGCATCACCTACAAAGGCCCGAAGGTCGGCCGCGAGGGATTCAAGGCACGCGAAGAGATTATCGTTGACCTTTCATCCGGAGAAGAGTTTGCTGTCCTTTTGGAAAGAATCGGCTACCGAAAGACCGCAGCCGTTGACAAACACCGAAAAATCTACCGCGTTCCAAAAGCCATTGTTACCTTAGACGAGTTGCCCGGTGTCGGTGTGTTCTCGGAAATCGAGGCGGCTGCCGAGCTCTCTGAGGATGAAGCTGTTGCCGTCATTGATGAAATCGCAGAGATGGCAGGAATCGTCGGCGAGCGTCTTACCAAATCCTATCTGGAAATTGTGCTCGAAGCACAATAATTCCGGGAATTTTCTCTTCTTTTTTTGATAGATATACTGAGAGGATATTCAGAAAACCGCTCTCCCTTCATTTTACCTCCCACTTTGTACGGGTTTTTCTGCACACAAAATATATCTCCGGAAAAGAATATTGAGAATCCTTGCAACTCTATAGTATTTATAGAATCCTTGCCTAATACTATTTCATGGAAATCAGAAAGATTCAGGTTACCGGAGGCTCTTCCTATGTCCTCTCCCTTCCAAAAACCTGGATTCGTGAGCGAAATATCCAGAAAAACGATCCGATAGGAGTTGTCTCCCAGGCAGACGGAACACTTTTGATTACCCCGAACATCCAGTACGACCGGACAACAAAAATCAAAGAGTTCCCCCTAAAAGACTATCCTGACCCGCAGATGCTTCTCCGCTCGTTAATTGGTGCATACATCTGCGGATTTACGGTCGTTAAAATCACCTCTGCGGGAAGAATCCCTCCAAAGGTCAGACAGGTTGTCCGCAAATTCACCCAGATGACCATAGGACAGGAAGTCGCTGAGGAAACGGACAACAGCATCACCCTAAAAGACATCCTCAACCCGAGCGAGATGCCGTTTGAAAACACCATCCGCCGGATGTATGTGATTGTCAAAGCCATGCACGAGGATGCCATGTATGCGATGGAACAAGGAAAACGCGAACTCGCAGAAGACGTTGCAGCCCGAGACACGGATGTTGACCGGCTTCACTGGCTGATTCACCGGCAGTTCTCCCTGATTGTTGATAACCCTGCTTTATCGCTTCGGATGAACATCACTCCCCGGATGGCTGCAACCTATTACCAGATTTCCCGCACGATTGAGCGTGTCGGAGATCACGCAGTATTAATCGCTGAGTCGGTTCTGGTGCTGAGCGACAAAGGTATTGACCGGACACTGATTCCAAAGCTCACATCCCTTGGTGTGGACTCCTTAAACGTCTTCAACCAGGCGATTCAGACTGTATTCTCCGGAAACCTGACTCGGGCAAACCAGATTATTGCCTCGGCAGAGGATATGGAATCTCTCTATCACCAGTTTGGAGACACCACACGGAAGATGAAAGCACAAGAGGCAATCGCAGTAAATCAGATTGTTCAGAGTATGCACAGAATCACCGAATACAGTTCGGACATCGCCGAGATTCTCATTAACCACCTTGTCTCTGATGTTTGAGCGTGACTTCTCCATCCGGTTCCGCGAGGAAGGACTCACTCCTTCTCTTACTGCGGATTTCCGGGAGTTCGTTTTTTCCTATTATGAAACATTCGGACGCCATGATATGGAATGGCGGCATACAAGAGATCCGTATCTGATTACGGTATCGGAAGTGATGCTGCAGCAGACGCAGGTTTCCCGTGTTTCGCAGATATATCCCGGATTCATCAAACGGTTCCCGACAGCAGATGTGCTTGCGGATGCATCTGATGCAGCAGTTCTCGAAGCATGGCAGGGAATGGGTTACAACCGCCGTGCGCTGTATTTGAAAAAGCTTTGTCAGGCAGTTGTGGAAAGCGGCGGTTTTCCCAGGACGCCTGCAGAGCTTTTGCAGCTTCCCGGAATTGGCAAAGCTACGTCCTGTTCAATCGCTGCATTTGCCTACAATGCTGATGTCGTCTTCATCGAAACAAACATCCGGCGGGTGTTTATCTACTTCTTCTTCCGCGGAAAGGACACTGTGGATGATGCGGAAATTTTCCCGCTCGTTGAAGCTACGCTCCCAAAGGGACGGTCACGGGAATGGTACTGGGCTTTGATGGACCTTGGAACAGATCTGAAAAAATCTGTTTCCAATCCGAACCGAAAGAGCCGGCAGTATGTGAAGCAGTCTGCATTCAAAGGCTCGAAGCGGCAGGTAAGAGGTGCGGTATTAAAGGAGATGCTCAGCCGGACATCTGCCTCTGCAGCTGAGCTTTCCGCAGTTCTCGGCTGTGCGGAAACGACCGTCTCTGCTGTTTTGCAGGAGATGGAAAGGGAAGGGTTCTTTGTGAGTGAGGACGGGGTTTTTCAGATTATCCGATAGCTGGGAATCAGTTACCTTAAACATCCTTCCGAACCAATATATTACACCAAATATGGCTGACAGCACTCTTGAAAACGATATATACATTCTTGCTCTCCAGAACGCCGTCAAAAACAAGGCGGTTCCGCGTGCGGGAGCAGTCCTTGGAAGCGTAATGGGTGCCCACCCTGAGCTTCGCTCTCAGGCAAAGGAAATCAACGCCATGCTTCCGGCAATCCTTGCAAAAGTCGAGGCACTTTCCGCAGAGGAGCGCGAAGCACAGCTTCGTGCGTTAAATCCTGAGGCAATCGAAAAGATGCACGAGAAAAAGGAACGCATTCACGAGCTTCCAACCCTTCCGGACGCAGAAGGCGGTGTTGTCATGCGTTTTGCTCCAAACCCGTCAGGACCTCTTCACTTAGGTCATGCCAGAGCTTCCGTCTTAAATGATTACTATGTCAGAAAGTACGGCGGAAAATTCTATTACCGTGTTGAAGACACCGATCCGAAACGTGTTGATCCGGAAGCATACGATATGGTCTCAGAAGATCTCAAGTGGCTCGGTATTGGAATCACCGATGTTGTCTACCAGTCCGACCGCTTCGAGATTTACTATGATTTAGCCCGCGAGTTAATCAAGCTCGGCGGAGCATACATGTGCGACTGTGACAACGCAGAGTTTAGAGACTTAAAGCTCAAGAAGCAGGCCTGTCCGTGCCGCGACTTATCCGTCGAAGAGAACTTAAAACGCTTCGATGATATGCTCGCTGGAAAGTACGAGGAAGGAGAGATTACCATGCGTGTCAAGACCGACATCGCACACCCGGATCCGGCAGTTCGTGATTTCGCTGCAATGCGTGTCTTAAAGGAACCGAAGCACCCGAGAAAGCCGGAAATCTTCGTCTATCCGTTAATGAACTTCTCCGTCGCTGTTGATGACCACCTCTTAGGAATGACGCATGTCATTCGCGGCAAAGACCACATCGCAAACACCCGCCGTCAGGAGTACATCTACAACTACTTCGGATGGAAGATGCCGTACTTCTACCACTATGGAAGAATGTCGATTGCAGGACTTGAGCTTTCAACGTCTGGTATGAGAAAAGGAATCAACGAGGGACTCTACACCGGATGGGACGACATCCACTTAGGAACTCTTCGTGCATTAGCAAGACGCGGAATCCAGGCAGAAGCTGTCCGCGGAGCTGTTGTCGATATCGGTATGGGAGACACTGACATCTCCTTCTCCTGGGAGAACCTCTTTGCCGCAAACAAGGCAATTATCGATGCAGATGCTGACCGCTACTTCTTCGTCCCTGATGCAGTTGAGGTCACCGTCTCCGGAGCACCGGAGATGACTGCACACGCCCCGGTCTATCCGAACAAGCCGGAGAGAGGAGAACGTCTTTTACCATTCACCGGCAAGGTTCTCCTGCCGCGTGCAGAAGTTGAGAAGGGCGGAATGCTCAGATTAAAAGATCTCTTCAACATCAGAATGACCGGTGACGCATCCGCAGAATACGCAGGCGAGTCTCTTGCCGAGGCAAGAAAAGAGAAAGCCCCGATTATCCAGTGGCTTCCGGCAGAGAAAGCTGTTCCCTGCTCTCTTCTTACTCCGGATGGCATGCAGGACGGATTTGCCGAGCCTGAGGTCTTAAACTACGAAGGAAAGATTGTTCAGTTCGAGCGCGTTGGATTTGCAAAGATTGACGCGGTTGAGAACGGAAAAGCTGTTGCCTACTACACTCACAGATAAATGTCAGCAGCCGAAGTCGCCGAACTCTTAAACTCCGCTGAAATTTCCAGCGGAGAGATTCGGCGAGCGGCAATTCACCTCCCAAAACCCATGCGTGCCGCGCTTTACGATGAAGAATCCCCTCTTCACCGTTCAGCGGCAGGCGAATTTTTTGAAGCTCTTGTTTACGAAATCTTACTGCAGGAAGGAGAAGCATCGCCTGCTGTGGATTCTGTTGCCGCAAAATTTTCTGATGCGCTCTATGTCCCGTACGATAAGTATGCCAAAGACGGGCTCTGGTACTCGAAGGATGGGGGAATCAGGTTCAAAGTAAACGGCAGGGTTGCAGCAGAAGTGGATTTTCTTGTGAAGACAGCAGACGGTATCAGAGTTTTCGGAGAAGTTATTGTAAATCCTGCAAAAGCAGGAATTGCATCCGAGGTCTCTTCGAAGCGTGAGCTTTTAGAACGCCTCTACGGATGCGATGTTCAGTTTCTTCTGGTCTGCGCAAAGCCGGTTCGTGAGTTAAAGTTTCTGCGCGAATGTGACGCCTCAGTTGTCATAGGAGACGGGAATCTGCTGTATCGGCGTCTTCATCCAAACGAAGTCCTGCATAAGAAAAGTGCTCCGGCAAAGAGTACCAAACGCGTTGACGGAAGCGTCTGGTAAGTATTTAATCTCTTAAAACCAATATTTCTTTAATGAATATTGCTGATGTTTTCCGGGGTGTCTGCATGGGTTTGGCAGACAGTGTCCCGGGTGTTTCCGGGGGAACAATTGCATTTCTTTTAGGCATTTATGAGCAGTTTGTCACGTCCGTCAATGACTTCCTGCTTGGTTCCGTGAAGGATAGAATTGCGGCACTCCCGTTTCTGATTAAGCTTGGATTCGGCTGGGCCTGCGGTTTTCTGGTGTGCGCTGTGCTTTTGGCTGAGCTCTTTGATGCCCACATCTATGAACTGAGTTCACTCTTCCTCGGCTTTACGCTTCTTGCCATCCCCATTGTTATTTTTGAGGAAAAAGAGGTATTGCGAGGCAGGTATCACTGGATTCTTTTTACGCTGCTTGGTGTCCTCGCCGTCCCGGTGATGCTGCACTTCAATGGTATGTTCGGATCAGTTGATCTGACGGCGTTAACGTTTGGTCTTGGAGTTCTCCTGTTTATTTCCGGAGCTCTGGCTGTATCTGTGATGATTATTCCGGGAATCTCCGGTTCTACGCTCCTGCTGATTTTAGGGCTGTATGTCCCGCTGATTTCTGCAGTGTCCGCATTTCTTCACTTTGAGTTTGTCTATTTCCCGGCGCTTTTCGTCTTCGGTCTCGGTGTCATTTGCGGTCTTGCATTCTGTACGAAGATTATTCGTGTCTGTTACAAGCGCTTCCGGCCACAGCTGATGTATCTGGTAATTGGTCTGTTAATTGGTTCGCTTTATGCAATTGCCCGCGGGGCAGAAACACTTTCTACACCCCTTCCGGCTCTTGGCTTTGAGACGTTTAGTCCGGTCTTCTTCCTGATTGGTGCTGCAGTTATGGTGCTTCTGCAGTGGCTGAAGGTGAGGGCGGATAAGAAATGTCAGCAGGCAGAATAACAAATAAATCACATTTTTTATTCTGAAATCGGTAAAAAATACGGTTCGGAAAAATACGTAAAAAAAGATGAGCTTAGTTGATTTCGCTCATATCAGTAGACTCGGCTACATCAATTGCCTCGCCTAAGGTATCCTGCTGAAGACCTGCTGCCATCTTCTCGGTTAAGTCACGGTCTTCCATGACGTCCTTGATTCTCTCAAGGTACGGATCAAGAGTTGTATCGTCACGCTGCTCGATGACATGGCGGTACTCACGAAGCGTGGTAGGGGAGACGCCAAGCTTTTCCGAGATTTCCTTCATGGTCAGCTCACTGGACATCAGAATCTTTAACTCGTCCTGATCAAACGGCATGTTGAAGTCAAGCTCACGGAAGAGCTTCAGTCTGACACGTGCCCGGGCAACTGTTTTGGAAAGTTTTTCATCACCTAACTCACGGGCAATCTCTGTATCATTCTTTCCTGCATGGAAGGAGGTGATTAAGCGTGCGAGCTGGATTGGTTCAAGCTTTGTCTTGAAGAATCCGCGTTCCTGAATTTCACGCATGATAAGAGCGATTTCACGCTCTACTGCATCCTGGTCACGTAAAGTTCCGTGAAGGGTTTTCATTGGCTCAACAATCTTCGTCTTCTGGGTTAAATTAGAGAAGAGCTGAAGTAAATCCTTCTGTTTCTTTTTCGGGGCCATCTATTCTATCCTCACAATATTGACTTACCGTTCAAAATGTATCTCTAAGAATATAAGGGTTATGGATTGAGACCTTGGTTTGAAAAATTATGCGCGCGGATGAAAACAAATATATCTGTCGGGCGCGGTATGATAAGTCCTTTTTTTCGGGACAGTAAAAAAAGGTTAGTGTCTGAAGTGTCTGGTTCCGGTAAACACTACAGCAATACCAAGTTCATCTGCTTTTGCAAGGACTTCATTGTCGCGGATAGAACCTCCCGGCTGGATTAAAGCAGTAGCTCCGGCTGCTGCTGCTACCTCTAAGGTGTCCGGGAACGGCAGGAATGCATCGGATGCGACAACAGTTCCTTCCATGGTTCTGCCAAACTCTGCAGCCTTTTCGATTGCAATCTGTGCGGAGTTGACACGGTTCATCTGTCCAACGCCAATACCGACTGTTTCTGTCTTGTTGCTGTAGATGATTGCATTGCTCTTTGCGTACTTGACAACCTTCCAGGCGAGCTTGAATGCCTCCATCTCATCCTCGGTCGGCTGGCGCTTGGAGACAACCTGCCAGTCCTCGGTGTATGCAGGGGTTCTCTGGACAAGAATACCGCCGTCAATGGTTCTCAGCTCGTCAGCCTCTTCTGCCGGCGGCAGGATTAATGCACGCATGTTCGGCTTGGACTTCATAATCTCTAAGGCTTCCTCAGTGAAGGATGGGGCAACGAGAACTTCGACGAAGGTGGAGCAGATTTCCTTTGCAACGTCTGCATCGACTTCGGTACTCATTGCAACGATGGAACCGTATGCGGATACCGGGTCAACTTCACGTGCTTTGATGTAGGACTCAAGCTGGTTTTCGCCGAGAGCAACACCGCACGGGTTGTTGTGCTTTACGATAACGGTTGCAAAGCCTTCGAGTTCACGGCAGAGGGAGACTGCTGCGTGGACATCGAGGTAGTTGTTGTAGGACATCTCCTTGCCCTGCATAGACTCCTGTCCGGCAATTCCGGTTGTACCATAGACTGCTGCCTTCTGGTGCGGGTTTTCTCCGTAGCGCAGGGTTCTTCCGTTCTGGAACTGAACGGTGTAGGTGTCCGGGAACTCTTTTCCGATTCCCTGCAGGTAGTTGGAGATTGCTCCGTCGTATGCTGCGGTTCTGGTGAATGCTTTGGTGGCAAGTTTTAATCTCTGCTCCGGAGTGGTGCCTCCGTTGTTTACTGCCTCGATTACCTCTGCATAGTCAGCCGGGTCAACGATAACAGTTACATCCTTGTAGTTCTTGGATGCAGCACGAATCATTGCCGGTCCTCCGATATCGATGTATTCGATGAGTTCCTCAAGCGGGAGGTTCTTCTTGGACATCTCCTCGAATGGGTAGAGGTTAACACAAAGGATATCGATTGCTTCGATTCCGTGTTCTGCCATAACCTCGTTGTCGGTTCCGCGGCGGCCTAAGAGACCTCCGTGTACTTTCGGGTGGAGAGTTTTTACACGGCCGTCCATCATTTCCGGGAATCCGGTGTATTCAGAGACGTCCTTTGCCGGGATTCCTGCTTCGCGGAGGAGTTTTGCAGTTCCGCCGGAACTTAAGATTCCAATGTTCTGTGCAGCAAGGGCTTTTGCCAGGTCAACAATTCCTGTCTTATCCCATACAGATAACAATGCAAGAGTCATTGTGTAATAGTATGACTGTTGTGGTATTTTAAGGTAGGGTATCGTCTTCTTTTCGGCAGGTCTATTTGTAAGGTTTATATTTCAGAGCGGCTGATAATACACATATACTATGGCACTGGAAAAACTCGAAAAGAAGTTCTTCGGAACCAACGGGGCACGCGGAATCACGGGAGAGGATATGACGCCGGCCTTTGCCCTTGGTATTGCCGAAGCCTTTGCAACTCTGCTTGGGAAAGGAAAGACGGTTGGTATCGGACAGGATCCGAGAACTTCCGGTCCCGCGCTCGATGCGGCAGTGAGGGCAGGTCTTACTGCATGCGGATGTAATGTGGTAGACTTTGGAATCCTTCCAACTCCGGCCCTTCAATATCTGGTTCTCCACCACAAGCTCGACGGAGGAGTTATGATTACTGCATCCCACAATCCGCCTGAGTACAATGGAATCAAAATCATCGAAGCAGACGGAACCGAGATGGGGGACGAACGAACCATCGAACTCGAGCAGATTTATATCCAGGGCAAGGCTGTTGTTGCCGGATGGGATGAGTTAGGCGAAGCTGTCGAGGAACCTGAAGCATACAAGCTCTATATCGATGCAATTGTTTCCCAGTTCCCGGAAGGAATCGGAAACGGAATTGTTGTGGCAGTCGATCCCGGAAACGGTGCCGCATGCAAAACCACTCCGGAGATTCTTCGCCGTCTCGGCTGTACGGTTCATACCATCAATGCTGAGTTTGACGGTCTCTTCCCGAACCGTCTCCCGGAGCCGTCAGAAGAAGGTCTCGCAAATCTGTCTGCCCTTGTCCAGGCAACCGGTGCAGCCTTCGGCGTTGCCCATGATGGAGATGCAGACCGTGCCATCTTCGTAGATGAGAAGGGAACCTTCATGGATGGAAACATTACCTTCGCGCTTCTTGCCTCATACTTTGCGGAACAGTCCGCAGGAGGAGAGATTGTAACGCCGGTCAGTACCTCCGGTATTGTTGAGGCGGTTGGAAACGAGTTTGGGTGCAGTACTGCATACACGGTTGTCGGCAGTATCTATGTGGCCAGAACTATGCGCCAGGAGATTGCAGACGGAAAGAATGTTGTAATCGGCGGAGAAGGAAACGGCGGAGTTATCTATCCGCATCATCAGTTCTGCCGTGACGGCGGCATGTCTGCGGCAACGATGCTGGGATTGTCTGCAGTCCGCAAGACGCCAATCTCCGCGCTTATCGCAGCCCTTCCAAAGTTTACCATGTATCAGGAGAAGAGAAAAACTTCCCGTGCCAAAGAGATTGTTGACCACATGCGCGAGTTCTTCTGTGACTGTCCGGTTGATGACAGAGACGGTATCAGAATTACCAAAGGAGGAGCATGGGCATTAATCAGACCTTCCGGAACCGAGCCTCTGGTTCGGGTATATGCAGAATCCCGCGATGCAGCTGAGGCAAAAGAGCTGCTGGATACCATTTTAGGTGAGATAGCTCCCTATCTCAGCTAATCCTTATCTTTCCTCCGCGGACATGCATGATGTCCGGCTAACCTGTTCTATGCATTATATTCAGGCTAAATCTCTTCTCTCTTCCAAAAACGGGATAAATATTTACCGTGGCTGTACTCACGGCTGTATTTACTGTGACTCGCGAAGCCTTTGCTATCAGATGCCGCACGATTTCTCAGACGTAGCAGTCAAGGAAAATGCTGTCGAACTGCTGGATGATGCACTATCCCGGAAACGGCGGAAAGGGATGATTGGCTTTGGATCTATGAGCGACCCGTATATCCCGGCAGAACGGGAATTACAACTTACCAGACGGTGTCTGGAAGTGATTTCCCGCCGGAGTTTTGGTGTGTCACTTATTACGAAATCCGATCTGGTACTTCGGGACATCGATCTCCTGCAGGAGATTAACCGGAAGAGAAAAGCTGTTGTCTCGGTGACTCTGACAACTGCTGATGATGCGCTCTGCAAAATAATCGAGCCGCATGTCTGCGCAACAAGCCGGAGAGCAGAGGTTTTGACAGAACTGCAGGACGCAGGGATTCCTACTGTTGTCTGGCTGTGTCCAATTCTCCCGTATATAAATGATACTGTGGAGAATCTGGAAGGGATTCTGAATATCTGTCGGGAGGCGGGTGTTTCGCGAATTCTGTGCTTTGGATTCGGGATGACACTTCGTGAGGGATGCCGTGAGTACTATTATCAGAAACTGGATGAATATTTTCCCGGTCTTTCTTTACGGTATGTTCGGGAATTTGGACAAACCTACTCTGTTCAGAGCCCAAACGCGGAAAAACTTGATGCAGTGTTTTCGGCTTTCTGTAAAAGAGAAGGAGTTGAACGGGATATCACGAAGATTTTTTCGTATCTGTCAGAGATGGAATCAGATAAACAGACAACACTGTTTTGAAAAAAAAATCGGGATGTATGGTTTTTTACGGGCACTCGCGCTCGGTACCCCAGACAGTAAAGGACAGAACCGTGCCGGCCGGAGTATCCACACCAAGCGGAACTTTGCAGGATTTTCCGTCTTCTGTTACGGCAATCCTGAATGCATGTTCCCAGGTCTCTCCAAGCTGAACCGAGCGTTCCTCATAGACTTTTCCGGCAAGCTCGCGCGTCAGATAGACTGTATGCTCGGTGTCTTCGACAAGAGCCGCGGTTGTGTAGCGTAAGAGATACCAGCGAAGCTCACTGAAAAGCGATAATGCAGAAGACACGGCAGAGACATTTACCCGGATTCCGTATTTGATGTCCTCCGGTCGGTAAAAACGAAGAATGTGACGGCTCGTTTCCGAGTCCGTCAGCGTCTGGAAGAGATTTACTCCTGGTTTTGCAATACAGACAGCCTGCATTTTAGAGATACATCACATCACGCCAGGACTCATCTTTCTCTGAGTGGCGGACCTTTCTGATTGCCGCAAGGAAGTCTTCTGCGGTAATCTTGTCATTATCATTTCTGATGGCAAGCATACCTGCCTCACGGCAGATTGCTTCAATCTCCGCTCCGGTTAATCCATCGCTTAAAGTCACCAGTTCGCGGTAGTTGATGTTGTCAAGAGCTCCGGCCTCTTCCATCTTTCTGGTGTGGACGTGGAAAATCTGCAGCCGTGCATCTGCATCCGGTGCCGGAATCTTAATCAGACGGTCAAATCTTCCCGGTCTCAGCAGTGCTGCATCAAGCATATCCGGTCTGTTGGTTGCTGCAATGATTCTGATGTTTCCGCGGTTGTTGAATCCGTCCATCTCAGCTAAGAGCTGCATTAAGGTTCTCTGAACCTCGGCAGAGCCGGATGTTCCGTCATTTGTTCTCATGCTTCCAACAGCATCAATCTCATCAATGAAAACCACAACACCGTTGTTCTCTTCCGCAAGTTCGCGAGCCATGGAAAAGAGGTCACGGACAAGCTGTGCTCCTTCTCCGATGTATTTGTGAACCAGCTCTGAGCCGGCAAGCCTCAGGAACGGAACACCTGCATTGTGGGCAACTGCTTTGGCGATTAAGGTCTTACCGGTTCCCGGCGGTCCGTAGAGGAGAACACCCTTCGGCGGGACAACACCAAACTTCTCGAATGCTCCCGGTTTGGTGAGCGGATACTCGACAGCTTCTCTGACTTCGACAATCTCTTCTTTGAGACCGCCGATATCAGCAAACGTTGTCTCCGGTTTTTGTTCAATCTCCATAACCTTGACACGGACATCAACCGAGTCACCCATGATTTTGACAATCGATAAGGTGTTGTTTACGGCAACTTTTGTTCCGGTTTTGATGCGGTCATAGACTGCCGCTGTTGTCTGGGTGACATATTCCTGGTTATTTCCCATCTGGCGGAGATAGACTTCGTTATTGGCAAGTTTTTCGAGGACAACTGCAACGAAGAGGGGGAGACGCTTTAACTGGTTGTTTTCCTTTTTCAGCTGCGTGTTATCCATGCGGAGCTTGTTATTTTCCACGCGGAGAGTATCATTCTCCTTCCGCTCGGCACGGATAATTTTTTGGAGGGTTTCGGTTTCACGTCTGAGATACTGGAGCTCATCCATCTCGGTCGTGATGTCCGGATTTACCCCCTCGACAATGGGTACTTCCGGCTCGATATTTCCAGACATAGAATAATGTTTGTTGTCATAGTTTAATATGTGAACGATTGAGTCACTCTTAAAGATGAAAACCCTTTCATACATAGGAGACTAATACATCACCAGAGAAGTATGGACAAAATACGATACTATGACATCCGCTGTGTAAATGGAGACACAACCTCTATTCAGATAGAAAACGGCGAGATTGAAAATGCCGGTTCTTCCTACTACGGAAAGGCGTTAGTCCGCGTTCTTGGGGAAAACGGCTGGGGTTACTGCTGTGTATCACCATTTGATATGGATGATGAAAAGGCAAAAACCGCAGCAATCGAGCGTGCCGCACGGTCCGCAAAGCTTGCATCAGTTAAAGCTGACATCGCTGATGTTCCCTATGGCACTCCGCGCTCGTGGAATGCCGCAGCAAAAGAGCAGGCGGAGCGTCCGTTAGAGGAAAAAGCAGCCGACCTCCTGCTTTTGGAAAAGGCCGCCTGCATCGATGATATTGCAGCAACGTCAGCCCGCTACGCCGAGCAGTATCAGACAGTGTTTTTCGAGGACTGCAACGGTTACGAAGCGCAGTCTTCGGTCTGCCGCACACTCTTTACGGTAAGTGCGGTCGCTGTCTCCGGAGCCGACATGCAGATGAACTATGAACAGGAAGCTGTTGTCGGTCCGCTTCGGATTACTGACTACATCAATAAGGGCGAGCTCTGCGCAAAGACTGCAGTTGATCTTCTCTCGGCATCCGCTGTTCCGGGAGGCAAAATGCCTGCGGTATTGGATCCGGCAATTGGAGGCGTCTTCGCGCACGAAGCAGTCGGGCATGCAAGCGAGGGAGATCAGATTCGAGACGGTGTTTCGGTTTTGGGAGACAAGTTAGGACAGCAGGTCGGCTCAAAACTGGTAACAATCATTGATGACCCGTCGATGCATGGCTACGGATACGAGCCGTTCGATGCTGAAGGTGTTGCTGCAGGCCCAGTTGAGCTGATTAAAAACGGCGTCGTTAATCAGTTTATGCACTCGCGCGAAACACTTGCTGCCGTAGGTCTTGAAACAGGAGAGGCAGGACATGCCAGAGCCGAACCGGGAATGAATCCGCTGGTTCGCATGAGTAACACCTACATCAAAGAAGGTGATGCATCCTACGAAGAAATTCTGGAAACGTGCAGAAACGGTGTGCTCTTAATTGGTTCCCGCGGCGGTCAGGTAGATCCGGGACGCGGGGTATTCCAGTTCAACGCAAAGTACGGTTACTTAATCGAGAACGGAGATACAACCCGGATGCTGCGCGATGTGTCTCTTTCGGGCGATATCTTATCGGTTCTCCATAACATCGCGTTATGCGGCAAGGAGCGGAGAATGTCCTCTGGTATGTGCGGAAAAGGCCAGGCCGTTCCGGTCTCGGACGGCGCGCCTCACGTGTATCTGACGGAAGCAACGGTTGGAGGGGCAGGAAATGAGTGAAATTGATATTGATGCAATCCTTCGCCAGGGCAAGTCTCTGGCGGATGAAGTCGAGGTATATGTTTCCCGGTATGAGGATTTATCCTTAGAACAGCGTCAGATGGCAGTATCTTCCGTCTTCGAGCATGCCGGACAGAACATCTATATCCGCGTGGTAAAGGATGGGAAGATTGGTGTTTCTGCTACGTCTGACCCGACCAGAATTGCCGACTGCATGAAAGCCGCAGTATCTTCGGCAAATCTTTCGGATGCGATTGCCGGCTGGGACGGACTTTCCCGGAAGACGGAGATTGCAAACGGACCCGATCCGTTCGATGAAAGTCTGGAAATCTCGGCTGATGTCGCATCCGAGTATCTTGAACGGATGAATGCCGGGGCAGAGACGTATAAAGAAGCCCGTGTGGTTACTGCAGGCGTTACGCTGCTGAAGGGCGCATCAATTCTTGCAAACTCCAACGGAGTCTGGCTTGAGCGGAAGTTTACTGACATATCGCTTGGTATCGATGCAATCTGTGAGGGTTCAACCGGCTATGACGGAGATTCCGCACCGTTTGCTTCCCGCTTAAATCCGGAGAAGATTGGTGAGCAGACAGCTTTCTATGCAACGGCATCCCGCGGAGGCGAGATGATTGAGTCGAAGAAGTATGATGTGGTCTTCTCGGAAAATGTGGTGGACTCTCTGGTCCTCGAGCTGTTTTCCGATGCGGTCAACGGCAGAAATGTGATTACCGGAAAATCCATCTACGCAAATGCATTAGGCGAAATGGTTGCAAATCCGAAGATTTCATTGACTGACTCTCCCATGGCTGAGGCAGGAGATTCATGGAGACGCTTCGATACGGAAGGAACTCCGACAAAACAGTTCGATATCGTCAGGGACGGGGTTCTGACTTCCTTCCTCTATGATAAGAAGACTGCAGCACAGGCAAAAACGCAGACGACCGGAAATGCACTTCGTGCCGGGAACGGTACGACAACGATTTCCCCGCACTGCTTAACCATCTCTGCACCGACAGAGGATGTGCTCTCCCGTCCATGCCTCTTTGTTAAAGAGGTTATCGGGGCACACACGGCAAATCCGCTGACCGGTGAGTTCTCGGTTGAGGTTGCCAATGCGTTCCTCGCAGAAGGCGGAAAACTGCTTCGTCCGGTGAAAAAAGCAATGCTTGCCGGAAATGTGTTCGATATCTTAAAAGGAGATATTACCATCTCAGAGACGGCAAAAGCATTCAGCGGAGCGCTGGTTCCGCAGATGAGAATCCCGGACCTTCAGGTAATCTGAGGGTACGGGTTTTTCGTAAATACTTTTTTTTTCATTATTCCCCGCGCATCTGCATGGGCACTCTGCTGTCAAGCAAAACTTCCTGCGGCTGGTGTTTTAAGCTCACTGCAGCACAGGCTCCAATGATTCCGCGGCCGCCGAATATCTGGACTCCGCAGGATGACGCTGCCGCTTTTACCGCTTCTAAAGATACCCGTCCCCGTCTGATATCTGCGGCCAGAGCTTCCATCTCTTTTGGAACAAAGATTCCGCGAAGAATTGCAACCCCCCATTCCTCGGAGACACTTTCATCTTCGACAAACCGGCAGACCTTGGCAAGCAAATCGGAAAACGCTTCGGGAGTTACTGCGACCTCGAGGAAACTGCAGGAATTTCCGGCAGTCATCTCCTCGATATCCTGCGAGAGAGAGGCAACCTGGTGACGGATTGGAATTACATCGCCGGACTCTGTCAGATACTTCATCAGTGCATGCGTCAGCGCAAACGTTGCTCCCCCGCATCCTTTCCGGTCCGTGTCATCTACCCCTATGGTTACCGGCACAAGAGCCTTTGTTCTGACACGTCCCGTTACCACTCCGTCCTGTACGGAAACGGAAATGCCGGTCACTCCTTTTGCTATCCCCATCATCGAGGAAAGCGAGTAGGCAGGTCCGCCTTTTACCGACTGGATAGTCTGTATGACTTCATCCCCCTCAAGTGAAACAGATAAAAGACCGACCGCTGCCTTTTCAAGATGCAGCGGAGAGGATGAGGAAAGCAGTGCCCGCTCCTGAAACATCATACCGTCCCGGGATACTGCAACTGCCGCCCCTCCTGCATTTCGGTGATGGAACTCACAAAAACCGGCACACCCGCTTGACAGACACTCATGATAAATCTCCACATAGTCCCCGTCAACGGTGGTGAAAATCCTACGGCAGGTGCTCTTCGGCATCGCACTGCGGGAGGCATATCGTGCGGGACTTCTTCCCCGCTTTTCCTCTTTTACAAAAATACAGCCTTCCAGAATCAGGCGGTTAACCCAGTCCTGAGCCGTTGACCGCGGAACATCTGCCTCTTCTGCGATGTCAGCAGTCGTAAAATATCCGGCCTCAAACGTCTTCCGACGCATAGCCTGAATGAAAAGCGTGCGGCGGTGAAGAACACCGCTGCGTTTTTCCTTAGAACTCATATTTGTCGTAAATGAAGAGTAAATCCGAGAGAATGGCAGATGCTGTCTCAACAGAACCTGCTCCGCGGCCGATAAAGGTCACATCGCCTGCGTATTCTGTCTCGACAGTTACTGCATTTAAGGTTTCGGAGAGAACTAACGGGTCGTCTTCCGGGAGAAGGCGCGGGGAGACCTCTAAATCCTTCTTGTCCGGATAGAGGGATGCAATTAAGCGGATGGTCTGTCCGGTGGACTGTGCCATTCTGATGGCTTCCGGAGTTAATCGGTCGATTCCGGTACGCTGTACATCCTTTAAGGTCACGTTCATACCAAGAACTGTGTTTGCAAGAATGACGAGTTTGATTGCTGCATCAGTTCCGTTTACATCGTATGTCGGATCTGCCTCTGCATAGCCTAAGTCGCGAGCCTCGGCTAATGCCTGAACATAGGTTAATCCCTCTTCTTCCATACGGGATAAGATGTAGTTGCAGGTTCCGTTTAAGACACCGAAGAGTGCCTTGACTTTATTTCCGGCAAGACCGTTTCTGATACCGTTGATAATTGGAACCGCTCCGGCGACCGTTCCTTCGAAGCGGAGGGATACATTGTTTTCCTCTGCTAAGGATTCGAGTTCGCGGTAGTATAAGGAGATTGGTCCCTTGTTGGAGGTAACCACATGCTTTCCGCGGGAGAGAGCAATCTTAATTGTGGAGAGTGCCGGTTCTCCGGTCTCGGCATTGGTTGGAGTTACCTCGACTAAAACATCGTAGTCAACTTCTGCAGCGATTCTGAATGCCGTCCAGTCCGGTGTTCCGATTCTTCCCGTATCCTTCTTTGCCTGGAGCAGGCGGTCAATGTCAAGACCGTCCGGATTGACCGTTCCGCTCTTGGAGTCAGCAGCGGCAATGATTTTGAAGCGGGCATCATTTCTGAGAACGTGGGCAACTCCGCGTCCGACAGAACCCATTCCAATTAAGGCGATTTTCATTATAAACGTCCTCCCAGTTCGTCAACAATCATGAGCTGTTTTTCTGCAGCGATGGCTTCCAGTTGTTCGATGGCATTGTCCATCTCAGCTTCGGTAACTGCCTTGATGGTGAGCTTTGCAGTTGACGGCTCATCCATGTTCGGCATAATCATATGCAGCTCGGTGACTTCTGTGATGTCTTTTTTGTCGATTCTGTTGATGGTGTCGGTTAAGTCGGTGTGTAAAATGTGTCCAATTAAGATAAAGGTCTTGGTACACATCAGTCTCTCGATTCCGACACGGGAAATCATGATGCCGTTTGCCCGAAGGGCTTCGAGGAGTTTTGGAAGGATTGATTCGTGGTGGGAGATGACAATATCGACAATTAAGTCAGATCCCGGATCTTCCTCATCTCTCTGGTGGGAAATGGTGATAATATTGGCGCCGCTTTCAGAGATTGGCTTGATTGCGGCTAAGAGTTCTCCCGGCTTATCTTTGAGCTGGAGTTTTAAGGTGGTTCGAATATATTTCTGCACGGTCTTCACTCGCGACATGTATGGTTATTATTTAGCGGTGAAAGTATAACTAACCTTTTAAGAGAAGAAAATTGGGGGTATGGTTGTTTATCAGCAGGACTGTATCTGCAAACCGGGGACTTCCCTCTCCTTTTATCTCCATAGCACGCCAATATAATTCCTCATATGCACGGCGGTGAAGAGATTTTCAAATACAAACAGTGTATCATTCTCCGGACTGACTTAAAGATGAGCTGCGGCAAGATGTGTGCCCAGGCAGCTCACGCATCTATCGGGGCTTTTGAGAAGACTTCTCTTGCAGATAAGAAAGAGTGGATGCGGGAAGGGCAGAAGAAGGTTGCCTTAAAGGCCCCGGATGAGCGAACCCTCTATATGTTAAAAGCTCAGGCGGAACTGTTAGGAGTTCCCTGTTCGCTGATTATCGATGCAGGTATGACCGAGATTCCGGCTGGTTCTGTGACGGCTCTTGGAATCGGTCCTGCCAAGCGCGACATCATGGATAAAATCACCGCAGACTTAAAACTCCTCTAAACCATGCGAAGATCACCATACGAAAGAGAAACTGCCCTTGGTATCAGTTATTATGCAGCTGACTGCGAAGGAATCGGCGGAAAGCTTAGAACTCTTCCGGAAGATTTTATCGTTGAAGAACTGCCCATTAATTTCACCAACACAGGACCATATACTATTTGCCGCCTGACGAAAAAGTCCTGGGAACATCAGCATGCCGTTCGCGAAATTACAAACCGCCTCCACATCAGTCCGAAGCGTTTCGGCTGGGCGGGAACAAAGGATCGCAATGCGGTAACAACCCAGTATATCTCGCTCTACGATGTGTCTCCTGAGCAGATTGAGATGCTTTCCATCAAAGATATCACAATTACTCCGGTTGCTTCGCATCAGTTCTCTCTCGGCCTTGGAAATCTCGAAGGCAATCGTTTCCGCTTAACCCTTCGCGGATGCGGGGAGGAGAATCTCGCAGAAAAGACTGCAGAGATTACTGAAGCAGTCAAAACCGGAATTCCGAACTACTTTGGTCTTCAGCGTTTCGGTGCCTTAAAACCGATTACTCATAAGATGGGCTATCATATTCTCCGCGGAGAGTATAAGGAAGCAGTCGATCTCTATGTCGGAGATGCATTTCCGTACGAGTCGGATGAAATCAAAGCTGCCCGTGCCCGTTTCCGCGAGACAGGAGATGCAAAGGAAGCACTCCACGACCTGCCGGTTCATCTCTCGTATGAGAGAATCCTGCTTGACTCTCTTATGAAGAAGAAGGATGACTTCGGTGCAGCTTTACAGACGCTTCCGCCGAAACTGCTTTCTATGTTCGTTTCAGCCTACCAGTCGTGGCTGTTCAATATGGCTGTCTCTGCCCGCTGTGCGGAAGGAACATTGTTTAATGAACCGAGAATCGGTGAGCACCTGGTTTTTGCCAACGGCAGAGTAGACACTGTAACAGAAAAGAATCTTCCAACCGCACGCCAGCACATGAAACGCGGAAGATGTTTTGTTGTCGGATGGATGCCGGGAAAAACGCTTCCGGTAGCTGCCGGCCCCTTAGAAAATGAGATGTTTTCCTTAATGGAAAAGGATGGTATTTCGATGCCGGACTTTGACAAGGCAGCAGCTTTTGTGAAGACTAATTATGACGGATTCCACCGGAGAATCTCTCTTGAGGCGGATGTATGCGCTGAAGTGTCCGGAACTGATGTGATTCTTTCCTTTACTCTTCCGCCGGGACATTATGCAACAACGGTTGCAAGAGAATACATGCAGGCAGAACCAGCCTGTATGGTGTAATCTTTTTTTTGTTCACAGCAAGTCTCTTCAAGTCTTGCTCATAGCGCGAGTTCAGACTTTCAGTCTGTCCTCGCGCCCGTCGAAAGCCGCTTACACGTCGTGCTCATGGCTTGAGACGCTTCGCGTCTCGCGCCCATCGCACGCCCTTTCGGTCATGCTCACGGCTTATACACTGAGGCAATGCCTCAGTGTATGCGCCTTTTACCAATAGTAAACCTCGTACAAAAAATAGCCTCAGAATAAGCCCCGATTCCCTGCAAACACCAAAAGCAATATATAGAACTGCAATGCATAATTTAAGTGCAACAAGAGAAACAGGAAAACCCATGGATAAAGAAACTATAGCAAATGACACCCCTGCCGAAAACGCAGACACCATGGATGCCGTCCCTGAAACAAACGTTGTTGAAGAACTCACCAAAAAATACGATGAACTCAACGACAAATATCTCCGTCTTGCTGCCGAGTACGAAAACTACCGCAAAAGAAGCAAGCGTGACCAGGAAAACTCCGTTCGCTACGCAACCGAAAAGATCGCACTCGACATCGTCGAAGTTGTTGACAACTTCGAACGTGCATTAAAGAGTAACGACGAAAACCTTCGCGAAGGATTAGAACAGATTCACAAATTCTTCCTCGCAAGCCTTTCGAAAAACGGCATCGAACAAATGAACGCAGCCGGAACACAGTTCGACCCTGAACTCCATGAGGCCATTGCAGCTCTTCCCTCCGACAAGCCCGATGGAGAAATCTTAGACGTCGCTGTCGCCGGATATATGCTGCGTGACAAAGTCCTTCGTCACGCAAAAGTTGCAGTATCAACGAACAACCCCTGAAAATATATAGGAAAAAACTATGGCATCAAACAAAGTAATCGGAATTGACCTTGGAACCACCAACTCCTGTCTTGCAGTAATGGAAGGAGGTTCCCCGATCGTTATCGCAAACGCAGAAGGATTCAGAACCACCCCGTCCGTTGTCGGATTCTCCAAGGATGGAGAAAGACTCGTCGGAAACGTTGCAAAGCGCCAGGCAATCACCAACCCATTAAAGACCATCAGCTCCATCAAGCGCCACATGGGCTCTGACTACTCTGTTGACATTGACGGCAAAAAATACTCCCCGCAGGAAATCTCCGCAATGGTCTTACAGAAACTCAAGCTCGACGCAGAAGCATACTTAGGCGAAAAGATTGACAAAGCAGTCATCACCGTCCCTGCATACTTCAACGATGCACAGCGCCAGGCAACCAAGGACGCAGGAAGAATCGCAGGACTTGAAGTCCTTCGTATCATCAACGAGCCGACCGCAGCAGCACTCGCATACGGTCTTGAGAAGGAAAACGAAGTAACCGTTCTCGTCTATGACTTAGGAGGCGGAACATTCGATGTCTCAATCTTAACCCTTGACGACGGTCTCTTCGAAGTTAAGGCAACTGCCGGAAACAACCACTTAGGTGGAGACGACTTCGATGCAAGAATCATCGACTACCTCGCAGACGAGTTCAAGAAGAAGGAAGGAATCGACTTAAAGAACGACCCTGTTGCAATGCAGCGCTTAAAGGACGCAGCAGAGAAGGCAAAGATCGAACTCTCCTCCCTCCAGAAGGCAAACATCAACCTCCCGTACATCACCGCAGGCGCAGAAGGCCCGAAGCACTTAGACATCGACTTAACCCGTGCAAAGTTCGAGCAGTTAATCGATGACCTCGTACAAAAGACCGTCGAGCCTGTCCGCCAGGTCTTAAAGGACGCAAACATGTCCGCATCCGACATCGACCACGTCTTACTTGTCGGTGGTTCTACCCGTGTCCCAATGGTTGTCGAGGAAGTCAAGAAGATCTTAGGCAAAGAGCCGGACAAGAACATCAACCCGGACGAGTGCGTCGCACTTGGTGCAGCAATCCAGGGAGCAGTCTTAACCGGAGAGGCAAAGGACGTTGTCTTACTCGATGTCACCCCGCTTACCCTCGGTATCGAAACCCTTGGCGGAATTGCAACCAAACTCATCGAGAGAAACACCACCATCCCGACCAGAAAGAGCCAGATCTTCTCCACTGCAGCAGACAACCAGACCTCTGTCGAGATTCACGTCGTCCAGGGAGAAAGACAGTTCGCACGCGACAACTTCAGCTTAGGCAAGTTCCAGCTTACCGGAATCCCGCCGGCACCAAGAGGAATGCCGCAGATTGAAGTCACCTTCGACATCGACGCAAACGGTATTGTCCACGTCTCCGCAAAGGACCTTGGAACCGGTCACGAGCAGTCCATGACCATCACCGGAAGAAAGGACCTCAAGGATGACGAAATCGAAAAGATGGTCAACGACGCAAAGCAGTTCGAAGAGGAAGACAAGAAGAAGCGCGAAGAGATTGAACTCAGAAACAACGCTGACAACGCAGTCTACGCAGCAGAGAAGCTCGTAAACGACAAGGAAACCGCAGACAAGATTGAAGCCGAAGACAAGGAAAAGATCACTGCCGCAGCATCTGAGCTCAAGGAACTCCTCGCAAAGGAAGATGCAGCAACCGATGACATCAAAGCAAAGATGGATGCACTCCAGGAAGTTGTCTTTGCAGTCACCTCCAAGATGTACCAGAAGATTCAGGAAGAGCAGCAGGCAGCACAGGCTGACGGATGCTCCGGCGACTGCGGCTCCTGCGGAAACGATGACAACGTTGTCGATGCCGACTACGAAGTAAAGAAGGACTAAACCTTCTTTTTCAGGTGAAACTATGGGTTCTGAATCGTATTACGATGTGTTAGGCGTTTCCCGCAATGCTACGGAAACGGAAATCAAGAAGGCCTACCGGAACCTCGCAAAGAAGTACCATCCGGATGTCTGCAAGGAAGCGGATGCAGAAGAGAAGTTCAAGTCCATCAACGAGGCATACAGCGTTTTATCCGACGAATCGAAGAGACGCCAGTATGATCAGTTAGGTCACGACAACTTCACCAACGCTTCCAAAGGAAACTACTCGGGAGCAGGAGGAGCAGGATTTAATGCTGACTTCTCCGGCTTTGGTGATATCTTTGATTTCTTCGGCGGAGGAAGCCGCCGTCAGAGCGGTCCAAGACCTGGTGATGATACGCTTATGCGTATCCAGATTACTTTAGCCGATGCGGTCTTCGGCGTTCAGAAGGAAATCGAGGTTATGCACACCGAGAGCTGTCCGGACTGTGACGGAACCGGCAGTTCGACCAAGAAGACTACAACCTGCCGCAAGTGTAACGGAACTGGTCAGGTCAAGCAGATTAGAAACTCCATCTTTGGTCAGATGGTAACTCAGTCTGTCTGTCCTGACTGCAACGGCCGCGGAAAGATTCCGGAGTCTCCGTGCCGCAAGTGTAATGGTACCGGAAAGACGAAGGTTCGCCGTAAGGTTAGTGTAAACATTCCGGCAGGTATTGATTCCGGTATGCGCCTGAGAATGGAAGGCTACGGCGAGGCCGGAGATCCCGGAGCACCAAACGGTGACTTATACATCGAGGTCTATGTGGTCTCCAACCCGATGTTCGACCGCGAAGGAGACAATCTGGTAACCCAGTATGAGATTACTCCGGCTCAGGCTGTTCTCGGCTGCGAGGTCGAGATTGAGACCATCGACAAAAAGAAGGTTGCGTTAAAGGTTCCTGCCGGAATCAACTATGGTACACGCTTACGCATTCAGGGCGAGGGTGTCCGCCGGCGCGGTAATTACGGAAGTCTGCTTGTCAGAATCATTATTGCAACCCCGAAGAAGATTTCCGCAAAAGAGCGGGAACTCTACGAGAAGATTATCGCAATCGAAAATGGTGCTTCTGCAGAGGAAGAGCCGAAAGAGAAGGACAAAAAGAAGCGCGGCTTCTTTAAATAAAATATCTCCACTTCTTTTTTTTATATTGCAGTATGCAATGATTTATTAATTCTGTCGTCGCATTGTGAGATGTGAGAGAAGGCTTCATCGATATACATACCCATAACCCAGATCCCCATGTTCTATCCCCGAAAATGGCAGGGATACATCCATGGGATGCTGAAAAAAATCTCCCGTTTCCGGATTTTACGGATTGTGATATTATCGGCGAGACGGGTTTGGATTATGCCGTTTCGGTGGATAGGGATGTTCAGGAATCATGCTTTTGTGCACATCTCAAAGCAGCACAGGAGATTGGAAAACCGGTTATTCTGCATGTGGTTCGCGCATTTGAACCGGTGATGAAGATACTGTCCCGGTACAGAATTCCCGGTGTTGTTTTTCACGGTTTTGTCGGATCAAAAGAACAGGCAAAACGATGCTATGATGCAGGGTATTATCTCTCATTTGGCGAACGAAGCCTTGCCTCCAAAAAGACTCGTGAGGTAATTTCCTCTGCTCCCGCACACTGCATATTCTGCGAGACAGACGATAATCCGGATTGTGATATCGCAGAGATTTACCGTGAAGTAGCTGTGCTTCGCAGAACAACCATCGATGAACTCCAAAAACAGATAGCGAATAACTACCATACATTGATGAGGCAAAAATGACATCATGGCTTGAACGAACAGAGCTGCTGCTCGGGCGGGAGAAATTAGCGGTACTGAAACATGCCCATGTTCTGGTTGTGGGCGTCGGCGGGGTTGGAGCATATGCTGCTGAGATGATTGTGCGTGCCGGCATTGGACGTATGACAATTGCTGATGCTGATGCGGTTTCAGAAAGCAATATCAATCGTCAGCTGATTGCTCTTCATTCAACTGTAGGACGCGGGAAATGTGATGTCTTGAGCGAACGGCTCAAAGATATCAACCCCGAGCTGGAAATAACCTGCATCAACCGATTCATCACTGACACCGAGACTGACGCTCTTTTAGACAGCGCAAAATTCGATTATGTGGTTGACGCCATTGACACCCTCGCACCAAAGATTGCGCTTATCAAGGGAACTCTTGACAGAGGCATTCCGCTGGTGAGCTCGATGGGTTCCGGCGGGAAAACCGATCCTGCCAGGTTGGAAATTGCCGATATCGCAAAAACCCATCACTGTCCGCTTGCCCGAATGGTTCGCGGACGCCTGCATAAGTTGGGAATCGAGAGCGGATTTACTGCTGTATTCTCTGCGGAGCAGGTAAGAGATGGAGCAACAATACTCTGTGATGAGCAAAATAAGAGATCAAATATCGGTACAATTTCCTATACTCCGGCGATGTTTGGCATCGGATGCGCATCGGTTGTGATACGTGACCTCATTGGCGAATATCCGCCGGCAAAATAAGTGAGTACACAGTCTCACAAAAACAATCTGTTTATTTTACGCTTGAATCAATATCTGAGGACTTCTCAGAACCGCTATTTTTCAAAAAGATTGTACCTCCTCTTTCTGAAAAAAAAGTGAGCAGATTATTCTGCTTCTTCATCGTCCGGGGAGACAACTGCAACGCCGGTTACTTTGTCACCGGAATCAACGCGGATTACGCGGACACCCTGAGCGCTTCTTCCCTGTGCGGAGATATCTGCTGCGTGGGTACGCATCACAATACCGCCTGCTGTGGTAATTACCACATCATCCTCATCGGAGACTGCAACCGCAGAAACAACAGGTCCTCTCTCGAAGTTTGCAGCAATCGAGCGGACACCCTGGGTTGCTCTGCCGTGACCCATGAACTCATCGAAGAGGGTTCTCTTGCCGAATCCTTTGTCGGTTAAGAGAAGGAGATACTTTGCCTTCTCATCAACAAGAGTCAGACCGCATACTCTGTCCTCCTCGTACTTCATCTTGATACCGATAACTCCCTGAGATCCGCGTCCGGTTGCACGGACTTCCTCTTCGCTGAATCTAAGGGACTGACCGTATGCAGTTGTCAGTACCACATCCGATTTGCCGTCAGTCATAACAACATCGACAAGTTCGTCACCATCAAGTAAGGTCATTCCAATGATACCGCCTGCACGCGGTCTGGAGAATAAGTCCTGGCTGAACTTACCGATTCTGCCGCCTTTTGTTGCGTACAGGAAGTACTTGTCAGAGTCAAAGCTTCTCAGCGGAATGACTGCCGAGACATCCTCGTCAGTTAAGTTGAGGAGGTTTACGATTGCCTTTCCTTTTGCAGTTCTTGAACCCTCCGGGATGTCATAGACTCTAAGCCAGTATGCACGGCCTTTGTTCGTGAAGCATAAGAGATAGTCGTGGGTGCTTGCCATGAAGACCTTGTCTACAACATCCTCCTCTTTCGTTGCCATTCCGGTAACGCCTCGTCCTCCGCGCTTCTGCTGGCGGTAAACATCGAGCGGGACACGCTTAATGTAGTTCTGCTCGGTTAATGTGACTAACACCTGTTTGTCCTCGATAAGGTCGATTACCTCGATGTTGGTGCTGGATGAGTAGTCGAACTTGGTTCTGCGATCGTCTGCATATGCCTCGCGAACCTCCTGTGTCTCGGATTTGACAACAGTTAATACGTGCTCATCGGACTCAAGAATCCAGAGGAGCTTTCTGACCACTTCTTCGAGGTCAGAGACTTCGGTCTCAATCTTCTTGGTTTCAAGTGCTGCAAGGCGTCTGAGCTGCATCTTTAAGATTGCGTCAGCCTGTGCCGGGGTGAACTCGAACTTGGAAACTAAAGCCTCCTGTGCGACTGCCGGGTCCGGAGATGCACGGATTGTTGCAATCACTGCATCAATCATGTCGATAGCCTTTAAGAGACCTTCTAAGATGTGCAGTCTGTCCTGAGCTTTGCGCAGGTCATGCTCGGAACGTCTGCGGACAACTTCCATTCTGTGGTGAATGAAGTGCTTCAAAAGCTCCGGCAGGGATAAAATCTGCGGCTTCTTGTCGACGATTGCGAGGTTGATGATACCGTACGAGCTTTCAAGCGGGGTGTGCTTGTAGAGCTGGTTTAAGACAATGTTACCCTGAACATTCTGCTTCAGCTCGATGATGACGCGGATTCCGTCCTTGTCAGACTCATCACGAATGTCGGAGATTCCCTCAATCTGTTTGTTCTTGACGAGGTCTGCAATCTTTTCGATCATGACTGCCTTGTTTACCTGATAGGGAATCTCGGTAATGACAATCTGCTCGAAGTTCTTCTTGCGGTCTTCGATTTCTGCAACTCCGCGGCAGACAACCTTGCCCTGACCAGTCAGGTAAGCATTCTGGATGCCTGCATTGCCCATGATGACACCTCCGGTCGGGAAGTCCGGGCCTGGGAGAATTTTCATCATGTCCTGTACGCCCATCTCCGGGTTGTCGATGAAGGCATTGACCAGATCACACACTTCTCCTAAGTTGTGCGGAAGCATGTTGGTAGCCATACCGACCGCGATACCGGTCGTTCCGTTGACCAGCAGGTTTGGAATCTTGCTTGGAAGAACATCCGGCTCAAGCGATGACTCATCGAAGTTCGGGACGAAATCAACGGTCTCCTTGTCGATATCCTCCAAGAGCGACTCGGCAGTCTTGGTCAGACGTGCCTCAGTGTAACGCATTGCTGCCGGAGAATCTCCGTCAATCGAACCGAAGTTACCCTGACCGTCCACTAACGTGTAGCGGTAGGAGAAGGGCTGCGCCATCTTTGTTAAGGTGTCGTAGATAGCTGCATCTCCGTGCGGGTGGTAGTTACCCATGGTGGCAGCCACAGCCTTTGCGGACTTTTTGTATGCCTTGTCGCTTGTGTTGTTCTCGTCATGGTACATCGCATACAGGATTCTGCGGTGAACCGGTTTGAGACCATCACGGACATCCGGGATTGCACGGCCGATGATAACGCTCATTGCGTAGTCGATGAAGCAGTTCTTCATCTCGTCTTCAACGTTGACGAGCTCGACTCTGTGTCCTTCCTGCGGGTTCTCAGATGTCAAGGTTCTTCACCTCCCCTGCGTGGCGCTTGATAAATTCTTTTCTCGGAATGACATCATCTCCCATGAGTTTCTCGAAGATTTCGTTTGCGTAGCTTGCGTCCTCAATTCTGACCTGTTTGAGGATTCTGTTCTGCGGGTTCATGGTGGTTTCCCAGAGCTGTCCCGCATTCATTTCTCCAAGACCTTTGTAACGCTGAACCGAGATTCCCTTGTCGCCGAACTCGGCAACTGCGGTTTTCATCTCTTCTTCGGAGTAGACATAGCGTTCCTGTTTGCCTTTTGCAACGCGGAAGAGCGGAGGCTGGGCAATATAGACATATCCTGCCTCGATTAACGGCTTCATGTAGCGGAAGAAGAAGGTCAGGAGCAGGATTCTAATGTGCGCTCCGTCAACATCCGCATCAGTCATGATGACGATGTGGTGGTATCTTGCACGGGATACATCAAAACTCTCACCGTATCCCGAGCCGATTGCAGAAATCAGGGTCTGGATTTCGAGGTTCTTTAATGCCTTGTGCTCTAATGCCTTTTCGACATTTAAGATTTTACCGCGGAGAGGTAAGATTGCCTGGAACTTTCTGTCTCGTCCCTGCTTTGCAGAACCGCCTGCTGAGTCTCCTTCCACAATGTAGATTTCAGACTTTGCCGGATCGCGTTCGGAACAGTCCGCAAGTTTTCCCGGAAGTCCTGACATCTCAAGTGTACTTTTTCTGCGGGCTAACTCCTTTGCGCGGCGGGCTGCCTCGCGGGCATTTGCAGCTTCAACGGATTTCTTGGCGATTGCAGCAATGACCTTCGGATTTTCTTCGAAGAACTCGGTTAATGCCTGATAGACCAGAGAATCAACAAGTCCTTTGACATTGCTGTTTCCAAGACGCATCTTGGTCTGTCCTTCGAACTGCGGGTTTGCAATCTTAATGCTGATGACAGCGGTCAGTCCTTCACGGACATCCTCGCCTTTTAAGGAGACATCTTCTTTTATGTGCTTATTTGCGTGTGCAGTGTTGTTAATCGCACGAGTGAGTGCCGAGCGGAATCCTTCTAAATGTGTTCCTCCTTCACGGGTGTTGACGCTGTTGACGAAGGTGTAGAAGGTTTCGCTGTAGGTGGTATTGTATTGGAGGGCGATTTCCACATCAATCTTGTTCGTCTCGTCATATTTGTCGAGATAAATCGGGTCGTTGTGGAGAAGTTCCTTGCCCTGGTTTAAGTGGATAACAAACTCTTTGAGACCGCCTTCGGATTTGTAGGTTTCGGCATCTCCGGATCTCTTGTCTTCAATGTGGAGCTCGACACCTTTGTTTAAGTATGCGAGTTCTCTGAAACGGTGGGCTAAGATATCGTAATCGAACTCTGTGGTTTCGAAGATAGAACCGTCCGGGTAGAAGGTGATACGGGTTCCTGTTGTGTCGCGTGCAGAGTTTGCGTCTTTGCGCATCCTTGACATGCGGTCTGCAAACTCAGCATCTGTCTCGTCACGGTCAGCCATTCCCTGTACGATTCCTCCGCGGGAGAAGACCATGGAGTAGATTTTTCCATTCTTGAAGACTTCAGCAACAAGTCTGGTGGAAAGAGCGTTGACAACAGATACACCAACACCGTGCAGACCTCCGGAGACCTGATAGGTGTTCTTGTCGAACTTTCCTCCGGCATGGAGGACGGTTAAGACGACTTCCAAGGCACTCTTGCCCATCTTGGGCATGATATCAACCGGAATACCGCGTCCGTCATCTTCTACAGAGACGGACCCGTCCATGTTGATGATAACGCTTACGTGACGGCAGTAACCTGCTAAGGCTTCATCGATGGAATTGTCGACAACCTCGTAAACCAGGTGATGCAGACCACGGGTATCGGTGCTTCCGATATACATTGCCGGGCGTTCTCTGACCGGCGCTAACCCCTCAAGAACCGTAATATGAGAGGCGTCATAGTTGTTTGTCATGTGATTCAGATGTCTCCTATATTCACATACTCGTCCGTCTTCAGGTGATGTTTTTTTAAAAAAACAGATGGACGATTTTGCACTATATTATTTGTCGTGAAAGCATATTAAGGTCATTGAGAGGGGGAAATATACGCGGTCAAAAGTATTCAATTATCGCGCTATGAGACCGGTTTACTTTTGACGAAGAATAGTGTTTTGAAAGATACCAGACAAGAAAAAAAGGGACTACTGGGTTGCCCAGAGTCCGTGTTTATTGCAGTATTCATATGCCTTTCCGCCCTTTGCCTCGGTCTTGATAATCATTTCCGGTGCCTCTCCTGGTTTTAAGAATTTGCGGTAGGTGATTCCGTCATCTGCAACGAAGGTGATCCACTGGATGTAGTGGTCAGCATCCATTGGGTGAGTGACAGAGCCGACAGTAATCTTGAATCCGTCTGCAGTCTTTTCAACTGCCGGGACGTGCTTTTCAACTGCTGCATCGGTGGTGTTTGGAACAAGCTCAACCATCTCTGCTCCGCAGCATTCAATTTCCGGTGCTGCTGCATTTAAGACGAAAACGATGTTTCCGCATGCTTCGCATTTGTATGCCTTGTGTGAATTTGCCATACCTTACTTTAGGTGTGGTGGAGATAAATAGGTTCGTATATCGGTAAAAAAAGATGTTATTCGTCAGTCTTTGAAATGTCGCGCAGTCTTTCAACACCGCCGACAGATTCAATAACATCCGCTGCAGCATTTGGGACATATGGTTTCCAGTCATCTCCTTCCAGCATCTTCTGGCGGATTGCTGTGCCGGAAAGCGATGCTCTCTGGTACATCGGAGGGGATTCTACAGGAATGCCTGCCTCTTCAAAGAGCCGGATAACAAGCGGGTTTGAGGTGTATACTGCATCAAACGGCGGAACCATGGAGACAACATGGGATACCCAGAGCGCGTTTCGTTTGATATCCTCGAGCGGGATAATATAGAGCGGAATTTTTGCATCCGCTAACGCACGCCGAATCATTAAAACCCGCTCTCCTGCTGTGAATGGATGGCGGAGGTCGTGACTCATCTGGGCACTGCCGATTCCGATAATTAACTCGTCAACCTCTTCGCACAGGCCGTCGATGACTGCTTTGTGGCCGTTATGAAACGGCTGAAATCTTCCAACATAGAGTCCGCGCTTCATTTCCGTCCCCTTGCTTCTGCGATTAATGCCGCTGTCCGTGCCGCAAATGCTCCGGCAGTAAATCCTGCATCAATGTTGACGACAGTAATCACGGCACAGGACTGAAGCATTGAGGCAAGTGCTGCCTGACCATGTCCCATGTACCCGTATCCGGTAGAGACCGGAACACCGATAACCGGCCGGTCAACGAGGCCTGCAACAACCGACGGAAGCGTTCCTTCGCGTCCTGCGCAGACCACAAAGACGTCAGCGCCGCGGACTTTTTCCAGAGCAGGGAACAGACGGTGGATTCCGGCAACACCTACATCATAGGCAGTAACAACCTCTGCCCCCATCTCTTCAGCGATTGCGCGTGCCTCTTCTGCCACGCGGATGTCAGAGGTTCCGGCAGTTAAAACTGCCACTCTTCCCCCGGACGGGGCTGGGCTTGTTCCATTAGTGAGAATCAGGATATTTCCTGCCTCGCGGAATTCTGCAGTAACTCCTTTTGGCAGTGCCGCACAGACTGCCTCAGTCTGTTCTCTGGTGATACGCGATGCCACACAGCGCCCTGCAGCCTGCACAAAGTTGTGCATAATCTGTACCAGAGAGTCCGTGTCCTTCCCTTCGGCTAACACAATCTCCGGCATACCGCAGCGTGCGGTACGCTCTAAATCAAGATTTGCAACATCTCCCACTTTAGAGACTGCAGGGGTTGTCAGCAGGGTTTCTGCCTCTTCAACAGAGAGACTTCCATCCTGAACCGCACGGAGAATCCGGGTTTTATCCATAGTTATTCCTTCAATGCCGCATCGAGTGCGTTGGTCTTTTCGCTCTTGTGCAGTTTGTCTGCCCACGGGAGTTCGCGAACAGCGGACGAGGCTTTTGCCATCTCAAAAAATGCCTTTGCCTCGTCAATCTGCCCCATCCGTAACAGGTCATAGGCAATTCCAGCCCAGGCATCTGCATGAACGCTTCTCAGTTCAAGTGCTTTGCTGTAGTAGTGAATCGACTCTTCGAAGAGTTCCAGACGGGTTAAGACATCTGCCTGCATCATAAGGAAGGCAAAGTCTTCCGAATCGAAGGCGGCAGCTTTGGCAAATTCAGCCAGTCCCTCGTCCATCTTCTTCTGCATAACAAGAACCGCACCAATTCTCATGTGAATCTCTGCAGTCTCCTGTAATGCAAGGGATTTACGGAATGCAGCTTCCGCATCAGCCCAGAGTGCAAGGCGTGCTTTGGTGTCTGCATACATCAGCCAGTCTTTTGCAGATGGAGAGTCTGTCACAATCTTTTCGCGCAGTTCCATCTCGCGGGCAAGTGCTGCGGATGCATCAGCAGGTCTGCCTAATGCTTCATAAACACGAACCATGCGGTGCTGAATGGTTGGATCATCTGGATGGTCTGCGGCAAGAAGAGAATAGAGAACAAGCGCCTCGTCATACTTTCCCATTTTGCCGAGCATATCGCCAACACGGATGTGACAGCGCGGGTTTCCCGAGATGTTCGATGCTTTTTCGAAGAGGAGTTTTGCTTCTTCGAACTGGTGCAGGACATCTAATGCATTTCCAAGCAGGCTGATGTATTTGGGGTTTTCCGGTTCGAGGTCGTATGCTGCTGCATATGCATCTCCGGATTCATAGAGTTTCTGCTGTTTTAAAAGTACATATCCAAGTTCAGCCCATGCAGCGGCATCGGTTTCGTTTTCTTTGAGATATTCGCGGAAGAGGTTTTCTGCGGCTTCATATTCACGGGATGCCGCTTTTTCCTGCGCATTTGTTAAGAGTGCGACAGACATTATACTGTATAATTTGGTGTGGAAGATGATTAAGGATGCTGACTGAAACATCCGAGTTTTACAGATATGTAAAATATTCATACTGCTTATTTTAAGTCATCTAACATCCAATTACTACTAACACATGCGCAGCCCCGCAAAAAATATGAATAATACTGCAGGAAAGTATCACGCAGTTCGTCGGAGGAAGATGACCGTTATCATCATTCTCGCGGTTCTTCTGGTAGTATCCTCAATTATCGCGCTTGGAATCGGTTCAGTTTTCATCCCTCCGGTTGAAGTTCTCGAAGCACTGCTCCACGCGCTCTTCCCGGGACTTATTGTTGCTCCGGAAGGTACTGCAGATATCGTTGTAAACTTCCGCATGCCAAGAATTCTGCTTGCAGTACTGACCGGAGTGGCTCTCGCTGCAGCGGGTGCTGTCATGCAGGGACTGCTGAGAAACCCGCTGGTGTCTCCATTTACCCTGGGACTTTCATCTGCTGCTTCCTTTGGTGCTGCTTTGATGATTGTCTTAGGTCCTGCGGTTTTTGGTGCGGCATTTGCCGGTTCGGTTGCATTCCTTGGATTTTCCTTTACCGTAAAATCTCTGCTCTTGATTCTTTCTGCCTTCCTCTTCGGCTGGCTCAGTGTGGTTTTGGTTTATCTTATTTCCAGAAGCCGCCAGACCTCGCAGGCTGTGATGGTTTTAGCCGGTGTCGTTATCGGGTATCTGTTCCAGGCAGGACTTCTTGCCCTCAAATATGTCTCAAATGATGATGCGCTGCGTGAGATTGTCACCTGGATGATGGGGGGTATGTGGGGAGCTACCTGGCAGACGGTGTTCATCTTAACTCCGGTTGTTCTTATCTGCTTCTTCCTTATTGAGCGCAAAGCCTGGGATTTGAACACGTTATCAAGCGGTGATGATGTTGCCCGGAACTTAGGTATCAATGTTGACCGGTTCAGAATTATCGGGCTTCTGATTGTAAGTTTTGCTGCATCCGCCTGTCTTGCATTTACCGGAATCATTGGATTTGTGGGACTGATGGCTCCGCATATATGCCGGATGCTGATTGGAAACGATTACCGGTATCTGCTTCCCGCATCAGCCCTCATGGGAGCACTGATTCTTCTGATTTCTGACACCGTTGCCCGGGTGATTCTGGCCCCGGTTGAGATTCCGGTTGGTGTTATCATGTATGTGCTTGGAGGAATTTTCTTCCTCTTTTTAATTACCAGAGGACACGGGAGGTATCTCTCATGAAAATCGCTGTTGAGCACTTAACCCAGCAGTATGGTTCTCACGTTGTCCTGGATGATGTAAGTTTTACCGCAGAGTCAGGGAAGGTGACTGCCCTCCTTGGTCCAAATGGTGCCGGAAAGTCCACGCTGATTAAGACCATAGCTGACATCCAGCCAATCCGTTCCGGAAAGATTCTGGTCAATGATACTGATATAACCACAGTCTCAAAAACCGAGCGGGCGAAGATGATTGGCTACGTACCGCAGTACTTCCATTACACGTCCTTTACCTCGGTTCTGGATACAGTACTTATCGGACGCCGGCCGTACATGAGCTGGTCAGTATCCGATGAGGATTTGGAAGCAGTTGATGCAGCACTTTCTACGATGCATATTGAAGACTTGGCAGAACGTTTCGTTAACGAACTTTCCGGCGGACAGCGTCAGCGGGTTTTTATTGCCCGTGCCCTTGCTCAGAATCCGGATTTCTTCCTCTTCGACGAGCCGACCAGTTCTCTGGATCTTCGCCACCAGTTAGAGACACTTGCTGTTATGCAGAAGGTGGTTCATGCAAATAACTCCGGAATGATTGTTGCCCTCCATGACCTAAACCTCGCTCTTCGGTATGCGGATTCTGTTGTTTTGTTAAAGGACGGAAGAATCTATGCGGATGGAAAGCCTGAGGATGTACTGACGGAAACGGCCGTTCGCGATGTCTACGGGGTTGAATCGGAAGTGGTGGAGAAGGAGACAGGAAGGTTTATTCTGTCTTACGAACCATCATATTAGTATGAATAAATTAATCTGGGCAGTCTTAGCTGTCGTACTGATGCTGATGACTGCCGGGTGTGTTGTGCCGGAAGTGGGGGATTTTCAGATTACCAATTCTGACGGGACAACAACCGCTCTTTTTGGTGATGCGGAAAAAATTGTTCTGCTGAACTCAAATGCCGGGGAGATTCTGTATCTGCTAGGGGAAGAGCAGCGTGTTATCGGCATTTCCCAGTCAATTGCCAACAATGCCGAGCAGCGGATGATGTATTCCGAGGCGAAGATTATCGGCGCGTGGAATGAGCCGGATGTGGAGTATCTGATTTCGATGGGGGCGGATGTGGTTCTTGCGTACTCTGATGCAAAGCCGAAGAATGCCGAGGTCTTAGCGGCTGCCAATATTCCTGTTGTTTATGTGGACTGCACAAAGCCGGAAACGATGGTGTCTGACATTCGCGAGATGGGAAAACTGGTTGGAAAACCGGAGCGGGCAGAAGTGATTGCGGCATTCTATACCGAGGTGATGGAGGAGGTACGCTCTGCCTCAATGCTTGCGTCAACTCACCACACCATCTATGCGGAAAGCTATACTGCATGGTTCGGACAGGGAACGGATACCGGAATGGGACAGCTGATCTCCTGGACGTTCGGGCAGAATATTATGCAGGACTCAGGAGCAAAGAAGCTCTCAGACGAATGGGTGGTTACTTCAAACCCGGAGATTATTGTCAAACTCGTAAACAGTATGGATAATGCAGATGCAGCCCTGCGGGAGATTGAAGACCGCCGCGGATTTTATCGCGTGTCAGCAGTGCAGAATGAGAAGGTCTGGCTTATTCGAAATGACTTAACTTATGGTCCGCGCAGCTGTGCGGCAGCGGTTGCACTCTTCAAAATGGAGTATCCGGGAATTCAATTTGATTTAACTCCGGAAGGAGTGCTTGCCGAGTTTAACAAACGCTTTGGAACAGATTTCGAGACGGAGAAAGTTACCTATCCGGCTCTCTGATTTTTTACACCATTTTTTTTCTACGGTTTGAGAGAACTGAGACCTGGTATTTTTTATCTTTGGATTCTCTTTATCTCCTGTCCGTTTTTCTTGCAGCTCAAAGGAAGATAATGCAGCTGAACTATCTTCGGATTATTCCATGTTGATTGATGTAATCATCTTTTTGAAAATCTCATGGTGTGAGAAATACTGAGAACCCTTCTCAGAAAATATACACAAAACAGTATCCCATGCGGGAAGGAAAAAGTTTAGGGGAGAGTCCCCGTATTTTTCATCAGTCTTACTCAGCAGCTTCTTTGCCGTTCCAGGTTGGAACTTTCTTTCCAACGAAGAGGAGGACAAGGACGAGGATGACTGCCATTGCAATGAGAGTAATCCATACGTTGAGTCCAAGACCGACTAAGATGTATCCTGCGATAACGACAACACCGACAGTGACTGCGTATACAATCTGAGTCATAACGTGGTCGATAAGACTGCATCCTGCTCCCATAGAGGAGAGAATGGAGGTGTCGGAGATTGGAGAGCTGTGGTCACCAAAGATTGCTCCGGTTAAGACTGCAGAGGAACACATCAGGATGTATGCGTATGCAGATCCGGAAGAGGTAATCTCCATGCCGGTGATTCCAACGATTGCTGCTGCAAGCGGGATACAGAGCGGGAGGAGAATTGCCATGGTTCCGTATGCGGTTCCGGTTGCGAAGGAGACGACTGCTGCGATAACGAAGATTAATGCAGGTACGATGAACTGCGGAAGTATATCAGAGAGGTTGGAAACTAAGAAGTGTGCAGTTCCAAGGTCGCCAATAACAGATCCAATGGACCATGCAAGGATTAAGACGATACAGACGAAGAGCATGGACTTCATACCGTGTGCCCAGGTCTCGATACCATCCTTGAGGGTGAAAATCTTCTCGACGAATCCCATGATGATTGCAACGATACAGGCTAAGAGACCAGCCTGGAACAGAACAATGGATGCATCAGAAGCACTGTATGCTTCACGAACAGCTTCGAAGAAAGAGAGTCCTTCAAGTGCTTCTGCGCCAACTGCTGCTGCACCATTGGTGTAGAACAGAACAACTGCGGAAACGATTAAGACACCAACCGGAATGATTGCATTCCAGATGTTTGGCGGAGTTACTTTCTTGGAGGACTTTAAGATACCATAGTCTTCTTTGATTTCTTCCTTTTCTTCATCAATAACCTTCTCGGTTTCCATAACCTCGGATCCCGGGTTGATGGTCTCACCAGTGGTTCTTGCACGAACCTCTGCCTTGAGCATCGGACCGAAGTCGCGGAGGAGGAATGCGGTTGCAAAGACGAAGAAGAGTGCCATGATGTTGTAGAATCTGTACGGGATGGTGTCAATGAAGATACCGTATGCGGTAACTCCGGTAATACCTGCGATGGTAAGACCTTCGTTGATGTTGACAAGCTCAGTTCCAATCCAGGTGGAGATGAGCATGATACCGGCAACCGGTGCTGCAGTAGAGTCAACGATGTATGCGAGTTTCTCGCGGGAGATGCGGTACTTGTCACAGAGCGGTCTCATGATAGGACCAATGATTAATGCGTTTGCATAGTCATCGAAGAAGATAACCCAGGAGGAAATCCACATGGTAATCTGTGCACTGCGCGGTCCTTTTGCAACTTTAACAACGAGGTCAGCGATTGCACGCATTCCACCCATTCTGGTGATTAATGCGATTAATGCACCAATGACTAAGACCTGCATAATGATACCTGCATCCCAGCGGTCTGCTAAGGTACCAATGAAGTAGTCAGTGGAGTTGAAGAATGCACCGGTGATAGATCCAAGAAGGTCACCAGAGACAAGTGCAACCATCCATGCACCGGAGAGAACTCCAAGGAACAGGGAAAGAATAACGTTGCGGGTTAAGAAGGCAAGCAGCAGGGCTAATGCTGGCGGGATAAGCGTCCAGACGCCGTAGAGTGCTGCAAAGGCTTCTGCATCCCCTCCTTCCGGCATGGAGCCAAAGTATCCGCAGATAACCGGGATTAAAAAGGCTGCCAGTGTCAGAACGATGGCAATGATGTTAGCCAGTTTTGTTTTATCCATAAT
>SUTD01000011.1:0-16259 GCA_015063085.1 Methanocorpusculum parvum
CCAAAGCGGGTAATCAGCAGGTCATTGGTATTTGCCCCAATCTTTTTTCCGTCACGCCAGATGGTAAGAGACACATTCTCAAACGAAATGCCGGATAAATCTGCAAGACGGAAATTCTCCGCATAGACAGGCGTTAACGCCTCCTTTGGCTCAACAATACTGTGGCCGAGCATTTCTGCAAAACGCACACCGTCGCCGGATGAGCCGGTCTTCGGATACGAAGAACCTCCTGCCGCAACAACAAGACAGCGGGACACGTATTTGCCGTACGCAGTTGAAACAACAAACCGCTCAGCCTCCATTTGAACGGAATCAACACGCTCTTCATACAAAATCTCAACACCTGCAGCGTCGCATGCATCGAGCAGAATATCCAAAACATCATCCGCAGACCGCGTGGCTGGAAACACTTTGCCGGCATCGGTTGTCTCAAAAGACATCCCGCGTGCTTCAAAAAATGCAAGAAGGTCAGTATTTGAAAGAGCCCGAAGCGCCGGCTTTAGAAAAGCGGCATGAGAAGCATCTCCGAAGTGGAGAGCATAATCACCCATACTTCCGGCATGCGTAATATTGCACTGACCAGAACCGGAAAGAAGCAGCTTTCTTCCCGGCAGATGCATCTTTTCTACGATGCAGACCTTGAGGCCTGAAAGATTTGCCGCACAAAAGAGCCCCGCAGGACCGGCACCGATAATTACTACGTCGAACTCTTCTGTCATTATAAGTATATTCGCAGGCGAAGAGGTTATCCTTTGCCATCCTTCATTTTTTCAAACGCATATGCACCGGCACCGAGAAGCGGAGCATTTCCCTCAAGCTCGGTAACACACACCTCAGGCATCCTGAGATAACCGCCGAAATCCCCAATCAGCAAATCCGCATACTCACGTGCAAGAGGTCCGTCTAAAACAATCACATCAGGATTGTATGCACAAACAACAGCATCAAGCCCGCGGGAGTTCATCGCTGACACCTCTGAAACAAACTCGGAACAGACTGCATCACCATTTCGTGCCGCAAAAAGAATCTGACCGGATGAAAGCGGAGCATCGCCAAAATCAGCACCGCGTCTTTTCAGCCACTCCGCAAAAAATTTAGGCATCCCGCTTCCGCTCGAATACGCCTCCCAGTGGCCTACACCCCCGCATCCGCACTGCAGATTATAAACCGTATCAACCGTAAAATGCCCGACCTCACACGCATTCCCATCTGCCCCAGGAAAAATCCCGCCCTTCGACAGAACTCCTGCTCCGATTCCTGTCGACATCGTCAGATACACAAGAGTATCCGCATAAGACTTTCCGCCAAACACATACTCACCATACGCTCCTGCTTTACAGTCCGTAAGCATGAAGGCCGGAACTCCCAATGCCGAAGAAACAGGAGCGGTTAGAAAAATCTCATCCGCCTGCATATTCGGAGAATGAACAACCGAACCGCTCTTCAAATCCACAGGACCGGCTGTTGAAATCCCGACTGAAACAATTTCCTCCCCGCTGTCCTCAACTGCGCTTTCTATCATATCCACGATTTTTGCGGAGACGGCAGCGCCGGAGGAAATATTTGCAGTTTCCTCTCTCTGATATCCGAAAATCCCCCCATTCTCGTCCATAATCGCACAGCGGACATTTGTTGCCCCCAAATCAACCGCACAGCAGAAGCGCGTAGAATCCATACAAAGAGATTCTCTCTTCTACTAAATCAAATCTACCCTAACACAACAGGACAATCCTTAATACCTCACATTCTCAAATGGATAAATATGATTAATGTCGGGCTTCTTGGATGCGGTAACATAGGCCGTATTATCGCAAAAGGGCAGGACAATTTCAAAATAACGGCCGTATATGATACAGCGGATGCTAAGGTAAATGCATTCGGAGAAGAGTTTGGAGCAAAACCGTATACTGACATCTCCCTCTTCCTCAAAGAATCCTGTGAGGTAATCGTAGAAGCAGCATCAGCCGCCGCAGTAAAAGCACATGCAAAAGCAGTCCTCGAAGCAGGAAAAGACATCATCATTATGAGTGTCGGCGCTCTTGCTGACGAGGAGTTTAGATCTGATCTCATTGAAACCGCACGCAAAAACTCCGGCAAAATACACATCCCCTCCGGCGCCGTTTTAGGCCTTGACAATATCAAAGTAGGACAGATTGCACACGTCGATAAAATCCTCCTCAAAACAACCAAAAGCCCTGCATCCTTAAAGCGCGAAATCCCTGATAAAACACAGCTCTTCTGCGGAAAAGCAGGAGAGTGCGTCAAAGAGTTCCCGAAAAACACCAATGTCGCAGAGTCGCTGTCTCTTGCGGCAGGAAAAGACATTGACGTAGAGCTTTGGGCAGATCCGGCAGAAGACAGAAACATGCATGAAATCTTCTTCGAAGGAGAGTTTGGAGAAGTGTATGTCAGAATCAGAAACGTACCGTCTCCGGACAATCCGGCAACAAGCTATCTTGCAGCCTTATCCATTCTCTCGCTGCTTAGAAACTTAGACAACCCGCTGGTGATAGGAGCATGAATTACGCAGAAGAAATCAGAAGGCTTGCCGAAGAAAAGGGAGCGTTAATCTTAGTTCACAACTACGAGGCAGCAGAAGTTCAGGACGTTGCAGACATCTGCGGAGACTCGCTTGAACTCGCCAGAAAAGCGAAGGAAGCAGATGCAAAGACGCTGGTCATCTGCGGTGTCTACTTCATGGCAGAAACGGCAAAGATTCTCTCTCCGGAAAAAACCGTTTTAATTCCGCGTCCTGATGCAGGATGCGCACTTGCTGACCAGCTGACACCGGAGATGGTTCGCGAAGCAAAAGCCAGACATCCGGGTGCGCCGTTTGTTGTCTATGTCAACTCGTCAGCCGCAACAAAAGCCGAGTGCGACATCACCTGTACTTCGGCAAATGCAGCAGACGTCGTCCGCTCGCTTCCGGAAGATACTGTTCTCTTCGGCCCTGATGCAAATCTTGCCGCATGGGTCAGAAGAAATGTTCCGGAAAAGACCATCATCACCGTTCCGGAGAACGGTGGATGTCCGGTGCACCACAAGGTAACGGTTGAGGAAATCGAGGCAGCCCGCAAACAGTTCCCGAATGCAACGGTCATCTGTCATCCGGAGTGTTCGCCTGCTGTGCAGGAGGCATCCGATATGATCGGCTCTACCGGATACATGATTCGAAACTGCGGAGAGGAGAAGGAGTGGATTATCGTTACCGAATGCGGCATTCTGCACCCGCTAAAGAAGCATTATCCGGAAACCCTCTTCCACGGAATCGATGCGGTCTGTGATCAGATGAAGTACATCTCCTTAAAAGACCTCTACGAGACATTAGCTGAGGGGAAAAACGAGGTCGTTGTGGAAAAGGAAACCGCTGACCGTGCGAGAAAAGCCATCGAGCGCATGATTGAGGCGTCAGCCTGATGGACAGAAAAGCAGTCCTTCGCTCATTTCTGGATGAGGATGCAGCAGAGAGAGACATAACAACGCAGACGCTTCTTGAGAACAAATATGTCTCTGCAAGAATTGAAGCACGTGAGGAGATGGTGCTTTCCGGAATCGAGGAGTGCGTCGAACTCTTCGGACTGGTCGGAGTCGCTGCTCTCCCGAAGAAGAAAGACGGAGAGAAAGCGGAGCCGTATGAGGTCATTCTCACTCTGCATGGACGCGTGCATTCAATTTTAGCTGCTGAGCGGACGGCCTTAAATCTGCTTGGAAGAATGAGCGGAATTGCATCGGCCGCCAATGCCGCAGGAGTTCTTGCCCGCGAAATCAATGACCATGTGCGGGTTGCGGGAACGAGAAAAACAGCGCCCGGACTTCGGTATTTTGATAAAAAAGCCGTTGCCGCAGGAGGAGGTCTGCCGCATCGGTATGACCTTGAGGAGGCGTTTCTGATTAAAGATACGCACAGAAGTTTCCTTGCAGTTGACGAGGCGGTCAGAAAATGCCGCGAGAAGTTCCCAAAGAAGATTATCGACTGCGAGGTTGAGTCGGTCGAAGATGCGCTTCGTGCCGCTGAAGCCGGAGCGGACACAATTATGTTCGACAACATGAGCCCGGAAACAATCGCAGAAGCAATTTCCGCACTCGAAGCGGCAGGTCTTCGCGACAAAGTGATGCTTGAGATTTCCGGAGGAATCAAAGCGGAGAAAATCTCCGCATTCAAAGGGCTTGACATCGACATCATCAGCATGGGAGCACTCACGCACTCTGTTCTGTGTGCTGATGTCAGTCTGGAAATAGAGTGATGGAAAAAAGAACCGCAGTCACTCTCGCCCTTTTTGCAGGCTCGCTTGCAGTGACAGCCGTATGCTTTGCATTAGGCATTCCCTTTTTCTTTTTGTTTCTGTTCCTGCCGCTGTTTTTCCTTCCAAAGCGGGAAGTCAGGCGCTGTGTGGTTTGCGGATGCAGGGTTAATCCGGGAGATAATTACTGCCCGGTCTGCGGGGCACAGTTAGACGAGTAGTCTTCCTCCTCTTCATCTACTCCATGCAGATAGTACCACAGATCATATGTCTCAAAAAGTCCTGTTGCCTCCGCGATTTTAACTGCCAAAGTGTGCCAGCAGTCAACACCGTATCGTGATGCAGCACAGCTGCAGAAGTCTCCTTCGATAAAGTATTCATCCGTGTTTCCAACAACGACAAAGTAGTCTCGGTATTTTTTCACCCGTCCGTCACGCACGGCATCGAACGCTTCCGCTCCGCGTTTTCCGTAAGCTCCGACAAATGCCTGCCTTACGGTTTCGTTGAGCGTGCCTTCGCGTTTTAGGACGGTGAACGGATGAATCATTCAATAATTTTTGTAAGCGGAGTGCCGTCGATAAATGTCCAGACTTCGCGTTTGGCAAGAGCACGCATTCCCGGCGCTTCTAAGGCATAGTGGGTTGCTTCGATGCACGGGATTGGAGATTCGAGCGCCATATTGTATTTGAGCTCAGACGCGAGATAGGCTTCAGCACCAAGGGAGACTGCCTCTTCGATTAATTCCCAATCGAAAGCAGAACCGCCAACGACAGCGATGCGGGAGATATTGTCGACATCTCCCCAGACGCGAAGACCGCAGCCGAGAATTTTTGCAGCCTCGGATAAGGAGGTTGTCAATGTTCCAACAACCCCTAAGGACATTCTGACACAGTCCTTTAAGCAAAGTTCTTCTGCTAACGCATCATTGATTCCGTCTTCTGCGTGGTCAAAGTTTGTGTGCATCGCATAAAGATTCACATCCGCTTTGATAAGCGGGCGGACGATTTCTGCATTGCGGGCAGTAACTCCGTGCATGGAGTTCCAGAATGCCGGATGGTGAACAACGAGAGCATCAAATCCGCCGTCAGCTGCGGCTTTGGCAACGGCAGGCGTTGCATCCAAAGCGCAGGCGATATGTTCAATCTCGTCTTTTCCCTCAACCAGAAGTCCGATTCTGCCAAAATCAAACTCCTCCGCAAGCTCAGGCGGAGCAATCTGTTCCATGCGTGCGATAAATTCAGTTCGGTTCATATCAGTATTTCTTGATGCGGATTTTTTCTTCCTCAACCGGTGCTGCTGCAGCAGCGGTCGGAGTGATTGTTAAGGCGTTGATAAAAACAGAGCGCTCGTTTCCAACTTTTCCGTAGACAGTTCCAAGAACTTCCACCTGTGCTCCAACACCAAAGAGGCGCTCGGGAAGAGCAAAACGGCGGACAACAATCTGACCGCTTGCGTCTTTGATGATGTAGGATGGTTTGTTCATCTGGAGACCGGAGATTTTGACAACCTCACCTTCGAAAATTACCGGAACTCCGCGCATCGAGGAGGTGACCTGGTGTGCCTTTACACGGTGGGCTGCCGCACGTACAGCATCTTTGTTCTTTAAGACCTGCTTTTCGTTCGAGTACATGAGAATCAGCGGGAAGCCGAGTAAGATGATACATAACGGAACGCCCATCCAGACGTAAATCCATTCTCCGGATTCGGCAAAGGACATTGCACAGACAATGGCAAAGAGAATGGTAACTCCTAAGAGAAGCGGGGGAATCCGCACGGTGATGCCTTTTATAATCATTGATTATGAGTGGGTTTTTGAAGGGGATAATACTCACTCTTATCCCCTCAAAGAACCCACTTATATACACCAATGGTGCGCCGCCTGATTAAAATCCCGCCCATGCTTTCTGCGACTATCAGTATGGGAATCGCCTCTCTGGACGGAGTGCTCTTCAAGGAGATTGGAGAGTGCCCGCACTGCGGAGGGCGTCCTATGCCGTATGATACGAAGACGAAGAATTATGCAACGCTGATTCTTCCAAGCGGGGTGCACACGGTTTCGGTGAAAGTGCGGCGGTTTCTTTGTAAAGACTGCGGACGTCTGCTCTACGCAGAAGAACCGTTCTATCCGGATACCCGCGTTGGTTCGGCGATTGTTGACCTTGCGCTGAATCTTTCGAGAACGAACAGTTACTCCCATGCAGCAGCAATCATGGAGGGGTTGGGCATTCAGATGAACCGAAGCTCAGTTCGAAACTATGCGTTGTCTGACCTGCCGATGACGGGATTCAGCAGTTTGTACGGTCTGCCGCTTCCAAACTCACTGATCTCTTTGATGGGAAAGAGTTTTTCCGGAACAGAGGAGGAGACAAATCTGGTTCTTCGGGCAAGCGGATATCCGTCAAGGTATCGCCCGCCGGAGAATAAAGCAGGAACAGCGGCTGAGTTTTTCAAAAGGAAGGAGAGTAATAAATGACAAAACCTGAGTTTCGTTTCGCTGAGAGAAAGGATACGGCATTGATTCTGAAGTTCATTCGTGATTTGGCTGAGTATGAGAAGATGTCAGACCTCGTTGTGGCAACAGAAGCAGAGCTTGAGGAGGAGATTTTCAGTAAGAAGAAGGCAGAGGTTTTGTTCGTTATGGAGGAGGGATATGAAGTCGGCTTTGCTCTTTTCTTCCACAACTTTTCGACATTCCTTGGAAGAGCCGGACTGTATCTTGAGGATTTGTTCGTGCTTCCGGAGTTCAGAGGTAAAGGGTACGGCAAGGCAACGCTGAAAAAGCTTGCACAGATTGCTGTTGAGCGCGGCTGCGGACGCTTTGAGTGGTGGTGTCTTGACTGGAACAAACCAAGTATTGACTTCTATCTCTCGCTAGGGGCAGAACCTATGAGCGAGTGGACGACATACCGGGTTGCAGGCGAGAGGCTTTTGAAGTTGGCTGAGGAGGAGTGATTGGCGGGCTAACCGCGAATCGGCGCGAATCTTGGCGAATCGCGTATTTGTCTCTCTCAAAACTCCAGTCTGACCTGCTTTGTTGGACTGCTTACCCCAAGCACATCCAGAGCCGCACGCTTTACCGCCTCAACATTCTCCTCAGCCGCATAAACCCCAAGCCTCCACTGCTCCTGACGGGTTGCATTCATCAGCGGCAGAAGCGGCACAATATCCTCAAACGGCACATAATCATGCAGGCTCTTCACCTTCACCTGCATCTGCATATCCTTTCGAAGCGGCGGAATATCCAGAATAACCGCATGCTCATCAACGCCTGCCGCATCGGAAATCTCCATACGGAGACGTTCGCGGGACGCTGAACTCAGTTGTGTCAGCCGCGGCATATCCACTTGGTCGCGGCCGACATAAACTGCTCTCTTAAACAAACGACGGCTGCGAATCCGCATCATCAAATCGCGGGCGGCTGCATTCGGTGAGTTCAGAAGCGTCATCGTTCCCTCCGCATCATCCATCCGCATGAACGCATCAATCGTATCTCCGGTAAAATGCAGACGGCCTGCCAAAAGGAACATCTCCTCAGCGATTCTGCTTACATGATGATAGTAAACCGAAGGCCCCATCAGCGTTCGGGCGATTAACAGGGATTCCGCTGCCGCAACTCCGGAATCCCTGAGCGTGAGGCCGTGCTCATCATCCATAAACAGCGACTGAATTAAGCGGTTTGCATCAAGCGTTCCGTAAGGCACACCGGAATAGTGCGCATCACGCAGCAGATAATCCATCCGGTCAACATCCAGATCTCCGTGAATAATAGGGGCGAGCCGGTGGTTTCCGGAAATAATCGCTGCAGCCTCATGGATGTCGCAGCCAATATCTCCTAAGAGCGGATCAAGAATATCTGCAAACGGCAGAATATCATCATGCGAAAACGCACCAAACTCCGAGCGAAGCCTCTCTGATGCATGAGAGTAAGGGCCGTGCCCTATGTCGTGCAGAAGAGCCGCACAGCAGACCATCAGCCGCTCATCCTCTTCGAGACCGACATTTTGACAGACTTTGTCTGCAAGAGACATTGCCCCTAAGGAATGCTCAAAACGGGTATGGTTTGCTCCCGGATACACCAGATATGCAAAACCGAGCTGTCTGATATAATGCAGACGCTGCAGAACAGGCAGGTCTAAAAAAGGGATGAGTTCATCGGGAACTTCAATATAGCCGTGAACAGGATCTTTAATCTGCTTTGCCATCAGAGCCACCTGAACTCTGACTTCTTGTGAGTGTCCTCTTCGTTCGTCTTTTTCCTGGCAGAAAGACGAACCCTCTCTCCGTAATCCTTCGGCATCGGAACTCTGGTCACCCGAAGTTTTCCGTCATCATCTTTCGGTCTCTGCGAACTGCCGATGCGGACAGCAGGATCGGAATCGTTTGGCCGCTGACGGCTGCCGGCAGAAAATGCGCCGTCAGAATCCTTCGGACGCTGAGTGCCTCCTACGCGAACAGCAGATTCAACCTCCCGCGGACGCTGAGTACCGCCAACTTTTACTGCACGGTCAGAATCTTTGGGCATATCCTTTCTGCCAAGATCTGCCATGCCGGCTAAGACGGTATCTTCCTGTTTCTCACGCTTCGGAAGAGCGATGGCAGATGAAAGCTGCTGCTCTGCTCTCTTTGCTCCGCCAAGAGAGATCTGCGGATCGCGTTTGCGCTGCGGTTTTGGTGCAGGAGGCGCCTGTTCTCTAACCGGAGTAAATACCGGCTCTTCTCTTACCGGGGTGAACACTGGTTCTGCTTTTTTCGGCGTACTGCGGATTACGACCGGTTCATCCTCGAAAAGGTCGTCATCATCTTCATATGGGTCTTCTGTCATAGCTGCGGGGCCGGGAATTGCCAAAACAGGCTCCGGCTCTTTGGTTTCATCTTCAAAGACGGCATCAGGAAGTGCGTAGAGATACTCTCCTGCGGGAAGGACTTCTCCGGGCTCGAAGATGGAATCATCGGATGCAACAGTTATCAGCGGGATTTCAACCTCTTCCTCCTCGAATCCGTAAATCTTCTGCACCTCGGAGTGGTAGGATTCATAAATCTCTTCGAGCTCTGCTACACGCGGGACATTCTGGATGCCGGCAAGAACAATAATTACTCCCACATACTTGGTGGATTTTACCGGATAGTCGCCGGCTCTCATCTCAAGCCCTCTGATGCTGTTGTCAATCCACTTTCGAACCATGTGGAAGCCCTTCATGGAAAGCTCTTCGGAAGGTCCGGCAATTAAGACGAGAGCTTTTTCTGCAGACGTTAAGTCGCAGGGGACAGAGACTTCCTCATAGACCGCCTGTTTTGCAAGGTCGATGATGCGGGAAGTTCTTTTGTGTCCTTCGTCGAGCATGTACTTCTCAACAAAGATTTTCTTCAGGCGTCCGGTGAGATTTGCCGGAAGTCTTTCGGTTGCATAGCCGATGGAGACGATGTCCATTCCGGATAAGGTGTTTAAGACCTCTCCTGCATCCAGAACAACTTCTGCAGACTCGACACCATTGTGCGTGACCTCACCTGCACGAAGCAGAAGACCGACACGGCGGGCAAGCATTTCATTGAGCTCATCATAGAGCTCGGATGTCTGTCTGCGTGTCAGTGATTTCGGCATGCCGTCTTCTTTCAGCTCGGCGGCTGCTGCAGCCGCTTCGGTTTCGATTCTTCCCGACCATGTTTCATTGTCGAAGATAATCGAGGCACTGCCCATATTCCGGATTGCAGCGAGCTGTTCTGCCGCACGGGCGGAGACTTTTGCTCCTTCCGAGCGGAAGGGGAGTGTTAGAATCGTAAACACCGGATCAGGGAATGCGTTTTCCAGGTGTTCCATAAACTGCGGGACTAAATCCGCCAGACGGCCGCCGAGACCGGCACAGACAAAGATTGCATCAATCTCACTGACTCCTTCTTCATGGAAACAGTCGGAGATGCCGATTAAGTCAAAGTCATCCCCGCAGGTGTAATCCTTTTTCGTCGGATCGGACGGGGATAATACTTTGCGGCGATTCACATCCAGGGATTTCATTGTGTGGATGACTTCGGTGTCGGTATCAAAAACAAAAGAGCGTACGCTTTTTACATTGCTTCGTTCGTCATGGCTGTTTAATGTTTCCACAATCCGGCAGCCTGCTCCGCCGACACCGACCAGTAATGCCCGCATTCTTACGTATTATTTGGTGTTTAAAAAATATAAGGGTTCAGTGAGAGGTCTTAGAGTGAGTCTCTCTTGTTGGTCGGCGGATATGATCTTGGCGGAGACTGAACCGGCTTTCTTCTTCTGCCGGAGATGACAAGAACCAGAATTGCGAGGATGATAAGTACTGCAAAGATGCCGATTCCAATCAGGACAACCGGGACGTTCTGCTCCATGCTGATGATTACCAGGTTGTCATCGCCTGCTTCCACAGTATAGGTAACGCCGTTTGCTGAGTATCCGTCATGAGATGCGGAGATGTGAATCTTTGCACCCGGAGCAGAGGTCGTGGTGTAGACGCCGTTTGCATCGGTGATTCCTCTGATGTCTCCATCAAAGTAGATAACAGTCTCAGCAACCGGTTTGTCGTTTGCAAGCGCCTTCACGGTGATGACGGCGGTTGCATAGCTCAGCTCAACAGTGACTGCCTTGTTGTTTTCGGTGAACTCAGCCTTTCCGGTGTATACCGCAAAGTCGTCGGCCTCGACTTTGAGGTCATAGGTTCCGGCAGTGTAGGTTGCAAGCTGGGCTCTTCCGTAGGAATCGGTGTATGCTGCAAGGTTTCCGTTAATGAAAACCGATGCGCCGGAAACCGGTTCTTTGCCCTCGGAGTAGACCAGAATCAGCGGGTTGACGCGGGAGAGGGAGAGTTCAATGCTGAGTGCGGAGGCATCCTTTTCCAGGAAAAGCTCTTTGCTGTAGGAAAGGTATGCCGGAGCAGAGATTTCTACGGTGTTGTATGATCCGCGAATCATGGATGCATGAAGTCTGCCGTTTGCATCCGTTTTTCCGGCAGACTTTTTGTTGATGGCAACATCAGCATTGGATACCGGCTTTCCGTCATTTCCGGTGACGGTGATTAAAACCGGAGTTTCCAAAGAGAGATAAACCGGTTCTCTCTGGTTTGCATCTTTGATGCTGACGGTCTTTGTCTGCGGAATATATCCGGTCTTGGATACTGTTACGGTGTAGGTTTTCGGATATTCGACATCCTTAAACACCGCGGTTCCGGCAGAGGCGGTGTAGAGGGTAGCGGATGATTTGTCGGCGAGTGTGACTGAGGCACCCTGAATCGGAGCGTTTCCGTTTCCGGCATCAAAAACATCCACATAAAATGAGGAGACTGCTGCCCCTCCGGCTCCGCAGAAGAGGAGGAGGGCTGCGAGCAGAATAATAAATACGCGCTTCATAAGTATGTATTATTTTCTCGCGAAAGACCATTAGTGCATCGGTTATTCCGCACCGATGCGGGAGAGAAGCATACCGCTGACGGTAACCGGATGTGTGGTGCGGCACAGCTCGATTGCCTCGCTTAACTTCCATTCCTTTTCCGCATAGATAGTAAGCAGCGGCTCTCCAGTCTTTACTGTCTCTCCCGGTTTTTTGTGGAGAGTAAGTCCGGCCCCATGTTCTGCAGGAGAACCGGCAGTGCGGGCAACATCGATTAATGCACGGTTTGCAACAGATACAACAACGCCTTCTGCAGGAGAGAGTACGTCATAGGTGAACTGACCAAACGTGAGGTCATCTGCTTTTACATTAGGATCTCCTCCCTGAATTTCGATGATTTCGCGCATCTTATCCAGAGCCTTGCCGTTTCGAATCAGAGACATTGCGGCATCGGCGCCGTTTCCGGATGCAGCTTTTCCAGTCATTTCCAGAGCAATGCCGGCAACCGCACAGCTCTTCTGTACAAGAGATCCAAAGCCGTCTTTCTTTTCCAGAATCCGCAATGCCTCGGATACTTCGAGATTGACACCGATGTTTCGCCCGATCGGCGCTCCACCATAGGTAATCGCGCACTCAACACGAATTCCCAACCGTTTGCCCAGATCAACAAGCTGGCCTGCAAGAACTTTTCCTTCGGTCTCGTCCGCAATTTTTGTGCCCGGCCCTACCGGAATGTCGATTACACAGGTGTCAGAGCCGACTGCGGCTTTTTTTGCGATGATGCTTGCAAGCATTTTCCCGCGCCCGTTGATCTTTAGAGGATACTCGCAGGATATCATAACATCATCAGCCGGAACAATGTTGGTAGCCCCTCCCCAGACAATAACACCTCCGGCCTTTTCTGTCATCTGCTGGACTTCAGATGCAGAGAAGGCAACCGGAGCTAATGCTTCCATTAAATCAGCAGTGCCGCCGGCGCCGGTGATGGCACGCGAGCTGGTCTTCGGGATTAAGAGACCGGATGATGCAATTATTGGAACGACTAAGAGGGTAATCTTGTTTCCCGGAACGCCGCCAATCGAGTGTTTGTCCACAACAGGCTTTTTGGAGAAGGTAATTGTGTCTCCTGAAGCCATCATTTCACGTGTGAGATACTCAACCTCGTCCATATCCATGCCGTTGATGTAGGATGCCGTTATGTATGATGTGACTTCAGCATCAGACAAAACTCTGTTTGCGATATCGGAAACAATTGCGGCAGTTTCAGGCCTTGTAAGTTTTCCTCCGTCAATTTTTTTGCGGATGAAATCAAGCGATGCCGGACGTTTTGCAGGGAAAATCTCAACCGCGTCTCCGGGAGATATACCGAGTGCAGGATGTATGCCGGATGTCAGAAGAACGGTTCCGGATTTCACAAAAGTCTGGGAAACGGATGCAGGGATTGTTGCTGATTTTCCGGTCTTTGGATTGGTTATGAATATTCTCTCTCCGTCACTGACACCAAGAGCAGAGGCATCTGCGGTATTGAGGAGGATGAGCGGGGATGCGATATCAATGATATCTGCGGATATGAACATACTCTTCTAGTTTGTGTCAGAGAGAATTAAGGGTTTCCGTAAAAACCGAAGGAAAAGAGAAAGCGTGCGGGAAAATGGGGTTGGTGGATTATTCTTTGTTGAAGAATCCACGCATGAACGGATACATTTCCATCATCTGTTCATTTGCAATCTGTTCATACAGACGGTAAATGATGGAGACCGTAAGCAGAAGACCAGTACCCCCAACGAAACCGATGATACCAAGCATGTTGGCAACAACGGAGAGGAGACCGATGAACACTCCGCCGATAACGGTGACTCTTGGAATGTATCTGTCAAGGTATCTCTCGAGTACTGCAGGGCTTCTGCGGTAACCCGGAATCTGCATGCCGGAGTTCTGAATCTGACGGGCAACGTGCTTAGAGTCGAGACCTGCGGTCTTAACCCAGAAGATTGCAAACAGTGCACCGCCGAGAATCATAACCAGACAATCAATACCGATACGGATAAGAATCTCCCAGACTGCATGTCCAGCACCAGTGAAGTTCGAGAGCCACCACATCCAGTCCTGCGGCTGGTTGATTGGTGCAAGGTACCACATCAGACCGCTGACCGGAGTAGTTCCGTTGAACTCACCGAGGATGTTGATGCCGAAGTTGGAAAGAATCATTCCAATCATCTGAATGTTTGCCTGAAGCACACGGACTAAGATCATCGGAAGAACGCTTGCGTAGACAAGCTTAACCGGGAATCTTGAGCGGGCGCCGCGAACATTTGCATGTGCGAGCGGGATTTCGATTCTGGTAGACTCGACAAAGACGATGACGAAGAATAAGACAACCGTCGTGACGAGTGCTAAGATCTGCAGACCAAAGTAGTCGATGAAGTTTGCACCTTCTGCAATGACCTGGAAGAGTCTTGGGAAGAAACCAGTTGCGAATCCATCAACAGATCCGGATGCAGACCAGTTGAAAAGACCGTTGACTAATCCCTGAGCGACACCGGCAACGATGAAGAGACCGACACCGGAGCCGATACCCCATTTGGAAACGACCTCGTCCATGAACATGACGAGAACGCCTCCAAGACAGATCTGCAGGAAGATAAGCAGCATAACCACAGCACCGCTTCCGCCAAAGATGGCAGAAACAGCAGGATCAGCTGTCATCCATCCGCCGAATACGTTCGGAAGAGCTTCGATGAAGATCATCACGAAGATAAGCAGCTTCTGCAGACCCATATAGAGAACCTGACCACGCTGGTCAGAGGTGTTGATTTTAATCAGATCGGCACCGCGAAGCAGCTGTAAAACGATAGATGCTGTAACAATCGGTCCAATACCAAGGTGGAGGATAGTTCCCTGAGCACCGGCTAAGAGAGCACGGTAGTACTCAAAAATATCCACAGACCCGGAGGCAAGGCCGAATACAGGAATATTCGTTAAAATAAAATACAGAAGCAGCACCGCAGCGGTCCACATCAGCTTGTTTTTGAAGTGAACGTGACCCTCCGGTGGCTTAACTGCCGGCATACGCGACAGCAGCGGTTCCATTCGATCCAACAGTTCTCCCATGAGTTAATTACTCCGAAAAAATTTATTCGGAGGAGATGGCGTTGCCGCCTTTCTCCTCAATCTTTGCAACTGCGCTGGCAGAGAATGCCTCTGCGGTGATGGCAAGCTTGTGGTTAACCTGACCTCCGCCTAAGACTTTCTCAACACCAATCTGTGCAGCATCAAGAGAGATGACATCTCCTTCCTGAACTGCAATTCCGCGTGCAACGAGCTCAGGGACCATCTGGTCGATGTCCCCGATGTCCATGACTTCCCAGGAATAGGAAGTCTTGCAGACGAAGCCGTGCTTTCCTTCGGTCTTGCCAAGAAGATAGAAGCGGGTAAAGTTGTGGTCACGCCATCCGGCTGCTCCACGACCTCCACGGTTACCTGCACCACGGCGGTTCTTATGGGTTCCTCCACCACAGGTGCGGGAACCTCTGTACTTTGAACGCTTGTTTACTGGCATGTTATTTACCTCATCTTGATAAGGAGATCGTTGATCTCTGCACCGTAGTAACCGAGAGCTCCGCCCTGGTTGTAGGTGCGCTTGGTGGTCTTGTATCCCTTACGCGGCGGGTGCATACGGAGAACCGGCTTGAGTTCCGGAACATCCTTCATGCGGATTTCGCCGTTGACGATTGCTGCTGCAAGCTCTGCAATGTCTGCGTATTTGGTTACAGACTTAACGTACTCATCAGTGAGCGGCTTGTTGCCGGTAAGTCTTCCGCGGGTTGCAAGGATAGTTGCAAGAGTCTCTGCGTTGATTTCACCGAATGCAACGTAGTCCTTGACCTTTCTGACCATACCGAGGTACTCAGGGGTCTCCGGGACAAGAACACAGTGGTTGATGTGGTGAAGACGGAGCATCTTTAAAGTCTCCTTGATTTCACGGCGGGTGTTGACAATACCTCTAACCTGAACTAATGCGTACATTACTGACGACCTCCGATGCGGATAAGGTTAGTTTCACGCAGTGCGTTGAAAGTTGCCTTTGCGTAGTTTAAGGTAGTTCTGGTCTGACCGCTGGTGTCTACCCACACATCGTGGATACCTGCAAGAGTCAGTACTTTCTTTCCAACGTCACCAGTGACAAGTCCGATTCCCTTCGGAGCCGGCTTTAAAGTGACGGTGACAGAGCCTGCCTTACCAGTAACTTCCATCGGGACAGAGTGCTTCTGACCGCAGCCGCATTCCCAGGATCCGCATCCACGGCGAACCTTGACAATGGACAGCTTTGCAGCGGTGATAGCCTTCTTGATTGCAGTTCCAACCTGGACATCCTTGCCCTGGCCGAAACCGATGTAACCATCCTTGTTGCCGATTACGACGACAGCTCTGAACTTAATACGGCGTCCGGAGTCAGTCATGCGCTGCATCATGTCGATGCAGAGGACTTCGTCAACAAGATCCGGAAGCATTGCGTCAACAATACCTTCCTCTTTGATTGGGTAGCCGCTTGCAAGGACTTCATCGAAGTTTGCAAACTCGCCTGCCATGACTTTCTTGCCAAGACCGGTGATTGGGACCCATTCTTCCTGCTCGTAAGCCATATTACTCCAGCTCCTTCATGATTGCGT
>SUTD01000011.1:16359-42789 GCA_015063085.1 Methanocorpusculum parvum
ACGTTACGGAACTGACCACCAGCTGCGCGGCGGTAGAGTCTGCGGTATTCGGTCGGAGTAATAGTTCCTGCCTCACGCTGAGCACGAAGCTCTTTGCGCTGTGCGCGGATCTTCTTAATCCATGCTTCCTTGGACGGAGTGCGTGCACCCTTGGAACCGCTTCTGCGTCCGTGGCCCTTCTTGTGACCGTAGGAACGCTTTGCGATGCGTGCGCGAACACGTCCGCGGGAAATTCCTTTCTTCTGGTGGGTGGAAATTGCTCCCTCTTCAATGAGGTTGCGGATGTCTTCTCGGGACATTGCATTCTCAACGTCTGCAATTCTCTCCGGGTTGATCCAGACACGGTTCTCACCACAGCCTAAGACGAGAGCTGCAATGCGGCGCTGTGCGGAAAGGTTAGTCATTGGACTGCACCTCCTCAACAACAGCGGCAACTTTTGCCTCTTTTGCGTTCAGGACTTTGATGCCGAGTTCAGCTGCTTTGGCCTGAATGACAGCGCGCTTTGCACCGCCAACAGAACCGCCGATACGAACAGCTGTGGTTGCTGCGTCGATTCCTTCAAGTTCAGCGACAGTGAAGACTCTGACTTCGCGGTATCCGCTTGGGTGGAATCCGCGGACTGCCTTCGGAGATCCGAATCCTGCCTCCGGGTGTTCACCCTTTGCAAGGTAGTCTTTGCGCTGCTTGGAGTGAAGTCCACGCGGTCTTCTCCAGGTATCCTTAAGACATACTTTGGAGTGCAGGCACTGACGGTTGAATGTTGCTCTCTTTGCCTCGCGGGCGCGGAGAAGTCTCTTAATTTCAGATGCCATGTTTAGTTACCTCTGCTGGTAATGTAGATACCATCCTGGAAGACACGCGGGTCACGGTTTCTGACTTTGCATGCCTGTTCAATGTTAGCGGCAGTGTTGCCGACAGTCTCACGATTGATACCGGTCAGAACGAGTTCATCGCCCTGGACTTTAACAGTTACGCCCGGAACGATTGCTGCGATGCGAGCCTGTTTCTCACCAAGGAAGTTACCGATCTCAACTTTGTCGCCTGCAACCTTAACCTGGATTGGGAAGTGGTTGAAGACAACCTTCATGCGGTACTCGTAACCTTCAGTTACACCCTTGCTCATGACTTTGAGAAGTGCGTTGTAGGTTCCGATTAATGCACGGACACTGCGTCTGGTAGACTCAGTGGAAATGGTGACTGCACCATCTTCAACTGCGAATGCAATTGCCGGGTGGTACATTCTGCGGGTGAGCTCACCCTTTGCACCCTTGACGACAAAGTTGTCGCCTTCGCGTGCAACGGTTACGCCTGCCGGAATTTCAAAAATAATTTCGTACATTATTTTTCAACTCCTTAGAAGACGTATGCTAAAAGCTCTCCTCCGATACCGAGCTTACGTGCCTGTTCGTGGGACATAACTCCCTTGGAAGTGGTCAGAATGATAATTCCGAATCCCTTTCCCGGAAGGTATCTGATTTCCCAGGACTCAAGGTCCTCGACTTTCACTGAGAAACGCGGAGTGATAACACCACATTTGTTGATTCCTCCGGAGAGTGCGACCTCATACTGGCCTCCTCTTCCGTCTTCAATCTTTTCAAATCCGGTGATGTATCCGTATTCCTGCATGACCTTAAGCATGTCACCAAAGAGGCGGCTTGCCGGCTCAACGGTCACTTTAAGCTTACCGGTGTCACCGGCATTCTTAATGGCGCTCATTGCGTCTGCGATAGGATTCTGTTGTGTCATTGTCCTTGTCCTCCTCTTAGTTCATCTTCTTAAAGCCCATGGTGGGTGCCCATTCGCGGAAGCACTGACGGCAGAGGTAAATGTTGTATCTGCGCACAAGTCCCTGCTCACGTCCGCAAAGCTGACACTGGTTTGCACCACGGCCATACTTTTTCTGCTGGACTTTGCCGTTGTCTTTTGCTGCCATTTTACTCCACCTCGATTCCGAAGGTTTCGGTAACGAACTTCATGGACTCTTCACGAGTGACATGAAGTTTGCTGTTGAGCTTCTTCTGCTGGATTTTTCTGCGTGCGGTTCTGGTTCCTTTCTTCTCGATGACTGCGATGACATCCATTCCGTAGATACCAATCTTCGGATCGTATGCCTGTCCCGGGAAGTCGGTGTGTTCTTCGATACCGAAACCGAAGTTTCCGGTTGCGTCGAACTGGCGTGCGTGAAGGACGTGCTCGATAGAGTAGGTCTTCAGTGCAACAGTAAGGAAGTCGATTGCCTTCTGACCGCGGAGGGTAACCTTACAGCCGATTGGCTGTCCGCGGCGGACACCAAATGCAGGAAGGGTGTTCTTAGCGTAGGAGCGGATTGGCTTGGAGCCGTTGGTCAGGTCTGCCATAATGTTTTCAGCATTGACAAGGCGTTCACCTGCTTCGCCAACGCCCATGTGGACGATGACTTTTGCGACGTACGGAGTCTGCATGTCGGTCATGCTTCAACACCCCAGGTCTTCAGGTAGGACTCCTCGGTACCGATAACGTAGATGTAGTCCTCAATGGTCTCAAGCTGGTTGCCTTCTGCATCCTCAAGGATAACACGGTTCGGAAGGGAAGATGCCTGGACGTAAATCTTGGAGATCTTTCCGACTTTCATGGTGTGCTGTCCGCCGATGATGATTGCAAGGCTTCCAACTGCATACGGGAAGTGTTCCTTAACTGCAAAGCGCTCCTCTCCGGTAAGGCCAACGATAAGGGTGTCCTTTCCTTTGCAGGAGTTGTCGCCGATGAAGTTTGCACCGCAGGTCAGGTTGATCTGGGTCTTGCCGCCACGGATAGTGGTCTTGTTTGCGACCTTGACGAGTCTGACTTTTGCTGCTTCCTCGGTGATTTCGTGCTCAACCTGGCGTCCCTTTGCGTCAACAAGGATAAGGTAGTGCTTGTTGATCTTCGGGAAGCTGATGATGTCGAAAACGTCGATTCCGATGTGTTCATCGGTAACGATGTGGCCGTTTAAGACAACCTGGCGGTCGTGCAGAATCTTCTTTGCTTCTTTGGTGTTCTCAGCAAGGTGCATGTGGTCGCGGAGCCAGACTCCAATCGGGAGTGCTGCGCCGTTGTGCGGACCTGCAGCAGTGCTTACAACATACTTCTTTTCTTTCTTTGCGAGCTGCCACTCAGTAGGGGCTGCCATACGTTTTGTTCTGGTCATGCCTTCACCTCAAGACGTGCCATGCGCTTTGCGTCTTTTGTGTTCAGCTTGGTGATCATTACCTTTGACGGGTCGAGCGGTCTTGGAACGTCTTCGCCGTTTGCTTTCTTGACGGTTACGCCGTGGACGAGGACTTTGGTGTTCTTGACGTCGACTTTGTCAACGACTCCTTCAGTTCCTGCGAACTCGCCGCGGAGAACTTTAACGGTGTCGCCGGTGACAACACGGAAGCTGCGCTTTCCATACTTTTCACGGAGATCGCCTGCGAGAGGAGAGTGTAAGAATGCTCCACGAACGTGAATCGGGGCATTGTAACGGTACTTCCGCTGCTTTCTCGGCTGAATGCTTGAAATACGTGCCATGTTTAATCACCTTAGATAATAATGGTCGCCATGGACCCTACTTTCGGGAAACGCTCTGCGACTTCACGTGCAACCGGACCCTTGATGTCAGTTCCACGCGGATCGCCATTGTCGTTTAAGAGAATCATTGCGTTCTCTTCGAAGGAGACACGAAGTCCGTTCGGACGGCGGAACTCTTTCTTCTGACGAACAACAACTGCTTTGACAAGCTTTCTCTTCATGTCCGGAGTTCCCTTCTTAACTGAAACAGTTGCGAGGTCTCCGATACCCATCTTCGGCTGACGGTTCTTGACACCGTGGTATCCGAAGACGGAAACAATCTGGACAACACGTGCACCAGTGTTGTCTGCACAGACCATCTTAGAACCGGTCTGAAGTGCGCGCGGAATCTTGGAAGTTAATCCCTTCATGCCTTGTTCACCTCAACGACTACGTAGGAAGTGGTCTTGTTCAGTGGTCTGCACTCTGCAATTTTAACCTCGTCGCCAATCTTTGCGTCGAGGCATGGAGCCATGTGTGCGTGAATTCTGGTGCTTCTCTTCTCGTAACGGTCGTACTTCTGGACCTTGTGAAGGAAGTTCCGCTCAACAACAACGGTTCCCTGCATACGTTCGCTCACGACCTTACCGGTAATCACCTGGCCGCGCACCGATAAGCTGCCGTGGAACGGACAATTTACATCGTCACAGTCTTTCTCTGGGACTGCAACATTTAAGCCGATATTTTTTGCCATAATAACCCTCATCTTACGCGCATACTAACGCGCCGCGTTGGAGAAACAGACAAAGCATTGCCGTCTATTTTGACTCGAACACTATCCGGGAGGGTCACCCGGAGTAACTTATATTGTTTCTCTAAGGTCTTAATACCTCGCCCGGTTTGTATACGAAGCGTATGTCTGGTCTCATCGACGATGATTCCAGACATACCTACTTCGCAGGTGTTCGGTGATTCCTCCACAGTCACTTCGAGGCCGATTAATTCATGCCGGAGGATGTTCTGCGGAGTTATCATAGACAGTTTTATGCCTTACGTTTGGTCTGTTCGGTCTTGATACGTGCGATAGTTCTGCGAACTTCCTGGATCTTTCCAGGGTTTTCCGGTGCACCACCGGCGCTGACTTTTCCGTAGTGCTGAATTAACTCAAGCTGGAGTTTTTCCTCGTTCTCGACGAGTTCAGCATCGGAAAACTGGGCGATTTCTTTTGCTCTGAAGATTGCCATTACTGGACCTCCTGTTCTGGTACGTCCGGTTCTGCTGCAAGTTCTGCATCAAAGTCATCGAAGACATCAGTCTCGACACGTGCCGGTGCCGGGTTGGCGTCTGCACGAATCTCGAAGTGGTCCGGAAGGACTGCTCCTGGTGGGACAATCTTAACCTGAACACCAATGATACCGAGCTTCTTGACTGCGGTTGCGTATCCGGTCTCGACGACAGACTCTGCCGGTTCTCCGGAGTGCTTGATGTAGCCTTCGACGAACTTCTGAACACGTGCACGTGCACCGGTGAGCTTACCTGCAATGATGACTTCGCATCCAAGTGCTCCGGAGTCCATGACACGGCGGATTACAGAGGTTCCTGCCTTTCTGAAGTACCATCCGCGCTCAAGTGCGTTTGCAAGGCGTTCTGCCATGATCTGAGCGTTGAGGTTCGGGTTTGCAACCTGCTGGACTTCGACCTGCGGTGCGTCGATGCCGTAGACGTTGGATAAGTCGGTGGTGAGCTGGCGAACCAGTTTACCGCCCTTACCGATGACGATTCCCGGCTTCTCTGCGAAGATGGTAACCTGAGTCCCGACTGGGGTGCGAACGATGTCCATTCCTCCGTATCCTGCGCGCTTAAGTTCTTTGTTTAAGTACTGCTCGACACGGACTTTTCTGACGCCGTCTGCGACAAATTTCTTCTCGATAGTCATCTTACTGCACCTCGCGGAGGATAATCTCGACGTTTACAGAGTCTCTGTGTTTCGGAGTTGCTCTTCCCATTGCACGCGGGAAGATTGCCTTCATGCAGCGTCCCTTGTTTGCAGCGGCGTGGACGATGACCATCTTTTCCGGTGCGAGACCTGCGTATTCAGCGTTCTTCTGTGCGGAGCGGATTAAGCGGATGTATTCTGCTGCTGCCTTGACCGGGTATCTTCCGGATGCAGTGCCGAAGGTCTTTCCGTTTAAGCTCTTCTGGTGAGCGACGTTTCTGTTGTAGCGTTTGAATGGAACTGCACGCTTTAATGCAACGACCTGTTCGAGGTATGCAACTGCGTCATCTGCCATCATGTTGCGGATGAGGGATGCAATCTCAACAGCGTGCTTTGGAGAGCAGCCAAGTTCATTTGCCTTTGCGCGGGCGATGTTGTCGCCGGTCGTTTTGTTGCTGTATTCTGTTCTTGCCATGACAATCACTTCAGCGGGACGTATTTGCTCGACCGGGTTGCACCGACACCGGCGCTTCCGTGGCTAACCTTCTTGCGGGTGAGTGCGAATTCTCCGAAGTAGTGGAAAATTCCCTCGACCGGAATCTCAACCTCAACGAACTCTTTACCGGAGTAGATAGCAACTTTCTTGCCGACCATTTCCGGAAGGATAATCATTGAACGAATGTGGGTTCTTACACCGTCACCTGCTGCAATCTTGGCGCGAACGTCCTCTTCGCCAGCGGTAAAGCCGCGAAGGACCTTTCTGCGTGCACCGGATGGCATGAGCGGAAGAAGTTCTTCCATGGACATTGCCTGGAGTGCTTCGAGGTTGTAGCCGTGGTAGGTGTACTCCTCACGCCGTTTCGGCATTCTCTTAGTAGTTTTCTTTGCCATCTAACTTCACCTCCGGCATCCAGTTCTGCGTGCAGCAACGTGTCCGACCTTCTTACCCGGAGAGGTTCCGCGGGCAACAGTCTTCGGCTTACCTGGGTGCTGGTGTCCTCCACCACCGAACGGGTGGTCGATAACGTTCATTGCAACACCACGGACTCTTGGCCAGCGGGTTGCGGAGCTCTTCATCTTGTGGTACTGCTTACCTGCCTTAAGGATTGGCTTTTCGCCGCGTCCTCCACCGGCAACGAGACCGACGGTTGCGAGACAGTTTTCGTTGAACCACTTTGGCTTTCCGGACGGCATCTTGACGCCGACCTTTCCATCGGACTTTCCGATGACGACTGCCTGAACACCGCTTGCGCGGACGAACTTGCCGCCGTCTCCCGGGCGTGCTTCGATGTTGCAGACTGCAACTCCGGTCGGAATTGCTGCAAGCGGGAGGGAGTTTCCGTTCTCAACGGTTGCTTCCGGACCCCAGACGAGTTCCTTGCCGATTCCAACGCCTTCAGTGACGAGTGCGTATTCCTTCTTGCCGTCGATGTAGACGACTGCAATCGGGGTGTGGCGTGCCGGGTCGTGTTCGATGTCTGCGACAATGGCACGGACAGTCTTGGTTGCAGATCCGAAGTGTTTCAGTTCTGCTTTATACTGGTGTGACGGTGCACGGTAGGTTGATCCACCCTTTCCGCGAGCCTGAGTACTAATTCTGTGTCCCATTTATCTCACCTTACACAATTCCCAGCTGAGAGAGAATCTCTTCAGCAGCGTTCTTCTCTTCGAAGGTAATGATTGCCTTCTTGGTTCCTTTGGTGGTCATCATGGTGTTGACTGCAACGATCTTCTTGCCGAAGGTCTGCTCAACTGCTGCCTTGATTTCTGCCTTCTTTGCTTCCTTTGCTACGATGAAGGAGAGCTGGTTGACGTTTTCAAGGATGACCATTGCCTTTTCAGTAACAATCGGGTATGCAAGTGTCATTTTTATGCCTCCCCGAGTTTCTTTACAGCTGCTTCAGTCCAGACGGTAAGTCTGCCTGCGTCGCATCCCGGTGCAAGGAGGTTTGCGTTGAGTTCGGTGACTGGTACACAGTCGACGCCTGCGATGTTGTTTGCTGCGACGAATTTGTCTGCGGTGACAACTAATACGGAGACTGCCTGCTTGTACTTGCGTCCACGAGTCTTTCCGCGTCCTGCACGGATCTTCTTGGAGAGTTTTGCACGCTCTAAGTCTGCGCCGACGCCGAGTGCAACGAGTGCCTTGACGACTTCTGCAGTCTTTGCGAGGGATTCAAATGCATCTTCAACGACGATTGCTGCGTCACCCTCGAATTTGTGGCCGCGTGCTGCGACGAGTTCGGTGTTTGCGGTTGCTGCAATTGCGGAGCGGATTGCCTTTGCTTTCTCCTTCTTGTTAATCTTCTCAACAAGGACTTTCTCGACTTTTGGTGCGTGTGCCGGGTGACCACCCTTGGTCTGCGGAACTTTTGCACCGCGGCTGCCGTTCTTGATACGCGGAATCTTGGATTCGCCGCGCTTGGATCCCCAGCCTTCTGCGGAGGTTCTCAGACCTGCGTACTTGTCTGCACCGTATGCCTGGTAGTTTTCGCTCTGGTATGCGAGGACAGCTCTCTTGATAAGGTCCGGGCGGTATGCTTCGTCGAAGACTGCCGGGAGCTCGATTTCGCGGAGAACTGAGCCGTTAATTGCTTTTACGTTTGCTTTCATGCTCATTTACCCCTGCTTGCTCTGGAGACTGACAAACTCAACAACCGGAGTCTGAACCTTCTGTTCACCCATGCGGGTTGCAGAGCGGATACGGACTAAGCGTTTTGCCGGTCCTGGGATGCTTCCCTTAATCAGGACGTAGTTTCCACGGACAAGACCGTAGTGGAGGAATCCTCCAGCCGGGTTAATCTCGTCTGGGTTGTCGCCGATCTTGATGATGCGCTTGTTAAATTCGGTTCTCTGCTGGAATCCCATCTGACCTGCCATTGGGACCTGCCATCTGACGTGGTGAGGGTGCCATGGACCGAGAGTACCGATGTGTCTTGTCTTCTTTGCTCTGGAGTGCTTTCTCTTACGGAGAGTGATTCCGAATCTCTTGACTGCACCGTTGAATCCCTTACCTTTGGTGATTCCGGTGATGTCTGCAAACTGGCCGTCTGCGAAGAGAGAGGACATTTCAATCTCGGTTCCGAGAATAGAAAGAGCGTATGCAAAGCGGTCTGCTGCGCTGCCGCCTGCGACACGGATTTCCATTAAGTCCGGGACTTTCTTTGGAACACCAGTGAGTGCGGTCGGCTTGGTGTACATTAAGACCATAACTTCAACAACGTCTTCAATTGCAGCGTTGATTTTCTCGGTTGCTTTTGCTGCGTTGTTGGTCTTTGCTTTGGTGATTCTTCCGGTGAGTGCTTCGGTGTTTTCTGCCCAGACTTCGGTAAGCGGGTGCTTTCCGTAGGTGTCTTTGACGTAGACGCGGATTGCGGCAACGGTCATTGGCGGAATCTCGATTACGGTAACCGGGACCATAATCTCTTTGCCCTCAGTCGGACTCTTTTTGTGATCATCGATCATGATCACGTGGGTCATGCCTGCTTTGTAGCCTGCAAAGCCCTGGAGCATTGGCTGTCCGTCGTACTGCGGCCAGGACTGGTACTTTGGAATAATGTCCTTGGCGCGCTTGCGCGGATAGTATGCGAGTGAACCTGCTCTGGGTCTCACTGTTCTCATTTTTTAATCAATCCTGTGATAGTGTCTGAATCTGCTTTTTCAAGCGCTTCAAACTAGTTCTGCTGGTTGTCATCAGATGTGACAGCCTATCTTTTTCACCGCCGGCTTCCTTTTCGGAATCGACCCGCGGGACACTGTTGTCTTGGTCTCCCTGTTTTACAGGTGGACTGAAAAGACGGGTTGTACTTTGTAAATCCTCTAACTGGATATCCAAACTGAACACGATAACGTCTTATCTGTTCAAAGCCCGATCACCCGGTATAAACCGCGGTGCGTCTGCTCGTGTGATGCGGCAGACAGTAATTTTCCAAGTCTCACGGAAGAGAACCTGACATCGACGCGCTCCTGCACTTTCAGGATGGGCACATCAGAGACGTTCGCCCTGCGCGTATTATCAGACCTATGAAGGTCTTAACACCGGCCGCGGAAATCCGCTCCGGGTTACACATTTACAAAACCAGACGCGAAATGCGCTGTTTTGTACCAACTGGATATCCTCATTTCAGCAGAATCGCTGATATCAGCCTAATTAAAGGCTCTATATCATTGGTGCTAATATATAATAAAAGCTTCTGTGGTTTTGGAGAACGCACGGTGAGCCGGAGGTGAAATCCGAAATCCGAAGGATTGAGGATTTGACCGGAGGCGAACATCACGAAAGCCGGATGAGGCAAATCCGCAGTTGCGGTTTGCTGAATCGGGCGACTGCGGGCATTCCGGTTTTTGTCCCCTTGAAGTTTCGAGGAGTACGGAGGCGCGACGCGGAAAGGCGGAGAATCCGCCTGAGGCGTGCCGCCGGAGTTTTGGGGAGAGGCAGATACGAGCACGGGAGCTTCGCGAAGAATGAGCGAAGTCCGGTGTGAGTGATGCCTCGTATGTTTGCAGTATTATATATGTCAGAGTGAAGAGAGGAAAAAAGAGGTGTAGTTAGTCGGGGTGGTGGGAATCCCCGACTATTATTATAGTGAGTTCTCCTGCGGGTTATTCTGCGGAGTCAAGCACAGCTTCCGCGATTATCATAAGAACCCACCCAACCCAGATGAGGAGACGTTTTACCGTCTCCTTCCGGATTACGGGGATTATTTTCTTTAGTATTCGCTCGACGAAGGCGGAGAGGTTTATGCAGAGCGCCCGTATGCCCGCGACGCCTGAGGGGCATGCGTCCCTTTGGGACTTAGCCCCAAAGATGTTGGCGAGTTTAGGCAAGAGCTGCCTGAGCATCTGCCCAGGTCTCGATGGCGTCTCTGGTTGCGTCATAGGTGAATCCGGAGATGAGCATGTAGTCCTGTCCGATGGTGACGGTGAAGGTGTCTTCGTAGTTTTTGCCTTCGATGCTGATGTTTTTGGTGCAGGTGAATTTGACAAGCCAGTGGTATGCTTCTGCGTCAAGAGAGCCGGTTGCTCCGATGCCTGCAATGGTTTCGGCGGTTTCGTTGCCTGCGAAATAGTTTGCAGAGGTTTCCATGCTGTCGGTGGAAATGCCGTAGAAGAGGAGATATCCTGCGTCGTTTCCATCGGCGTCCCTGTACTCTACCTTGCATTTGTAGGTTGCAGAGGACTGGCTTTTGATGATGTTCATAGTCTCGTCGTTTTTGAATGCTTCAACTACGGTGTTGAAGGTTTCGACATCTGCGATAGGAGTGGTGAATACTCTCTTCGCATTTCTGGAAATGGAGGTTTCGGTAAAGTCTGCCATGGTAATAATTCCCGAGACGGGGCGGAAAAAAGCCGGAAATTAAGAGGGGGTAAAGGGCTTATTTCTGCCCCCTCTCTCTATATAGTAATTGATTTCACGAGATTATAGAGGCTTTGGAACACAAAATCTGAGAATTGCTTTGGTGTTGCTGAGTAAGATTAAGGATATAAATTAAAAAAAAAAAAGAGATGCAGAAGGAATTTTCCTTCTGAGTTATGCGAGATTGGTCTGGGTGTCACCCTCCCGTATGCCCGCGACGGGCGAGAGGCGCTGTAAGCGACTCAAGCCATGAGCAAGTCGCGAGGCGTCAGCCTCAAGACAGGAGCAAGCCGAAGGCTGGCGACGGCTCGAAGAGACTTGCGACCCTATGGGGCGTGCGTCCCTTTGGGACTTAGCCCCAGGGTTGTGGGTTATTCGAGATTGGTCTGAGAGTCAGCCCAAGTCTCAATCTTCGCGAGGGTTTCGTCGTAGGAGAAGCCGTTGATGCTCATGTAGTCTTTTCCGATGGTGACGGTGAAGGCGTCTTCTTTGTCGTCAACTTTGTTGACGCAGGAGAACTTGGCAGTCCAGTTGTCTTCTTTGTCTTCGATGGAGCCGGAGCCTCCGACACCTGCGAAAGTTTCGGAGGCTTCTGTTCCTCTGAGGAGGGATGTTCCATCGTCAAAAGATGTTTTGTCTCCTGCATAGACATTCACATATGCCTTTTCATCTCCTGCGGCATCGAAGTAAACAATTTTTGTCTTGAAGGTGGTGGCTGTCAGTTCTTTTTTGGTGAATCCCATCGAGGTGTCGTTTTTGAATGCGTTCACTACTTCATTGAAGGCATCAATGGACGGGATAGGAGAGATGTACTCTCGTTTTGCGTTCTGATTGATTGCAGTTTTTGTAAAGTCTGCCATTGTAATAGCTCCCAAGAAGGGGCAGGAAAAGAGATGATAGAGGGGGTTGGGTTTTCCCGCCCCCTCTCTCTACTTAGAAGTGGGTTTCATGAGGTCTTAGAGGCTTTGGAACAAAGATAGCAAAAAAGAGGAGTTGATTATTCAACCCAGAGGATTTCCATTTCCTTATCGCAAGTCTCTTCGAGCCTTTCGCACGTATTTCAGCCGTGCTCACATCTTGACCCTTCGGATCGCGACTTGCTCGAGTCATGAGCACGACAGAATGGCGTGCGAAAGACCGAAGGGCTTGCGACCGCGGCAGAGGCGTGTTTTGGTGTGGGTTTAGGAGAGACCCGCCGGAGCGGCTGCTAATCGCGCCGCTCTATTTCGGCGGGGCAATCAGGGGAGGTGGTTTGGGATGCTTCTATCAGTTTTGGTTTTTTAGGTGTCTGCTCTTTTGCTGTTTTTCCGTCGGGCTAAAAACATTCGACTGCTCCTTCGCCTTCGGTGTTCATCGGCTAATCGCCTCTTCACACCTGCATGCTCGGCGCACTCGCCTGTTTTCCCACGCCCTCCTTAATAGCGCGGAATTGGCGGGGCACAGGCGTTCACCCGCGAGAGGATAATGCCCTCGGTCTTGTCGCTTCGCTCCAATCCCGTGAGCAATATCGTCTCGCGGTTTACACGCCCTGTGTGTAAGCCCGCCTGGTTTCCCGGTTGGCTTTGGTAATAAATTATGAACAAGTTAGATACAGACTCGGATATGTACAGAATTGTCGGATGCGCCCTTGCGGTGTATAATCACCTCAAGCCCGGTTATCTGGAATCGGTGTATGAGAAGGCGTTTGAGCGTGAGCTCTTGGATGCGGGCTTTTCGGTTCGCCGTCAGGTTAGGCTTCCTGTGTATTACAAGGGTGTTTTGCTCGATGCTAATTTTGTTGCCGATTTGGTGATAAATGATTCACATCTTGTGGAGTTGAAGGCAGTGTCGAACCTGAGCAAGGCACATGAGGCACAGATTCAGAGTTATCTGAAGAGTACGGGGATGGAGAGCGGGCTTCTGGTGAACTTTGGAAATTTAAGGAGGTTGGAGTGGAGAGCGTATGGCTCTCCATGATTTTTTCCCGCCTGTTTTCGATTTCCTGACAGAGAATTATTTCTTCTCGCTCACAAGCCGCTGATACTCCTGCATCAGATACGCAACTATTTCTCCCTCATCCGCGAACTTGCGCCCATACGCCTTCTCGACAGCCTTGTCGTTTGCCTCGTGAGCCTTGCGAAGTTCCGGCGGCATGGTTAAGGGATCGTATAAATCCGCTAAACTGCTGTCCGGGTAGAGTGCCCGTGCGTCTAAAATGCCCTGAGCGGTCTTTTCGATGGCGGACTTCTGTTCTTCGGTTGGTGTGGGGAAGGGGAAGTTGTTGTAGACAACAGTGTTGGAATAACTATATCTCATCTCAAGACGTCCACAAACAACCCGCATCCAAGCCATATGAATGTTTGATGTAAGAACTCCAAAATGATAGAGTGACACACCCCGAATTACAAAGAGTTTGTCTCCAGCTATAGTATCAGGGGTTAAGAATCCTATCGGAACATATTCTCTTGCTTCCGAAGAGACTTTAGGGATTACCACAAAATTCTCACTTGAACAACGTACATCATCAAAGAGTGTGGGGGTATTTGCCTTTTTCCGGGTTGCTGCCTTCTTACTCGCCTCTCTAAATTCCCGAACACCTTTCACACGCTCCATAACAAGAGGCATTTTCCGCAATTCAGCGGGGGAACAGTCAACAAGCCAGAGACAATATCTGTTGATGTTGTTGATAAATTCGTTCCCCATAGAGAATTTTTTGATATACTTTAATGCCTGTGGTTCTCTATCTACAAACTCCTGATACTCCTCTTCTGACAGAATCAAATGCCCACCGTCTGCAGGTTTACTTCCAGACAGCATCAACGGCACATCACAAAGCGGTTTGGTACGGCTTTCCACAAACACAGTTGGAGTGTCTAAAAGGTATGGACTTATGTTCTGTGCAACATGCTTTATCCCTTTTTCATCAAAAATGAACCGCAGAGTATTGATGTCTCCTATCGTATCAAAACCAATTATTACACAATGTACTGCTGCTTTGCCCTTTGCCTCATTGCTCCATTTGAACGTCCGGTAGCCAAAGTTAATTGTAGCTCCAAACATCTCATACAGCGGTTTCCAGATAAAAGCAACCTGTTCCCCCTGAGTAATTGAATTGGTGGAAACAAACGCTGTCCGAATACGTGTCCCCTGCATATACTTTGCCGCTTTGTAATACCATGCAGAAACATAGTCGATTTTTCCCGCCCCTCTGCATACTTTCCCCTTCTCATCGACATATGTGGAGAGCATATCTTCCTTCTGCTCATCACTCTGCAAAGAGTATCCAATAAATGGTGGATTGCCCATAATATAGGACAGTTCCGACCTTGGCACAAGTTCCTCCCAATCTGTCCGCAGAGCGTTTCCGTGAATAATCGTCGCGGATTTTGTCAGCGGCAGACGAGTGAACGGGAAACCATAGTATTCAGATAAAATCCTGTTCCACTGGTGGTCCAAGAGCCACATTCCCACCTGGGCAATCTGGGACGGGAACTCCTCATATTCGATACCGTAGAATTGATTCACATTCACCTTTGCATAATCTCCGCAGTCCAGGAGGAACTGTCCCTTCTTTACTGGATGCAGGATTTTGATGACCTCAAACTCGAGTTTGCGAAGTTCCCGGTACGCAATAATCAGGAAGTTACCACAGCCGCATGCCGGGTCTAAGAATTTCAGCGAGGAAAGCATATCATGGAAACGCTCTAAAGCAGTCTGCGAATGCTTTACCCGCCCAAACTCTGCCCACAGATTATCCAGGAACAGCGGCTTGATGACTTTTAGGATGTTCTCTTCGCTTGTGTAGTGTGCTCCGGCTTCTCTTCTTTCCTCCGGGTTCATGACGCCCTGGAACATTGCCCCGAAGACTGCCGGAGAGATATAATCCCAATCAAAATTACAGCATTTCAGAATTTCCGTGCGTACCTTGTCATTCAGATAAGCAGTGTGCAGAGTTTCAGAGAATAGTTTCCCATTAACATACGGGAAACCACGAAGCTCATCTGGCATTCCTGCGGGACGCTTGTCAACAGGCATATCAAGAACTTCAAATAGAGCAGAAAGTCTGCCCGCCAGGTCTCCCCCATCTTCTCGGGAAGCCTTTACATAATTCTCGAATGAGAACTTCTCAAAGATACCTGCATCCTCAGCGAACAGACAGAACAGAATGCGAACCAGATAGACCTGCAACTCATGAGAGCTGAAAACCATGCTCTCCATGCTCTCATGCAGATGAGCCATCATGGTCGCCGCTTTCACGTTTACTTTCTCATCAAAGTCTCCGCGGTCCGGCACAACATCATCAAAGTCCAGAATCTTTGCGAAGTGGTGAATATTTCTGGAAAGAGACGACACTTCAAACTCATGATACTCATCAGCACCAATACCTTTTGTCAAATCATAGAGCCGGATTTTGGCGAAATCGCAGACCATGACAAATATTGGACGCTCACGCTCAGGAAGCCGCTCAACATAGTTCTTTGCCTGGGAAAATGCCATGTCAAGATTCTTTCCGCGTGACTTCATCTCAACAAGGAGCTTTCCTTTCCAGAGCAAATCAATAAATCCCGTGCTGCCCCCTCCAAGAGGGACGCGGTTCTCAAAAGTCGCAAGGAGTTTCCGGTCAAATCCGAACACATCAAAGAAGGCATTTAAGAAACTCTGTGCCTCGGACTTCTCGTCTCCGGCATCTCTCCACTTTCGGGAAAAAGCGAGTGCATTTGATTTCATCTGGTCTCGGGAAAGTGTCATAAGAATATTCACCACAAATAATCGTAGATGACAGAGTATTAGTCTAACAAGAGAATAAGGATTTTGATATCAAGTCCGCTCCCGGACTCCACACATGCCTCGGTGAACCTCGGCATCAGTTCCGTCCGCCCCGCTCTGTTTTCTTCCCGCCCGCAAAGACCAGACTAAGAGGTCGCCCATGCCTCCGCATCTCTCCGGCATCGGCTGTCTGTGGGCATCAGTCGGAACATGCCTTCGGGAACTCCGCTAATGCTTCGTTCCCTTCGGCATCTTCCTCCCTTGCCCCATGATTGCCCCGCCGAAATAGCCGCGGCGATTAGCCGAGCGGCTCGGCGGGAACACAAAACAAAAAAGAGAATTCATGGAGAGTTCACTCTCCACTCAAGCCTCCTCACATTCCCGAAGTTCAGCAGCATACCCTCTTTTATCCCGGTACTCTTCATATAGCTTACAAGCTGCCTCTCGTGTGCAGCATTCAGCGAAGAAACAGCCTTTAACTCTAAAAGAATACAGTCATTCACAACCATATCAGCATAGAAATCCTTCTTCAACTCAACACCCTTGTAGAAAACAGGAATCCGAACCTGCCGGGAAACCGAAAAACCCGCCTGCAAAAGCTCGTATTCGAGAGCTGCCTCATACACCGACTCCAAGTAGCCGGACTTTAACGTGTTGTAAGTCTCAAAAGCGCACCGAAGGATTTTCAGTAAATCCGAGTTGTCATCTAATCTTTTCATAGTATAACTCCGAAGCCTGCCCGGGCAGTCCGGGCGGCTCTGCCGCCAAGGTGTGAACCGCGAGACGATATCCCTGGCGGGATTGGAGAACGACAGTTCGACAAGACCGACGGGGTTATCCTCTCGCGGGGAAACGCCTGTGCCCCGCCCTATCCAACCGTTTGTATATGTAGTGAAGGCGTCAAGCAAAAAAGACGTACGCGCCGAGCCGAAGGCGAAGGAGCGGACGGAAGCAGAACACCGAAGCGAGCGACAGTGAGCGGAGGTGGACTGCGGTTTTTTGTAGCCTGAACGAATCCAAAGCCAAATCCCAAATCCTTTCTGACCTCCTCCGCCGTCTCGAGCCGCCGCGACAGCGTAGCGGCTAGGCGGAGCAGTCGAAAAACACAAAAACAGCAAAGGAGAACCAAGGGGGAGAGAGCAATTTCCTTGTTCCCTCTCCCCTCTTAGCAGGGAGTGTTAGTTTTTCGCGGGATGGATTCAGAAAGATCCCGCTCAGCCCTATACACCAAACATATGCCCGAAAAGACATAAAGGAGGTAAAACTGCAACCGGGTAGCTTCACCCCGGCTACACATACAAATACGACATAGACCTATATAAACCCCTGACCGCGCGGTGCGAAAGTGCCCGACATTTTCAAAAATGCAAAAAATCCAAGCCCATACAAAAGAATAAACGAAAAACAAACGAAGCAAAATAGCCAAAACGCACTTTCGCGAATCTTACGATTCGCTCATGGCTTGAGCCTTCGGCTCTCGCCTTTCGCGAAAACAAATCCCACATATAAATCAAACGGCAAACCACACACAAGGCACGAAAAACCCGAACCTCAGAACACAACAGCCAAAACCCTGCAAAACCACGCGCCACACCAAAAAAAAGAATCAGAGCCGCGCATATTAACACCCAAAACATTACATAATCACCGAAAGGTTTATGCCCCCCCCACCAACCACTTAACGTCAAATAGTGCGCCCGAAAAACAGGCAACTACCCGACAGGAGGACACACAAAATCCCGCAAAGCTTCCACCTGAAATTCAGAAAAGACGAAGACCACTTATACCGCCACCTAAAAGGCAAACCAAACCCCGGAGCATTCCTCAAAGAACACATACAAAACGACCTCGAAAACCCGAAAGACCTCTACGCGCAACTATTCAGCGACATAGAAAGGGACTACGGCTCAATGAAAAAATTCCTGCAAATCTGCGGAATAGAAGCCATCCGAAACCGTCTCAAACCTTGTACCAAAGCGCAAAGAGAACAGCTCACAGAACTCCTCAAAGAAAAACACAAAGAACTCAGAGACCTATGAGCGAAAAGATAACATCCGCCAGAAGCAGACTCAGCCAGAAAATCTATCTGACCGTCTCAACCGAAGAGCTGCAGATAATCGACCGGAAACAAAAGGAACTCGGCATCCAAAGCAGAACAGACTTCCTCAGAACCGCAATCGAAAACCTCGTCGGTGAAAAATTCTTCCGGCAAAGAATCCACGACAAACCACAGACATGACAACAAAAGAACAGGCTGAGCCGAGTATTAACGCCACGCGACACAGCCATAAGAACATCGTCCTAAACAGCGATAAACATATCGACCAAAGGACACCCATAATCGAAGCCAGAGAAGACACAGGAGTGATTCTTCCATGACAAAAAACAAGGAGGAACGAAAAGGGGCATCCATCTACAACGACATCCCCTTCCGCTCCGAATTTCTCATGCTCGCCGCAATGGGTTCTCTCGAAGGAGAAAGAGGATGGGAATACATCATGGAAACCATCCTCCCGAAAGTCATCGACGAAGCAAAGAAACACTCACGAACACCTGCTCTTGACTGCGCCTTCATCGAAGGAGTCATGAGCGGATTAAATGCCAGGAGGGTACTGAATGCCGTCGGAAAAAGACCGTAACACAAGCCTCGTCCAAAACAAAGACGCCCAGAAAGAGGTCTTAGACTTCATCATACAGTCCTTCTACTGCTCACCAAAAGACAGCGAAGAACTCAAAACAGTAATCTTCATCGCAAACGACAACACCTCAAAAACCCCGAATGCAGACCGTTGGTTCATCGAAGGTGTCTTTGCCACACTCAGACATCTTACAAAAGACGGAGGAAAGAATGCCGAATCTTTGTACAATGAGTGACTGCTATATCCTGAACAAAATCAGGACAGGAGAATGGATTCCTTCTCTTGATACAGGAGAAGTTTACTCAAACACCAAGAAGGGATTTCTCAAACCCACGGTAAATACAAACGGGTATCATACAGTATCAAAAGCACCTGTTGCCCACATCATCTGGGTTGCCGCAAACGGACCGGTTCCATACGGCATGCAGATAGACCACCTAAACGGAAACAAACAGGACAACAGGCTCTGCAATCTCCATCTTGTAACCGCCTCGGAAAACCAGATTTTAACCCGCGGAGTGTTGACATTCGCACAGGCTCAGGATATCAGAAAACGATACTCAGAAGGCAACATCACCCAGAAAAAACTAGCCAAAGAGTATCATGTGCATGTTGATGTTATCCGAAGAATCGTCCACAACAAGACCTACCTGAAAGCATTCTCCACAGAAAGCATCCCTGAAGAAACACGGGAAAAGATTCTGCACGCATACAGAAAAGGACGGTCAATTAACAGTATCAGAAACACATTCGGCATACAACAGGGAATAATCCGCCAGATTATCAACGAAGAACTGAGGAAATACGCACCGGAGGAAGCAGCATGAAAACCCCGCAGGAATACCTGGATATCATCCAGGATGCTCACCCGTGCCCCGTGAATACAGGATTCGAGCGCGCCGCATGGCTCTTTGAAACCAGAGAAGCCCTTCGATGGATGCTTGATTTTGTAGAACTCGAATACAAGCACCAGATAGCAGAAATCCAGGACCAGAACCTCACATCAGAAAAATACAACCTGTACGCCAGGTATCGGAACTACACGAAAGTCAAAGTCCGTGAAGTAGAACATTACAGCACAGAACTCTTCGAGAAACTCGTCCACATCAAAGCAACAGACGCGGAAAAGATTCTCGGAAGACAGAACCTCTACAGAGAAGCCGCAAACCTGCTTGGTTCTGACATCCAGAGGTACGAGACCGTGAATGCCACCGAGCTTGCGAAAGCCGTTCCACAGCACGTCTATGACCGTCTGACGGAAAAGGAGGAGCGACTCATGGACTACGAAATCGAAGAGGTGACAGAAACATGATTCCAACATGGAGAGCCCATGCAAAACTCCGTGACAGAAAAGAGCTTGCTATCCTCGTGATGGAGGAAGGCTCTGTCCCTGCGATTGCCAGGCGTATCGGTTGCTCAAAGTCATCAGTCAAAAGTGCCCTTCTCTTCCACGGGCTTGCACAACAGGAGACCGTGAGAAAGAAGGTCTGAGAAAAAAAGTGCTCTGCACAACCCCCCTCTCTTAATTATTTTTTGAGAGAAAATCCATGCGCGCCAGTGGTTCGGATGAAAATAAATGATATGAGGTAAATATCCAAAACGGGCGCCCTCATGGTTTATCTATGAGAATCACCCAAACGGCAGTCACATAATAACCCTTGGGAGTTCACAGCAGAAAACCCATACCAGAACGGTGCCAGAAAATCAGGGTTTCACTCATGTCACAGCGAAACGTTGCTCATTACAAACAGCGTCAGCTCTGATGTTTCGCCTCCTGTGTTCCACAGCATTTATGATTTTTTATTTACACTAATTTAATGGGCTAAAATTTTGAAAAGTGAAAAAACGGTGTTTTCATTTTGAAAAATGAAAAAACCTCACGAAAGAGTACTTTTTTGATTTACAAAACCTGATTTTGACTGATGATTTATTGCACAGATTTTAGAAGATTGTAGCCGTGCTTTTTATACTACAGACAAAACAGCCGGAAAGTGCGTTCATGATATAATAAGAGAGAGGGTGCCCGTTTTTCATTTCTACCCCTATAGTCTTTTTCCAGACCATACAAGATTGAGTAAAACAAAAGTATGAACTGAAAAAATAGATAAATAGTGTCAGATAGCTATTCAGGGGTTTCAGCGCAGAGACTCAACTGAAATACAAATCTCCGGCATCATTCAGATACACACAGATATCCTCCTTCACCTGACGGCCCTTAAACTTCTCCGGAATATAAGACGACAGCCGGTTAATCAGACCAAGCGTATCATAAATAATCTTCACATTCGTCGGCGCGGCTGCCGAATAAATCAGCTTTGGAGCATCCATCAGATCAGTCCCGGCAGGAATCGTACAAAGCTCCGTTGCATCAAGAGTATACAGAAACTCCAGAGTCTCCTTTGCACGGCGGATGTTTTCGTTGGCAGACTTCTCTATAGTACAGATGTTTGCCTTCGACGTACCAAGACGGTCAGCAATCTGCTGCTGAGTCATCCCCTGCTTTCGAAGACGGATAACCTCTTTCTGCCTGTCAGTGAGAAGAGTGTCTTTCATACCAATTAATTGAACGTCATTAACAATAAAGACATTGGATAAACCGCCGGAGAAAGCACCGCGCGAAAAAATATCCAAAACCGGCAGGAAAAATATCCCAAAAACCGGCAAAGCAGAAATACAAGAACACAAAACCCCCTGCATCCGCGAAACAAAAACCCCGCATTCAGCCGGTCCTGAAAAATACCGCACAGATTACAGAGGTTTCAAACCCTGATAGAATCATTCACAAGCCTTATATTGATTCTCGTCAAAATATTTGATGTTCTCATTCAACAAATGAGAGGTGTATTAAATATGGTAGTAAAGGTAGGAGTTGCAAAGCTCGGCAACATCGCAGCAGGTGTTATGGCAGAGCTTCTTTTAGATGAGCGTGCAGACCGTGAAGACATGATGACCTTCATGGCCACCTCTGGAACCAAACTGCAGAAGGAAGACGTTGACCGCGTCGTTTCCAACCTCAAAGCATGGCAGCCGGACTTCGCAATTGTCGTTTCCCCGAACGGCGTCCTCGAAGGCCCAGTTGGTGCACGAGAAGAACTCGCAGCAGCAGGCATCCCGGTTATCGTCATCACTGACGATGTCACCACCAAGAAAGAGGGATGGGAAGCACTCAAGGCATCCAACTTCGGATACATCATCATGAAGGCAGACGCAATGATCGGTGCACGCCGCGAATTCCTCGACCCAGTTGAGATGGCAGACTACAACGGAAACCTCATCAAGGTCCTCGCAACCACCGGTGCATTCCGCAAACTCCAGCAGGAGCTTGACAAAGTTATCGACCAGGTTAAGGAAGGCAAGAAGGGCGCAGAGCTCGTTCTCCCGAAACTCGTCGTTAACTCCGACAACGCAACCAAGGGCGAATTCACCAACCCGTACGCACACGCAAAAGCACGCGCAGCATACGAGATGGCTCAGTCCGTTGCAAACATCAACGTTAAGGGCTGCTTCATGACCAAAGCATGGGAAGACTACATCCCAATCGTTGCATCTGCACACGAAGTTATGCGCCAGGCAGCAGCACTCTGTGACGAAGCACGTGAGATTGAGAAGGGATGCGACGGAGTCATCCGTATCCCGCACAAGAAGACTGGTGAGCTCGTCCACAAGACCGCTCTCATCAGCAAGCCAGAGTAAATCTGATTTACTCATAACCATTTTTTCTTTTGGATTGAACGGGGGTGCGTTGCACCCCGGTTTAATGAGCCCCTGATAAAAATTGTAAAACCATTAACGGGTATTCTTTCCCGTATAGACTTTCTGAATTACTTCGCCTGCGGTTTTCAGCCTTCCGTTTTCAATCAGACTCTCGACCGTGTTTGTCACAACAGACCGCTGATAATACTTCGCAATACCGTACGCTGCATGCCGGCGAAGCCCGAGCGTCTTCGTCTTCAGACGGTCAAGCCCGATTAAAAAAGACACAAACTCCGGAACCGTCAGCATCCCCTCAAGCTCTCCTGCCGCAAAGACAATCTCATCCTGCATCTCAGCCGGCAAAAGCTCCGTCTTCTTCTGCGCAGACTTATCAGATTTCCGTGACGCCCGCTTTTTTGCCGCACAGTTATCACAGTTTCCGCAGTTGTCCGTCTCCTGATCAAAGTATTGTAAAAGAAGCTTTCTCCGGCACTCCTTTGTCTCGCAGTAGAAGTACAGCTGATAGAGCCTCTCGCGAACCGCAGGCATCTTCGCATCATCAGTCTCCTTCTCCATAAGACGCAGCATCTTTGCTCTGTCTCCTGCCGAATAGAAAAGCAGACAGTCAGACGGCAGCCCATCGCGTCCTGCACGTCCGGTCTCCTGATAATACGACTCAAGATCTTTTGGCATATGCGCATGAATCACATACCGCACATCCGGCTTATCAATCCCCATCCCGAACGCAATTGTCGCACAGACAACCGAGATAGTGTTTGACTGAAACATCTCCTGCACGCGGGCGCGGTCACGGGTTGACATTCCCGCATGATACGGAGATGCCATAATATGCGACTGCATCAGATATGCCGCCATCTCCTCAGTGTCTGCGCGGGAAAAACAGTAAATGATTCCCGAAACATTCCGGTGAGCCAGAACATAGCTCGCGATTTTTTTCATGCGGACTTCGCGGTGCGGCTCCTTATAGACTGCATAGCGCAGATTCGGACGGTCAAAGTTTCCGATAAACACATCCGGACTCTGCAGCCGAAGCTCGTTTATAATATCCTCGCGAACCCTTCGCGTCGCAGTCGCCGTAAAAGCCGCAAACGGAACTCCGGGGAAAAATGCCCGAAGCCCCTTGATTCTGCGGTACTCCGGCCTGAACTGATGCCCCCACATCGAAATACAGTGCGCCTCGTCAACCGCAAAAAGCGAAACATTGCACTTCTGAAGCATATCAACAAAATCCGCCTGAACCGCACGCTCAGGAGACACATAAAGAATCCGAATCTTCCCCGCAATTGCCGCAGCCTCAATAGAGCGCTGCCTGTCATACGTCAGCGAAGAGTTCAGCATCGCGACATTAACCCCCTGAGACAAAAGCGCATCCACCTGATCCTTCATCAGTGCGATAAGCGGAGAGATAACAACAGTCATCCCCGAAAGCATCAAAGCCGGCAGCTGATAGCACAGCGACTTGCCGCCTCCGGTCGCCATCACTGCCAGAACATCATGACCGGAAACCACCGACTGAATGATGGCCTCCTGGTTTGGACGAAACGTCTGGAGATGGAAAAACCGTTCCAGCGTATCCTGAATCTCATGCCGCTTTTTCAAAGAATCAAACACCGGGGATAAATGATGATTCTTCTTTGTAATACGGAATATAAACAATTTCCGCCGCACTTACCCGGAAGTTGTAGCGGAGAACCTGCAGAACTCCGGGCTTTTGCGCTTCGTATCTGATATACAGAAACTCCGCAAGCTCGGTTGCCGTCTTCTTGTTGATAAAGATGGAAAGCCGCTCATCCAGATCTGCGCCTGCCTGAAGCTCAGGATTTCTGATGGTCAAATCAATCTCCCACGGTTCAGACAGATAGCGCGGAACATCTCCTGCGCAAATATAGTAACTGCGTTTTCCTTCAATCGACGGAAGACCGGTTGCAAAATCCCCTTCGGTTAAGTAATCCGTGATGTCAATTTCCGCCTCGAACTTCCAGAACGGAATGTACTGCGGCTCTTTATCCTCCATCGCCGCACGCGATAAGAGATTCGGCTCGGCAACCAGGTGCGGAATTGCCTCAACACCGTCTGTGGTGACATCCAGAAGTTTTCCGCAGGCAGAACAGTAAGTCACCACCTCTCCCCACGGCTGCTCAACCTCTGCACCGCAGACCGGACAGGTGAGAATGCTGTTTTCGCGCGTCAGGATTTCATAGTCGGTCAGCTCCTTTGGAACACGAAGCGACGGACGAAGTCTGTCAATATTTTTCATCGTTCCGGATGCTTCAACCGTCTTTCCCGCACGAAATGCCGGATAGGCAGCCATACACAGCGCAACACCCAGGAGCAGAATAATTATCTGAACAAGCTCTGAAACAGCAAATGAACCGGTGTGCAGAAGCATACCAAGAGCGGTTCCAATCATCAGACCGCCGGCAGCAAAGGAAAGAATCATAAAACGCGTTCTGGCAGTCAGATTTGCAGGAGCGGTTCCTCCAAGAATTTCCCCTCTTACCCCGTCCACAATTACGGTAAAGTGTCCACCCTCATAGGTGTAGTGCGCAATCCAGACCGGCGCATACACAATCTCGAATACTTTTGGAATCAGGAAGGTTTTATCAAGCGTAACAGTCTCGATTCTTTGAACCATCTTCTGCCGGATCATCTCATGGACAGCTTCCCGTCCTCTGGTGCTTGCATCAACCGCAGAGCCTCCGGCATCCATCGAGGCAACAGTCCCCGGAATATAGGGAACCTCTCCTCCCGGATCGAGCCAGAGCTCACGGATTCCGTACTTTCCAGTATCACAGGCGCACTCGGTCCAGACAAACTCCTCGTCAACCAGCTCCTCAAAGACATTTCGCAGAACATTTCCCGTCGACTCATGATACTCTGAGTATCCGCAGCCGACCGCTTTTCCCTGCGCAATGAAGCGCCAGAACGGAAGATAGAGCAGATAGTTTTCCGTGATGTGGGCTTTCTTTGCCAGATCAGGCGCTTTGATTCCTTTGGAGAACCATTTCTGAATCGTTTTGTCGGCAACCCCTTTCGTGATTTTTGCCGGATACATGGTTTCGACAATCCGGTCTTCTGCCGCACGTTCAAGAACCATTCTCATCCTCCCTGCTGCTTATGAGCGAAAACATTCTGCTCTGGTAAACCAGAAAGATGACAACAGCAGCATCCAGGATAAAGAGCGCCGGGTGGAGCAGAACTGCAACCAGACTGATAAGAACCAGCGGGATAAAGGAAACTGCAGCAATTTTTCTCCAGCTTACCCGCTCTTTGAACGGATGCCATTCAGGAAGCACGAGACCTGTTTCCGCATCGATTTTGAGCATGTAGATGCTTTTATTGATTTTGTAGCTGATAAGCCAGAATGGGACTGCAGCAAGTCTTTCTCCGCGCGGGATTCCGTGAATTTCCGGATAATAATATTCTGCGCTGACGGTTATTGGAAGGGTGGTGAGATTTTCCGGAAGGGCTTCATTTGGGCTTATGGTTCGCTGAATCTTTTGTAAATCCGTCATGAGCGTTCCGCATGCCGGACGGTAAACGGTTTTTGTAAGTGAGCCGTCTTCCCGGATAAATTCCCAGAATGGATAGTAGATCATTACTGCCCGGCCGATGCGGTACTGCTGTTTTCGCGATGAGATATTTTGTGACTCAATCCAGCTGCAGGCAAGCGCTTTCGCTCCTTCTTCGTCGATTTTCGGCAGGAAGGCGGCCTGAACGGTTGGTTTTTCCGGAGTCTGCAGGGGAGTCTCGGACATGATTATCCTATAGTTTCACGCGATAGAAGAAAGATGTTGTCCTTGAGGAAGGTATCACAATTCCCTATAGAGATGATATCTCTATATCTTCTATAGATTCTTGCTTTTACTATATCTATGTCGAATATGCCTATATCGAATCAGCAACAATCTGTATTTGGTTATGACTACTCGTAAAAACCACATAATTGGAGGAGTTGTCCTTTGCGTACTTCTCCTGACAACAGTCTTTGGTGCAGGATGTATCAGCACAGAAGACAGTGAGACCATCAGCATTGCAGGTTCAACCACTGTCCTGCCGGTTGCACAGGCGGCTGCTGAAGAGTACATGAATCAGCACAGCAATGCAGATATTCAGGTTTCCGGCGGCGGTTCCGGCGTTGGCGCAACATCTGTTATCGGCGGTACTGCTGATATCGGCATGCTTTCCCGCGACCTGAAAGCATCTGAAAAAGATGGTAACAACTTAAAAGAGTTCATTGTCGGAAAAGACGGTATTGCTCTCGTCGGCCACCCGTCCAACACGGTATCTGACTTAAGCTTAGAACAGGTAAAGGCAATCTATCAGGGAGAGATTACCAACTGGAAAGAGGTCGGAGGCGCTGATTTGAAAATTGTCTTAATCGGACGCGACAGCTCATCCGGTACTCGAGAATTCTTTACTGAGTTCGTCTTAGACAAAGAGGATGCCGCAAAGGACATGCAGGAGTTAAACTCCAACGGTGCAGTTGCTCAGGCAGTCTCAATCACTCCGGGGGCAATTGGATATGTCT
>SUTD01000002.1 GCA_015063085.1 Methanocorpusculum parvum
AAAACGTCTCAGAAAGGTGCTCTAACATATTAGTCGCTAGAACTTATAAACCCTTCGAAGAAACTTCGAAGAGAGGAAAGCTGACAAGTCCTCAGATTCAGTTCGCCCAAACCGGGAAACTGTCTGACTTGTGAGGTAACATAGTTGGATGCAGATTCATAAATAAGCTTCGAAATACATTCACAAAAACTCCCGGACCGCTACCCTCATAACCAAAAAACACCTACAAAATACCTAAGAGACAGATGTCCAGCATAAATATCGCGCCGGAAGAAATCACCATAACCGCAGTACGCGCATGGAACGCAGAAGAAGTAATAGACCTCTATCGCGCAGGCGGATGGTGGGAAATGGGATGGGACAAAACCCAGATACCAACACTCATCAACGGAAGTTTTCTCGTTCTTATTGCGCGTGATTTGGAAAACAACGCAATAGGCATGGGCAGACTCATCAGCGACGGATCGAGTGACTGTTACATTCAGGATGTCGTAGTCTTTCCCGAATACCGCGGATTAGGCATCGGAAGCCGGATTGTTGCAGCACTCAAACGCATCGCAGAACTTACCGGACATACTTGGATTGGACTCATCTCCGCACCGGGCAAGGAAGAATTCTACAAGCGCGCCGGATTTTCCATCATGGAAAACTACACCCCCATGCTCACCGAGGAATAAATGCTTACGCGCGCAGACTTTTCGCCAATCACCTTCGAAAACAGAGACAGAATAGAAGAATACTTTGCGCGCTGCCCGCAGTATCACTCAGAATCATCTATAGTCACCATACTGTCCTGGGCACACTGCGCCCCCTGTTCATTTGCAGAATACAAAAACCACCTCATAATTACCTGCACGATGGACGGAGAAACCGGCATTCATACCCCAATAGGCATCTATGACCCCGAACTCTTCAAAGAACTGCTCTCCTTTGCGCGCAAAGAAAACTTCAGTGTAGAAATCTTTGAAGAAGAAACACGAAACCGGATAAAAGAAACCTATCCGCAAATTCCAATCACAGAAAACCGAAACTACTTCGAGTACTGTTATAGCACAGAAAGCCTCGCAAACCTCAAGGGCAAAAAATATCTCAACATCAGAGGACAGATAAACACCTTCAACGCGCGCTGGAAATACCGTGTCGAAAAAATATCTGCAGAAAACATCCGCGAAGTAACAGAACTGGTAAGCGAATGGGCGCGCGAAAAACAACACACAAAAAATACCATCCTCAATGAAGAAATAACAGCCGCGCAATTCTCCCTCGAACACTGGGACAAACTCCCTCTGGAAGGCATTGCTATCCGAATCGAAGAAGACAACCGTCTTGCCGGAATGGCAGTCTGGGAAATCCAGAACAAAGATGCAGCCCTCATCCACTTTGAAAAAGGTCTCTTACAGTATCCGGGAATCTACAAAATCATCAACAAAGAAACAGCACGAAAACTCCTAGGAAAAGTCCGGTGGATTAACCGCGAAAGCGACATGGGAGAGCCAGGCCTTCGCGAGGCAAAACTCCGCTACCACCCGGAATACTTTGTCAAAGCATACTACATCCCCGCAGAAGACATCCCGGAAACACTCAGTTAAATAAGAGTGAACAACCCACATATAAGACGGATGAAACTGCTGTATGAACTCTCAGGAGATAATCAGGCATTAGCCGAAGCCGAAATCGCCTGTGTCGGCACTGTTACCGAACGGGCAAACGGCATCGCTGTCGCCGAAACCGAAAATCCTGATGAGACCACACGGCTCGCAGAAACACACATCGTCTCTGAACTTCTTGGAGTGTGTAACGGCACTGCAGAAAGTTTACGGGAGCTCATGACCTCCTTAAACATCACCGCAGAAAAACCCTACTGCTGCAGAGCAAGAAAGATTCATCCGGCCGTCGTTGATATTTCCCAGCTTGAACTGGAGAAAATGATGGGATCCTTAATCAAAGGAAAAGTCTCCCTCAAAAATCCCGAGATAGAATACCGTGCAGTATTCAGCGACGGTCAGTGCTGGTTCGGCCGCGTCATTCACAAAATAGACCGCGGAAGCTACTCGGAAAGAGATCCGAAACAGCGGGCTTACTTCCATCCCGGAGTAATTATGCCCTTACTTGCCCGGGCAATTGTAAACCTGACCCGGGTAAAACCCGGAGAACTTCTGCTAGATCCGTTCTGCGGAACAGGCGGAGTTGTCCTTGAATGCCGCATGCTTGGAGTAAACGCTGTTGGAAGCGACTATGACGAGGAGATGCTTGCCGGCTGCAGACTGAATAATCCAGGCAGCATCTGTATCAGAGCTGATGCAGCAAAGATGCCCTACAAGGATGAAACATTCCACGCAGTCGCTGCAGACCTCCCCTATGGACAGTCCACCTCAATTGGAGCAGACAGCCTTGAAGCACTCTACCGCGGCTCACTTGCCGAAATCAGACGGGTATTGAGAAAAGACGGACGCGCAGTAATTGTAACCCACCGCGACATCCGCCATCTCATCCCGGAGTTTGATTTCGAACTGGAAGGCTTCTTCGAACAGTACGTTCACAAAAGCCTCACCCGAAGAATCCACGTCCTCAAATAATTATGACACCGCAAACACGAGAGACGTCTTCGATGCTCTCCTGGATTACTGAACAGTTTACCCGTTACAAACCGGAACGAGCGGTAGCTGTCCGCGCCCTCCGTCACATGCGTTCGGCTGACAGAAAGAACCTCTTCTCAGACGACATCATGGTGATGCGGACAGCCGAAGGATACTGGTTTGAATACCTCATCTACGAACAGTTAATCCGTATTGCCGAGCAGACAAAGACCATTAAAAAAATCGTCAGAAAAGGTGCTGACGTCAAAAAACACAAAACCAAGCGTCAGCTTGGAACAAACGGCATCTATTCCGCTGACAAAGGAGATATCCGGGTTCGCGGAAACGGGCAGGACTTAGCAGAAGTTGACTTACTCCTCTTTGACAAAGATGACCGCGTGGTCTTCTGCGAGATTGTAACATCTCCGTCTGATTTGAAAGACCTCGAAGCAGAAATCATCTACAAGAAGAAACTCTTCGGCTATCTTTTCAGTCAGGACAACGTAGGATTTATCCTCTTCTCATCTGTCGACATCGCAAACACCCAGGTTGTCCGCCGCTTAAGAGCCGACCCGGACAATGCCTACATCTGTACCCGCGAATGCGAAGTAATGAAATCCTGCCTCAAAGGTATGCGGATTATGAACCTCCCGACCCAGCAGGAAAACAGTCCGAAGCTCGTCCGCGCAGAAGACCTGCGAACACAGCTCTTCGATTACAAAAAACTCCATGACGAAGCACTCGCACAGCTCTATTTCGCACAGGAGCATGACTTAACCGCAAACCAGTTCTTCGACAACCCGTCAGTATCGCCTCTGGTCAAAAAGGTCATTTGCGGAGGAATGTATCCATCCGCCATCAAACACCTCATCCAGAACTACGGTCTGCGGATTAAATCCGAACAGCTGACCGTGCAAAAAGTGATGGAAGACTACTCCAAAGTCATCATGGCTGTTGATTTCCCGGAGATTGAACCGGTAGTCTACCTCAAACCAAGAAAGCAGCGTCAGTATCTGAAAATGGTTCCGTCAAGTTCCGGAGGTTTCAAGTACGAACGCCCGACCCCGCCAAGAGTCGGCTTCTACCTCTGGCTCGAAACAGTAAAACCGGGCCTTGGAAGCGAACGGATGGAGTCTATTATGGAGTACTGCGCAAGTGAGCTTACTGCATTCCCGAAGACCGGAAAACCGGAGCGCCAGCCAGACCCGGTAAACGCGCCGAAACCGAAAAAAGGAAAGGGGAAGAAACGCTCACGCGGAAACGTAGCACGGACAGCGGACAATCAGAAGTCCGGCTGCGAGACACAGAAGCCCGCAGAGCAGATACACAGCAAGGTATCCGGCGGGAACCGCAAGAAATCCCGCAAGAATCGGCAAAAACCACATTCCTCCGTACTGAACGAACAGGAATAATCCGTTCATAACACCCTGCGGGCGGTTCGTTTTTGCAATGTAATCCATAACTCCTGCGTTGATGACACCATAAACCGCCCCGACCAGAATAATTCCAAGCGGGGAAAAGACAACAAGAGGTAAAACGAGCGCTAAGCATATTGCAGAGAAGCGAACAACCGCAAGTGAATCACGGATTGCAAAGCGGGACGTAAAGTACACAGTCACCGCGGTTGCAACGCTCATGAGACCCGTTAAAATCCCGGTTAAATCAGCGGAAAGTCCGGAGAGTTCCGGATACGTGCTTGTTACAACTCCTGTCACTCCCGTAAACATAAAAATTCCAATCCACAGCCAGAGATGGTATCTTGCAACCGAGACAGTCTCTCCTGCGGAAAGAACCTCTTTTGTCTCATTTGAATCCTGGAAGAAGAGAGATGCCGCAGCCGCTGTTCCGCAGAGAACCCCGAAGAACAAAACACCGGCATACGGGTGAAGGACAGCAAGAAATCCGGAAATAACAAGCCCTGCCACCATTCCAATATTCATCAGCGCAATGTAGAGACCGGAGAGTTTGAGATGATCTGCCTGGGAGTTAACATATGAGAATGCCGCAGCCGCAAAAACTCCGGTAAAAATTCCCTCCAGAGCGCGGAACACAATCGAGAGGGTGATGTCGGGATAGACCAAAAACAGCAGAACTGCGGATGCAAACGTACCAAACAGTCCGATTTTCAAAAGCGGAGCACGACCGGTTTTATCAGACAGCCAGCCGACAGGAAATACCGTTGCAAAAGCTCCAAAGAAGTATGCGGCATACAAAAGCCCCTGAACAGAGGCGTCCGGTGCAATCTCTGCCAAAACAGGCACAAGGGCATTGGAAAAAGCCATTGCAGAGAATGCTCCAAGAAGCAGTGTAATTTTTGTTGCCAGGTTCATTTCATATACATTCGCTTTTGAAATATATGACTGCAGTGTTATTCAACAACCCTCTTACCTTTCAAAATCCAATACTATTACACTATGGCATCTGAGAAAAAACTCACCCCTGCAATGCAGCAGGTCAAAATGTTCAAAGAGCAGTATCCGGACTGCATTCTGTTCATGCGTATGGGGGACTTCTATGAGACGTTTTTTGAGGATGCCGAAATCTGCTCCCGCGAACTGGATCTGGTACTGACCTCGCGCTCCAAAGATCCGGAGGGAAATCCGATTCCCTTATCCGGAATTCCCTATCATGCCGTAGATCTCTACCTGCCCCGCATGATTCGCAGAGGATACAAGGTTGCCATCTGTGAGCAGGTTGAAGATCCGAAACTGGCAAAAGGAGTGGTGAAGCGCGATGTCGTCCGTGTGGTTACTCCCGGCACAGCCATAGATGCAGATATTATCCCCGGACAGGGCGCACGGTACCTCATGGCGGCAAACCCGGATTTGAAGAAGAATGTCATCGGCCTCTCCTTCCTGGATATCACCACCGGTGAGTTCTTCATCAAAGAAATTCCGGCAAACGCCGACTTTGCACCGCTTGCAACCGAGATTGAGCGGTACTCGCCGCTGGAAATTCTGGTTCCGCAGGACACTCCGGCAGACCTCATCCCCTTCCTTGCATCAACCGGAAGAGTGCTCACTCCGGTTCGCTCACTCTTCTTCGACAACGCAGAACAGACCTTATGCGAACAGTTCGGTGTTGCATCTCTGGAAGGATTTGACACCAGCTCCCCGCTCTGCCTGAGTGCCGCAGCTGCCTCTCTTTGCTACACCAAAGAGACACAGAAAGTCTCTCTCAGTCACATCCAGGGCTTCTCGAAAAAATACGACACTGATGCCATGATTCTGGATGCAGTATCGCTGCGGAATCTCGAAATCCTCACACCGCTTCGGGGAGACAGAAACGATACCACACTCTTCGGTTTCCTCAACCGGACAAAGACGCCGATGGGTGCACGTGCCCTTCGAAGTATCGTAACCAGGCCGTCGACCTCTCCGACAGAGATTAATTACCGGCTCGATGCAGTCCAGTACTTCACCGAGCATCCGGTTCTTCTCTCAGCAGTTCGAACAATTCTTGCCCGCTTATCTGATATCGAACGGATTGCCGGAAGAATTTCGTACGGAAACGCATCCCCGCGCGACCTTTTATCGCTATCCGCAAGTCTGTCCGCGATTCCTGCGCTCAAAGAAGAGCTCGCAGGAGCAGCAGGGCTTCTGTCCGAGAAACTTGCAGACATCCCGGAGTTTTCCGGAATCTCGAACCTCATAAACTCCGCGATTGTGGATGAACCTCCGGTCGTCTACAAAAACGGCAATGTCATCAAAAGCGGCTACTGCGAAGACTTAGACGCGCTCCGTGATGTGGTTGCAAACGGCAGAAGCTGGATTGCTGAACTCCAGAACACCGAGCGGGAACGAACCGGCATTAAGTCACTCAAAATTGCCTACAACAATGTCTTTGGCTACTATATCGAAGTCACCAAAGCAAACCTCGACAAAGTGCCGGCAGAGTACGAGCGAAAACAGACAACAGCAAACGGCGAGCGGTTCACCATTTCGGCTCTTCGCGAACGCGAAGCATTGATGGCACAGGCAGATGACCGTATGCTTGCGCTGGAAATCCAGCTTTACGAAGAACTCATTTCCGTTCTTCGCGGCTCTGTCCGCGAACTGCAGGAAGCAGCAGGAGCTGTTGGTGTCATCGACAATCTTGCGGCATTCGCAGACCTTGCGCTTACCAACGATTACGTGCGCCCGGAGCTTGTTGAACAGCCGGAACTCTTAGTCCGTGACGGGCGCCACCCGATTGTCGAAGACGCGGTTCCGGGAGGGTATGTGCCAAATGATACCGAGATGAGTTCGGTTGAGAAGCAGATTTTAATTCTCACCGGAGCGAACATGGCCGGAAAATCCACCTACATGCGAAGCGTTGCCCTTCTTGCCATCATGGCGCAGACCGGCTCATTCGTTCCCGCACGCTTCGCACGCGTCGGAATTGTGGACCGTGTGTTTACCCGTGTCGGAGCATCGGATGACTTAGCCGGCGGTCAGAGCACCTTCATGGTTGAGATGCTCGAGCTTGCAAATATCCTGAATAACGCAACCGAGCGGAGTCTGATTCTCTTAGACGAAATTGGACGCGGCACCAGTACAGTAGACGGATACTCGATTGCCCGCGCAGTCCTTGAGTATCTGCACGGGAAAGGTGCGGCAGGACCGCGGACGCTTTTTGCAACGCACTTCCATCAGCTCATCTCGATTGAAAGCGAGCTGCGCCGTGTCAAAAACTATCACTTCGCAGTAAAAGAGGATGCGCACGACATCACCTTCCTGAGAAAACTGATTCCGGGAGCAACCGACAGGAGTTACGGAATTCACGTAGCCCGGATTGCCGGAGTTCCAAAGAAAGTACTCACCCGGGCAGAGGAGGTCTTAAAGTCCGCACTCCGCGAGGACGCATCCTCCGGAGGTCAGAAGTATTACACACAGATGCTTCTCTTCGACGCGGCAGCACCGGAAACCGAGCCGTCAGCAGTGGAAGAACGTCTCCGCGAGGTCAACCCGAATGACATGACGCCAATGCAGGCATTACTGCTCGTCAATGAACTCAAAGTTTTAATGGAGAAGAAATAATGGGAAGGATTCATCTCCTGGATGAAGAGACCATAAACCACATCGCAGCAGGTGAAGTGGTTGAACGGGCGGCATCAGTGGTCAAAGAGCTGGTGGAAAATGCCGTTGACGCAAAAGCGGCAAAGATTATCATCGACATCACAGCAGACGCATCCGCAGTCAAACGGATTACCGTTACCGACGATGGAGTCGGTGTGAGTGCAGAAGATGCCGCACTCGCCTTCCGCCAGCATGCAACGAGCAAAATCTCCGCGCCGGATGATTTAGCAGGAATTGTTACTCTCGGTTTCCGCGGCGAAGCATTGGCCAGTATTGCTGCCGTCTCCAAAGTCACCTTTACCTCCAAAGAGCGAGAGTCGGCAGCGCCGGAGGCCGTGCAGGTGGTAATCCACGGCGGAGAACTCATCCGCCGGACATCCGTCGGTGCTCCGGAGGGAACAACGATTATTGTCGAGGATTTGTTCTACAACACTCCGGCACGCCGTAAATTCCAGCGCTCCGTCTCAACCGAACTCTCGCACATTTATGACATGGTGGAACGAATCGCGCTCGCGCACCGTGAGGTTGCCTTCGTTCTCCTCTATCAGGGAAAAGAGCGGTTCAGAACCTACGGCACCGGCGCATATCCGGATGCAATCGCATCTGTATTTGGAACTGCCTTCGCCCGCGACCTGATTCCGGTGGAAAAAACAGGAGGGATTGCAGAAGTCCGCGGTTATGTCTCCAAACCCGGATGCAACATGCGCCCGACACCAACCCGCTTCTATCTGACGATTAACTCCCGTCAGGTAACCTCCAAGTCCCTGCAGTGGGCGGTTCGGGAAGGCTATGGAACACTGCTCCCCAAAGGCATGTATCCTGCGGCATTCCTCGACATCATCATTGATCCGCGGGATGTGGATGTCAATGTGCACCCGACTAAACGCGAGGTCCGCCTCTCCCGCGAGAGGGATGTTGGATCTGCGGTTCGCGATGCCGTGTATACCGCACTTCACGATGACGAAATCTTCACCGCAGCCCCGGCAGTTCCTGCCGCAAAACAGCAGAAACTCATTGCGGATGAAGAAAAAACCGCAGAGCAGAAGCATGAAAAGACCTATGAGATTCCAAAAGAAGAGGCACCAAAGACCACTTCTTTTACCGAATCGAAGAGAAGCCTGCATGAAGCGGTGATGTCCTACCTCTCTCCTGCAGGAGCATCAGATAAAACACCAATCCGCTCCACGCTTCGCCAGACGGAAATTCAGCTTCGAAGAACCGAATCAGAAACCGGGGCAAAACCTACTGCGGAAGTTCCGGAGGTCCTGGGACAGATTGCCGGGACATACATCGCTGCCCGCAACGCAAACGGAGAACTGGTCATCATCGACCAGCACGCCGCCCACGAGCGGGTGATGTACGACCAGCTCTTGCAGAAGATTGCAGAAAAGAAGGCATCGCAGGAACTCTTAACCCCAATCACCCTCACCCTTTCCCGTGCTGAATCCGCATCCATGCCGGAACTTTCCAAGACATTGGTGCAGGCAGGGTATGTCATCGAACCGTTCGGACAGGATGTCTGGGCAGTCCGCTCCGTTCCGGTCATCTCTTCCACGCTTGGAGACGTGAAAGTAATCCATGAAATCATCGCTGAAACGGCCGGCATCTCCGAGAAAAATCCGGAACGGGTTTTAGACCGGGTGGTAAAGACCATTGCCTGCCGTGCAGTAATCAAAGGAAACACCCCGCTTACCAGAAATCAGATGGAACGCCTGCTTTGCCAGCTCGCCGAAACAAACTCCCCACACACCTGTCCGCACGGACGGCCGACCGCGCTGGTGCTATCGAAGGAAAAACTGGCTGCAATGTTTCTCAGAACATGAGCTGCACTTTTTTTTAATTTTTCAAAAAGAGAAATGATGAAAGGCCGCCTTATCGGGTAAGCGGCATATTCCAGGAAGTTTCGTTATCCAGCACGAACTCCCACTCCTCGCGGCAGTTCTCCCCTGCATCCCATACTGCCTGAAGGACCGACTTGTCTCCGGAGAGAGAGTACTCATTAATTGCTGCGACAATCTCCTTATCCAGACATCCTTCTGCCTGCTTTTCCCCGTTGTGCGGACCGCGCTTAAAACCGCCTCCCACCGGATCACAGGACACAAACACATCTGCATCAAGCAGAACTTTAACCGCAGACCAGAGGTACGGCGGTCTGAATGAACCGCGCTGCCAGTACTGTTCAAGCTCGGTTTTGCCCTGCACCGTACAGAGATTCATCGAGATCATATCCGCGTACGGAGTAACCTCGGCAATCGACTTCTGCATATCCTCCATTGCCTCGCGCTCGGTTAAGAACAGCGGCTTCATCATCAGGTATGCCTTAATGGAAACCCCTGCCTTGTGCGCAATGTCTGCCGCACGCTTAAAGTCCTCGAAGGTGTTTCCTTTATCTATTGACTTTTCGCGGATGGCATCATTGGTCGTCTCAAGACCGATTGCAACGGTCAGCGGGTGTTCCTGACCGGTATCTACAGTGGAAAGCAGGCGTTCGAGAGCGTCTTCTGTGACATACTCACAGCGGGACTCGGCAACCAGCGGCTTTCCGGCAAAGAAGGTGCCGAAGGTATCCAGCACCTCAAGCGGCACCTCGTTTTCGTCAAAGACACTGCCCGAGGTAAAGATTTTTCCCAGCTCATACTCATCCGCCTTGAAGTTCTCGCCAAGCCAGGAGACCTGGGCTTTCATGTGCTCGATTAACTCAGGCCGCAGACTGCAGTCACGGTCATTTTTGTATCCGCACATGCGGCATCTGTTCCAGGAACATCCGCCGGATAAGAAAATCGCCGTCAAGGTCGGTTTTACCTCGCCGAAAAATCTGTCCTGCCCCTTCCACGAGGCTAACGGTTTAATTGGTCGATTCATCGTCTCTCTCCATATTTTTCCATTACAGCAGTGTAAATCTCTGCTGCAGTATTCAGCTGATCAATTCTGACACGCTCGTTTACCGCATGCATCGTCTTGAGCTCTCCAGGTCCGTACTCGACTGCACGGAAACCTGCCAGGCGCAGGGCGCGGGCATCGGATGCTGCCCACTGCGCCATCGGACGGCAGGCGATTCCGTAGGCATCACCGATACAGGAGCAGACGGTTTTGACAAGGAACGAATCCGGTTCGGTCATCGAAGCGTCTGCTGCGGTCTTCATGCGAAAACCGGCGTTTGCCGGCAGGTGGGAAACAATCTCTTCTTCAATGTCCTTGCGGGAGACACCCCACGGAAGCCGCATATCCATAACCAGACTGCACTGCTGGGCAACGATGTTTTCCCGCTCGCCCCCCTCAATGATTCCCGGGTTGTAGGCAATCCGCCGGAACACCGAGGAAAAATCTCCGCCGTAAATCTCCTGGGCAACCGCACAGGAATGCGCAATAACCTCTTCCAGCTGCGGGGAGAGCGGATACTCGCGCTCATGCAGAGTCGAAATCCAGGACAGGAAATCTGCGGCCTGCATGATTGCGCTCGTTCCAAACTGCGGGAAAAGCGATGAGTGGCCGGGCTCTCCGGTAAAGTTTACGGTAAAGCGGAAGACGCCTTTTTGACCGATGCAGGGGGCATGTTCCGGAGTCGGTTCAGCGATTAAGCAGTCGCAGGGATGAATGATCTTCTCGGCTAAGAGCTGGCGCGTTCCGTATCTGCCGCCGCCTTCTTCATCACAGACGAGCGCAACCGATACCGGAATCTCCGCTCCTTTTTCCTGCACAGCAGACAATGCGGATAAGATTGCCGCACAGCCCCCCTTCATGTCTGCCGCACCGCGTCCATGAACATAGGTCTCGTCAATGAACCCGGAGTAGGGAGGATGATTCCAGCCGTCGGCTAAGGCAGGTACAACATCCATGTGACCGAGAAGCAGAAGGTCTCCGGTCTGGTCACGGGAGTAGACGTTTGTCCTCCCGTCCGGACCGTAGGTATAGGAGACCGGAATGCCGATGCTTTCCAGAAAGTCTCCGACGAACTCTGCACAGTCACGGGTATCTCCAGGGGGATTTTCCGTTTTGATTTTCACCATTTCCGAGCAGAGCTTTGCAGTATCCATTCTTTAGAGTCCTTTTTTGAATTCAGCGAACAGTTTTCCAAGCTTTCCTTCCGGATAGAGGCTTCTCAGCAGGTTCTGGGCAAACAGGTCGTCAGTCATGTCCTGGAAGAACTGCGGCGGAAGCGGCAGTTTGGAGGAACGGTCGAGAACAACACGGAATCCGACATATCCTGCATCCTCGTCCGGATCATACTCAAGCTGCCAGAGAATCGGGGTGTTTTCGAATGCTTCCTGGTGGTTGTCGCGAAGCCAGACCATGAACTCAGGGAAGAGTGCGTAGTCTCCGGTTTTTGCGGTGTTGACGCGGTATCTGAGGTATTCTCCGGTCATTGCGCATTTGATCGAGTCAACGCTGTGGGCAAGGGCAGCTAAAGTATAGTCGAGGTGGGCGACAGCGTCCATCCAGTAGAAGTAAAGGACGGGATCCATCTGAGACGGAGACTCTAAGATGAGGGATTTGTGATAGAGGTACTCCATCTGGGAGTTGTAGTCATTGCGGGGACCTAACATACTGTATCTATTTGGTCTGCAACACAAAAAGGGTTTTTAGTGAGGCAGTTACACAAACACACGAATCGCAGTTGCCTTGCAGGTCACAGTTACCCTGTCCCCCACTGCAAACTGCAGACGCTCAACCGACTGATGCGTAACCGCCGCGGTCAGAGGGATTCCAATATCTACGTGGACAAGCATCTCATCAGCATTTGAATCCTGTTCAATTTTTACAATCCTTCCTTCAAAGACATTGACCGCAGTTGAAACAAAACGGTTTCTGGACAAAATCAGCTCTTCTGGTCTGACCGACACTGTAACAGTACCGCAAAGAGGCGTTACAGCACGGAAATCAACACAGCCAACTCTTACACAAATAACCCCGTTGTCCTTAACCCAAATCTCACCGCGGAAAATGTTCGGATTTTCGCACGTCACAAAACCGTATGCAGGGTTGTGAACAATCTCTTCCGGAGTACCGATTGCAGTAATTCTGCCGCGCTCGATAACTGCTGTCCTGTCAGCCACAGCCAGAGTATCAAGAATCGAATGTGTTACAAGAATACATGGAATATCCTCCTGCCGTATAACTGAAGCCAGTTCCTGACGAAGCTTCTCCTGCGTCTTTGAATCAAGTGCTGAAAGAGGCTCGTCAAGCAGTAAAAGTGACGGATTCGGGGCAAGAGCTCTTGCAAGAGCTATTCTCTGCCTCTGACCTCCGGACATTTTTGTCACCGGCTCGTCTGCAATTTCTGCAAGACCAAGAGAGGAAATCAACTCATCAACGCGAATGTTTCTTTCTGCCGTATCAACGCGGCGCATCTTCAAACCATACTCAATATTTTCTCGTGCTGTCATATGTGGAAAGAGAGCATAATTCTGGAACATATATCCAACATTTCGCTCCTCTGCCTGTTTGAAAACCCTTTTTGAAGAATCAAAGATAACTGTTCCTCCAAGCTCAATTCGTCCTGCATCAGGCTTCATAAGGCCGGATAAGAGCTTTAGCACAGTGGACTTTCCAGCACCGTTAGAGCCTAAGAGACCTAAAGTCTCGCCCGCGTTTACCGTGAAATTTACATCAAGCTCGAAGTCCCTGAGTTTCTTTTTCAGTGTTACATTAAGCATATTTTCTCATCTCCAGATTTCCAATGTATTTGACAGCTAAAATAATCGCAAACGAGAAAATAACCAGAACAATCGACAAAGCAATCGATACTGACATGTCGCTTTGCATCTGCCCGTAGATTGCAAGCGGCATGGTCTGGGTTTTTCCCGGAAGATTTCCGGCAAACATCATGGTCGCCCCAAACTCACCAAGAGCACGGGCGAAGGTCATGATGATTCCGGACATAAGCGAACCTGATGCAAGAGGAAGCGTTACGCGGAAAAAGGTCGAAGCACTACCTGCACCAAGTGTCCTTGATGCATATTCGAACTCCACATCAACTGCTTCAAAACTTGCTCTTGCCTGCCTGATGTAGAATGGAGACGCCACAAATATCTGGGCGATTACAACTGCAAGTGTTGTGAAAGCGATTTTTATTCCAAATACCGAGAAATACTGCCCTATCATTCCATTCGCACCGAATGCTGTAAGGAGGGCCAGACCTGCAACCGTAGGCGGAAGGACAATTGGCAGGTCGGTCAGCGTATCGACGATGTTTCGTCCCGGATAGCGGACGCGGGCATTAATGTAGGCAAGCGGCGTTCCAAAGAGGATGACGATTACCGTCGAAACAAGAGCCGTTCCTGAGCTGAGGGCAAGCGCCTGCAGTGCGGAAGGAGACGTCAGCGCCGTCAGCATATCCGCTGGCGATATGCGGGTAAACAGCGATATCAGCGGGACGGTGATAAATATCAGAAAGAGAAAAATAAGGGCCGCGGTCAGGACGGTTGTCCCGACACGTGCTGCGGTACGGTTTTTTACCTGGTACTGCATGATGCTTATGCGGTTACCGGAGAGAATCCGTAGTCGAGGAGAAGTGCATTGCCCTCAGGGCCGGTTAAGAATGCTTCGAAGGTCTCGACAGCCTTTTTGTTTTCGGTGTTCTTGAGGATTCCGTACGGGTAGTCTGCAATGACATTGTATTTGTCGGCAATCTCGAGGATGTCGATGGATTCCTTGTCTGCTTTGGAGATGTCGGAGACATAGACAATGGATGCATCTGCTTCGCCTAAGGTTAAGTAGGACTTGACTTTGTCAACTGCGTCAACCTGGGTTACGACGTTGCCCATGAAGGCGTCAACGTATCCTGCGTGACCGTCGTCCTGGTATTTGCTGATGATATCTCTGGTGTACTGACCAAACGGAACGGATTCGTCACCGACAGCAAGTTCAACGCCGCTTCCGGCAAGGTCGCCGAGGTCCTTGATTCCAAGCGGGTTGCCCTTGACAACAGCGATTCCGAGTTTGTTCTGCAGGAGAATCTTCTTGTCTTCGATGAGTCCTGCTTCCACAACCGGGTCAAACTGTTTGCTGTTTGCGGAGATGTAGAGGTCACAGTCAGCCCCTTCTAAAATCTGGGTTTTTAAGGTCTGACTTCCTGCGAAGTTGTATACGACTTTGATGTTTGGATTTTCTAATTCGAAGTTTTCTCCAAGTTCGGTTAATGCACCGGTTAAGGATGCGGCGGCAAAGACTGTGATTTCAACTTCTTCTGCCGGCTGTGAGATACATCCTGCGGAGGTGACTGCAATCAGAATACATAGTGCTACGGCAAGGATTGCCGGAAGTTTATTCTGCTTCATAATAATTTGGTTTGCGGCATTTTGATAAATAATTATTTTTAATTTGATTTATTTAATCAATCAAACTCAATTTACACAAACCGCCCATCCGAACGCTTCTCTGAAATCCCGTCAAGCTTTCCCTCAAACCATCCGTCACGTTCAGCCGGATAAGAATCAAAAGCCGGAACATATGGTTTGACATCGAGAACTGGCGTGCCGTCTAAAATATCCACATCAGAGATGCGAAGCACATTATCCTCACGCGACAAAAGCTGTACAACCGAAAAACCAAGCGGATTTGGTCTGCGTGGAATGCGGGAAGCAAAAACACCGTGTGGTACAGTATCTAAGAAAGGCTTTGCAGTAAGAAGAGGCCCTGCACTCTTGTGCAGATGGTAGAAAACCATGAGCCTCGAAAAGCCTTCGATATCCAAAAGACCTTCTGCAAACTCCGGGAAAATCTCAATCTCGCCGGTGATGCCTTCAGCCGACGGGGGCTGAACAGGCATACCTGAAAGCTCTTTGTGCGGAGAGTGTACAACGCCTACCGGATAAAATGTGACAGGATTCATCATTCGCCCTTCAGTTTCTCGACAACGTGGACGTCTTCAATTCTGGTCACCGGGTACTGACCGTTCTCGTCCTTTTCTGCGGACTTGACCATGTCCCAGATGGTGAGAAGAGCAACCGAGACGCCTGTTAAGGCTTCCATCTCAATACCAGTCTTGCCGAATGTCTTAACCCGGCACGAAATCTCGATGTATTCTTTCGTCTGCTCAAATGAGACAGTTACAGCACCGACCGGAATCGGATGGCACATAGGAATAATTGACCAGGTCTGTTTGACCGCCATAGTTCCGGCTACTTGTGCTGTTGCAAGCACATTTCCTTTCACAACCGTACCCTCGGCAATCGCTTTCAGCGTTGTGTCACGCAGATAAATCCTGCCGCGGGCTTCTGCCTCGCGGGAGACATCAGGCTTTGCTGTAACATCCACCATGTGGACCTCATTTTTCTCGTTTAAGTGTGTAAAAGTCGGCATCAGTGCATCTCCACCCATTTTCCTTTTTCTCCGTTTACAATCTCCTGCTTCCAGATTGGAACAAGCTCCTTTAACCGCTCGATTGCATAGCGTGAAGCCTCGTATCCTTCCTGTCTGTGAGCCGAACAGATGATAATTACAACAATCGTCTCGCCAAGTTTGAGATGACCGAAGCGGTGGATGATGTGAACCGCATTCACTCCAAAATTCTCTCGGCACTCTTGCGAAATTTTCTTCAGGTCTGATTCTGCTACCGGCACAAAGGTTTCAATCTCTAAAGCTTCCATGCCGTCATCTCTCACACATCCGACAAAGACAAGCTGTGCACCGTCTACCGGGGAGCGGGTCACTTCAATCAGTTTTCCAATATCGATATCTTCCGTCTGCATGCGTAAAATTTCCGTCATACTTCCTCCGTAAAGTATGGTGAGCGGTTTGAGACAGCCTGGGTTACCGCAGCGATAAGTTCATCTCCGTGAAGCCCGCGAATGCTTACTTCATTTCCTGTTCGAAGAAGGCAGGGCTTGAGCTTCCCGTCAGATGTTATGCGAAGCCGGTTGCAGTTTGCACAGAACTCTGGGTTGTGCATTGGACGGACAATTTCAACTACAGCTCCGTTCAGATTATATTTTCTTCTGTGATGCATGCGCCGTGTCTCAACAATCTCAGCTTCAGTGCGGAAGCGTTCCTCTAAAGCTGATACAAACCCGGCATTTTCGGTCCCATTCTGAAGAGTATCAGTCCAACCGTTCATATCCATGAGTTCGATAAACTGAAGGATGAGATCATCCTGACCGCGGACAAGTGCCAGGAAATCTGCAATCTCGTCATCGTTGATTCCCGGGAGCAGGACGGTGTTTATTTTGATTGGAGTAAGCCCTGCTTCTCTTGCCGCGGTTAGTCCTTCGAGAACATCTGACAGTAGATCACGTCCGGTGATTGCTGCATAGCGGTCGCGTCTCAGCGAATCGATGCTGATGTTGACGCGGGAAAGTCCTGCCTTTTTCAGTTCCCCGGCAAGATTTTTCAGGCGCGTACCGTTTGTAGTCATAGATACTTCAATTCCTCCCGGTACAGAACGTATGATGTCTGTTATGTCCTCGCGAAGTGTTGGTTCACCTCCGGTTAATTTCACCGTCTGTACTCCAAGATCTCCAAGTACCTGGAGAATTTCTGCAATCTCTTCTGCGGAGACGCCAGCAGATCTTTCATACCTCTCACATCCGTTTATCAATTCTCCCTCGTGATGGCAGTATATACAGTGCAGGTTACAGACGCTGTTTAACGCTATCCGTACGTCTGTAATACGGCGGGAGTATTTGTCTGTCATAAGCGATGAAGTATCAGTCATATATCTTTACTGGTATCTTTGAACATATGAACATTGTGTTTTTTGTAAATTGTTTTTAGTAAACATAATCCATTAAATTAAATTAACTCGATTTACTTTTTGCCGAAGGATTTTTAATACGATACTGCAAACAAGTACTCATCATGATGAAAATCCCTTATGCAGACGCGCTGAATATGATAAAATCTGTAGAACCTGTTTATGCAGTACGTAGCTGTCCCGTTGAAAAGGCAGTCGGCAGGGTTCTTGCTGAACCAGTCTATGCAAAATATTCTGTTCCAATCTCTCCTGTTTCTGCAATGGACGGGTTTGCAGTATCTGCAAAGCAGACTGCTGCAGCTTCAGAGGATTATCCGGTAACACTTACAGATTTTGATCGGGTAAATACTGGAAATGTGGTTCGGGACTGTTATGATGCAGTGATTATGACAGAGGATGTGGAGTTCTCCGGCTCAGAGAATGCAACAGAAATCACCATCCATGCTCCAATTTCTGCCGGACGAAATGTGCGGGCTGAAGGTGAGGATATTGAAGCAGGCCGCATGATTCTTCCAGCAGGAGCACGGATTCGGGCATTTGATGTGGGGGCTCTTGCCGGATACGGGATTTGCGAAGTGTCTGTATACAGTATTTCTGTTGGAATTATTCCCACCGGTTCAGAACTCGTTGAACCAGGGGAAATCCCGCGTGCCGGTGAGGTTGTCGAAAGCAATTCAATTATGACGGAAGCGTACCTCCGGCAGTTTGGTGTAGAGGTTATCCGTTATCCTCCTGTTGCAGATAATCAGGCATTAATCCGCAGTGCAATCGCAAAGGCAGTCTTAGAAAATGAGATTGTTCTGCTTTCTGCGGGCTCTTCAATAGGATCGCGGGACTTCACTGCTCAGGCAATCGCAGACCTGGGAGAGGTTCTTTTCCACGGTGTTTTGATGAAGCCTGCAAAGCCGTCCATGCTTGGAATAGTACAGGGTAAACCGGTTATTGGAATGCCTGGATTCCCGCTTGCGGCACAGACTGCCGAACGTCTTTTTGTCCGGGCACTCTTAGAAGAATGGGGATGGGATGGGCCGAAACAGGAGATGCTGTTGGCAGAAGCCGGGGATGATATGAAATCCGACATGGATATTGATGAGTTCCGCTTTGCGGCAACAGCGAAAGTTGACGGGAGAGTGGTTGTTCTGCCGCAGATTCGCTCTGCCAGCATGCAGATGAACAGTATTCGGGCAAATGGATATATACATATTCCACGCGGAAAGGGAGGAGTAAAGGCGGGAGAAGCAGTAACTGCAATTCTGAATGTGCCGGTTGAGGAGCTGTCCTCAACGGTGCTTTTGGCTGGTGTGTATTCCGCAGGTCTTGAGCGGATTGCAGCTTCTGCCGCGGCAGCCGGACTCTCTGTCCGGTTTGGTGATGTGAGCTCTGAAAATCCCAATCTATTGAAAAACAAGGCATGTCATGCACTTTGTGTGACCGAAGCATTTGATGTTGAGGCACTTGCAGGAATCTCGCTTGAACTCTACCCGCTTGGAGATGATACAATTCTTCTAATGAGGAGCGACATGCAGGACACAATCACAAACAAGATACGAATTTTTGCCGGAGGCGTTAAATGAGCCGCACACATCACAAAAATATTGAGGTTCGTGCTGCTGTGATTACCGTCTCCACAAGCAGGACGGAGAAGACGGATTTGTCCGGGAAGATTATCCGCACGTGCTTTGAGAATGCGGCAATTTCTGTGGTTTCGCAAACGCTTGTCCCGGATATCGAAACAGATATTCGCCATGCCGTAGAGGGAGCAGCGGCAGCAGCAAACTGTGTTGTAGTAACAGGCGGCACCGGTCTTACTGCTGATGATAGAACAATAGAAGCAGTGTCACCGCTTTTTAGAAAAAGAATGGATGGGTTTGGAGAACTGTTCCGCCGCCTCAGTTATGAAGAGGTGGGAACAGCAGTTCTGCTTTCCAGAGCCGCAGCAGGACTTGTCTGCAGGTCGGCTGTCTTTTGTATTCCTGGTTCTCCAAATGCAGTACAGACGGCGATGGAGAAGATTATCATCCCGGAAATCCGGCATATCCTAACTCATGCAGGGCAATAACCCTGCATTATTTTATTTGAAGGAGTGCCCTACTGATACTCCACAAAATTTTGGACTTCTTTTGGAAGGCCGCCCTTGAACCGTTGACGAATGCCATCATAATACTCACGGACCCGCGGATTCATCGTCGGATGCACAGCCTCCTTTGCCGCGGCAAAATCAGCCGCAGAGACAGTAGCTGCACCGCGGCGAAGGGCAAGCATCGCGGCCTCACGACAGAGACCTTCAAGATCCGATCCAACATAGCCTTCAGTCTCTCGGACAACTACATCCAGAATCTTCTCACGGGCGGCATCCTTCACAAAAACAGCCTCGCGGGCAAAGGCGGATGCAGTCTCGCGGCGCAGTTCAAAGAGCGGCATCTCTGTATCGCGGGGATACTTCTTTGCCGCGGAAAGAACCTGTTTTACCGTAACTGAACGGCCGGAGAGTTTCTGTGAAAGATCTGCAATATCTGCCGCAGAGATTCCGGAAAGGCCGGCGCAGAGTTCCGCAAAGACCGACCCTTCAAGCGGCATCTCCCGCGTATGCACCGCAAGAATTGCCCGGCGGTCTTCTGCGGATGGCTCGGGAATATAGACCAGACGGTCAAAACGGCCGCTTCGAAGAAGGGCGGGATCGATGATGTCCGGGCGGTTGGATGCAGCGAGCACGACCACGTCATTGAGCTCTTCAATGCCGTCCATCTCCGCTAAAATCTGGTTTAAGACGTTTTCAACAACTCTGCCGCCCTCACCTCCGCCGCGGGACGGAGTAAGCGAGTCGATCTCGTCAAAGAAGAGAACCGAAGGCGCAACCTGCCGTGCTTTTTTGAACATCTCGCGAACCGCACGCTCGGACTCTCCCACCCACTTCGATAAGAGCTGCGGCCCTTTTACCGCGATAAAGTTTGCTCCGCTCTCATGGGCAACCGCTTTGGCAATCAGCGTCTTGCCGGTTCCCGGCGGGCCGTAGAGAAGAACTCCCTTCGGCGGGCGGATGCCAAGCGCTGAAAACCGTTCCTTTCTCGTCAGCGGATACTCAACCGACTCACGGACATCAAGAAGTGCGCCCGCACAGCCGCCGATATCTGCCCAGGAAACATCTGCGGTTTCAAGCGCTATCTCGCGCATGGCAGACGGCGTTATCTCATGCATTGCGCGGAGGAAGTCCGCCTTTGTAACCTCAAGTCCCCGTAAAATCCCGTCCGGAATTTTTTCATTCTCCAGACTCACCAAATCAACCTGCCGACGCAGAGCAATAACTGCCGCTTCACGGGCAAGTGCGGCCAGGTCCGCACCCACAAAACCGCGAGACAGTACGGCAAGACTTGCCAGAAGCCGCTCCCGACTCTCCTCATACTTCTGCACCGTGCGGTCCGTTGGGTGCTGTACTTCATGGAACGCGGCAGCACCTTCTAGCGGCATATTTCTGGTATGGATTTTGAGAATCTCTAACCGGTCCTCTTCAGACGGCACGCCGATCTCAATCTCACGGTCGAAACGTCCCGGACGCCGGAGCGCAGAGTCGATGGATTCCGGACGGTTGGTTGCACCAATCACAATCACCTGCCCGCGGGATGTGATGCCGTCAAGCATTGTCAGAAGCTGGGCAACCACACGGCGTTCGACCTCGCCGGTTACCTCCTCGCGGCGGGGAGCGATGGAATCGAGCTCATCGATAAAGATAATCGAAGGAGCTTTTGCCTCCGCCTCCTCAAAGATTTCGCGGAGTTTCTGCTCGGACTCACCGTAATATTTGGAGATAATCTCCGGGCCCGCGATTGGATAGAAGTTTGCCCCGCTCTCGCTTGCAACCGCTTTGGCAATCAGGGTTTTGCCGGTGCCCGGAGGGCCGTAGAGGAGAACTCCCTTCGGCGGTTCGACGCCAATTGTATCAAAGAGCTCCGGATGGCGGATGGGAAGCTCAATCATCTCACGAACACGGGCAAGCTCGGCTTTTAAGCCTCCGATATCTTCGTAGGTAATCTTCTTCGAACCTTCAAACTCTGCAATATCATTAATCTCAAAGTCCGTTAAGGGGCTGATGATGCAGGCATTCTCCGGTTTGAGAGCAGTTACTTTGAATTCAATTACCGGATTTCCCATAAGACGCGTTTTGATCGGCAGGATGTCCCCTAAAGAAATAGGGAAGTTGATAACAGCTGCCGCATCAAAATTGAGCCCGTCCAGGAGCTGATCTGGAACTTCCGGCGGAGGTGTGAGTTCCACAAAGACTGCCGGCGCTTCCTCTTCGATTTTGGAAATCGTCACCCGGTCGCCGGGAGAAACACCGGCATTAGCACGCGTGTATTTGTCGATTCTGACCTTTCCCTGATTCCAGTCCTGTGCTGCAGCACGCCAGACCTTGGCTGCGGTGGTCTTCTCTCCGGTGATTTTTACAATATCGCCCGGAGCAGCCCCTAAGGTCTCCATTGCCTTTGGGTCAAGACGAACCCTGCCGTACCCCTGATCGGTCGGGTATGCGCTGTCTACTTTGAGAGATACATCCGCCATATTCTTACCTAGGATATTGACGGGAGGAGAGATAAGGGTGTTTCTTGAAGATGCTTCCCACGCTTTATACCCTATGAGAACAAATATAAAATATCTATGACTGAAGAAGGCAGTTCCGTAGAAAACATGATGTGTCTCATGACCAGCCGCATCGAAACAATCGCCAAAGGAATTGACAAAGACCAGATTACCGCCTTTGTCCATGCAATCCTGGAAGCAAAGCGCATTTATGTAAACGGTGCCGGACGCTCCGGCCTTGTTGCAAAATCCTTTGCCATGCGTCTCATGCACACCGGATTTATCTCCTATGTGGTAGGCGAGACCATCACGCCTGCTATCGCTGAAGGAGACTTAATCGTTGCATTCTCCGGTTCCGGAAACACCAAGACCATCGGTGATATCGCAGAAACCGCAAAAGGAATCGGTGCAAAAGTTGCTCTCATCTCCTCCAACCCGGACTCGCGTATCGGAAAGATTGCCGACTATATCATCAAGCTCGAAAGCCAGCGTGACCCGGTAACCAACGATGCACACGAGTACGAAATCCGCCAGATGCTCGGTGAACACCGTTCCTTTGCTCCGCTTGGAACCGTCTTCGAGACAACCTCTCTGATCTTCGCAGACGCAGTCATCTCCACGATTATGACCATGCGCCAGATTGAGGAAAGCGAACTGCAGAAACGCCACACCAACATCGAGTAATCATGACTGATTTCGCAAAACGCGTCACCTCTATCGACATATCCGGAATCCGCAAGATGTTTGAAGCCGCAGGTCCGAATGCCATCAACATGGGACTTGGACAGCCGGACTTCGACACACCGGCAAACATCAAAGCCGCAGCAGTCCGGGCAATCGAGGAGGGCAAAACCGGATACACCAACAACGCCGGAATCGATGAACTCCGTCAGGCAGTCGCCGACAAACTGAAGCGCGAAAACGGACTGGAATATGCGCCAAAGCAGGTCTTAATCACCGCAGGCGGCTCGGGAGCACTGCATGCCGCAATCTCATCCCTGATTGATGACGGAGACAAAGTTGTCTTCAACAACCCGGGATTCGTCTCCTACGGCTCGCTTGCAAAACTCGCCGGCGGACTGCCGGATCCGGTTGCCTTAAAGCCTGACCTGCATCTGGATGTCGAAGCACTCAAAGAACACTTCGCAGACAAAAAGACCAAAGTAATGGTCTTAAACAGCCCGGCAAACCCGACCGGAATGGTGGAGACAGAAGACACCATTCGCGCAGTAGTCGAAGCTGCCGCAGACTATGATGTCACGATTCTCTCCGATGAAGTCTACGAAAAGTTCTGCTACGGAGACACCAGGTTTGTCTCTGCCGCAAAATTCGGCGACAATGTCGTCACCATCAACGCAGTCAGCAAAACCTATGCGATGACCGGATGGCGTGTCGGATTCATGGCTGGAGATGCGGAAATCATCGAACAGGCAGTCAAAATCCAGCAGTACTCGCTTGCGTGCCCGACCTCTATCGCACAGTACGCAGCCCTTGAAGCATACACCGGAGACCAGAGCTCGGTGGATGCCATGCGGGCTGAGTATGCGGCACGCCGCGACCTCTTAATCTCCGGCCTTCGGGAGATGGGAGTTGACGTTGCCATGCCGGAAGGAGCGTTCTACGCCTTCCCGAAGTTTGACGCAGAGACAGTATCTGAAATTGTCGCAAACGATGTCATCATCACCCCGGGACTTGCCTTTGGAAGCCTCGGAGACGGATACGCACGCATGAGCTATGCAGCGTCCCAGGAAAATATCAAAGAAGCGCTGAAGAGAATTCAGCAGGTGGTTGAATAATATGGAACTGACTGAAATTAACGCATTACTCGAAAAGCTCTCGAACGCAAACGGAATCTCCGGAGCTGAGGGGGCTGTTTCCAAAATCATCCGCAGCGAAATTGAACCGTACGTAGATGAAATCAGAACAGACCGCATGGGCAATCTGATTGCAGTCAAAAAAGGTGACGATTTCAAAATCATGCTCGCCGCTCACATGGATGAAATCGGTCTCATGGTGCAGTACATCGATGAGAAAGGATTCATCAGATTTGTCGGTGTCGGCGGATGGTACAACCCGGTCCTGGTTTCCCAGAGAGTCATTCTCCACGGAGAGAAGGGAGATGTCCCGGGCGTTCTCGGCATGAAGCCGCCGCACGTCATGGAAGAGGCGGACAGAAAGAAGCCGATTGAGCTTGCAAACCTCTTCATCGATGTCGGGGCACACTCCGCAGAAGAAGTGGAAGCGATGGGAATCACTGTTGGAACGACTGTTACCATCGACCGTGACTACCAGCCGCTTGCAGGAACGGTTGTAACCGGCAAAGCCCTGGACAACCGTGTCGGCTGTGCGATGCTGATTGGCGCATTAAAAGAGATGGAAACCAAACACACCATCTATGCGGTCTTTACCGTGCAGGAAGAGGTTGGTCTCAAAGGAGCAAAGACTGCTGCATTCAGTCTCAACCCGGATGTTGCCATAGCAACGGATGTGACAATCCCAGGAGATTCGCCAGGAATCGAGAGACGCAAAGCTCCGGTTTTCATGGGAGACGGGCCTGTTGTCGTCATGGTCTCTGCATCCGGCCGCGGTCACTTAGCCGACCCGCGCATGGTTGACTGGCTCAGGAAAACCGCAAAGAAACATGACATCAAAATTCAGATTGAAGTCGGCGACGGCGGAAACACGGATGCTTCTGCCATAAACTTCGAGCGCGGAGGAATTCCGAGTGTCCCGGTATCCGTTCCGGCACGCTACATCCACTCGCCGGTTGAGGTCATCGACTTAGTGGATTTACAGGGAGCGATTGAACTCCTGCGTCTTGCAGTCAAGACAAAACCAAACTTCTAACTTTTTTTTAACGGGAAGTTACAGCAGTCCCGTAATCAGAATTATCAGAATAGCCGCCGGCACTAAATACCGAAGAGCAAACGAGAACACCTGCTGACCGCGGAATTTTACCCCGCATGAACAAATCTCATCAATAACAGCCTTAGGCTTCAAAATCCATCCTGCCGCAAAGCATGCGAAAAGCGAACAGACCGGAAGCAGAATGCTGTTTCCAAGGAAGTCGAGCATATCAAGGATGTTCATTCCGTTTACCTGAACAAAATCCAGAACGCCGAATCCAAGAGACACAATTACGGCCGCGGCAGAAACGCCTGCAGTAATTCCAAGAACCGCCTTCTTTCTGGAAATCGAAAACTTCTCAGTAAGCGAGGCGACAGCCACCTCATACATAGAAACAGAAGAGGTGACCGCAGCAAAGAACACCATCAGGAAAAATGCCGCACCGATAAGCCCCCCAAGCGGGAAGGTCGAAAACACCTGAGGCAGCGCGATAAACATCAGGGCAGGTCCTGAGCCAAGCGTCTCAGGAGAGCCTCCCGAGAGAGCAAAGACAGCCGGAATTACCAGAAGACCGGCTAATATTGCAACCGCCGTATCGAAGAAATCAATCGAATGAGCTGACTTTACCAGATTCTCCCCCTTCGACAGATACGAGCCGTACGTCATAATAACACCTGAGCCTATCATGAGCGTGAAAAACATCTGGCCGAGCGCTGCCAAGACCAGCTCTGCCGAGAACTGCGAAAAGTCCGGGCAGAGGAAGTACCAGAGACCGTCAAGACCGCCAGGCATGCAGATACAGTAGACAGCAAGAATCACAAGCATGACCAGCAGAACCGGCATCAAAAGACGGGTGGTCTTTTCAATTCCGCGGCGAACCCCGCGAAGCACAATGCCTGCGGTCAGTGCGATAAAGATAAGCGTAAAGACGGCAGGGATTACAGGCTCTGCGGTAAATGCCGAAAAGTATGCAGAATCAGCCAGAAGAGTTCCGTTTCCAAGGATAAACTGCAGGGCATAGTACATCACCCATCCGCCGACAACCGAGTAGAAGGAGAAAATAATCAGCGGAGTAATAAAGGTCAGATATCCGGCAAACGAGAACTTCCTGCTTATCTTCTCATACGCACAAAGAACGCCGGAACCGGTCATGCGTCCCAGAGCGCTTTCGGTAAGCACCAGAACAAAGCCCGCGGAAAAGACCAGAATAAGATATGTTAAAAGAAAGATTCCACCGCCGTACTCTGCGGCAAGGTAGGGGAATCTCCAGATATTTCCAAGTCCGACAGCAGCTCCGGCTGTCGCCAGGACAAAGCCCATGCGGTTTGTGAAGCTGCTGCGGGATGACATTTAGATGAAGTTACTGAGGAGAATTAATGTGATAGCAATCGGGGCAATGAATTTTAAGACGACAAGATACACCTTCTTCATCCTGAACGTGTGACCGCCGTCCTCGATTTCATCGATGACAACCTTCGGCTTAACAATCCAGCCGATTAAGATACAGGTCAGGATTGCAACGACCGGAAGCACGATACAGTTACTGAAGAAGTCAAACATATCAAGGATATTATATCCGTTGAGGACCACGAAGTCGAGAACATTGTATCCAAGACAGACAACGATAGCCACCAGAAGGGTAAAGAGCGTCACGATTCCAACAGACACATACCGCTTAACATTGAACTTCTCCATAATGGCTGCGACCGGCACCTCATAGAGACAGATAGCTGACGTAAGCGCTGCGAAGAACACACAGATGAAGAAGAGTGCTCCTACAACATCTCCGCCCGGGAATGTCTCGAAAACCTGCGGAAGAGCATGGAACATCAGACCGGGACCGGCTCCAAGGGACTCCGGAGAGCCTCCGGAGAAGACAAAGACTGCCGGAACGATCAGAAGACCGGAGAGGAGAGCAACACTGGTGTCGAAGATTTCGATGGTGTGCACAGACTTTTCCAGGTTCTCCTTCTTTGCAAGATAGGAACCGTACGTAATCATCACACCAAATCCAAGCGTTAACGAGTAGAAGAGCTGTCCCATTGCTGCAACAACCGCCTCGAACGAGAACTTCGAGAAGTCCGGATAGAGATAGTACCAGAGACCGTCAAGACCGCCAGGCATGCAGATACAGTATATGGCAAGACCTATCAGCATGACAAATAAAATCGGCATCAGAATGCGTGCAGTCCGCTCAATTCCCTTCTGAACACCAAAGAGCATGATAACTCCCGTAATCAGGATGAAAAGCACCGTCCAGAAAATCGGTGATGCGATGCTGGCCGTAAATTCATTAAAGAATCCAACTGCATTCGAGGCGATAAGGGCTCCGCCGCCTGTGATGAACTCGAATCCGTACTTCATTACCCATCCGCCGATTACCGAATAGTACGGCAGAACAATACAGGGAACCATCAGCGAGAGATATCCGATGAATCGCCATTTCTTACTGATTTTGGCAAAAGCGCCAAGAACACCGCAGCCGGTACTTCTTCCGATGGCAATCTCGGTAATCATAATCGTAAAACCGAGCGTTACCACTAACAGAAGATAGATTAAGAGGAATATTCCTCCTCCATACTCTGCGGCAAGGTATGGGAAACGCCAGATGTTTCCAAGACCAACCGCAGCTCCTGCTGTTGCCAGGATGAATCCCATCCTGTTACTGAAGAGATGTCTTTCAGCCATATTCAGGAGCCGTCAGCCTTCGTATCGTATCGGTCGTTTAGGATGTTCTCCTTTACGACAGCGTTTTCTTCGACAATTACATCCGGCCAGATGCGGACACCGGAGTGAATCGTGATTCCGGAGCGAAGAACGCAGCGCGGACCGATAACTGTATTGTGTTCAATGGAACAGTCATCTCCAATTGTCGTGTTGATATCTAAGATACTGCCGGAGACTGTGGTCTCCTTTCCGATAACAACACCAGAATAAATCGAAGACGAGAAAATCTTTGCCCCGCTCTTGATGACACAGTTGTCACCAATACTCGTGTACGGGCCGATGATAACATTCTCACCAATGGTGACACCGTTTCCAACCAGAACCGGACCGACCACGCGGGAGCCTGCACCAAGCGTGATTCCGTCGCCAAAGGTGACCGGGCCTGCAATATGTGCATCTTTGACGTTTAATGAGCCGGAAACACTGGTCTGGGTGTTCTCCTGAAGAATCCACTTCTCAGCGGAGCGAAGCATTGCCGGGTTTCCGACATCTGTCCAGTTTCCGCGTGCGAGCCAGCCGTTAATCTGGAACCCGCGTTCCATTAAGAGCGGGAAGAGGTCTTTTGCGAAGTCGAACTTGGTGTTCTCCGGGATGTACTCGAAAATCATCGGATCGCAGACGTAGATTCCGGTACTTGCAAGGTTGGAGAAAATCTCTCCCGGAGACGGCTTCTCGCGGAATCTTCTGATACGCAGGTTTGCGTCAATCTCTGCAATTCCAAACTCGCGCGGGTCTTCGATGCTGATGAGACCAATAGAGGTCACAGCCGGACTGTTCATATGGTCACGGTAGAACTCAAGGACATTTAAGTCCGTCATGTGATCTCCGCCGACAACTAAAAACGGTGCGTCCTCTAAGTACTTCTGAGCGTTCTTGACGCTTCCGGCAGTACCGAGCTTGACCTCTTCGGAGACGTAGGTGATATTTGCACCATAGAGTGAACCATCACCTAATGCATTCTGGATATCGTCTCCTAAGTATCCAATTGTAATGACGATATCTGTAAAACCGAGGTTTGCGAGATGTTCTACCAGATGTACAATCGACGGCTTGTTTGCCACCGGAATACAGGGTTTCGGGCGTTCAAATGTGAGCGGGCGAAGGCGGGTGCCTTCTCCGCCGCACATAATGCAGGCTTTCATGCCTTATAGATAGGCTGTATTTCAATATGTAGGTTACTTCTCAGAGGATGTAGAGCAGAATCGAGAAGAACTGCAGAACGCTTCCAAGAATCACAAACAGGTGGAAGATGCTGTGGACATAACGCTTTCCGGTCTTCTTGCCGATTCCGTAAATCACAGCCCCCACAGTGTATGCGATACCGCCTGCCACAAGCAGGATAATTCCCGGGAGCGGGACAGCCGTTAAGAAGATATCAACGGCCAGGATAATACTCCAGCCGATTCCAATGTAGCAGGCCATCGAGAACTTAGAGTACTTCTTCAAATCAATTGCGGTGAGCGTGGTTGCAAGAGCGACCAGTCCCCAGATTACACCGAAGAGAATCCATGCCCGAACAGGAGAGACATCGCGGATTGCGCAGAGACAAACCGGCATGTATGAGCCGGCAATCAGGAAGTAAATCGTGCAGTGGTCTAAAATCTGGAACACTTTCTTTCCGGTGGATGACGGAAGCCCATGATAGATGCTTGATACCGTATAGAGCAGGATTAAGGATGCGCCATATATACAGCTGCTGACAACAGCCCACGGAGAGCCGGAGATGCCGGAGAATACCACACATAAAACGAGAGCCACAACACCGAGGGCGGCTCCTACGATGTGCGATACCATATTGAAAATCTCTTCACCTTTTGTGTAGTCGGGAAGACTGCGTTCGGAAAGTTTTGTTCTCTGCATGCTTTATTTCATATTAGCTATCGGACATTAAACTAATTTGTGGTAGATACAGAAACAGACATATACTGTTACGGGAAATAAGAACCTATGCATCTGGAAAAACTTGGGGATAATCTCTCGGTATGTCAGGTAAAAGACCTCGCAGATGTCAATGACTTTCTCTTCCTCGCAAAAACCGACAGCGAACTCTCGGTCGTATGCGAAACAGAGAAAGTCCCGGAAAATACCATAAACCGCGATGACGATTGGACAGCGTTTCGTGTTGCAGGAAACCTTGAGTTTTCACTCGTTGGAATATTAGCAGACATTGCACGCTGTCTGGCAGACGCCGGCGTCAGCATCTTTGCGGTATCCACATACAACACGGACTATATTCTGGTGAAAAAAGATACTTGGGAGAGAGCTGAGGCTGCTCTCCTGAATGCCGGTTACGAGATTACTGAAGTTCTCCAGTAACCATAGCAAGCGGAATATCCATCCGCTTCGAAATTTCCTCAAAGCTCATACCCTCACCTGCAAAACGTCTGATTACAGCAGACAGCGGTTCTGCAATCTCAAGGATGTGGCAATCCAAATCATAAATCCGGCAGACACGCTGTCCCCAGCGGTGTTCCAGCGGAGGGTGAACAAAAGAAATTTGCGGAAGAGAGAAAATCCTTTCCAGAAAATCATCGTACTGCTCTTCCTCGAAATATATCTCAGAGTCCAATCCGCCAAACGTAACCGAATCAGCGGAGATAAACTCCTTCCAGGAATCCTCTGTCTGAAGACTGAGACCTCCGGTAAGTGTCACATTTGCCCCAAAGTCCTGCTCAACAGATAACCCGAGAACCTCTGCATAGAATGCCTTTGCGGCATTCATGTCTTTTACGACAAGCAGAGTGCTTTTCAGATTCATTTGCGGTAGAGTTTGTCCTGCTCAACCAAATACTCAGCCAACAGCCGCGGGATTGGTGCTGTCATGCAGTGCCAGTTCGGCGTTCCGTTGACCTCAAGACAGGTGTATCCGCCGTCTTCTGTCGGAAGCAGGTCAACACCGCAGTAGTCAATATTGACTGCACGGGCTGCTGCCTCTGCTGCCTCTGCCATCTCTTTTGGAATCTCAACCGCACAGCCGGTACCTCCCTGGTGGATGTTGTGGGTTAAGTGCTCAGACACTCTCTGGATTGCACCGACAGCCTTGTTTCCGATAACGAAGATTCTAAAGTCGCGGTCGTTTTTCACATACTCCTGCACATAGTACGGAGGCTCTTCCTTGATTTCGTCTGCGGAGTGGAACAGATAAATGCCGTTTCCGTCAAAACCGTAAACCGGCTTGTACACCGCGCGGCCTCCGTGCTCGTCAACAAAGCGCTGAACAACTGCCTTGTCGTTGGTAAAACAGGTGGCAGGACTTGGAGCTCCGATGTGAAACATCTTTGCCGTGGTTGTGACTTTGCTCGCACAGGTCGCAATAGCCTCGGTGGAGTTTACCACACGGTTTTCCATCTCGAGAGCCTTTAACAGCTCGAACTGAACACCGTCCTGCTTAATTCCGCATGCCCAGATAATCTCGCCGGAGACCGGCAGATTGAACGGGTCTACGGATGCAAGGTCTAAGACTTTGAAGGGAACACCCATCTTTCGAAGCGCGTCCATGACCATGCCGGTGGAGTTATCATCCGGAGTATCAGTAGGCTTTGGGATAATATGAATCATGTATTCTCTCTATGCGGTGAGAGGGGATAAGGATTACTTCACAACCCGCTTGCGCCGAAGCATGCGGTTATACTCAATCGCAAACCGGTGGGCTTCGTCTCTGATTTCCTGCAGATACATATTTGCCCGCGTCTTCTTATCAAACGGAAGCGGGAAGGGAACTCCCGGGACAAATATCTCCTCCTCGCGCTCGGCAAGAGAGATGACCGGCGTTTCAATCTCCAGATCATCCAAGATCCGCTTTGCAGAACTCAACTGCCCCTTTCCGCCGTCGATTACAATCAGGTCGGGAAGCTCTCTGTCCTCATCCAGAAGCCGCGTATAACGCCTGCGGACAACCTCCGCCATGGATGCAAAGTCATCGATTCCGTCAACCGTTTTAATCTTAAATCGGCGGTAGTTTCTCTTATCCGGCTTGCCGTGCCTGAACTGTACCATAGACGCGACCGTATCTGTTCCCGAAAGATGCGAGATATCAAAGCATTCGATAACATGCGGCGGATTTTTCAGATGCAGGGCATTCTGGAGCTCATGAACTTTGATGTCGTCTCCGAAGTGAACCGTCTCGATATTCTTTCCGGCAAGCTCGACTAACTTCTTCTTCGCACCCTGACGCGGAGTTGTGAGAATCACCTTGTGTCTGGCAAGACCTTCCAGATACGGGATGAGTGTTTCGTCAAGCTCCTCTTCCGTGATAATCTCTTTAGGGATTGTGTTTTCCGCGTAGTATCGTGATACAAACTCCTCGAAACAGCCGTCCGTGTAGTCGAAGATAAACTCATCGCGCCCGCCAAGCGTCCCCTTGTACACATGAAAAACCATCAGATAGACAATGCCTTCGGCAGTACGGTACGCAATAACATCCTCGTCATGGTCGGTTTTGCGTGCGACATACTGCCTAGACGAGAGGTTTGTGACAGCAGTTATCATATCACGGCAGCGCATCGCATCCTCAAACTCCATCTTTACGGAGTAGGCATTCATCTCCTCGGTGAGCGCAGCGATGAGCTGTTTCGTATTTCCTTTGAGCGCGTCAGCCGCGTAGGCGCACTGCTTCTGATACGCCTCCTCAGTCACAGCCCCGACACAAGGACCTGCGCAGTATCCGATATGATACCGAAGACATGCTCTGTTATTCTTCGGCATATTTTTGCATGACCGAAGCCGGAAGGTCTTTTTGACAACAGACAAACAGTAGTCCCGCTCGCGTCCCGAGACAAACGGCCCAAAGAATGTCCCCTTCCCCTTCTTGCTTCGGGCAATTCCGATTCGCGGGAACTTCTCCTTCGTAAGCTCGATATATGCATAGGACTTGGCATCCCGCAGGTCGATGTTGTACTTTGGCTGATGGCGTTTGATTAAGGTATTTTCCAGAAGATATGCTTCCTCATCGGTTGCTGTTACGATGTACTCGAATGAGTCTATCGTCTCGACGAGCTTTCGCGTCTTTGGGTCATGGTCTTTCTTCTGGAAGTATGACGAGACGCGGCGCTTTAAGTCCTTGGCTTTTCCGACATAAATGATTGCTCCGCTTACGTCTTTGTAGAGATAACAGCCCGGCGCGTGCGGGACTTCGGAGATGTCCGGATATGCCATGTCAAAATACCATTTGGCGGCTGAGCTAATATAGATAGGTTAATGTTACCCGGAGGATAAGGATAGTACTATGGTAGTACCGTGTTTATCCTGCTGTCAGTTAGGTGAGTACAAATATCTGAGAAACGATGAGACGCAGGAATTTGAATATTTCCTGACCTGTAAAAAAGGAAAAGAACTGCCCTCTCCGGTGCCGAAGCAGGGCTTTGAGTGCGCAGAGTACGAAAACAAACTCGCAATCCTGCCGCGTACAAAAAGAAGCCAGTGTGCGATTGAGATTCGCCAGGATTAATTTCACTCCTCTTTTTTCCCAAAGATTCATTACCTCACAAACCACACATATTATCTAATTCGAATTAGACTAATTCAGATTAGATTAATATGAGATTCATCGGAAGAGAGAAAGAACTTACAGTTCTTCAGGAGAACTACGAGCGGCAGAACGGGTTTGTTGTACTCTACGGACGCAGACGTGTTGGAAAAACAACACTCATTGATGAATTCATTCGGGACAAAGATGCGCTGTATTTCTTCGCAACAGAGGAAAGTGAACGGCAGAATATGCAAAGTTTCGCATCGGTTCTGGCAGACTTCACCGGACAGAGCTATCTGAAGTCCGCTGCATTTTCAAACTGGGACGCACTCTTTACCATATTTGCAAACACAAGACCGGAAGAAAAAAAGATTCTGGTAATCGATGAGTTCCAGAACTTAACCCAGGCAAATCCGGCATTTGCCTCTGTGTTCCAGAGAGTATGGGACACCATTCTCTCAAAATATCAGATTATGGTAATTCTCTGCGGCTCATACATCCGCATGATGACGGAGGAAACACTCTCCTATACAAGCCCGTTATATGGAAGGAGGACTGCACAAATCCGATTAAAGCCTCTGAGTTTCTCCGAACTGAGACGGCATTATCATGAGAAGTCATTCGATGAACTGATGAAGTTCTATGCAGTAACAGGCGGAGTGCCCAAGTATCTGGAGTTTTTTGACAACGCAGATGACATCTTCGAAAACATAGAGCGTCACATCTTAAACACGAACGGATATCTCTATGAAGAACCGGTCTTCCTTTTAGACCACGAAGTAAAAGAACCGGTGAACTACTTCTCAATACTTCGGGCAGTTGCCGCGGGAAACAGAAAGCTCGCAGACCTTGCAGGAGTGCTTGAGAAGAAGTCCAATGCATTAAGTCCCTATCTCAGAGTTCTTGAAGATTTAGACATCATCGAGCGCAGAGTTCCGGTGACTGAAAAATCTCCGGAAAAAAGCCGGCGCGGACTGTACTTTATCTCTGATTCGTTCCTTCAGTTCTGGTTCCTCTTCGTTTACCCGAACAGGCATGAGCTTGAGCGCGGGAAGACAGCAGGAGTTCTGGAAAAAATCCGAACAGAGTTTATACCAAGATATCTGTCATTTGTATATGAGGAAGTCTGCCGCGGGATGTTCTGGGAACTGTGCGATGAAAATGCAGTACCATTCTCTCCGGTGAAGGTTGGTTCGTTCTGGGACAAAGCGGTCGAAGTTGATGTCGCAGCAGTCGATGCGGAGGGGAAACTGTTCTTTGGCGAGTGTAAGTATCACTCAGGAAATAAACCAGTTGATATGAGAGTACTGGAATCTCTAAGAGATAAAACTCTCTCTGCAGGTTTTGCGGAGAACGAAGTTATATTTGGTCTCTTCTCCGACAGCGGATTTACTGATGACGTAAAAGCTGAGGCAAAAAAGAGAGGTGTTGTTCTGATACATCAGGATAAAAATCTGCAGTAAAAATGTGTTGAGTGTTTTTGAGAGCGCTAATCACTCCTCTTTTTCAAAGAGGCTTAAGCTTCTCTTTTTGTACTCGGCTTCCGAGATAATCTTATTGTCGCGTAAGAACTTCAGCGCATCCAGGGATTTATCGACTGTTGCCTCGTCAATTCCGTCACGCGGCTGAAGCGTTACCGCTTCTGCAGGCATCGAACCTCTTCGGTGAATCATAACCGGCTCAACGGCTTCGACCGGTTCAGCCGGAACTAAAGGCTCGGATTTGTTTGCCCGCGGTTTTACCGCTGGATTTGGAAGAACGGTTACCTTCTCGATAACCTCGACCTCTTCATCCTGATTTACCGGGTGTGCTGGTGCTTTCGGCTGCGGGACAGCAAGCTTCGGGCGTTCTCCTCCGCAGTAAACCTCCGAGTCGTCATCTTCGGGAAGGAACTGTGATATCGGCTCCTGAACCGTCTTTGCCGGAGTGCGGCAGATATTTTTCCACGGACTTCCGCGCGGAAGAATCTCTGCATCGCCTCCGCCTTCTCCGTGCCACTGCTCGTTTTTGGATGCGGATGCGGACTCGTAAATAATCACATCATTCTCCAAAACGGCAGGTGCTGCCTCATCTGCTGCCGGCTCTGTTGCCTCAACCATGCGGGCAATACGGTCAACAACCGCAGAGGCGTGCTCTTCCTCTGACGGTTCCTCTGCGGCTTCGAAGAACGCATCCTCTTCGGTTTCTGCAGTCTCATCCTCTCCTTCCCGTGCGAAGCGGGCAAACAAATCCTCATCAGCCTCTGCCGGGGCAGGCTCCTGGACGGGAAGCGGCATTACCGGTTTATCCTCAAAAATCTCCTCATCGGATGCAAAAATCACTGCATCCGGATCTTCCCGCAGAATATACTCATCCAGCAGCAGATTCTTCTGCTGTACAATCGAGAAAACCCGAGAAGTCATCTCACGAAGGCAGTCGGCAGCAGAAAGCATCGCGCCTCTGACGGAGTCAACAGAGTCCTGCAGATGGGGGAAAACCAAATCGCGTCCCAAATCCGTATGAATGGTCAGCGTCGCAGAAACTGCAGGCGGGAACTTCGCACTGATAGAAACCAGATTCACATACTGCAGCTCGAAAACCTTGTAAACGGCCTCCTTTTCCGGATATCCCCAAAAGATTCTCTTTCGGGAAAACAAAACCGGGATTAAGAACTTCTCCTTCGAGCGGGCAAATAAGACATGCAAAACCTCTTCATCATACGGAAGGTCATTTAAAATCTCTATCGGAAGATCATACTGATACAAAACTTCGCGCCGCACGCTCTAACTCCTTGCCTATACTGTTGGTTTTCCAAGGAGAAAAACACCACGAAGGAATACACGAAAAGGGGTGAGAAAAAATATTGGGGCAGGAATTTCCTGCCGATATTAGCGAGAAATGATACGCTGGTGACTTTACATCATGCCCGGCATGCCGCCCATTCCGCCGCCCATTGCTGCCATCTCTTCCGGAGACGGTCCTGCGGACTTTGCGGATGCAATGACATCATCGATTCTGAGAATCATGACTGCTGCTTCTGCTGCGGATGCGATTGCCTGGGTCTTTACTCTCAGCGGCTCGACAACGCCTGCTTCCCACATGTCAACCGGCTTGCCCTCGAAGACATCAAGACCGAAGGTCTTCTGTCCCTTCTCGTGTGCTGCACGGAGGTCGACAAGTTTGTCGATTGGGTCGAGACCTGCGTTCTCTGCAAGGGTTCTCGGGATGACTTCAAGTGCGCCTGCGAATGCCTCGATTGCGAGCTGGATTCTTCCGCCCTGGGTTGCTGCGTACTCACGGAGTCTTAAGGAAAGCTCAACTTCCGGTGCTCCTCCGCCTGCGACAACCTTCTTGTCCTCAACAACACAGCCGACAACACGGAGTGCGTCTTCGAGTGCTCTGCCAAGCTCGTCAACGACGTGCTCGGTTCCGCCCTTGATGATGATGGAGACTGCCTTCGGGTTCTTGCACTTCTCAACGAAGACCATTGCTTCGCCGGTTCCGACCTTGCGCTCTTCAACAAGTCCTGCAACTCCAAGCTCGTCGCCGGAGATTGCATCGATGGAGGAGATGATGGATCCACCGGTTGCGCGTGCAAGCTTTTCCATGTCGGACTTCTTGACACGGCGGATTGCAAAGATGCCTGCCTTGGATAAGTAGTGCTGTGCGATGTCGTCGATACCCTTCTGACAGAAGAGGACGTTTGCACCGGAGTTGACGATCTTGTCAACGATGCCCTTGATCATGCGTTCTTCTTCATCGAGGAAGAGCTGGAGCTGGTCTGGGGAGGTGATGGAGATCTCTGCATCGACTTCGGTCTTCTTGTACTCGACTGCTGCGTTTAAGAGGAGAATCTTTGCATCGTTGACGAGCTTCGGCATGCCTGGGTGGACACGCTCTTTGTCGATGAGCATACCCTCAACAATCTCGGAGTCCTCGATAGCTCCTCCGACACGCTTCTCGACCTTGACGTTTTCAGTGTCGACGGTTCCGTCTTCATCTGCAACGAGGGTGATTGCGCGGACGATTAAGTCACAGAGCTTCTCTTTGGATGCTTCTGCGTTCTTTCCGGTCATTGCGGTACCTGCGATCTTTGCGAGGATGTCGGTGTCGTTTGCTTCAACGTCCTGTGCAATGCCCTGGAGGAGTTCCTGTGCCTTCTCTGCTGCCTGTCTGTATCCGAGGGTGATAACGGTCGGGTGAACGTCCTGCTCGAGGAGTTCTTCGGACTTCTTTAAGAGTTCGCCTGCGATAACAACTGCGGAAGTGGTTCCGTCTCCGACTTCATCGTCCTGAGTCTTGGAAACCTCGACCATCATCTTTGCTGCCGGGTGCTCGATGTCCATCTCTTTTAAGATGGTGACACCGTCGTTGGTGATGACAACATCTCCGATGGTGTCGACAAGCATCTTGTCCATTCCCTTCGGACCGAGAGTGGTTCTGACAGCTCCTGCAACTGCTTTTGCTGCAGCGATGTTCATACTCTGTGCGTCGCGTCCGCGGGTGCGGGATCCGCCCTCTTTGAGGATTAAAATTGGCTGTCCGCCAAGCTGTGCTGACATAGTAATAATCACCTAATACCCATGACGGGTAATGTAACAATTATGTTGTTTAGTAGTTCTATATAAAGCTGTTGTTTGTATATCCCAATCGGCGGAAGGGATGAGAGGGAAAAAAAAGTGATGCGGGACAAAGCCCCATACGCGCCGAAGTAACAGCACTTACTCTCCGGAAAACCGGATCATAGAGTAGAGTCCGTCAGAGTTCGGGTGAACCTCAAGCATTGGCTCGAATTCATTGACGGTGACGCCTTTTCTGACTAAATATCCAAGATATGTTCCGACAAGACTGGTCGACGGGCCGGATGACGCAAAGCCTAAGATTCTGCCGTCAGCAGAGGTCTCAAGCTGCATGTGTCCGACCGTTCCGTCTAAGACATGCCAGTATGATTGCGGGCCTGCAATGTTTGGCAGAGTCTTTATCTCTCCGTCTTCCTTTGCCGGGCAGACAGTGTAATCAAGCCCGAGGACTACCGAGAACGGAATCTGCGAAAGGTCAATCTTTCGGGGACAGCCAAGGATTGCATCAGCCGCAGCGAATCCCTGCAGACGGGCGACCGGAGTGAAACATTTGCCGCCTACGATATCTCCTGCGGCATAGACGCCTTTAATCGAGGTCTCCATGTTCTCGTCAACGAGAATCGCCCCGTCCTCTCCTTTGGCAACGCCGGTCACATAGGGCGATTCTGGTTTAACGCCGGTTGCAAACAGAACCGTATCGCATGGAATTGTTTTTCCGCCTGCAACAACGCCTTCGACCTTATCAGTTCCAAGAACCTTTTCCAGCGGACAGTTTTCCAGAATCGTAACCCTGGATAAGTCGCGGCGTGCATCTGCCAAAAGAGGCTTTGGGAGCATTGAGAGAAGGCTGCTCCTTGCAACAAGCGTAACCTCGCAGCCGAATGCCGCATAGATGTATGCAAATTCTGCCGCAGAGATTCCGCCTCCGACAATTACCATACGGCTTGGAAGCTCCGGCATTGAGCGAAGCGTTCGTGCGTTGTAAGTGCCCGGAAGGTCTTTGCCCTCCACATCCGGGATGTTCATCTGACCGCCGCCTGCAATAATTACCGCTTCTGCTTCGCGGGGCTTGCCGTCCACATAAACAACACCGTCTCTGACTTCCGCTTCCTTTCCGTATTCAACGATGACACCGGATGCGGTTGTCTCCATATTCAGAATATAGCGGAGTTTGTCCTGCGTTGCCTCAAGTTTTTCCAGAAGTGCCGGATAGTCCACACCGACTTCTCCGGTTATGATTCCCATCTTTTCCAGATGGCGTACGCTTTCCAGGCTTCTTGCAGCATCGTTTAACGCACAGACAAGCATGCAGCCGTCATGCACGCACTGACCGCCTAAAGCACGCTTCTCGATAACAGTTACCTCGCGTCCTGCACCGGCAAGACGAAGGGCAGCCATTCTTCCGGCAGGCCCTCCGCCGACGACAATTATCACTTCAGAAGACCTCGCATCCCTCATCGGACGGGAGACAAAGTTCCTGTCCGTTGAATGCGTTGACCTCAACAATATCTCTCTTGCCTCTTACCTGCCAGACAGGGACATAGACCTTCTCGACCTTGATTACGATGTTGTCCTCGGTCGGCTTGAACTCCTTCTCTTCGGCAAAGATGGCATCGCCTGCGGTTGTCTTGATTCTGACACGGCGGGTAAGCTTCTTGATAAGCTCTGCCATGACCGTCTCTTTGGCTTCGTTCTTCTGCGTCATCGGAGCAACAACGTCAGCTTCCGGCGGAAGTTCTCCCGGTACCGGAACTGCATCGTCGTCGAACTCCCACTCAAGGCCGTTTACCGCATTAATCCAGCCGTCGCCTTCGGCATCGAAGCAGACACTCTTTCCTTTGTAGGTTGCCTCTCCCCCGCTTGTGTAATGGTATCTCCAGTACGGAATCATGCGAAGGACGGTTGGTCCTTCCTGATGTGCGACACGGACCGCATCCTTGGCAGAGATTCTGACCGGAAGCATGAGGTCGTAGCCGACTGCGGAGATATCCGGAGTTGCTCCGGCAGGATAGGCAAAGGACGGCGTTGCCTCGATATCAAACGGAAGTCCGTAGATTCTTGCTTCTGCAGAAAGAGCGATGTTCTGGAGAAGGGTTTCCTTTGTCCAGAGGGTTGACTCTTTTGGCTGGAAGTAGGAGTTTCCGGTGAAGATAATTTTGTCACAGCGTACCTTAGAGCCTCCAAGCAGGATGGTGTACGGCGTCATATCGAATCGCTGGAGACCGTTTAAGTCGTCAGAGCACATTACCAGGATACACTTGTTCCCTCTGACACCGGAGAGATTGAATGGGCCTTCTTCCGGTTCACAATCATATCCGGCAGTCTGCAGAACTGCGGTGATTTCTGCTGCTGCCTGTTCGTGGTTTGGTTCACCCATGATTATTCTATATTGGTTCTCTGATTTGATAAAAGGTTAGTGCTTGTATCCGGGTGTGAAAAAACAAGAGACAGCCAGACACCCATACTTCGAGCAGGAAAATTACGGGTGCAGGTGTCTATACAATTATATAGTCGGGATAGTATTTATTCTTTGACACTTGCTGTCATGACACATGTTGTCAATGCACTCAATTACGGAATAAACACCGGCGGTTTTCGTTTGTGCTCGCTTTTTATCACAAGCCCTAAAACCTTCTCTTCGACCGCGTTTTGCGGCTCGAAATCATTGAGTTCCAGATTCCAGAGAGCAGTATCCAGCTCGGCATACGAAAGTCCGATGTCTGCTTCGTCGGTCTGGCCTTCGAAAAATCCGGCACTTGGCGCTTTGTCGATGATTGCCTGCGGGATGTTCAGCTCTTTTGCCAGAGCATAGACATCCTTTTTGTAGAGATGTAAAAGCGGCTGAACATCGGATGCACCGTCTCCCCATTTGGTTGAGTAGCCGATCATGTACTCGGTTTTGTTTGATGTTCCGCAGACAAGATATCCTCTGGATGCAGCAATATTATAGAGCGTGGTCATCCGAAGGCGTGATGCAGTATTTCCTGCAAGAACCAGCGTGTTGGTGATTCCTTCTTTGGAAAGGAAGAGATCCAAAACATCGCCCAAGGGAACAGTTATCAGCTCGACGCCGAGCGCTTTGCAGAGCTCTGCGGCATCTGCTGCATCCTGCGGGGAGTTCGAAGAGACCGGCATGCTGACACCAAGCACCCGCTCAGGCCCAACTGCCTTTGCAGCCAGAGCGCAGGCAACAGCAGAGTCGATTCCGCCGGAGATGCCGACAACAAACCCTGCGGCATGAGCGTTCCAGACAGCTCCTCTCATGTGGTCTTTTATTTTTACAATCTCGCATCCGATGCATTCGCACATTGTCATGAGATATCCTCCAGAAAGTCAGCAGTATTTTTCAGCGCATATTTGGTTCCGGGACGTCCTTTCGAGAACTCATCAAGGAACGCTTTTGTCGAAGAGAAAGAAATTCCGCCCTTTTTCCATCCGTGCGCCTGAGCGTAGAGGAGAACCTCTTCTGCCGGAATCACGGAAAGCGGGGCGATTATCCGTTTTTCTTTTGCCTCAAGATAATCAGCAGTCCGGCCTTCTAAGACTGCATCCAGAAGTCCGCAGGCGGCATCGTCCAAAGTCTCAGAGGAAAAGACAGTTGTTGCCTCCTCTTCTGATGCGACAAAGATGATGTCTGTTCGTTTCAAAAACAGAGCACTCACAAATATCCGAAGAGCAAAGAGCCTGTAGTCATCTCCGCCTTTTAGATAAATGTGCTCAGAAGATGCCAGGCCTCCTTTTTTGCGAATCTCTTTTTTCGCCTTCGATTCGATATCTGAAATCAGATGCCGCATACAAAGAGACAGCCCCGAATAGGATTGAGTGACAACAGCCTCACTGCGGCATTTACTGCATTCCATGTAAGACTATTGGATGTATGAAAAAAAGAAACTGCCGGAGGGCAGTTAGTTGATTTACTCTTCAACGAGGTTGTACTTTTCTTTAAGCTCGGTCCACTTCTCGGAAGCCATGAGTTCTTCAAGACCTTCGTTGAGAATTGCGAGGAGTTCAGTGTCGTCCTTTCTGACACCGATTGCAAACTGTTCTCCAGTGTCGGTGACGCCGAGTTTGACAAGTTTGTCGTTTCCGATGATGTACTCATCGATACCTGCATCGTCGAAGATGACAGTTTCAACCTGTCCATTTCCGAGAGCAACCATAGACAGTGGGAAGGAGTCATAGAGACTAATCTTTCCATCTTTAATCATCTGGTTGTATGCTTCAGTTCCGAAGTGGAGTTCAAGCCAGTCGTTGGAGGAACATCCTCTCTGGACACCAATGGTGACGTCTCCTGCATTAAACTGGTCCATAGTGACGTCATCGCCTGCCTGTGCAGCAACTGCGAGGTCAACGTTCCAGTACGGGATGGAGAATGCAATCTTCTCTGCACGTGCCGGAGTGATACTCAGACCTGCATAAATCATGTCAATCTTTCCTGCCTGAAGTGCTGGTACAATTCCGTCCCATGCAGTTGGCTGAATCTTGACTTCAAAGCCTTTCTGCTCTGCAATCCACTGGATAGATTCAACATCGAATCCTGCTGCATTACCTGCCTCATCAATGTATGCATACGGCGGGTATTCTGCATCGATACCAACGATGTAAACACCGTCATCAGTCGAAATACATCCTGCCATTAAGACAGCAAAGATAACTAAAAGGGATACACCAATCCCCATAAGTGCTTTCTTGTGCATCTGTTAAACATTGACATACAAGAAATATATAACTTGCCGTTTGGCTGTGATGAAGAGAAGAAAAATAGAGTTGGGGTTATTTTTTCATATACAGATAGCAGTGACAGTGCCCGGTCTCTTCAATATCCTTTGCCGAATTGCGGCACGGACAGATGTATTTCTTGTCCTCTTCCTCATCTCCTGACGGAAGAACACACGGGCAGTATTTTTTGCCGCGGATAAGAACATTTCTTGCAAGTCCTTCCACAACAGAATCTGCGATGTCTTTGTTCTCATTGAGCCCCCAGCCCTTGACTTCTGCAACACGGAGGATTGCCGGATAAATCTCCTCGGCTTTGGCTTTGATTTCTTCGCGGGTCGGCTGATTTTCCATAGTATCTTTTCCGCTGTTTATCTTTATCAATCTGCTGTATCCGAAGCAATCCTGTCCAGCTCCTTCTGGATAAGCTTCCGCTGAGCCGGCTTTAAGTGGTCGATGAACATCTTTCCTTCATGGTGATCCATCTCATGACAGAATGCGCGGGCGGCGATTCCTTTCAGTTCGCACTCAACAACCTCGCCGCTTTCATCCAGGTACCGGCAGAGAATCTTCTTCGGCCTCCTGATTGGACGCTGGATTCCCGGAATACACGGGCTTCCCTCGACATCCTCGGAAAGAGAGCCGGCAGACAAAACCTCCGGATTTGCTCCCCGGATAAAAACACCTCCAACAGCCACAATAAAGAGCCGGCGGCAGACACCAATCTGCGGAGCGGACAAGCCCACACAGTGATACTCACGCATAGTATCCTCCATATCATCAAGAATCCGGCGCTCCTCATCTCCGATTTCTGCGACGGGTTCGCACACTGCAGTAAGACACGGATCGCCGTATTTGCGGATTGGCTGAATCATACTATGGTGTTTCTTTTTGCAGGGGATTATAATTTTGGAGAAACACAAAAAAAGTTAGAGGATATCCGTAATCTTCCTGTCCTCATCACCCTCATTTAAAATCTCCTGCGCACCCTTATCTGCCACAATCACGATATTCGGCATCAGCGAATACACCGGAAACCTAAGGAAAAACTCCTGCACCAGAAGCTTATTCATCGAAAGCAGAATAAACCGGCGTTTCAGACGGGAAAGCTCCTCTCCGTCTGCCATCTCCGCTGCCAAAAGCAAATCATCGCGCAAAACCGAAAGATGCGTAGTATTCATCTTCCGCATAACCTTTGCACTGTCCACCCCGTGCATATACCGCATCCAAAGTCCGAGCAGAACAAGCGTTGCCGCGAGCATAAACGGATACGCAACAGGCATCGTGGTCACATCCGACAGATACTCCCCAAGCGTCATACCCGGAAGCATCATCCCGCCTAAAAGAATCACCGCCGTTAAAACACTGAAAATACCAATCGACAGCCACACATGAACCCCTTTGGCAATTCCCATCCGCTCCTCAGGAATACCGTACTTAGTAAAGAATCCCGGAGTTCCCGGCACTGCCTTTACCACCTTCCAGTACATCAGAACGATAAGCACCGTCTGGCCGGTAAGAACCAGAAACGTCATCCAGTGTATCTTCCCCATCAGAAGAAGAACCGCCGCACAGAACACATTCGAGATAAAAAGCGAGGAAAACGCTCTTGCCTGCGCTTTTGTATTGATGATAAACGCATTCCAGAAGAACTCCACAATAGTTACCTTATTCTTATTTACCGTCTTCAAAAGATTTGCAAGCCGCAGGAAATCACGGATTAAATCAGGAATCGGCTTGTCGATGATTTTGATATCCGCATCTGACCCAAATGACGGAATCATCATAAGGAAGAAGTTTGCCATGTAGAGAAGAAAGACCGAGCTTATCCAGAGAACCAGAACATTTTCCAAAGTATGGTCGCGGAGAACCGAGAGAAACACCGCGAGCAGATAGAGGAAAAGCGGAATCAGCAGAAACTTCCGTGAGCGGGAGAGCTTCTTTGGAGCTTCGTCCAGTATTTCTGAGTATTTCTCCTCGGATGCAATCTGCTCTCTGATGCGGGAGAGGAACTCTTCTTTCGAGTACATGCTAAAAGATAATCTGCACGCGGTATGATATATCCTTCTATAACTGCCCGCCAGTTTTATAACCTTCTATGATAACTATTCTATAATGAAGTCCCGCCTCGATAAGAAGCAGTATGACCTCTTAGTCTCCTCGGTGAAGTCTGAGAATATTTCCGCGTGGAATGAGTGGTATGCAGCACATTTGAAGGAGACGATGCATCTGCGGGGAACGAGTGTTTTTGGCGCTCACCTGGACGGGGCGGATTTGTCGTATCTGAATCTGGAAGGAGCAGACCTGCGGTTTGCGTCGCTTCAGAGTGCTGATCTTTCGTATTCGTATCTGAAGGATGTGAATCTGGAAGGGGCGAATCTGTTTTCTGCAAATCTCTGGCGGGCATCTCTTGACGGGACGAATCTGGAGGGGGCAAACCCTGATTCGGCAAACTTTGAGCCGGCAGGAAGGCTTAAGTTCGATGCAGTGCAGGCTGAGCTTTTGAAGATGGGTTCTGCTGTTTGGAATCCCTGGTATAAGGCAAAGCTCATGGAGGAGAACAGCAGTGTGCGGCTGTATGGTGCGTATCTGGAGGAGGTGTCGCTTACCGGTCTTGATTTGTCAGGGGCGAATCTGTCGTATGCGCATCTGGAAGGTGCTGATTTGCGGCAGGTGAATCTTTCAGGGGCGGATTTGTCGTATGCGCATTTGGAAGGGGCTGATTTATGGAGGGCTGATCTGCGGGGGGCGAATCTGCAGCATGCAGAGCTTGGCGGGGCGAATCTGGAAGGAGCTAAGCGGAAGTAGGCTGTTTGGTGTGGGTTTAGGAGATACCCGCCGAGCCGCTTGGCTAATCGCCGCGGCTTTTTCGGCGGGCAATCAGATTTTTTGTGATGATTCTTTTTTTAAGATAGACAAAATGGTAGATGCTCTTTTGCTGTTTGTGCGTCGGGCTACGAAAATACGACTGCTCCTTTGTCCTCGAAATCTCGCTGCTAACGCATGTCTAATCGCCATGCTATTGGCTTAGTCGCTGCGCTCCCTCGCCAATCACAGCTCGATTCCTGCGGACTTCGGCGCACTCGCCTTTTCGCTTACGCCCTCCTTAATATACAGGGGATGGGCGGGGCACAGGCGTGCACCCGCGAGAGGATAACCATACCGTTCTCGTCAGCCTTCGGCTTCCGATTCCGGCACGGATATCGTCTCGCGGTTTACACGCCCTGTGTGTAAGCCCGCCTGGTTTGCCGGTTCGCTTCAGCTTTATTCAGATTGCCCTGCCGCGAATAAGCGTAGGCGATTAGCCGAAGCGCGGCAGGCGGGCTTGTGGTGATACATTATGAACAAGTTAGATACAAACTCGGATATGTACAGAATTGTCGGATGCGCACTTGGTGTGTATAATCACCTGAAGCCCGGTTATCTGGAATCGGTGTATGAGAAGGCATTTCAGATGGAATTAGAGGAAGCAGGCTTTTCGGTTCGCCGTCAGGTTAGGCTTCCGGTGTATTACAAGGGTGTTTTGCTCGATGCACACTTTGTTGCCGATTTGGTGATAAATGATTCACATCTTGTGGAGTTGAAGGCAGTGTCGAACCTCGCAAAGATTCACGAGCGGCAGGTTGAGAGTTATCTGAAGAGTACGGGGATGGAATGCGGGCTTCTGGTGAATTTTGGGAATTTAAGGAGGTTGGAGTGGAGAATCTTTTGAAGATGGATTCCAAACCATCTATTTTCAGAAATTCACAGTATAAAACAGATTTAAAGAGGTGGACCGGCTTTTATGAACGGGTAACGAATCCGCTCAGCCGGATAACCCAACACCTTTACATTGAATAAATGGGGTGTCTGACATTATAATACTTTGTCTGATATCACCCTGATAAAATAATGGGAGTTTGACCTCCCACTATTTTTTGGTCAGCAACTGATACCACAACCGGATTTCTCGCGACAGAAGTATCACGAGTGTGACCACGATTAAAAGGTGTTGGGTTATCATATCCACCTCCTTTATTTTGCTCGGTTCGTTACTCCGGCATAGAATATTGTCCCGCTACTATTATGAAGATAGAGGGTGGGACGAAATATAGATACGATTTAGTTCTGGATTATTGCTAACAATTAATTATCTTCACATCCCATCTAAAGATACTGCGAAATGGAACTATCACTCAATCTCAGTTATGCAGACGGATACAAAAGCAGGTCACAGATTGCACGAGTAATTACTGAGACATGGGTTTCTCAAAATGCCTACTGTCCGCACTGTGGTTGCGAAACGCTGGTAAAAGATGTGAATAATTCACCTGTTTTAGATTTCCACTGTCCTATCTGCAAGCAGGGATTTGAATTAAAAAGTAAGTCTGGAAAATATGGGAGAAAAATTGTTGATGGTGAGTACTCAACTATGATTTCCCGAATTACAAGCAGTACAAATCCTGATTTCTTCTTTCTAAACTATCAACTTGATACTAACAGAGTTACTGATTTCCTTTTAATTCCAAAGCAGTTTATTACTGAGAGTATTATTGAAAAACGTCAGCCTCTTTCTGCATCAGCACGAAGAGCAGGATGGACAGGATGTAATATTCTTGTTGAGCGTATTCCAACTGACGGAAGAATTTTTATTGTCAAAGACAGTGTGGTATGCCAAAAAGATGATGTCTTATCCAAACTGAGAGAGACTGAGTTCTTAACACGGATTGATTCTAATAAACGAGGATGGATTGTCGATATCATGCGATGTATCGACACTCTTGATAATGATGAATTTAGACTTTCTGAGTTATATGAGTTTGAGGAAGAATTACAGTCTCTTCATCCAAATAACCATCATGTACAAGCAAAAATAAGGCAACAGTTACAGTTTTTGCGAGATATGGGTTATGTTGAATTTTGTGGAAGAGGGTATTATCGAAAAAGGAGATAGTTATGCCAAAGTATGCTTATGAAATTACAGAAACACTGAGCAAGGTAATTGTACTCGAAGCAGATAATGAAGATGATGCATATCAGGAGTTAAAAAGACGATATCACGAAGGAGAAATTGTTCTCTATAGTGATGACTTTGTAGAGTCAGATATTTTGGAGTTGACTGAAGGCGTGGAGGATATGCCAATTAGTGTGAAAAACTATCGCGGAGAATATGAAACACCGTGGGATTAATGTATCTCTACTATTCCCACAGTCCGCTCCCGGACTCCGTGCATGTCTCCGCTAACGCTTCGACATAAACTCCGTCCGCCCCGCTCTGTTTTCTTCCCGCCCGCAAAGACCAGACTAAGAGGTCGCCCATGCCGTCATGAACTCCGGCATCGGCTGTCTGTGGGTGTCGGTCGGAACATGCCTTCGGCATCTTCCTCCCTCGCTTCATCCGGCATCAGTCACACCCGCACCTATTTTGTTCACAATTTGTACACAAAAAACAGGACGGCCGAAAACAGTGCCCCCAATTTGCATCCGCGTTGGCAGCACGCGGGAACGCAAAATACAGCCAAAAAATTATGGAGAGATAGCTCTCCACTCAAGCCTCCTCACATTCCCGAAGTTCAGCAGCATTCCTTCCTGCATCCCGGTACTTCGCAGATAACTCACAAGCTGCCTCTCGTGTGCAGCATTCAGCGAAGAAACAGCCTTCAGCTCTAACAAAATACAGTCATTCACAACCATATCCGCATAGAAATCCTTCTTCAACTCAACACCCTTGTAGAACACCGGAATCCGAACCTGACGGCGAACCGAAAAACCTGCCTGCAAAAGCTCATATTCCAAAGCAGCCTCATACACCGATTCCATATACCCGTACTTCAGCGTATTGTACGTCTCAAAAGCACAGCGAAGAACTTTCAGTAAATCCGAATTGTCATCTAATCGTTTCATAATATAACTCCGAAGCCTGCCCGGGAAACCCGGCGGGCTTACACAGCGGGCGTGTGAACCGCGAGACGATATCCGTGCCGGAATCGGAACGAAGTGACGAGAACGGCATGGTTATCCTCTCGCGGGGAAACGCCTGTGCCCCGCCCTATCCAACCGTTTGTATATGTAGTGAAGGCGTCAAGCAAAAAAGACGGACGCGCCGAGCTTGCAGGTTTGAGCAAAGCGAAAACCGAAAGCGAAGGAGCGGACGGAAGCAGAACCCCGAAGCTTGCGACAGCATGCGGAGGGGTGATGCGGTTTTTTGTAGCCGGAACGATTCTGCACGCCAAATCCCAAATCCTTCCTGACCTCCTCCGCCGTTAAGCCCGCCGCGACAGCGTAGCGGGCAGGCGGAGCAGTCGAATCTTATAAAAAAACGAAACAACCCGCCTGCCCGGAAACACTCAGCCGGATAGCAGAACTCGTCTTCCGGAAAATCCAGAATGAGACCTTCACCCTCACAAAAATCAAAATCCGCGACCAGTCCAAAACCCAAAGCGCACCACAAAAACCAGACATCAGACATACTCTACACACTCTACACAAAAAATGAAGGCTTATCGTCCTCTAAATCAAAATCCAAGCCGAAATGTAGAGTGTGTAGAGTATGTAAAGTTATATCCTTCAGAATATAGAAAAAAAACCATAATACAAACATAACAAATACAACGGAAGAGCAAAACAACTCTACACACTCTACATAGTCTGCATAAACAGTCAAAATCAAAAAACAAGCTCAAAAAGCCTTCAGAATTCGTGTAGACTTCTCTCTCAACTCTACACTGAAATGAAAAGTTCTGTAAAAAAAAGTTTGGGAGTTTATGCTCTGCCCTTATAGCTCTGCACGTATGCGTATGCATCTGCTAACAGCTCGATTAACGCATCTCCGCAGGCATTCTTTAAGTCCATCGGGTGAACTTTTCCTGCACCATAGGACTCTGCAAGCTCTGCATAGCTGTGGAACTCCAGATCTCCGCCGAACTTCTCCGGTCTGCGGATTGCAACAGTATCCATTCTCGGGAAAATGTTGTACTGGAAAATCTGCATAATCGGATTGCCCTCAATCTCCGGCGGGCAGAAAGCCTTCTTCATCTTCTTCTTAATCTCCTCCGGAGAGTCAGCAACAGAGACAACGTTTCCTTTCGAAGAAGACATCTTCTCACCATCAAGACCGTTAACGATTGGCGTGTGGATGCAGACCGGTGCCTTGTATCCAAGGGACGGAAGGTGCTCGCGGGCTAACATGTGAATCTTTCTCTGATCGATTCCGCCGACTGCTGCGTCAACGCCCAAGGTCGGGATATCAACAACCTGCATAACCGGATAGACCATCTGGGAAACCATCGGGTTATCCATAGCGCGGCCTACCTCATCCATACTGCGGGTTGCACGGTTTAAGGTAATCTCCTGACAGAGGGTTAAAACCTCGGTCTGGTACTTCGGAGTGAGCTGAACATCAGTTCCCAGAACAAACTCCGCGCCCTTTAAACCGACTGCCTCGATACATGCTCTGTTGTAGTCGGCAAGCTCTTTAATCTGCTCGAATGTTCCTTTTCTGTTCAGATATGCGTGCAGGTTTGCAATTAAGACCACTACGTCAAACCCTGCATTTTTCATATCCATCAGTTTGTTGATGGTCACAAGGTGACCTAAGTGAATCTCGCCGCTTGGCTCATAGCCGGTATATACCCGTTTAGTCGGTTTTGCGAGCAGTGCTCTCAGTTCGTCTTCGGTGACGATCTCAGCCGTATTTCGGGTGACGAGTTCATATGCGTCCATATGTCTTACACGTTAGAACTAAAAAGAGATAAGGGTAGTGGTATCTTATGCCTCAGGACCCTCGGCCTGCCCGTGGCGGGTTAAGAAGTAGAAGAACGGCGTGTCAGCAACAGCAATGATGACCTTTACCAGATACTGGCTGAAAATCATGACCAGCAGGTTTGGAACAACGCCCGCAAAGGCGATGGTGATGAAGATTGCCGTATCGATTAACTGGCTTACGATGGTGACATTGTTTCTCATCCACTTCGGCTTGAAGCGGGCTTTGATTCTGTGGAAGACTTCGACATCGAAGGTCTGGGCGACCAGGTATGCAATCATGGATGCGAAGACGAAGCGTGCAGAGCTTCCAAGGGTTGCGGCAAAGGATTCCTGGAACTCAATCATGTATGCTGCAGGCGGCAGGAAAAGAGCAGCATAAATCAGGACGAGCGAGAAGAGCTGTACGACAAATCCGAGACGCACAAGGAAGTTTGCTTCCTTTTTGCCCCAGATTTCACTGACGATATCCGTGCAGAGGAAGGTTATCGGGTACGCGACAACAGCAGCCGGAATTTCAATCCAGCCGATCTGCACAACCTTTGAAGCGATGATGTTGGATATCACCAGAGCAGTTACGAAGAATGCGGTAACGATGGTGAGGTTTCTGGTAGTTTTATACAAAGTGCTTATAGTGTTTGTGCTGAAGGAATATGATATGTTTGGGTGGCGTGATGCGGATGCCGAAAGGTGCATCCCTATATCTCCTGCCGTACGTCAGGCAGGACAGCGGGCACACAGAACACACCCGCATTACGAGCACACCTTAAAGACGAATCCCGTCTAATATATATCCTCAACTATGCTCAGATTCGCAATCGTCGGCCACAAAGCAACGACCGAACCTACCTTCTCCTTAAACGATATGCCGGGAGGGGCAGGACGGCTTGATATTCTCTGCCGATGCATTAACAGTTCATTCTTCTTAAGTCACGACCTGCGCCGTGATGTCGAGTGCTTCTTAATCTTAAAAGGCGGAGAGCCGACAAAGACGCTCCGCTTCGCTGGAGAGACGATTCGCTCCTTAAACCCTGACGAGAGAAGTGCCGGAGCACTCATCAAAAAAGGACTTACCAAAGAGGCGACCTCCTCCTTCCAGAAAGCAGCAGACGGCATCCACATCAGAGCAGGAGGACTTGCCGAACTGCTCAAAGAGATTCCGTTTGCCGTCCTCGATGAAAACGGAGAGGACATAAGAGAAGCAGAAACTCTCCCTGAAAACTTCCTCTTATCCGACCACATGAACTTCACCGAAGAGGAGATGGAGTTAATCAAAGACCTTCCAAAGTACTCCGTCGGCCCGCGTGTACTCCACGCAGACCACACGATTACTATTCTCTTAAACGAGTTCGACCGGAGGGCAGGCAATGTCTGAGGAGATTACCGGAATCCTGGAAAAAGTCCACCAGATTTTAGAGTACGGAGATATCTGCGACCACTGCTTAGGACGCCTGTTTGCAAAGCGTTCCTTCGGGCTTACCAATGTCGAGCGCGGACACGCCCTTCGCGTTGCCCACGCACTCGCATACAACATCCCGTTTGCAGACTACGAGGCAGGAAACTGCTGGGTGTGCAACGACCTCTTCGACCAGATTCCCTACTGGGCAGAAAAAGCAGTGGACGCAGCAGAAGGCATCGAGTACGAAACCTTCGTAATCGGAACCCGTGTTCCGCCGATGATGACCGAATCCGAGGAGATGCTCTGGTCTGACTTATCCCTGGAAAACCCTGAGCCGTTAAAGTCCGAGATGAACCGCGAGGTCGGAAAAGCGGTTGCCGCCTTAACCGGCAAGCGCGGAGACCCGAAAAATCCGGAACTCACCATCGTTTTAAACATCGCAGACGACTGCACCGAGCTGCAGATTGCATCCCTCTACTTCCTCGGACGCTACATGAAACACGTCAGAGGAATCCCGCAAACCCACTGGGACTGCCGCGCATGCAAAGGAAAAGGCTGCGAACAGTGCAGCTTCACCGGCAAACAGTACCCGACCTCAGTCGAGGAAGAGATTGCAAAAGTCCCGGTTGAAATCTTCAAGGCTGACGCCGGAATCCTGCACGGAGCCGGTAGAGAGGATATTGACGCACTCTGCTACGGTACCGGAAGACCGTTTGTCATGGAGATGGCAAACCCGAAAGTCAGAACCGCTGACCTTCGCGAGTTAGAGGAAGCCATCAACAAATCCGCGTTACCGGAGGTAGAAGTCCGTCTCGAATCATGGTCAAACAAGAAAACTGTGGAAATGCTTAAATCACACAAAGGGCATAAAACATACAGGATTCTGGTTTCAGTAGATGACTCTATCTCTCTGGAAAACATCCAGAACGCCGTTTCAAAGCTGAATGGGGCTTGGATTGCCCAGCGCACGCCAAATCGCGTCTCGCACAGGCGTGCGGATCTGGTTCGCAAGCGTCAGGTAATCGGCATCCAGGTTCTGGGCGTAGAAAACGGCCTCTACCGGTTAGAAGTAATCGGTGACAGTGGTCTCTACATCAAAGAACTTATCTCAGGCGATGAGGGCAGAACAAGCCCGAGTTTGTCTGAAATCCTCGCCGCACCCGCGAAAGTCACTGAGTTGGACGTAGTGCAGGTCGACGGATTATAATAATTGAGAGTGATTAAAAATGGCAAAACACAACGGTATTAAGAAAAGAACAAGATATAAGCTGCAGAAAACCCTCCGCACCCGCGGAATGCCGAATGTAACCAAGTGCATTCAGCACTTCGAAGAGGGTCAGAAGGTCCACATCGTCCTCGACTCCAGCGTTCAGAAGGGACAGCCGCACCCGAGATTCCACGGAAAGACCGGAACCATCGTTGGTCAGAGAGGAAGAGCATGGCTCCTTCAGATTAAGGACGGAAAGGCAACCAAGACTGTCATTGCCAGACCGCAGCACCTTACTGCACAGAAATATAATTAAACCCCCAATACTTATTTTACCGTACTTTTGGAGGTCAGCATGAAGGTTAAGAAAATTATCAACGAAGAAATGATGACCCTGCCTGAACTCCGCGAAGAGTTAATTTCTATTCGCGATCAGAGAGCAGGCGGAGTTGAGGAGACGGAAGGTTCTGTCCGTACACTGTCTTACGAACTGCGTAAAAGTATTGACCATGCAGACACCCTGGGTAAATGCAGTGTTGATACCGCAAAAGCACTCTACGAAGAACTTGTGGCCTTGGAAAAGATTACGCCGACCATCGCATGCCGCATTGTAAACATTATGCCGGCAAGCCGCGAAGAGGTTCGTGCAATCTATGCAAAAGAGAGATTCGTCCTTGTAACCGAGGATGTTGATCAGATCTTAGACATCATCCGCAAGTACGAGTGAGGGAGTAATTATGCCCCCAAAGACGGAAAGAACTGATAAGAAGGAAGTGGAGGCTATTGTTCTCGACTATCTCCAGTGGGGATATGCAGGCGATAAGCGTCCGTTAAACCAGCGTGAATCCATTATTCTCGCGGTTGGTACTGATCAGTTCAAGCTGCTGGAACTTACTGCAAAGAAGGATAAGGCAATCAATCTCCATGATGTTGTCTACATCGGTGACGGGGAAAGAAAGGTTGTCGACCGCGTTAAACGCCGCGTGTCCTTTGCAGAACTGACGCCGACTGCAAAAGGCGAGCTTGAGCCGGCTGTGGCAGAGATTATTGCTGCATCCGAAGCACGCTTCGTTGAGTTCTATAACACTGCAGTGCCGGTCAGTCTGAAGATGCATATGCTCAACCTTCTTCCGGGATTCGGTAAGAAGACGTTAACAGACACCCTTACCGAGCGTGAGAAGAAGCCGTTTGAGAGCTTCGCAGACATTAAGGCACGCGTAAAGACGCTCCAGAAGCCGGAGAAGTTCATTCTTGAGCGGATTATGCTTGAGCTGGAAAACCCTGAAGAGAAGTATCACCTCTTCACCTCCAAATAACTTTTTTTTTTATGAGAGCGCCAAACGATCAGCATTTTTTAGTCGATGACAATGCTGTAGAGAGGATTGCTGACGCAGTTCCTGTTTTCGGCCGCGATGTGTTAGAGATAGGTCCCGGCGGCGGTGTTTTGACTGCAGCACTTCTTGAGCGCGGAGCACACGTGAGAGCAGTTGAGCTTGATACCGGTCTTCTTCCTAATCTGGAAAGAAGATTTTCAGATGAGCTTGCGTCGGGAGATTTGACCATCACCGTAGGTGATGCTTCCAAAGTTGAGCTTCCAAAGTTTGATTTGGTTGTGGCAAATCTGCCGTACTCGATTTCTTCGAAGATTACCTTCCGTCTTTTGGAGGTCGGGTTCGAGAAGGCGGTTTTGATGTATCAGCTTGAGTTTGCAAAACGCCTGGCAGCCGCTCCCGGAAACGGTGATTATGGCCGTTTGTCAGTAATGACGCAGGCATTAGCAGACGTTGAGTTTCTGCTGGAGCTTCCGCCGGAGTCCTTTAATCCTCCGCCGGAGGTCTGGTCTGCAGTGGTTATCCTGACACCGCGTGCACCGCCGGTTCCAATCGATAACCAGAAGGTGTTCTCCGATGTTGTCCGCGAGGTTTTCTCGCATCGGAGAAAGACACTTTCGAACTGTTTAAAGGGACTCTCATCCATTTACGGTAAGGAAAAGACAACCGCCTTTATCGCATCATGCGAACCTGAGCTTTTGAAGAAGCGTCCGGAAGTGCTGTCGGTTGCTGAGTTTATCGAGCTTTCCAATTCCTTTGCGGCACACCTATGAGTTTTGATGCGTCTCAGGTGTATCAGCCGGCAGAGGATACCTTTTTGTTAATCCGGGCAGCTCTTGCCGAGGTGAAGCCGGAGGATTCGGTAATCGAGATTGGAACCGGCTCCGGGGCTGTCGCAGGCGCTGTGCAGAAGGCGGCCAGAAAAACGCTTGGCGTTGATATTAATCCGCATGCAGTCGCCCACGCCCGCGAGGTCAACGGTGTCGATGCGATTCGAAGCGATTTGTTTTCGGCGGTTTCCGGCAGGTTCGATTTGATTTTGTTCAATGCTCCCTATCTTCCAACGCTTCCTGAGGAGAGAATCGATGACTGGCTTGAGTATGCGTTAGACGGCGGGGTATCTGGCCGGGATGTTATCGAGCGGTTTTTGCCGGAAGCTGTTTCGCATTTGAGCGAACGCGGGCGCATTCTGCTTCTGATTTCCTCGCTTACCGGTTTGCAGGAGACCATAGCACTCTGTGAAGCATGTGGATGTTCTGCCGTGGTCTTCGCAGAAGAAGAGATCGAAGGTGCCGAGATGCTGTATGTGCTGAAAATTGTTCCGGCGCCGGTTTTGTAGAGGATAATCTCCGTTTACGGAAAGTGAAAAAAGATTTACTCTCCCCGAATGCACATACATGCATCCGGCGAGTAACAGTTTTTGCAGTACACATACGAGTAGAACTGATATCCTCCCGATAAGTGGCTGCATACAAATCCGTGCTCTTTTAAAATCCGGCATGCCATATAGCTTCTCAGTCCGCTCTGACAGATAACAAAGTACCGCTTCGATGAATCAAGCTCACCAATACGTCTGCGCAGCTCAAAGAACGAAATGTTCACCGAACCTTTGATGTGCCCTGCTGCATATTCGGCAGGAGTTCGGATATCCAGAAACACCGCGTCTTTCATCTCTGCGATTTTTGAAATCATGTCATGGTGGAACTGAACAACAAGCCCCTGCCGGACGTTTTCTATTACGTAGCCTGCAAGATTTACCGGATCTTTTGCCGAAGAGTAGGGAGGGGCGTAGGCTAAGTCGAGCTCTTCCAGATCAGCAGCTCTCAGTCCTGCCTGAATCGCTGTTGCGAGCACATCGATTCGTTTGTCCACTCCGTCAAAGCCGACGGCCTGCGCTCCAAGGATTCTGCCGTCTGTCGGTGAGAAGAGAACTTTCAGCGTCATGCTCTTTGCCCCCGGATAATAGGAGGCATGAGAGGGAGCGTGGACAATTACTTTGTCGAAGCGGATTTCTGCATCACGGCACGCCGTTTCATTCAGACCGGCGGATGCTGCCGTCATATCGAAGAGCTTCATTACAGAAACAGCAGCAGCCCCGCGGTAGGGACGCATGCGTCCCATGATATTGTCGGCAGCCCATCTGCCCTGACGATTTGCAGGCCCCGCCAGAGATATGAGAGCGTCTTTGCCGCTTACACGGTTTCTGATGGTCACGGCATCTCCGACGGCATAGATGTCCGGGTTTGAGGTCTGGAGAAAATCGTTTACCAGAATCGAGCCCTTCGAGCCAAGCAGAAGACCGGCTTTTTCGGCAAGGCCGGTGTCCGGGACAACGCCTGCTGCAAGAATCACCATGTCAGCAGAAAGCGGCTCCCGGTCCTTTCGGTGAATCAGAAGACGGCCATCCTCTTCTGAAAAGCCTTCGAGCGACTCGTTGAAGAGAAGTGATACTCCCATCTCGCGCAGATACGGGTGAAGACCGGATGCCATATCAAAATCGAGAGAAGGCATGACCTGCTTTCCGCGAAGGAGAATTGTTGTCTGAATTCCTGCACGGACAAGGTTTTCCGCAGTCTCCAGTCCGATAAAACCGCCTCCGACAATTACCGCAGAGGCGGGATTTTTCTCTTCAATAAAGCTGCGGAGGAAAAGTGCATCCTCAACGGTTCTGACGGTGAAAATATTTCGGCAGTCAAGACCGAATGCTTTGGGAAGAGCCGCTTTTGCTCCGGGCGAGAGGATGAGTTTGTCATAGGTCTCGATGTAGACCGTCCCGTCCTTCAGGTTTTTGACCTCAAGCGTTTTGGTCTCCGGATTGACGGCTGTCACCTCATTTTCGGTTCTGACCTCTATCGAGAACCACTTTTTGAAACTCTCTGGCGTATGAAGTGTTAACTCATCCTTTTCTGCGATTTCGCCGCCGATGTAGTACGGAAGCCCGCAGTTCGCATAGGAGACATGAGCTGTCCGCTCAAAAATGATAATCTCTGCATCCTCGGAAAGCCTCCGAAGCCGTGCGGCAGCGGTCGCCCCGCCGGCAACCCCGCCAACAATACAGACCTTCATTTAGTGGTGACAGTGACAGTCATCACCGTGTTCGTGGTGATGGTCATGATGTCCGCAGTGACATCCTTCTCCGTCCTCATGGTCATGGTGATGGTGTCCGCAGGAGAAGTCTGGATCATAGGTCAGTGTGCCGTTTAAAAGAGCGGTTACTGCTTCCAGAGCGTTTCCGGTAATTCCCGGGAAAAGTCTGATTCCAAGCTGTGCTAAGCCGTTTCTGGCACCGCCGCCGATTCCCCCGCAGAGAAGGACATTTATTTCGTTTTCATAGAGAACCTGCAGAAGTGCTCCGTGTCCGCTTCCGGTGTTGCTGATAATATCGACGTCTAAAAATCCGTCTTCGCTGACTGAGAAGATGGTAAACTCAGGACACGAACCAAAGTGCTGGAAGATTTCCCCATTGTATGTAGGCACTGCAATTTTCATAGAATTGTATTGCCCACGTGAGGAGATAAACATTTTGTAATAACCAGTATCAGAGCTGAATTCTCGATTCACTGCGATACTGCGCGTAAAAAAAAGAAGTGTCCGGATTGGACGGTATTTACTTCGCGTGGTAGTGTGACAGAGGCTCGATGGTGATTGGATTGTTCTTCATAGACTCAATCGCAAGAGCTGCAGCCTCGGCTCCGAAGATGGTTGTGACATACGGAATCGAGTAGTCGATGGTGGCTCTCATCATCTGGAAGTGATCCTGACGTGCATTCTTGTCACCCGGAGTGTTGATGACTAAATCAACGTCTGCTCCGCGAATCATGTCGATGATGTTTGGAGAGCCTTCCTGAACTTTGCGAACCAGAGACATCGGGACACCGTTGTTTTCCATGTAGCGGACAGTGCCGACCGTTCCGTAGAGCGTAAATCCTAAGTCATGGAGCTTCTTTGCAATCGGGAGAATCTCCGGTTTCTGGGAATCGGTAACCGAGATAAAGACATTGCCGGCAAGCGGCAGAGTGTTGTCTGCGGCCTGGGATGCCTTGTAGAATGCACGGCCGAAGTCATAGTCAATTCCGATGACCTCCCCGGTACTCTTCATCTCAGGGCCTAAGATCGGGTCAACACCCGGAAGCTTGGAGAACGGAAGAAGGACTTCCTTTACTGCAACGTGTTTGATATCTCTTTCCTGGTAGCCGAGCTCGGAAAGTTTCTTTCCAAGCATGACTTTTGCGGCAATCTTTGCGAGCGGAAGTCCGGTTGCTTTGGAGACGAACGGAACGGTTCTGCTGGCACGCGGGTTTGCCTCGAGAACGTAGATGGTTCCGTCATGGAGTGCGTACTGGATGTTGATTAATCCGACAACGTTTAAGGAGAGTGCAATCTTTCTGGTATACTCTTTGACGAGTTCAATCTGCTCCGGGGTTAAGGTCTGGGCAGGCAGAACACATGCGGAGTCTCCGGAGTGGACACCTGCTTCTTCGATGTGCTCCATGACACCGCCGATTAAAACCTGCTCGCCGTCGCAGACAGCATCGACATCAAGCTCGGTTGCGTTGTCAAGGTAACGGTCGATTAAAACCGGATGGGTGTTGGAGACACGGACAGCTTCCTTGATGTAGGTCTGAAGCTGGAGTTCATCGTGGACTAACTCCATGGCACGTCCTCCAAGGACGTAGCTTGGGCGGACTAAGACCGGGTAGCCGATTTTTGCGGCAATGTCGTAGGCTTCCTTTTCGGAGTATGCGGAACCGTTTGCCGGAGACGGGATGCCGTCTTTTTCCAGGAGGACGCTGAAGCGGTTTCTGTCCTCTGCGATATCCATGTTGTCCGGGGCGGTGCCGAGCACTTTGGTCTTTAAGTTGAAGTGTTTGAGTTCTTCCTGAATCGGGATTGCGAGGTTGACGGAGTTCTGACCGCCGAACTGGACGATAACACCATCGTAGTCGCCTTTTCGTAAGATGTGGACGACATCTTCGAGCTGCATCGGCTCGAAGTAGAGGCGGTCGGAGGTGTCGAAGTCGGTGGAGACGGTCTCCGGGTTGTTGTTTACGATGTGGACCTCGACGCCTTCTTCGCGTAAGGACTGGACCGCATGTACGGTACAGTAGTCGAACTCAATACCCTGACCGATACGGATTGCGCCGGAACCAAGGATTAAGACCTTCTTCTTGTCGGAGACGGTCAGTTCACACTCGTCTTCCCAGGTGGAGTAGTAGTACGGGGTCTTTGCCGGGAACTCGGCGGAGCAGGTATCGACCATCTTGTAGGTCGGAAGGCCGACTAAGCTTTCGACGCGGTAGATGTTCCAGCCAGTGAGTTCATGAATCTCGGAGTTGGAGAAGCCGAACTTCTTTGCGGAGAGAACGAGCTCATCGGTCGGGTGGGCGCGGAGTTCTGCTTCCATCTCGACGATGTTCTTAATCTTCTCAAGGAAGAACGGCTCAATCTGGGTTAAGGCGTAGACCTCGTCTACGGTCATGCCGATTCTGAAGGCGTCAAAGAGGGTCGGGAATCTCTCGTCGGTCGGGCGGGAGAGAATCATCTTAATCTCGCTGATGTCGGTGTGCGGGGTGATGTCGGTATCAAGGGAGCGCAGCGCCTTCTTGAATCCTTCCTCGACGGTTCTGCCGATGGCCATAACTTCTCCCGTACTTTTCATGGCGGTGGTTAAGGTACGGTCTGCGGTCTTGAATTTGTCAAACGGCCAGCGGGCGACTTTGACGACGACGTAGTCGACGGCAGGCTCGAAGCAGGCAGGCGTGCATCCGGTAACGGAGTTGTCGATTTCGTCTAAGCGAAGGCCGATGGCGATTTTTGCGGCAACGCGGGCAATCGGGTATCCGGTTGCTTTGGATGCGAGAGCGGAGGAACGGGAGACTCTCGGGTTGACTTCGATAATTCTGTAGTCCCCGTCTTTGAATGCCATCTGGATGTTGCATCCTCCCTGGACGTTTAAGGCGCGGATGATTTTGATGGCGGCTCTTCTCATGACACCGAACTCGTCAGCGGTTAAGGTCTGGATTGGCGCGACGACGACGGATTCTCCGGTGTGGACTCCCATCGGGTCAACGTTTTCCATGCTGCAGATGATGATACAGGTATCACTTGCATCACGCATGACTTCGAACTCGATTTCGTTCCAGCCTTTGACGGACTCTTCGATTAAGACCTGGTGGACACGGGATTTGGTTAAGCCGTGCTCGACGATCTTCTTCAGTTCGTCTTTGGTGTTGGCAACACCTCCGCCGGCACCACCAAGGGTGTATGCAGGGCGGATGATTGCCGGAAGGCCGACTTCGTTGTAGGCTTCTTCAAGCTGAGCGATATCGGTTAAGATGAAACTCTTCGGGACCGGCTCGCCGATTTCGAGCATGAGCTTCTTGAAGAGGTCACGGTCTTCGCCGTGGTAGATTGCATCAAGCGGGGTTCCAAGAATCTGGACGCCTTCTAAGGCACCCATTTCGTAGAGTTCGGCAGTCAGGTTTAATCCGGTCTGGCCGCCCATTCCGGATAAGATTCCGTCCGGCTTTTCCTTTTTGATAATCTCGGCGATGATTTCTGCTTTGAGCGGTTCGACGTAGACGCGGTCTGCGGTTTCGACATCGGTCTGGATGGTTGCCGGGTTGGAGTTGACGAGGACGACTTCAATTCCTTCTTCGCGGACAGCTTTACAGGCCTGGCTTCCTGCGTAGTCGAATTCTGCGGCCTGTCCAATCTGAATCGGTCCGGAGCCGATTAAGAGGACTTTTTTGAGTGTCGGGTTTTTAGGCATCAGGGATTCCTCTGTACATTATGTCGTATACTGGTTTTTCCGCGCCGTCGTACATGGCGTCGTGTTCGGGCTGGAACTGTACGCAGGTGATTCCAAGGTCGGTGTTTTCGAATCCTTCAAGGGTTCCGTCGTTTGCGTTTACGCAGGTGACGCTGCAGCCTTCAGGGAGAGTGTCTGCTTTTACTGCGTAGCCGTGGCTCTGGAAGGTGACAGCAACAGTTCCGTCGCTGAATTTGACCGGCTGGGATGCGCCGCGGTGTCCGAGTTTGAGTTTTTCAAACTCTGCGCCGAGTGCTGCGGCAATTATTTCAGAACCCATGCAGATTCCCTGGACCGGGATAGTGCCTAAGATGTCTTTTACGGTCTGAATTGCTTTGGGGGCTGCAAGCGGGTAGCCCGGACCGTTAGTGACGAAGAGTGCTGCGGGTTTTTCCGCTAAAATAACGTCTGCCGGAGTTCCGTACGGGTAGATGTATAAGTCTGCGCCGCGTTTCTGTAAGCTCTGGTAGACTGATTTTTTGCATCCTAAGTCGAGGACTGCAATCTTTTTGCCGGTTCCTTCGATGCGGTACGGTGCATCGCAGGTAACAGCCGGGATAAGGTCGCGGGTTTCCTGAACCGGAGCGCTTCGGGCAAGGGCGACGGCTGCTTCTCCGTCGTCGGAGCCGGTGATGACTGCTGCCCGCATGACGCCTTCTTCTCTGAGTTTGATGGTAAGGCGTCTGGTGTCGATTCCCTCAATTCCGATGAGTCCGTTTTCTTCGAAGAAGGAAGCGAGTGTCGGCTGGTGTTTTGGTTTTGTGCAGAGTTCACGGACGATTGTTGCGGCGGCGTGAACTTTTGCGCTCTGCAGCTGGTCTTTATCTGCCCCGTAGTTTCCGACCAGAGGATATCCGAACATTAAAAGCTGTCCTGATACTCCCGGGTCGCTTAAGGCTTCCATGTATCCGTTGGATGCAAGGTTTACTATCAGTTCGCCGGATGCCTGGCCTTCCACGCCAAAGCCGGTTCCGGTGAGGATAGTTCCGTCTTCAAGTCCTAAGACCGCTTTCATAGTAAATCCAAACATATACTTTTCTTGGGAGAGATAATAAGGCTATTCACTGATATGAATAGAGACTTGTTGAATTTCTCTGATGTTTAAGAGTGAACACTATTGATTTGCTTATTTCTCAATAGTTTTGCCCTTATGGATTATATATGAGGGAGGAGGTTCGCGCGAGCCGGAGGTGAAAAGGCGAAACCCGAAGGGTTGAGGCTCGCCCATATCTCCGCGACGCCTAAGGAGCATGCGCCTAACGGCTTAGCTCCCCGGTGAGCCGGAGGTGAAAAGGCGAAACCCGAAGGGTTGAGACTTTTGACCGACGGCGAGCAAACAGGCAGCCGATTTCACTGCGAGGAGGTTTCCGAGCGGTGAAATGGGCGACCGAATGCCGCTGGTTTTTGCATTCCTGATGTTTCAGAGGTACGGAGGCGCGACGCGGAGGCTTGTCCGAGGCGTGCCGCCGGAGTTTTGGAAAGGTGAAGCCGCAGGTGCAAGCCGTCGGAGGACTCCTTTGGAGGGCGACGGTTGTACCGGAGGCTGAGCCGGCAATATGAATATACGCAAAACAGAGGAGTCCGGTTGGAGAGGATATCCAACCGGAGACATGAGAGTCTGATTTTGTGGGTTCTTATTCTCTTGCTGTCTTTTATTCAGATGATTCTATGAAGGCTTCAGCCACTATCATAAGAACCCAGCCCACCCAGATAAGGAGACGTTTTATTGTCTCCTTTTTGATTACGGGCAGGATTTTCTTTAAGATTTGCTCGACGAAGTCAGATATTTTATGCCATAACATCCTGAGTATATGCTCAGCGCCCAGAACTCCGCGACGCCTAAGGGACATGCGGCTCCGCCTTAGTCCCGGGGTTATGCCATAGCATCCTGAGTATCAGCCCAGGTTTCGAGGGCTTCGAGGGTTGCGTCATAAGCGAATCCGGTGATAAGCATGTAGTTTTTGCCGATGGTGACGGTGAAGGAATCTTCGTGGACTTTGCTGCCGATGGTGACATTTTTGGTGCAGGAGAACTTGACTGCCCAGTACTCCTCACCATCTGCTTCTGCAGCAGATCCGCCAACTCCAGCAAGAGTTTCCGTGGTCTCGTTTCCGGTGAGGAGGGAAACAGCGTCGGAGAGCTGGTCGTTGGAAGTTCCATAGACGAGAATGTATCCGTTTTCGTCTCCGTCTGCGTCCGTATAGTCGATTCTGGTCTTGTAGGTTGCAGAAGATCTGTTTTTGGTAATCTCCATGGTGGTATCATCTGCGAATGCCTGTACAAGGGTGTTGAAGGTGTTCACGTCCGCGATTTCTGCGGTGTAAACCCTCTTTGCATTTCTGGAAATAGAAGTCTCAGAAAAATCTGCCATAGTAATTGCTCCCGAGAAGAAGTAAGAAAACAGGTATTTTGAGAGGAGGTAGTCACCGGTTTTCTTACCTCCTCTCTCTACTACTCTATTGGGGTGAAAACGGCATAAATTCTTTGGGGCAAAAGTGAATCCGGGAAAGAATAATGATTTTTTGGTTTTTACATTCTGATAAGAGGATGAAGAGAGAAGACCGGCAATAGTATTTGGAAAAAAGAAAATCCGAGGATACAGTATCCCGGATTTATGCAAGTACAGTCTGACCGTCCGCCCAGCGCCCGTATGCCCGCGACGCCTAAGGGGCATGCGCCTAACGGCTTAGCCCCAAGACAGTGGGTTTATGCAAGTACAGTCTGACCGTCCGCCCAGGTTTCAATCTTACTGAGGGTTTCATCGTAGGAGAAGCCGGTGACGCTCATGTACTCTTTACTGATGGTGACGGTGAAGATATCTTCAATTTCTTTAGAGCCAACAGTAACGAGATTCGTACAGGAGAACTTTACCGACCAGGTATCATCCCTGCTGTCTTTGGATGCGGAGCCGCCAATTCCTGCCATGGTTTCAGATGCTTCATTTCCTGCGAAGAGCGAGGAAGCCTCTTCAAGCTCAGAGGCGGTTGCTGCATAGATAAGAGCATATCCATGCTCGTTGCTTGCAGCATCAAAGTAGATGATTTTGGTCTTGTATGTCTCGGAAGACTTGGTTTTGGTAATTCCCATGGAAGTGTCGCCGGTAAATGCAGCGATTACTTCGTTGAATTTTTCAAATGTGGGAATCGGAGAAATGTACTCCCGTTTTGCATTCTGGGAGATTGCTGTTTTTGTAAAATCTGCCATAGTAATTAGCTCCCGAGGGAGGCAGAAAATAGCCGGAGATAGGGGGCGAGAACCGGAGCAGAATTCATTGTTCTGCATCCGGGGTGTAATTTCTGCCTCCTCTCTCTACTTAGGTGTGTGTTTTTTGCGGACTTAGATTCTTTGGAACAAACAGGAAAAAGAGGAGATAAAAGAGGAAGGCGAGAAATAGGAGTGGATTATTCCAGGAAGGTGATTTCATAGTCAAGGAAGTCTTCGGCGTCCAGAATGATGTCTCCGCGTTTGTACAGTCTGCGGACTTCATGATATGCCTCCTCAACGTTCTCCGCCTCCACCGTGATACATTTCACAAGTGTTTCCCAAATCTCGAAGGTGAACTCTGTAAGCGATGCGGGAGCGGAAGAAGAGGGGGAAAAGGAGGTCATGCGAACTCTCCTCCTGCATACACATAATCCATCTCCCGCTTCCAGGCTCTCATGGTATCAAGCGACACTGTCCCGCGGGAGAGAACACTGACCTTCTTCGGCAGGGTGTTTCTGTCTCCCGCACAGTTTCTTCCTTCGGCATTGGTATTTCCTCTCTCCTCCCTGAGGGAATCCAGGGAGGAGTACACCTTCCTGTACCCTCCTTTCAGTGCCTTGGCAACCTCGTTAATGTAGGCAGGCTCAGCCACCTCCACCGGAGAAGTGTTCCGCTCCACGCTTGCCTTCCATCCCTCAAACAGATAATCCTTGAAGAACTCCTGCTTTGTTTCCTCAAAGATGAGCGTAACCCGCACAATCTTGCGGATTCTTCCAAACTCGTTTCTGGTAGAGAACATCTGTACCAGAACCGACTCGCGGAGCTCTTCCGAACGTCCCATCCACTCACGCTTCAGTTCCATGATGCCCCTCCAATAGAAGAAATAAGGGAGAATAAGGGGGCACGTTTCAGGCACCACGAAAAGAGTCTGCGGTCGATTGGGGTGTAGGCAGCACGGAAAAGCCTGCAACTGCCGGATTTCTGCCAGATGCGGTCGTTCATGTTCCAGACGAGCTTCACGAATTTGTGTTTTGTCATGCCGTCTCCGCTGAAAGACGGAGAGAGTATGATTTACGGCTGACGGGAATCCGGACGCGAGCGGAAGCGAGCGGGAGGATTATTTCCGGCAGACGAAAATCTTACCTCTCCGGATTTCAGAGGCATGAGACAAAACACGAGTGAAGCGAGTGGAACATGTACGGCCCGCGGAAGTCAGGCGCAGGCAGGCTTGACGGATGCCGGAATCCCTAAAAGAGACCGCAGACGGGTTAGTGACCGGAGTCTTTGCCCCCATACGACTGCGTATGAGAAATCAGGGCATTGCCGGATAGAGGAGATACAGATAGAGAGGAAAAAAGAGAAAAGATAGATCGGAAGATTCCAGGGGAATCAGAATCCTGCTTCCTGTACCCGTTCCAGATAGGAACTGCATTCCTGAATCTGGCGGATGATTTCATCCTGCATGGTATCATCATCCGGCATGTTGAGTGTCAGAACCGCGGAAGCAACCGCTGACTCACTCACATCTGATAAATCACAGCCCCCGCACGTCCTGCGGCCGTGCTCAACGGCATGAGTCCCTGCGGGCCACACGCCCATATCTACCGCGGCAGAGAGTGATTCCGAAAATCCGTAATCCGTGATTATCTCCATGCAGTCAGCCGTGTATATCGTTTCGTTGTCTATCTGTTCATAGATGTACTCGCGAACCTCATCAGAAATGGAAATCCGGGAAATCCAGTCAGATACCACATCCTCAACCACATCCGCCGGATCATCTCCGTCTTCATCCACCCGCTCGAATACCTCATCCAGAATCTCATCAAGATTGTTGGAGAGGAAAGCATCCGCTGCTCCCCATACCACATTTTCCCGTGCGTCATCATAGCCTGTCATCAGGCATCGCCTCCGAGTACCTGATTCACCCGTTCTGCGAGAGAAGGGACAGCCGGATTGTAAACGAGTGGTTTCTCTGAATGTGCATTATGGATATGCGGTCGTTCAGATACCTGATATCCGCTGTCTATCCATTCGTAGCGTTCACACTCAATCGTTTTGGCATTTCCAAAGTTTATCAGCAGTCCGCTTTGGATTCCGCTTGCACATAAGTAGAACTGAATCTGTCTTCTGTGCATTGCGTAGAGTCTGGATGCAGCTTTGAGTTCCAGGAGAATCCGGTTATCCACGATGATATCCGCAGCGTATCCATGATTCAGGGTTTCCCCACTATAGAAGACAGGGATGCTGACCTGCCGTTCAGCAGGAAAACCTGCATTCTTCAGCTCAATCATCAAGGCTCTTTCATAAGTCGATTCAAGCATAGAGAAGCCAAGCTCACTTCTCACCTCATCGCACGCCCTTCGGTCGTGCTCATGGCTTGAGTCACTAACGTGCCTCTCGCCCATGGCGAGTCCTGCGATGCAGTACTCGTCTGTTCCTTCAATCAGGTTTAACCGTGTCATGATAAACACGATGCGAAACGGAACGGCACAAAGATGATATTGCTGACGAGGATGGAATGGGTGAGGGAGAGAGAGCGACCGAATCCCTGACAGAATCGGCGGCATTATCTTCTTTGGGCTGAATGAATCATGAAGGATGAGAGATTCTCCGGGATGAAAAAAGACTCGTCGCTGACGCACACTATCGCCAGTCTTTCAGACTGGCTCAAGCCTTGAGGTTTACGCCTCGCGCCAAACGCTCCGTCCGGGACGCGACGGGAAACCATGGTTAAAATCGAGGAGGTAAAACAATACAACCATAGTTTCCCGCCGCGAAAAAGACGCCGCGTTTAGCGAGCGTCAGCGGCGGGTTGTTATCATCATAGTAACATAAAAGTAAGACTGCAAGCTGACTACAGGTTATTTTTATTGAAGTTAAAAACTGGAAAAATGTATCAGATAGAAGTAGTATGTATATCAATCAATAGCTATAGTTACAAATAGAGGATAGGAAAAATAAAGGATATTAGATAATTAAATAAAATAATATTAGAATTTGATATATGAAAATTCAAATATTGTAAGTAAGGTATAAACTAATTCTTCATTTAACGAATGAGGGAACAAGACATGAAATATTAATACCATTACATACATATAATTATTATTATATACCATAATTTATGTCTATCACATATTGCCACCAATAATTATTTAAGAAGGAGAATTCATTAATCATGGCTTTAATTGAGTACAAAACAAAATATAAAATACCAGACATTTTGAAAAAAGAACAAACTGAACATACCGAAGAACTAAATGACTGTATTAGACATATAAAAAAATGGGGATATTAATTAGTTTTAATTATAGACACTATTCATGTTTATATAATGTCTTTTTTTAAATCACTTAAAGAAATTCGTCAAAAATATATTATCACAGAAACGGTCTTTTACTCCTGTTTACCTCTCGTTAAAATAGTAAAGGAAGATGAAAAGATATATTATATAAGTCCATCAAGATTATTATCAGAATCTTCATCATCAAACTACAAGAATTTATGGGCGAGTATATCTTTTCAATTGTTGTTAAAAGATATCAAAAAGAAAGATTATCTGGGGGTAGTTTCTAAATTTGACTCTGAAGAGAAAGAAATTAGAAATTATTTAATAAGTGAGGCATATCAAAATAAAGACGAGGACACATATCTTGTTTTTTGGAAACGCAAGCTTGTCGGGTATTTTTCATTAAAAAAAATAACGGATGAAGATGGAATAGCAATTATTAAAATCAGAGCACTTGGTAGAGATAGTCGATATATTGGTTGTGGAGTTGGGAAACAGATAATTAACTTCATATTAATTGCAATTCAAAAAATCAATAAAGAAGATACAAAATACAACTATCTAACTACTGATGTGAAATGGGGAGCAAAACGATTCTATGATCGTTACGGTTTTATTATTGATGAACAAGCGTCAAATGATGATGAAGTAATTACACTGTGGTTAAAGGTGAATGACACAGACCTAGAAAATACAGAAACTACTGGTGAACATCATGGTTGTTTAAAACGATTAATAATTAAGAGTGTTAATTACCTCTGTTTTCCATGGAAACACATTTGCCAGAAAAAGAGAGGAATCTGGAGGAGGATTAAATCTATAATAGTCACTACCTTTATACCTGTCTTAATAGCAGTTATCATATTTATTTTACTCAATCTATTTCTTCAGTATATACATCTATAATAATCCACATTATCTATTATTAGAGCTTTATTCAATATGATTTATTTTGGAACATAATAGCAAATCGAGTTACGAGTACTGCGAGTAGGAAATAGTTGAACAGAGAGACTATATTGCTTTGAAAAATACATGCAGTATCAGCTGGTGATAAATATATTTTTTGATAGTCAGTAATATTTAATACTATACTCCTCAGTACCTCGTATAAATTTATCTGTGATAATGTTGTAATTTTTGCTAAAATGTTAGTATGGAATATATTATGGGACAACCAAGATAATGAATTGACTAACAGCAAGCAAGCACATGCTCTTTTCCCACTAGTCCCATAATCAGAGAGATACCAAAAGAACCTTATAGGACTCGTTAGAATAAGATTTTTATCATAATACCATTTTTCCCATTGTTTCTTTCTAACATTGTGTTCAAGGGCATTAGATAGTCTGGGATCTATCCGTGCACTAGACAAAGAAACTCCAGTGAAATTAGTGTCTTTATCAATGAAATGCTCAGGTCTTCCTTTAAGTATAGTATCATTATTTACAGAACACATCATAAACTCAGCACCTTCGAGATTTGCATATGAAAAATTTGCATTAGCTAATTGTCCATATGTTAGATGTGCTTTACAGAGATTAGCATTCGTGAAATCTGCACCACAAAGATTCGTACTTAACAAATTTCCATTCATTAAATCTGACCTTATGAAGTTTCCGTTCTGAATATTTGAATACGAAAGATTAATGTTTTTCATACATGAATATGAGAAGTCAACATTTTCAAGATTACATTCATGAAATACCATGCCATCAAGCTTCATTTGTGAGAGGTTGATATTTCTTAATGATGCTTTCTTCAATTTTATCTCATTGCAGGAAAGCAGATACTTCTTCATCTCATCCTCTTTCTTCTTTTTCCCATCCTCTTTCTTCTTTTTCCCATCCTCTTTCTTCTTTTTCGGTATGCCCTTTATTTCTTTCACTATCTCTTCTATTTTTTCAAAGTATCCCTTATTCTTATTCTCTTTCTCCGTTATTTTTCCCGCATCATCGTTTTTCATTCGGATAGATTTTCCTGAATTTATAAGATGGCAGTATAACTTATCGCTCTTTGCTTTGTTCCATATCTGAACCAGACTTAACTGGATATTTCTGCATTCCAAATCATAATGATGACACTGCATCTCTTTGTTATCAAAGGACGTTAGCAATAACTCAGAGTCAAACAAAGATAATATATAAAGTCCGACCAATAATTCCTCTTTATTACAAATTTTTTCAAATATTTTAGATATCTTTTTGGGTGAGATTTTACAATAGCCAGTAACTAGTGGAATAAGATATGATCTTAATTTATCACGATAACTTGGATTAGTTTGTTGATCTGATTCACTATCATCAATCCGAGGAAATATTTTACGATACTCCTTTAGTGGAATATAGTCACCAATTGTAATACAATAGATAAAATACTCGATTGATTCCATTCTATTTAGGGTATTCGCATTATCTGCAGAGGACGTCATCTTCACTACATTATCTATTTTGTAATATTAATAAACTGTCTGCAATCTGGGTTATTTCTTGTACCAGAGCTATATATTTCAGGTTAAAAACACCAAGTAAAACCGGACGGTACAAAGATGATATTGTCAACATGATTGGAAGCGAGGAGGCGGAAGCTTACGAGCGAGAAGACCCGGGGACATTATCTTCTTTGGGCTGAATTTACGAATAGAGAGGTAATAAAACAGATATGAAGCAGAATTCAATATCTATGAATATAACATAGATTTCTCTCGCGTCCCGGACGGCTCGATCAGGCAGCGGATAGTAACGAAGCTGCCGCAAGAGCCGTCAGCGAGAGGTCGTTTCGTGTCGGTTTTTTTCCTAAATAGTGCATGTGGTGATTTCAAAGCAAAACCTGAACAAAATGGAGACCATAAACTACCCCCACCAGGATTTAATTCATGTAAGGTTGGGAAAAGGAGAGGCAAAAATAACGTTGCGAGAGAAGAGAATCTCAAATCACATAATAAAGAAAAAGAGAGTAGAAGCCAAAAACCTCTCCTCTCTCTTTTTTCATCTCAGAGATAAAACCTCAACATTACTTCCAGGAGATGATTTCAAGCCCCTGACATCCTCACAGAAATCCTTCTCATGAAGAATTGCAGTATCGACCTTATCTATCAATTCTTCAAAGGGAAACAGAGGTCTTACTGAAGCTTGGGATATGGCAATGCAGCACCTGTTCAAGGAAGTTACCACTGTTTCAGTCAATAACAATTCCTGCAAAATCACCCTGTTTATAACAAACCCTCAATATTTATTTCCAATCCGTGCGACAGAATTAAACCGAGTATCAATATTATATGCTCTTGCTGTGGCAAAATGTAATGTTATATTCATATCTGGATTAAATGATGACGTCTGGTTTCGGAACTTGAATGAATAATGATGCTTCCTACTGTCACTTTCCTCATAGTGTCCAATCGCCCCAAGATCGTACAATAGGTTACATATATATAATAAGTCGTCCGGAGTAAAACACTGATATTTCACATCAGAATTTATTTTATCTAATAAATCTGAATATAAGAAATTTTTCATCCTCATTGATGTAATTAATTCTAGAGCCAGGCTAATATTTTTTCTTTCCAAAAATCCTGCCATTCCATCTCTAATCTCATTGATGAAGGAATTCACTGCATAGTTTGTGATTCCATCTTTGATTTTATCGCTTGTCAACTCCGATCCATCTAATACTGTTTCTTGAATGTGGTTCATCAATTGAATTATGTCTCTTGGTGTGTGTCGTGTCCAATTTAGCAGGTTTTTTAAGCTTTCGTACCTTGTGGTTGCCCCAGAATATGATTCTGGGAAATATTTTTCAAAAATATTTATTTCATTTTCTTGTTTTAAAGATATTTTTGCACGTAAATTGATGAGTTTTACAATATTTGTAGTATACACATTATTTGCTGTTTGATACCAGTTTAATTTAATTGTTTTGTCATCAGCTATCTTCCCAATATTTGGTCCAGAAAGGCTGTTGAATATATCTGTTCTACAAAGAATTACGATTTTTATGTTTATTCCTGCAGCCTCAAACTTAGAATTCAAAGTATTAGCTGACATTATCAATGCTAATAATGAACTGAATTGAATTTCTTTATGTGAAACCTCCTGGAATAGGATATAATCCAAATCATCAATTACAATAATATGTTGATTGGACATAGTAAGAGAGAAGCAAACGTCACTTAATGCTGAGAATAACTGTTCTCTTGAAAGTGTTTTATCTCCAAGAACTCGTTTTCCGCTAATACTGCCACTAATAACTGGTGTTTTGATTTTTAGACAGAAATCATAAAGGGAATGCAGAATTTTTTGAACGGGCGTTACATCCATAATATTATTTACAGAGGAGTCTGGAAGTAAGCCATGTTTTCTGTAGACTTCTTCAACTTTTTCTAAATCAACACCCTCTAAAGTTGTTGATACGGTTTTGTCTTGAATTATACTGTTAAATGTTAATAACAATAGGAGAAACTGCCAATAATTTGAATAACGAATCTCTGAAGGTTCATCAGAGGCATAGAGTTTATCAAATTCGCTGTATGAGAAGTCATTTAAGGAATATAACTTTGTAAAGAGTTTGTTCTCTGGATTTTCAGACATTAACTGTAATTTTGTTCCGATTGCTGATTTTCCAGAACCTTTCGATCCAAGAATAAGAAAATGTGAATCATCTAATATCTTATTGATATATCCATATGCATCCAGGAATCCATCATTTAACAAGTAGGAATAGCGCATTCCTCGCTCATTTTCAGCCGCAGCTTTTCCAAAGTTTATTTTCCCAAAGTCAGATTCCATGTTAGTCTATAGCATCTATAATCACATAATGATTTTGTAATGATTTTTGAGATTGAATACATTTTACAATTCAATAAGCGAGGCAATATCAAGCATATCGTTCTGTTACTGAGAGATTTATGCTATATTATTCTTCACAAAGCATTTCTCAAAGATCTGAAGAATTACTCATCCAAACAGAAAAAGATTCAATCTTTTATATAATTAGATTATCTTTCTAACTTAATTGAAGATAGCATAAAAATATTTGATTGAAAAATAGTGTGGTGGATCTTATGACACAAAGAGATAAACTTCATAGATTACACCGTTGTGCTCTATGTATCGGTTTCCACCTCCAGTGTAGTATCCATAAGCTTCTCGAATTGCATACCCAGTTTCTTTGTCCACACATCCAGGACGAATGTAGTACTCCGAGAGTGGGCCTTGGTCGATATAGAATGATTCTGGAATGTTTCTGAGCACTTGGTATTTTTCATAGTCTTCTTCGGTGAGCTTGATAATTTCTGCATCCTCAGGAATTGGTTCATTTGGAACTATGAAATTGAACTCTTCATATGGGGGTGCATTTATTATTGCCAAAATCGGCAATGCTGCCATGATAAGTATGACAAGGATAGACGCACCAATAATTACACAGAGACTTTTTTTATTTGTCATGTTTCACTAACTAACAATGATTAGTAATATTTGATAGATAAATACAATCCAGATTTATTCTCCATCTTTTAATAATTAAGCATGTAAACTTATCTCAACTTTACAATTCCTAATTATTCTTGCATTGTCATGTGTTGCGTCGCCGAGATATGAGGGTGATGCTGTTGAGGAAAATTCAAGTAAGTTACAGCCAGAACCAAGATATCTATCAATCATGACTGTATCATGAAAGATAGCGCCATCAAACCATTTGGTATAAGACTGTTCATGGCGCCCATCAAAACAATGTCCAATCTCATGAATAATACAATACTTTCTTGAATAGTCATTACCATTATATGAACTGATTCCATCAGCAACCATCTGACACCATGCATATCTTCCTTTATAGTCATCTGTTCTTCCTTGGACATGACCTTTTGGACCAATTCTGTCATATCCTCCAAGATAGAGGCAAATATCAGCCCCAATGGAATCCAGATATGATTTTGGATAAACAGCTTCAAGAGCCACTATTGGATCAGTAAGGATGTCCGGATGTGAACTCAGTTGATTCTTTCTTGATGAATCATATGCAATTACATTAAGAAAAACGCCAACATCTTCACGTCCAAATGATGTGACACTGTTTGCATCAGCAATATATGATTCAGATATGGATACCCAATCACCACCATAAATCCCTAATGGATTTTCAGAGAAATAATTGTCAGTAACTACCAGAACATCCACTGTGACAAGAGAATTTGTTGCCCTTGAATCATCATTTTTATTCAGGAATGATTCACGTTCCAGCATTTCTGATACGGTTGGTTCGGGCATACCACAGAAATCAATTGGTTCACTTGGCTGGAGAATGTCATATTCTGAATAAACAATATGCATTGGACTTTTGCCGTTTTTGGTCTCGATGTTTGAATCAATAACTGTAATTGTCAGATACTCTCCAGGATAGGAGATACTTCCAATTAACAGGTTCTTATCATTTACTGTGAAGACAACTTGTGAGTCCGTAACTCCTTCAATGGTTCCTAAGTAAGAATCAATACCATCATCAAGATTATCCGGCATACGTTCCAGATTTACGGTGTATTCTTCACCGTAAAGAGTGATGTCAAATTTCAATGTTTCAGAACGTACTGGAATTGGGTTATCAAACGCCAATACTGAGTAAATTTCCTCATCATATCCAATCTCTTTGGATGCTTTTTTTGCATTTGAAGATTCAGTGATGAACTCAGGAATGTTCAGAGAACTTTGTGTATATGTTGATAGAGCACTACCTTCTGGACCTGCTTTACCATCGTACACAATTGTTTTCTCGGGAATGGTGAAGATTGGAACATTCACTTTATCCGTAGATTCGGCACTAATAGGGTGAATACACACAACTGCTGCCAACAGCAGTATGCATACAGCAAAGATTTTGACTTTTGCAGATTTTGTTTTCATCTTCCGCTCCTGAGTACCAAGTCATATGGACTGACACTCTGGAGAGATATTCTTGCAGGAAATGTATTAAAAAGAGTGAGCAAAGTCTAGAACACTAGGTGTTCATTCACAGACTGCTGTTTCTGATTCCAACCGGGTCATATACACCTCACAGAAACTAGGATTTACCGAGTAACAGGTTGTATTCTTATGATTCTCTACCAGAATCAACCCCTCACCAACCATTTTATCCAGATGCCATCGAAGGGTTGTCATTGGAATTCCTGTTTCTTTGGATAGTTGTCTCTGAGATATGCCGGGATTATCGTGAATTGTCTGAAAGATATTCATTCTGCTTTCATTTTCCAGAAGCTTCCATGCCTTCCTGTCTTTTTCTGTATGGTATGTATCATGTGTATAATAGTGTGCAATACTATCCTTGGTTTTGTAGATTTTCATCTCCTGATTCAATCTCTTTAGATTATATGATACCGAACCGCGTGAAAATCCGGTAGCATTGATAATTTCAGTCTGCTGAGCACCGGGATGTTTCTGGAGATATTCAAGGATAATCATATGCCTGCTATCAGTATTATCAGAAAGTTTACGCCTCGTGTAAAGGAAGAAGAGATAGCCAGAGGTTATAAGACCAATAATGGTGGTGATTATGCCTATGATAATTACAATAGTTTCCGCAGCCCAAACTGGAACGGCCCCCACATTGAAGAAATTGATGATACGTGCAAGTATATATGGTATCGAAAACTGAAATTCTGTTATTTCAACAATAGGATTATCTGTATCATCAGAAATGAATGGTGAATCAACTGGTATTACTGTATATCCAGATATTGGATAATGGACTACTTCATCTAAAGCTTGCACTGGGAGACAAGTAAAAGAAATAATGAGAATAATCAGGCAGATTGCCCAATATTTTGCCATCTTAATTCCTTATTAATAACTATTAACCCCAAGACTAAATAACTGTATGCCCACAACATCAACACCAACCACGACAAAAATCCAATTGCCCTGTTTAAGTCCATGTGTGTTGATTATTTTCAGATGAATCAATCCATTTGGATTTGGGTTGTCATGCGTATCTGTAAATTCTTCAACAACAAGTCCTTCAGGATCCAGAATCTGTAATTTCAATGAATTATAATTCGGAGAAAGAGGCCATGATAATTGAAATTCTATCTCAGTTGAACCTGGGGTAACATAATGATTAAAATATCGTGCCTGTCCCTGCATAACTGATGAAGATATAGAAGAACGCGGTTCAATCAAATCCTCTATGTTCAGCGGAAGGATAAGATATTCAGACTCAATTTTCTCGACTCCAAAACCATCTGCCGCAGAAGCTGGTAATACACAAATACAAAGCAGGAGAAAAACTCCAACAACATAACGCCATTTCATAACATAGCTCATTTATCCGGAGGCATATATCAAATTTTTGAGCATCATCTAGAACACTTGCAGTTTCATGTTCTAGATGACGCTCACATTTCTTAAATAAGTTTTTGAATCCATAATTTCTTGTGGGGTGTGAAGTCCCTCACATTAATTAACCACAAAAAAGAGGTGATAAAAATGAAAAAAGTACCTACAAAAGTACTCAGTATCTTACTGTGTATTGGTCTGATTGCTGGATTAATTCCTGGAGTTTTTGCTACAGAACCAACAACACAGACAATTGAGCATAATGGCGTTACCTACACCCTGACCATTACTTACTCAGAAGAAGGGCAGCAGATAGCAACAGTAACTGGAGGAGGAGTAACAACATCTGCTCATTTTGAAGATGACATGCTTATTCTCACTGAAACAAATCTTGTAACCAAGGAAACTACCACCACTGTAAAAGATTTGAATGAAGAATCTGAATTCACCACAGCATCATCAAATCATAATACCCGCGGGTATTATTCAGAACAATCTCAGTATTTCAATGTTGGATATGAGGTTACAACCAGATCTGGTGTTGATTATTGGATGATTTGGAATAGTGATAATTTTGCTAAAGCGGTTAACACCCCTCCGGTTGATTTGAACTTACTTAAAGATTTTCAGGAAGCTGTAAACTCGTGCTGCAATTATGAGCAAGAATTCAATTATGAGGTTGGAAGTAACATCATATACACTGTTGTTAATGCATTAAGCGGAGTTAATGGAATTACTGCAATTGCATCCGTACTTGGCCTCTTTGGAATTCCACTTGCCGTAGCAACAATCTGGGATAATGCACAGAGAGCTGCTAATTTGGCAGATTTCCATTATGATCACATCTAAAAGGAGTATTATCATGAAAATTAATATGAAAATTATTGCCATCTCATTATGTGTATGTCTTCTCATGTCATTTGCAGCACCAGTTGTTGCATACGAGACAAACTCTGTTGAGTCATTCAGAATCGAAAATTCTGGAGATATTTATGATGTAACCATCTCCTACAATGCAAAGGGAGAAAGAATTGCCACAGTCGTAAATAATGGTGTCTCTACAACTGCAGTCTTCTCTCCAAGAGAAAACTCAGTACTGTTAACTGAAAAATCATTAATCACAGGAGAGATTAAAACCACCAGAGTTAGTGGCTCACCAGATGTATTTGGAATGGAAGCATCAATCTCAGATATCAGAGAGACAGAATCTGCAAAGTATTTCCATGTAGGATATAACATCGCAGATGGATCACCATATTTCAGATGGTCGATTACAAACAGCAATCAAAACATAAAAATGGCTGATGAGACACCATCAAATGCAAACTACTTAAGCAATTTCAAAGGAAATGTCATGTCCTGTGTTGCCTATGAAAAAATGTTCGATGCGGCAGTTGGCTCTACACTACCAACATCTATCATTAATGCTCTCCTCAGAGTAGCAGGGTTCTCTGCAGTCTTAGCAATTCTTTATGCTCTTGGAATTGCAGAACATCCAGCTGTTACTGCTGCAAATGCTTGGGAATCTGCAAGTTCACATGCAGATAACGCGGATTACTATTACAATTTAGTAACTGAACTCTAATCAAAGGTGATTGATGTGATACAAACATCTAGTTTGAGAAAAGGGTTGGTTTGTCTAACCTTTTTCTTATTACTCCTCTGCATGATATCTCCAATTTCTGCAGAAGAAAGCTCTGATGTCATAGAACAGGAATCAAAGTACTTTACTGTAGGTTATGTTCTCTCAGAAAAAAGTGAAGTATCCTACTGGATGTTGTGGAACTCAGAGAATATGGCAAAGGTTGCTGATGTCCCTCCAGACAACCCACTTATTCTTGAGAGATTCAGAAATGCAGTGGATACCTGTCTCATCTACGAAACAAAATTCAATAAGGGAATTGTTACTCTCATTGCAGGATGTCTCTCACCATTTATCTGGGCAGTAACTGTTCCAGAGATGATGGAATCATGGAAACTTGCAGAAAATGCAGCAGATACAGCAGATTATTACTTTGCACAACTGTAACAGGAAATATTATCAACCTTATTTTTCATCTCTCTTTTTAATCATCCTATAAGTCAACATATCCTAGCCTCAGTCTCAATCATCTTTATCAGGTTCATCATCCAATCTACAATACAGAATGAAACCCTATCTCTTCCCAAGCCGCAGACATTCCGGCAGAAAATGCCGTAAACACACCCCACACAGCATATCTGAAAGACTCTATGAAGCGCTCTGGGACAATACCTTAGAGCTTAGAAAGAAGGCAGGAATTATGATTGGTATCTTAGGAATCATCCTGCCGCTTCTCGTAACTGTTTATGCATCAAACAGTGAGGGTCTGGATTCAGGTTTATTTACTATCTTCTTTGGCACACTTCTTATGGTATTCCTGGAGTATTTTGGTCTTTACATCTGCCTGTATCTGACACCAAAGTACGGGCTTTCATGGAATCTTAAAGAACTGGATGAAAAGAAACTTAGGATATTTTCCGAGGAAGGAAGTGAGGAGGACAGGGAAGAAATCTGGGACAATTTACTGGTAGAACAGGGAGCGAAGTACACTCTGTACTTTTCATTATCGGCTGTACTGGATGTAATTCTGTTCCTCACTATTGGTGTTCTTGCAGTATTCCTGCTGGAATTAATCGCACCCATAACATCTGGCATGTCTCTTGTGACAGTGATGCTGGTGTTTTCCTTTGCATTTAGTGCATGTGTTGCTGAGGCAGTAATCTGTGCCGTTGGTTACATTTTCTCTAGTGTATATCCAAAAATGGCGAGTAGATTTAACAATATAATATATCTTTTAGCCACTGCAGCTCTCTCGATGGTATTCTGGGGGATGTGGTTTTGGAATATGTTTAGCTAAAACTCTGAGTGAATAAAACAGTCCGGGAAAATATGTGTCAAGATACATTATGACACATCTGATTCATGAAATAAAACAGATAAGGGATTAATGAAGAAGAAAATCCCTGAGTTCATGCACCCATTCGGGAGCATTCGATATGAACTCCTGCAGAATCTCTTTCTGCAAATCAACTCCACGAACAGAATCAAGAGCCTTCCCTGTAACTCTCTTGACCTCCTTTGTCAGAGTTACCGGATAGAGGAAAACACCAGATTCCTCCTCCTTTTTCAACCTGAACAAATTAGAAGATTCCTGATTCAGTAAATCTTTGCGCATCTTCTTATGCATCTCATTCTTCAGTGTATCAAGTGTAACACCATTGTCAGAATCAAGAACAACCTTTATCGGATACTCACGTTCATATGAGTAGATTATCCACATCTGATGAATACAGGTATTCCGATTCTCATCCTGCTTGAGAAGATATGAGGCGGTACAGCGAGACCGCAGAAAATTCTTGATAGTAACACTTTCCCCAGATAAATCAGATGCACCGCAAATCTGACCCCAGTTTTTAGACACAACACTCTGATTCTCGGCGCCCAAAAGCAGTGATAAAAATATCAAATCATGTTGTCCTTCACAAAGGACAACGCGTTTCCTCCTCATTACGTACCTCGTAAATCCATCTTCATCTCAACCATCTCTGCAAATGCTTCAGACGGAGTGTAGTTATAGAGTTCATGTTCATCCCTACGTTTTACAATACGGGTAATCTGGATTAAATCCCGCTCCTCCACACTTTCCTCTTCATCATACTGGGAATAGTTTGCAAATGCCTCAATCAAATCATAACTATGTGTTGTCAGAAACACCTGCACATTCAATTTCCTGGCAAGCAACATCAGATTCTCAACAAAAACCTGAAGATATCCGGGATGCATGTGATTCTCCGGTTCCTCTATCAAGAGCACACCATCGCGGCACTGCCGAATTGTTGAGATGAGATTCAGGAGAATACTAAATCCCGTTCCATGGACAGTATATGGGAGGAAATATGTCTCATCATTCTCACGGTAAACCACCCCATCCTCCATCAGTCTCTCGACATTTGGTAACAGATTATGTTCCTGGACAAACTTATCCAACTCAATCAACTCAAGCGGGTCAGCAGTTACCTGATAGAACAATTTATCAGAATTGTTGATGAAACGAATGTTTCCGACATTTGCATCTACGTTCTCACTAAACCCATATGACATGCGGCAGAACTGATAGAGGTATTCCTGTAAATCTTCAGGACTAATATCAGCTCCAGCAAAAATACTCTGTGAATCGGCAACAAGTTTCTCAGAGAACCCTTTATAGGGTGTTACATCTATTGATCGAAGATTACTATCCAATACAGAAAATGACACCATCCGGGATTTTATCAGATAGTCAATAAACTTCTTCTGGTAAAATGGAGATGGCGTGAACTTTGCATTGTGGAATAATACCAGATTTAATTTCTCAACAATCTTTTCTGAAAAATCAGCGGGCAAATCAGAGAGAGAGCATGAGATGAAAAAGTCATGATTATCAGCTGAAATAGATGCACGTTCAGCATGAACATTAATTCCATACCTATTGAGATATCGACCCTGATTGAAGATAGTCGGAACTTCCTTTCCCGTCAAAACTGCATAAATTGCCTCAAGAATTGTGGACTTCCCGGAATTATTTCTTCCAATAAGCAGATTAACCTGTTTTGGTTCATACCGCAAATGAGAAATGCCTCGAAAATTATTGATTTCAATCCAAGGAAGCAATGTCATAGATATACTATATTTTTGTGCGGGAAGATTAATAATTGTTCTTTCCTGGAATAGGGATCTAAGAGGGACTATGATATTAAGGGAAAGACATTATATCATCCGTATATCTGTACCATATAACCTGATCATAAAACCATCCACCCAAAGATAGGCCACTTCAATAGAATAGATTTCATAGTGAAACATCAACAAGATACTACCACTATATTTTTAATTACGACCAATTACAAAATTCCTTTTTATCTATTACTCTATCTTTAGACCATTTATCAAGTCAATCGTAGAGTATATAATTCATGAATATAAATTACTCATTATGTCAGGGAATAACATTCAGCTATCTCATGATGAGTTATCATCTCTTCACAAGGAGATTGATTTGATTCAAAATTGTATTACAAGAATGGCCCAAAATTCATTCATGATAAGAGGATGGGCCATATCTATTGTTGTAATTACCTGGGCGATTATTGGAATTGTAGAGAGTTGGGGGTCTATTGCGTTAATTCTGCTTCTTCTCCCGATATTAATGTTCTGGTACTTAGATGCATTTTTTCTTATGACTGAACGCAGATATCGAGATATGTATAAATCCATTCTTGAAAAACGACTGAAAGATAAGAACTTTGAGAACATGTACGATTTAAATCCAAATAATTTTAAAAATGGATTTATGGATTTGCCAAAATGTATGATTTCAAAAACATTGTGGCCATTTTACCTGTCTTTAATAGTGGTAGTTGTGGTTGCCATAACATTACAGTTCCTTCTCTGTATTTGAATTGGAGTTTAGTGGCAACAATTCTGAGGTAAAATAATTAGGTGATTGATGTCTGACCATCATAATTAGGGAATGGCTGGACAGTTTTTCATCTTTCCCCTGATATTAGATAAATCTTTAATTATATTGTCAGGTTCAATATCTAAGATGGGAATCATGTCTTCAATCTTGTAACCGAAATTAGCGTATGAACATTTTGTTTCAAAGCGATTATTGATTAACTTGAGATTTTCAAGGAAGTTTTGTCTACCAAAATTAATTTCAAGTACTAATTCATGTTTGTCCTTGTAGATATCTACAATTTTATTTTTAATTTCTTCAGCATTTTTAGAATCTTGTTCAGTACAACACAGCAATGTGAGAATACGACATTGCATATCCCATGTATCCTTATTAACAAATTCTTTGAGTTTTGTTTCTTCAGAATACTCCTGGAAGAAGTTACGAACAGATTGGTATGTGTCATTAAGTTGATAAACACCTGATGAATCCTGTTTTGAACAGATAACAAGACATTTGAAATAGTTGTAGAGGGTATTAAACTCAATTGTTTTCTTATCTCCGGGTAATGAGACAGGATTACTGTTGTATTCTATACCTAAGCACTGTAATGATTTCTGCATATTTTCAATGCAAGATGCCGCACACTGTTCTCTTTCTTCATAATTTTTGATTCCTGAGCAAAGCCGCTGCATCTGCGCAAGACTAAGATTCCTGTATCCTTGCTGGCTTTCCCGAAGAAACCGCGATGCATCTGCATCAGCAATGTGCAATTTGAAATACTCTTCAGCCTTATCAAAACACCCCAAACGGAGATTCAATAATCCTAACAGATTGTATGTCTGATTTAATCCGCGCTCTCCAGTTAAGTTGCCTATTTTTTGATAGATATTGATACTTGTCTTACATAAGAATTTGGCTAATCCCAGAATCTCTGCATACATATTTTTTCGGTTCGTTGCATAATCATTATCATCTGGGATTGGTGGAAGGTCGGGGAGCATAGTCATAATTATATGTGCCATTGATCGAAGTGACGCGGCAAACATTAAACTTTGATCAGGTGACATAGCATCACATGAAACTTGTAATTTCAGTGAATCCAGGTTGTGTGAATATGCCTTAACTATCTTATCTTTTCCCTGTAATCTATAGAGTTGAGCCACTGCGAGATGTGCTTCTGCCTCCAGATTTGTGTCTCCAGCGGATTTTGAGCGTTCGATGGCAGTGATACCTTGTTTAATACCCCATTCCATCACTTTACTGTCAGATTTTCTTTGATAAAGTTTGTATGCCAGTTTTGCATCCTGATATGGTGCATTTGCGGAATCTACATGGTTATTCAAAGACCTCATCAAATACCATGAAGCAATATCGGTAACATCACTATCAAAATACTGCAGTATTTCTGCTGAAACCTTTTTATCAATTTCTGGTGTAAGTTTTTCAGACCAGGATTTAATGATAGCTTCAGTATACTCATCGATAGTGTTACTTGTTGTCTTGGTTGCTGATGTTATTGAATCAGTAATTTCTTTATTATCAGGACAGATACGAGAGAAGAGAGATTTGGCATACTCTGCAGTATCAGTTTGGATTAAGTATGCTGCATTATTCTTATTCTGATTACAACAGGTATGAAGTGTGTTGTACATATTATGGTATGATACATCTTTCCATTCCATAAGAGCAGGAGATGTGCTATATTTATTTACTATATCTGAGAAATATGCAGAATCTGATATGATATTATCACCACCCTTTTCAGAAGATGTATGTTTTATCCAATAAATTTTCTTTGGACAGGATTCTGGTTTTGAGAGAACTTTGTATAAATCATATTCATCTCTCAAGCTATGTCCCATAACTACCCATGTATGGTTATGCAGGGCTTCAAGAAGTTTGATTTTGGGAGTTACTGATTCGCTTTGATGTTGAGAAAGCAATGTTACTATAGACGCTGAGGTATCATTACCGTCAGGGTCACAAAAGGATCCATGCAATTTAATCAGATAACCTTCATGATAATCCATAGTTTCTGTCTTATTACCCGTAATATCTTTAGTAAATTTTTCAAAATCATAGTTTTTTATGAGACAATGTGTACTATCAATAGTTGTATTGTAAAGTATTTTGTAAGCATCTTCAATCAGGCCGTCAAAATTTGTAGATATGACAATGTTTCCCTGCTGAATAAGAGCAGCAAGCAAGTAGTGGATTACATTTGGCTCCACAGAATATCCGTCAGCTCTTGCTGTTGCTGTATCTAAAACCTTAAGCGGGAGCAGACCATCTCTTTCTCCCATATGTTTTAACAGAATCTGGAAGAATAATTCCGGGCGTATTTTCTCTAATATCATATTTCTATCAAAGTATTTCAGAGATGATAATTGTTTAAGGCAATTGTCTTGCGGGAAAAGAGACAAATTGGTTGGTGAACTATAGGAGATGCCGGCACCAACAAGGAAGATTACAGGCTTGTTAGAATTGGTTTCATCACACAGACAATTTTTGATATATTCAAAGTAGGACGACATAATTACTAATAAATAGTAATTATAGATATATCTTGTGCCCTTGCCAACTTGTCTAATCTCTGTAATATATTCTAGAAGTAACTCGTACTATTTGAAATATTGAATAAAATAGGTATCTATCCTAATTGTTTAGTTGCGTTCACAACAGACTTTATGTTCCATTTACGATAATATCAGCCGCTTCTTTCACTCGTGTTGATGTTTTCTCATAACCTCAGGGTTCAATTGGTTTTTTTTTAATCCATTTTTTGCCAAATCAATCTCAATATTAATCCACTTGCTATATGTAGAATAAACTCCTGCTAATATTAGAACAACAGAAGCATGTTTCATTTGCTCATGTATTGCCCATCTCAATTTATTATCTGAACCAGTGACATGAAGTGGATTATCTTTTGGAATAGAATAGTCCTCGTAAGAAAAGTCACAATCATTATCCAGAAGGTTAATTAACTTCTTATACGAATCTGAGTAAGCCCAAGAATAGCTAATAAATAAATTATAAGTTTCTTGGAGTGGACATTCCTATATCTCCAATAGATATATTAAATTCTGTTATTTTTTACCAATTTCCAGTAATGTTTACCAAGTGCTGTTAGGACACATGATTTGCTATTTATAGCAGCATAATACATATGTATCTCATCTTTTGGAATAAGAAGATTCACTCTATTGTAACGCTGAAGAGTTGAAAAGATTTTTGTATTCTTTTCAACTTTTATTTCTGAAGTAGGTTCATAAGAGGGATCCAATTGATATTCTGAATCTGGATCTGCAAAGTATTCTGTAAGCCTATATAATTCCTGAAGAGTTATTGGAGGTGTATTTTTTCTCAGTGATACAAAACTATGTACATTAGTTTTAAACATTGGTCTTTGATCCCATGGACCAAGTGCCTGATCAATATATGCATACACACTTCCTGGAGTGACATCCCCAACAAGATTCATAGCACCACCATTTAATGCCTCAACTAACAATGAGGTAAACACCCCTTTCCCTCCTTTTTCCATTGAATATTCTTCAGGTTTACACGCGGTAAGGATGGTTGTTCCCTCATTTATCAATGAGAAATCAGTATTACATGCTATATTTCCAGCAGTACCAGCATGACAGCAATCAAGAATAATAATTTTATTCCTTGCTTTGGAGGTGGCTGCAATTGTCAAAATATCATGAATTGCCAACCCATTATCACCACGTTTTACATCAGATGTTAGAAGATATCCCCCTGTGTTTTCAACATACCCATGCCCTGAAAAATATAATAATGTTGAATCTACTGCCCCATCAAAGAGCTTTTTTATTTTATCTTTCAACTCTTCTTTGGATAATTGAGTACCAGGATTATCAGCTATATATAATTCTGTTGAAAAGTTTGGTGTGCCATCACCATTTCTGGAGAGTACATTGTACATTGCTGAGGCATCATTTCCACACCCAAACAAACTATTGATATGTTCATAATAGTTAATACCAATGCACAACGCTTTTTTCATATAATTAATAATATCATCATAATAATATATCTTTAACTATTCTATGTTAATATCTCATAAGTATTGTATTAAAAATTATTTAATATATTTCTCATTTCAATCGCATCTAATTATTTATATTGGTAATTAATTTGTGATTTGAGATAGACGTTCCCTACATTCAGAAATATGTTTATCCAAGTATGTTTTATGATAACAACTAGAATTATTAAATTCAGTTTGATTATCAAACATACAAATAGCTTCAGAATAGAACTCTTTTGCCTTTTCAAGCATAAATCTTCTGAAATAGAAATCACCCATATTAATTAATGTATATGTGAGATTATATGCATCATATCCCTTTGGATAACATTTTTCTAAATCCCTCCTAAGATTTAATGATTCTGAATACAGGTTTTCAATAATACTATAATCTTTTTGGAATATATCATTATAGTCATCATATAGATTTGCTAAATTAACAAATGTATCTGCAAGTTTCATATAGTGAGATGTAAGCCCAATTTCCTTAAAATTATTCCTGATATTAAGGGCACATAGATACATTTTTTCAGCATTGTCATACTCACCGCGTAATTTCGATAATCTTGCTAAGTTATAGTATGTATTTGCTAGACTCTCCTGATAATCATAGTTGTTTTTATCTCTGGACAGAAGAATTTTCTTCGCATTTAAAGCTAGTTCATAACTTGACTGCACATCATCTAATTTACAATCTATATTAGGTTGGCTATTTTGATCAATTACTGATTGATATAATAACCCATAATTATTACAGAGCATCGAATAAAGATTAAGTTCCTCATCCATACAATTGATTTTTGAAGTATGAGTTATAAAATAACTAATTTCATCAAAATTCAATAGAACTTTTGCTTTATCATAATTATCTTTAGAATGTACATAATCTTCTCCCATCCAGTACAGTCTACCACAATTAATGAGATTTTTAATAATATTGATTCTATTATTATATGGATTTTTATTTAGAATAACCAATGCATTTTTATATAATCTCAATGCTTTGTCCCCCTCCCCAATTAATTCAAATATTCTTCCTCTTTTCTCCTGAATTGATGCAAAATAAATATCTGATTCAAGTTCATTTTCACTAACAAGTGATTTTAAAAGCTTTTTTGCTTTTTCAAATTTTTTATTAGCTTGATGGAAATCATTCAATTCTAAGTGTAGATTTCCACAATGATATAAGAGATCAATAGTATTTCTCATACTCAATGTCTTAAACCTTAATAATGTATTACAACAGTCAATTATCCTTAATAACTCACGTCGATTAGTATATTCATCAGAGTATGTTATAACTTTCTCCACATTTATTGAAGTGTTTAAACCAAGTAATATCTCATAATATAATATCTCAATATTAGCAATTCTCTTCATTTCCCCTTCTCTTTCTGTAGACAATATTCTGTAGTAATCAAGACAAATATTATAATTAGTTTTTACTTCATCATCGTCAAACTTGAGACCATTAATATAATCTACAATTTGATGATATGAAACACACCATGACTTTCCATCTTTATTTCTTTCAACAAAACCTTTCTCTGAAAGAGATGAAAGTAATTCATCTACATTTCCATAAATTGTAATATTAGAACATGCTCTGCGTAAGACCTCTTGGTTGATATTAAAGAAAATATCATAATCAAATAGAGACAAGAGACGTAAAAATCTAATCTCATCTTCTGTAAGAATCAATTTGATTATCCTTTTCCAAATCTCCTGACTTCCATCTTTAGCATAGATTTCCTTAGAATTATGCTCCAACTCACAAATCATATTTTTATAGGTTTGTTTATCTAAGAGAGAGGGTAAATTTCTAACCATCAAGTAAGAAAAGATAGGATAACCACCTGCTATTTGTTGAATTATATCGATATTATCTTGTACCAATGTTGGATTAATACCCAATATTCGAGCAAAATATAGTAAAAGCTCCTCTACTTCTTCAATAGACGTAACTTCTTTAGAGTATGCTTGTGAATTAACCAGATTATTTTTCTTTGATGTGGCTATTATTGTTATATCTTTATTAAGTAATCTATACACAGATTTATCTGCTAAGTCTATATCGTCTATTAATAATAAAATATTATTTTTATTACATATATTGGCAATCTGATCCATCCTATCAGCATCCGTACCCATTATATTATTATCAGATGATAATGTGTTAAGTATATGATCTAGTGTTAACTTTTCAGACTGCCCCATCCTAATATGTCTTATCTTGTCATTCCTATATCCCGACTTTGAGATATATGCTGAATATCTTGAGAATATAATCGCTTTATCTCCAGTTTCTAATATTCGCAATAAAGTTAATACTTCAGCAAGGGTTGTTTTACCTATACCTCCAGGACCCCATAACAGTAATGACTTTTCAGTATCAATAATCTTATAAAGTTTTTTGAGTTCTGAATGATTACCAACAAAATTTTTAAACTTAAAATTTGGATTTGTATCTGGATGTGCATATCTATCCAAGATATCTTTCACTAAATTCTTGAATATTCGATCCACATTATCTTGGTTACATCTACCTAATGTCTCATTTCCTATCTCAACCATCAATTGTGATAGTTTTGGCATATTATTGAATGTCAGAGAAATTTCATTCTCATCAAATACTATTGAGTTTGAATTTTTCCCAACCTCAGCAACAATATCTTCCCTCTCTTGAATACTCAGTTTATCATAAGTGTATCCATACTTCCATTTAGTACAACAATCCAATTTATTATTGTTTAGAATATCATATATTTTCCACAGATTGCCAAATAAAAATATTAAATGCGGGCAATTAATGCATCTTCCCAGCCTCAATTCACAATGAGTATATGATATTTTTCCATTACAATCATCAGTTCCTTCATGATAATAACATCTCTCAGCAAATTTTATGTTTTCATTACCTTCCTTCTTTTCTCTTTCATTTAGACATAATTCAGAACATGAATCTGATACATGGCATTCATCAATCAACGACCCGTATTGTGGTGTTAATAAATAGATAATATAATCAGCATTGATTATGCCATAATCCCCATCATGAAAAATGAATTTTTGAGGTGACGTACTGCTCGCAAAATATTCCATTGCACGAGGAGTTACTGATTGTTGTAAACGAGTTAATATTTTTGACCGTACATAATCAAGATCTTTGAAGGTAGAAGAAAGAAAGATATCTAACATAGTGTTAATTAGACTTTTTGATGATATAAATTATTTGTATAATATAGTACATAACATCTTCATATTTCTAAATCATTGAATATTCAAATATCAATAACGAATAATAACCATGTCAATTTTTTGAATATCATAATGGTACTCCATAAAACAACTACCTTATTTAATGTTGAGACAGTGTCAGTAAATATCAAAGACACATTTAAACAAATAATCTATTTCCAGGCATATACAAATATCTAAAATAAAAGAGAGGAGGATAGTGCAGAGAGCCACAGAAAACCTACCGCACCCTCCTGACAACCGTATCAGACACAGCCAGCCCGTGAAACAGCAAAGCACTCTTCACTGACGCCTTCGAACACCCAAGCCGCCGTGCAATCATCTGCGCCGAGCCTTCCTCCATCACCAGAACCGCCAGCTTATGCCGGTCAGCAAGCTCCGGAACATTCCGCCACGACGGAATCATACACCCTCCGATGGAGAAGAAATCTCCTCAATCACATAATCCATCAGCCGCTCCTCCTTCTCCGTCAGCCGGGAAAACACGTGCGACGGAACAACCTTCGATAACTCAGTCGAATTCACCACTTCATACTTCTGAATCTCCGAAGAACCCAGAATATCCCGTGCCTCAAGATACAAAGCCCGCCTGCCGATAATCTTCTCCGCATCACTTGCCTTCACGTGAACCAGAGAATCAAACAGCTCAGAACTATAAGCAGCCACATCCGCCACCTTCACCTTCGTATAACTCCGGTACTTCCCGCACAGAGCATACTTCTCCGATGTCAGCCCTTTATCCAGAATGTCTGCTACCTGGTGCTTATACTCAACCTCCACAAAGTCAAGCATCCACCGAAGCGCCTCTCTAAATTCAAAAAGCCATACCGCCCGTTCAAACCCAGAATTCACCGGACACGGGTGTGCATCCTGGATAATATCCAGATACTCCTGAGGTGTTTTCATACTTTTTCCTCCTTCTTCATGCTCAACTCATCTTCCAGAATCCTTCGGACTACCGCCTGCTGTACTCCGTACTTCGTACGAATGGTATTAATCGAAATTCCTCTGGAAAAATCCGCAACAATCTTCTTCCGGACTTCTCCCGGGACAGCCTCTATCGGCACATCCGACATATACGACTGATTATGAATAATCCGGGAAATTACTGAATGATTACAGTTATAATCGCGGGAGAGCTGCATTACCGTCGCTCCTTCTGCATACTTCTTCCGCATCTCCTGAACCTGCGCGAAGGTGAACTTTGCATTCGTCAAAAGCTGGTTTTCTGCAGCAGTTACCAGCCGCAGATTGCAGAGCCGGTTATCCTTCTTATTTCCGTTTATGTGGTCTAATTGGAAACCGACCGGAATCGGACCGTTTGCAGCAACCCAGATAACATGGGACAGCAGAAAACGGCTGACTGTGATATACCCTCTGCTGTTCTCAGAACCTACCAGATTGCCTTTCTTTGCAGTCGAATACACCTGTCCGGTATCCAGAGACGGAACCCACTCTCCGGAGCGGATTTTATCCAGGATATACACATCCGACATACTACAGAGAGTTACCATTCTCTCCCCCTAAGAACCGGAGTGCTGCAAACACTCCTTCCAGGAACCAGCGGTCCGCATTCGGCGTCGGCGACGAATTGTCACTTGCGATAATCACCGCACACTTCAGCTCCTCCACATCTGCAGGAGAATGGAAATATGACGTCACAATAAAGTCCAGCATCTGCTTCTGCTTCTCCGGACTCTGTACCAGACTATGGTCTTTTTCCAACCGCCCGGATGCCCGCGACGCCTGAGGAGCATGCGCCTCCGGCTTAGCTCCTGTATCCCTGTTATGGTCTTTTTCCGACCGCATCAAGAACCCTCCTCGCGTTTAATCCGCTCATCACACCCTCGATAAAGGCGCAGTCAAGGTACGGAGTGCGCGAATGCTCACGCGCCTCCTGCAAAGCACGGGGAACAACCTCATTCATCATGAACTCCCAGCCGGAATCCCCTTCCCGGGAACCCATTGCCGCAAGCATCAGAAACTCTGCCCGAAACGGCTCATCATGATACAGAGATGCACCCCGCTTTTCCTGCTTCTCCGGCTCGGCAGGATTCCGGTATTTTGTCATGCGACAATCACCTCCTCCTGGTGCTGAAGAGCAGAAATCCGCCTCCTGCGTTCCCGGAAGAACCATTCCTCCGCATCAATAACGCCGGCAGATTTATTCTTCTGCAATCCAAATGCCTTATGGCTGTGCCGTGTCTCCGTAATACCCGGTTCAGCCTCAGTGTTTCTTTTCATAATCTGATTCCATATGATTCCAACTCGCTTTTCTCCGGTCTGTTAAACCGTGTTTGTCATAGATACGCTCCCGGAAAATTTTCTCCCCGGCATAATGCTCCATGGACTTCCGCTGAAAATCAGCAATGCTTTTGCAGCCGAGTTCCTGCATCCTGCGTTCTATGACAGCCAGTTCCTCGGAAGAAACCGTCACTGACAGTTTGTGTCCGAGTTTGCTTTTGGGTTTTAACCGCCCGTTCATAGATCTTTCAAATCCTCATACCGCTCTTTGAGCATCCGTTTCAACTCCTTCTGCAAAACCTCACCATACGCATGCAGGCGGCTTCTCAGCGCATCTTCACCGCATTCCTGAAGGAATCTGCGCATCGAACCATAGTCACGCTCTATGTCCCCGAAAACACGGGAGAACAGCTCTTCTGGGTTTGTCATATCCTTCTCGATAAGTCCCTTGAGATACGCCCCCGGTTTTTTCCGGTTCTTCAGGTGGGTGTAGAGGTGTTGTTCGTTTCGTTTAAAGTGCAGCTTGAACTCGCTCGCTTTTTGCGGCGAATTCGCTGTTCTTTGATTGTTGGTGATGCTATCACCAATGAAAAATGCGGGTTGGGATTATTTAATGCTGTGTCAGGCAATTTTGCAAAATGTCTGACATTTTCGCATGTTTTCCAGGAAATACCGTTATTTGAGCAGATTTTGTCAGACATCCGGTCACGGATTTTTCCGGCTTTCAGAGATGGAGATTGCTTTAATCTGAAGAATACCCGTGCCGCAGGATTTTTTTTCCTGTCTGACATTGTCAGACATTTTCGGGCATACGGATTCTTCCTCCATGCGGGTTCTATGGGAAGAGTTTCATTGCGACGTGAAGAGCTGAGATGGCACCCTCTATCACTTCTTTATGCTCTTCAATCCATTCCCTGCAATAGGCAATGTCCGTTCTGAGTTCCTGCAGTTCCGTATCAGTGACACGGGGTGATTCCGGAAAACAACTGCTGTATCTGAGGTACTCACTCATCGTTCTGAATCCATAATCACGGGTGTTCTTCTGGATAAGATTCTGTTCCTCTTCAGTAATGCGGAGAGTTATTCGGATGAGCTTTTTCTGCGGCTGTTTTTCCGTCTTGTAAGTTCGACGTTTCTCAGTCATCCAAGTCAAGCGGTATTGCATGTATGCTATTTTGACTTTTTGCCGGGAATTTCTCTGCGCGCCGGATACAAAACCGGGAAAAAAACGATAACCCGGCAAAAAATGAATTTCCGGTCGGAAAATTATATATCAGAGAAGAGTGCCGGAAAAACGAAAACGGAAATCCTTTGAGCAATCGAAAAAATACGGCAGAAACAGCAAAATCAAAAATCACGAAAAATGGTCTTCAGATGCGGTTTTGGAGAGGTTCACACGCAAAATCAATCCGTGAATCACTGATTCCTGCTGTGAACCGCTGAAAAACCAGTGAACCGGAAGCAGTGATTTTCGCCGTCTTCGTAAATTTGCTCCAAAGTCTTTAATGTTTTTTACTTACACTAATACAATGGGCTGAAATTTTAAAAAGTGAAAAAACTGTGTTTTCATTTTAAAAAATGAAAAAACATGCTGTTTTCAAATCGAAAAACCTGTTTTCAAGTGGAAACAGAGACAGTGATTTTTGCTGTGAACTGCCGGGAGTATTTATAGTACAGAGGATTTTACCGGTTCACACCTAAAAGATATAAAAAGATTTCCGACCGGAAAATCAGAATTTACCCGGACATCGTTTTTTCCATACGACGTTTTGAAAAGAACAGGAAAACAACACAGAATAAAGAAAAATAAAATGAGCCTTTTACCCTACATCGTAGGGCTAAGGCTCGAAGAGCCGCACGCCCTAAAGGCGTCGCGGGGATATGGGCGTTCAGATGCAGTCCTTTAAGTTGAACTTGAACGGACCGAGGTTTCCGCCGTAGTTTCCTGCGGTGATCTTAACGACACCCGGAACTCTGCATGCTGCCTGGACACCGGCCTTCATTGCTGCCTTGACTGCCTCTTCGGAGACACCGTCAATGACAATCTCGTAAACTGCCTTGACGCCTTCCGGAATCTCAGTCTCGAGACCCTTCTCAATGACTGCTTCACGGATGGATGGGCAGAACTTTTCGTTGGTGGAAGCTCCCATGAACTTGTAGTTTAAGGAACCAACCTTGGAACCAGAGGAGACAACTCCTCCCGGGAACGGAGTGATGACACCGTCAACTTCTGCAATTGCATCGACTGCTGCTTCTGCAGCGATTAATGCGGACATCTGGGAGTCACCGAGGATTAAGAAGTTACCGCCCGCAACACCCTTGATTGCGCCGATTTCTTCCTCAACAATGAAGTCGCCGCCCATGATTGGGATGGACCAGCACTGGATTCCGCCAACCTCGACCTTCTTCTCGAACTTGTCTCCGAAGAAGTGGAGCTTGATTGGGATGATTTCCTCTTCGCCTGCGTGTCCGTTGAAGACAGCGGTGGTTGGTGCGGTTAAGACACACTCAGAGACGCGCTCTAAGACCTGCTCTTTGAGTGCCTTCTTTCCGCAGCAGATAAGAATGGAGTAACCCGGGCGGTTGTCCGGAGTCTCGGATGCCGGGATGAACTTCTCAATACCTGCTTCACACGGGCATCCGATGGTGGAGGTTGCAAATCCGGTTGCTTCGGTTGCTGCCTTGTATGCCCATTCCTTCGTTACTGCAGTGATAATTACACGGGCTGCCCAGACAGGGAAACCTTCTGCGTAAGTATCCTCGATAATTACACCGTTAAATTCCATAAGTTCACCTATGTAGTGATACCATATGTTTGTAGCGAGAACTAAATAGTACTTTCCTTTCGCCGTATGCCCGTGACGGGCGCGAGCCGAAGGCTCAAGCCGGGAGCAAGTCAGCATGACTTGCGAGCCTGAGGGGCATACGGCTCTTCGAGCCGTAGCCCTAAAGGGTTGAGGTATTCGAGATTATGGAAAAAGCGCAGAGGACATAAATGCCCGTCTTGAAAGAAGGAACAGGAACTATGTTTCTCTCAAAATCAAAAAAAAGAACAGGAAAAGAATGTCGGGATATTACTTTCCTGCGTGTTCCTTGATTTTCTGCCAGGCTTCGTCATGATGCCGGGCGACAGAGTCCGGGAATGCCTTTGCCAGGCGCTGAATCTGCCGTTTTGACCGGGAAAAAGCCGCAAAAACATCCTCACGGAAATCCTCCGCATTGTCTTTGAACTCCTCTGCCGCATGTTCGATGCGGTGCTGAACATGTGCAAGATGCGACTTGAGATGCAGAAGCGAGGAAAGCGTCACTGCCAGATCGGCGGCAAACAGAACCAGGAAAACCAGTGCTAACGGATTTGCAATATCTGCCGGGATGGAAACGGTAACGCGGGACACCAGCGGCTGGACGATATAGATAATCACCACCGACATCAGCCCGAAGAACAGCGCACTCTTCAGACAAATGCGACCCTGGAAATTGAACTTCTGCTTCGAATAATCCCACCAGCGGATATGGAATGCGCTTTCGAGAATCACGGCAGTCACATATTCCAGAAGCGTACAAATCACCAGACCGCCGAAAAACACCAGCGGAATATCAACATAGGGAAGATGTGTCGGAATTGCGGAACTGCGGAAAAAAGACATCGCCAGCATCACAAAAACCGCACCGAACCCGTAAACCGGAATTACCGGACCGTTTAAAAAACCACGGTTAATGAAATGCCCTGCGCGAATCGAGCAGAACGTCGTCTCCCACACCCAGCCGAGAAAGCTGTATATTGCAAACCAGATGAAGAGCGTAACAATATTTATCATTCACCGCTTTGTTTGCTGTATAAAGTATAATAGCTGAAGATTGCGGCAGAAAAGAAGTACAAAACAGAAAACCCGAGAGGGTGGGTTTTGGGATTTCTCCCAACCCGAAAACCTGTCCAAAGGACAGGAACAGGTGTGTGAAAGACTTACTCGAGGTAGTCCTTCGGGGTTGGAATCTCTTCCTTGAGGCCCTTTCTCTTACGGATACCCTTAACGATTTCCGGAAGCATACCCTGCGGGACCATTGCGAATCCTGCAAAGGACTGGGACCACATTGCACGACCCTCAGTTGCAGAACGGAGATCGCCTGCGAAACCGAAGAGCTCTGCAACCGGTGCCTGACCGTTGACAACGATCTGGTCACCCTCAACATCAGTAGTGGAGAGCATACCGCGTCTTCCCTGAATCTGGGAAATTGCTGCACCCATCTGATCCTGCGGAACAGTGATCTGGATGTTCTGCATCGGCTCTAAGAGAGTGTCGCCTGCCATGAGGAGAGCTGCCTTCATACCGCCGCGAACTGCCGGAATGACCTGTCCCGGACCACGGTGGATTGCATCTTCGTGGAGCTTGACATCGTGGAGCTTGATTAAGACATTCTGAACCTGCTCATCTGCAAGCGGTCCGCCGTCGAGTGCCTCGTGGATACCATCGATGATAAGTTCCATGGTTTCGTTGAGGTACTGAATACCCTTGGTACAGTCGACGAACATGTTGGATCCGTAGATGTCCTTGACAGACTTTGCTTCTTCCTTGTCCATACCGAGTGCAACGAGTGCGTCACGGCGTGCGATGTTGTCCATGTTCATGGTAACTTCGTTTGCCTGGATTGCATCGAGGATGTTCTGCGGCATTGGCTCAACAGAGAGGAAGAATCTGTTGTGTCTGTTCGGGGACTTTCCTTCAACAGTACCGTTGAGTGCCTGTGCGACGGTCTCACGGTAAACAACGATTGGCGGAGAGGTAATGATGTCGACACCTTTGTCTCTCTTGATACGTCCGGTAACGACTTCAAGGTGAAGTTCACCCATACCTGCAATGAGGTGTTCTCCGGTCTCTTCGTTGATGTTGACACGGATTGTCGGGTCTTCCTTTCCGACCTGGTGGAGAACTTCAATGAGTTTCGGCAGGTCTTTGGTGTTCTTTGCCTCGACTGCGACGGTCATAACCGGCTCAGAGTAGTGCTGGAGAGACTCGAACGGAGTCATTTCCTTTAAGGAAGTAACAGTGGATCCGACGATTGCGTCACCGAGACCAGTAACTGCTGCGATGTTACCTGCAACAATCTTGTCGACATCGACACGGGTCGGACCCATGAAGATACCAACCTGCTGGAGTCTGTTCGGCTTGCCTGCAGTTCCGGAGACGTAGAGTTCCTGACCGCGGGTAAGAGTTCCGGAGAACAGTCTTCCGGTTGCGACTTCTCCTGCGTGCTTGTCGAAGGAGATATCAGTAATCATGAGTGCGACAGGTCCGTTCGGGTCGCATGCGTACATTGCCTTACCGACAGTGGACTCGACATCGCCGTGCCAGATGATGTGGCATCTGTTACCCTGTGCCTGGAGCGGGTTCGGGAGGAACTCGACGACCATGTCAAGGAGAACTGCGTGAAGCGGGGATGCCTTTGCGAGGTACTTTGCGTCGCCTTCATTGCACTTGTCAATGATAGTCTGGAGGGTGACACCGGACTTCTTCATGTACGGAATCGAGATTGCCCAGTTGTAGAGTGCAGATCCGAATGCTACGTTGCCCTTTAATGCATCGAGCTTCCATCCGCCGTTGTTGTAGAGCTCCTCGTTCATTCCCTTAATGAGCTTGTTAACTTTGTCGATGACTTTTCCTAAGCGGATCATCATGTCCTGCGGGTTAACTTTAAGCTCGTTGATAAGTCTGTCAACCTTGTTGATGAACAGTACTGGGTGAACACCCTCTTTGAGTGCCTGACGGAGAACAGTCTCAGTCTGCGGCATCGGGCCTTCGACTGCATCGACGACAACGACTGCACCGTCGACTGCTCTCATTGCACGAGTAACATCTCCACCGAAGTCGACGTGACCTGGGGTGTCGATCATGTTGATGAGGTATTCCTGACCGTTGACTTCGTGAACCATCGAAACGTTGGAAGAGTCGATAGTAATTCCGCGAGCCTGTTCTTCCTCGTCGGAGTCAGTCCAGCATGCCTTTCCTGCAAGCTCTTCGGAGAGCATTCCTGCTCCGGAGAGAAGGTTGTCAGAAAGGGTAGTCTTTCCGTGGTCAATGTGTGCTACGATACCGATGTTGCGAATGTGCTGGGTGTCGTTCATCAGCACATTAATACGCTCGACCATTTTCTTTCCGCGTGACATTTTCTTTCACCTGAAAAATAAATTGTATGGGGGTGATTAGCGTGCAGACTTTGCCATACGCTCGACTTCGTCTTTCTTTCCGACAGAGAAGCACTTGGTATCTCCCTTTGCTGCCATGATTAACTCATTTGCAAGGACAAGGTATGCCGGCTTCTTTGTTTTGTGGGATCCCTTCCAGGTTGCAAGGGCAATGTATCTGAGTGCAGTGTTGACACGGCGGATTGGTGCAGAGTCAACGGACTTTGGAACATTGATACCACCGTACTTTAAACGGACAATTTCCTCACGCGGTGCTGCGTTGGAGATTGCGTCAACTAAGACCTGAAGCGGGTTCTGCTTGGTCTTCTTGTTGATCTCGTCGAATGCATCCATGACCATCTTGGTACAGTGCATCTTCTTTCCGGTGTTGGTTTCGGTCTGCATTAAGCGGTTGATAAGTCTCTCGACGATTGCCATCTGGGACTTGGTGAACTGCTGCTGGGTAAGTCTTCCACAGGAGCTTGGGATTTCAGTGGAGCTTACGGTGATGTAGCGGATGAGACCCTGGTCTTTTACAACGACTTCGGAAGTATCCCACTTGCCGAAGAGGAGAATCTTGGAGGTTGCGTTTTCTTCAGTCATGATATTTACCTTCTTGCCTTCTCCTGACGTCCGAGAACAAGTTCGTGTAAGGTGACACCGTTGACTGCGATGACAACGAAACGAACTCCCGGGATATCTCCCATGGAACGTCCTGCACGACCGCCGATACCGCAGATGGTAACTTCGTCGTGTTCATCAATGAAGTTGATTGCACCGTCGCCGACTGCGAATGCAGTAACCTGACGACCGTTCTTGATAAGCTGAACTCTGACGCACTTTCTGATTGCGGAGTTCGGCTGCTTTGCTTCAACACCGACCTTTTCGAGGACGATTGCACGTCCGAGCGGTGCACCCTCTAACGGGTCTGCTTTCAGTTTCAGTTTAAGTGCCCTGCGGGAGTAAACTGAGTCGCTCCACCGGAATTTCTTGGCGTTGCGAACTAATTGTCTTGCTGCGAATTTTCCCTGTCCCATTAAAGTTCCTCTTTATACAAGTTGGATTAATGTGATTTGGTATTGTGACTGTTAGCGGAGATCTCACGCTAACATGTTCCTATACTTATGAGTTGGATGAGGTTATAATAGTGACGGAGGTCAAAATAAGCCCGAATCGGCCTTCAAACCAGTCATTTTTGGAAGAAACAGCAACACAAAACAATCATGTTTAAATATAATGACTGAGATTGTCTGTAAATTTCGCAAAAACAAAATGTTCGTAACCGAACAATGATATCTTGTTCGTGCAAAAATCCATGCGCGCCAGAAGCGCAGGAAAAATCAGAGTTCTGATGCCCGGAAACGCGGGGCATCAAAGAGCGGAGTGTCAAAGAGGTCAAGAGGCCCGGTAAGCACTCCGCTGCCTAAAGAAAATCCAAGAGCAACAACCGGCGTTACTTTTGTTCTGACGATTGCAGAATCGCAAAGGCTCACCGGAGCAATGCCGCGAAGGCTTGCTTTTTCGTCTGCAAATGTTTCCAGGAGTTCTGCTGTAGTACAGAACTCGCCTTCCGTTCTGCAAAGCATAACTGATGCAGAAGAAGCAGCCTGGTTTTCCCCTTTTGGAATCAAGCCGTTCCAAAACGCAGTATCCGATGAGCCTGCAAGGAAGAGAACGAAAGCCTCTGACTCGCGTTCTTCAAAGGTCAGAGATATTGAAGATTCTGCTGCAGGATTTTTGAAGAGCTTTCTTTTCTCTGCAATCTCTTCTCCGACAGCATATGCTTCCTTAATTATAGATGCAACGTCGCCGTCTGAAACAAGTAAGGAAACCACTCTGTCTCCGATGTGTGTGACAACGAAGTCATGCAGGATATCTCCTTTTGCTTTCCGGAAAACCTTGTCTACTGCCTGTAAGACATCTGGAAATACGCGTGTGCATCCGGCAATTCCGCCGAGAGGTTTTGCATAAACCGTGAGAGTGGACATTACTCGGTTGCTTCAATCTTGGCAATCATGCCGTGGCTTCCGACATAGACAATGGTTCTCTGGTGAACTTCTTCCGGCACAATGTCTAAGGTGGTCTTGGTTCCGTTAGAGACAGCTCCTCCTGCCTGAACTGCGAGGTATCCGATCGGATTTACTTCAAAGACTAAACGGAGCTTTCCGTTCGGCTGCTTCTCGCTTGGCGGGTATGCGTATACTCCTCCGTACTGGAGAATCTGGTGGAAGTCTGCAACGAATGAACCGGAGTAACGGTTCTTTGCCCCTTCGTTTTCGATGCGATTAACGAACTTTGCGTGCTTTCCAAGCCACTCGGTTCTGACCCCTCCGCTTCCATAGAGATTTCCTTCCGGAATCTTGACATGGTTTTTGAGCATCTGGTAAACACCCTCTTTGTCCTGCGCAAAGATGGCAACCCCTTTTCCAACCGAGACAGTAAGAGTAGTCATTGGACCGTAGAGGATATAGAATGCAGCCTTGAGGTCTTTTCCGGCCTGCATACAGCTTCCCTCGTAGATTCCAACAATGGTTCCCACACAGAGGTTGACTTTGATTAAGGATGAGCCGTCGAGCGGGTCCATGACGACAGAGTACTTTGCAGACTCAGAGAGTTTGACAATATCATCACGTTCTTCGGATGCAACCTCACGAACAAGTCCGCTTCCGGCAAGCACATTAGTAATGTGGGTGTCAGACCAGGTGTCCATCTCAGCCTGCGTTTCTCCTGAGGAGTTGGTCGAGTCGGCATAGTTCTGGTTGGAGATGAATGCATCGCGGATTGGTGCTGCCTGTGCCCCGATAAGGGAGATGATAGAGATAAGCTCCTCATCGGCACCGCAGTCTTTCAGATATTCAGGCAGTGTGGTCATAGTATCTATACTATATGCGTTTCTGCCTAATAATCATCAAGGTTGATACACAAAAGAAGAAGAATACACTGGGGTTAAGGCTCGCAGAGCCGCATGCCCCTTAGGCGTCGCGGGCATACGGGCGTGTGAAAAGTGCGAGGGAAGGGATTCGAACCCTTGAACTCCTAGAGACTGCGCCCTAAACGCAGCGCCGTTGACCGACTTGGCAACCCTCGCTAAGTTGTTTAACTATATACGTCAGGTATCACTAAATACTCTTCTATACTGCCCTGCCTGACAGCGAAGTGAAGTATTCCGGAATACGGGTGAGTGATAAAGTCTATCTTTTATCACGGAGAATAGAATAGTAACATGGTTGTAGAACACACCTGCGGATTCAAACGCGATATTTACTGTCGGGAATGCGGCACTGAACTGATTCAAAACCCGCGCGGAGAACTGCTCTGTCCGAAATGCGGAAGAAGGCCGGCAATCCTTTGTCCGCACTGCGGAAAGCTCTGGTAATTTACGCTGAAGTCAGCCACTCGGAATACTTTTTCCGGACAAGAGCAACCTCTTCCGGATGCAGATCAGCACGGCCGGTGTGCTGAAGATATCGGTGAACCGCAGCAATCAGCTCCTCCGCCTCGGAAAAATCATTCACTTCCAAATATACCGGGACAGCCGAAAGGGAAATCACCTCTCCGCAGACCGGACAGAGTTTCCACTTCCCATATTTATCCGTATACGTGAACTCACGGCAGTTCGGACAGCGGACAACCCAATAGGCACCCATCTCTTCTTTGAATATTGTCCTGACAGGTAAATAAGGTATCTGTGTCAGAGCCTCTGGATAATGGAGTTTGCCGCGACAGTTACTGTTTTCATCTCCGGCTTCATGATGGCGACCGGCACATCAACAACCCTTTCGACAAGTGAGGAGAGAATCGGTGCACAGATAATTCCGGCAGCCCCCTCATTTCTTGCATGAACCGCCGCGACAAGACAGTCTTCAAGAGAGTTTGCCGTATAGCCTTTCAGCCGGTACTCAACACCGTCTGCATGAATTTTTGTCCCCTCCACTTCATCGAGCAGGAACTTTGCGGCAATCACCGCGATGAACTTTCCGTGATTTGGAGAAAAGACGGAGACGATTTTTTTGACAGTTGAAAGACGCGGATCGCGCTCTCCGGATGCTATTTTGTACAGAGTAACCGCAGGGATTCCGGTAAGTTCTGAGAGCTGACGGATTGACATATCCCTTCTATCAAGCTCTTCCTGAAATGCGATTCTAAAATCAGTCTCAAATATACGCTGTTCGAACATCGTAAGATACCAATGACAATTATTTATGACGTTGGATATTAAAAAAGTGATGTGGTGTATATTATACTCTCAGCATCCGCATGGAGTTCAGAATCGCGATTACGGCAACCCCGACATCTGCAAATATTGCCTCCCACATGTTTGCAAGACCGAAGAGTGCGAGGATGATTACCCCGAACTTGATTCCCAGCGCAAAGACAATGTTCTGGATTACAATCCTGCGCGTTTTCTTTGCGATTCTGATTGCTTCAGGCAGTCGTGTCAGCGAGTCATCCATTAAGACAATGTCGGCCGCTTCGATTGCTGCATCACTTCCAAGCGCACCCATTGAAACACCGATATCTGCTCTGGCAAGCACCGGCGCATCATTGATTCCGTCTCCAACGAACACAACTGTTCCGCGTTTTTCTGTGAGCAGGGCTTCTACTGCTGAAACTTTGTCCTGCGGCAGAAGGTCTGAGCGGAATTCTGAAACACCGACAGCGTCTGCGACACGTTTTGCGGCCTCCTCTCTGTCTCCGGTGAGCATGACGGTTTTCTTAATGCCCATCGAGCGAAGCTCGCTGAAAGCCTTCTTTGCCTCAGGTTTTACCGTGTCTTCTAAGACAACACACCCTGCGTAATTTCCGTCAACAGATACATAAACCGTTGTACTGTCTGATGAAGACGGTTCGAATGCGATTCCGTTCTCATCCATGAGTTTTGCGTTTCCAGACAGCACATGGTGTCCGTCAACCTCGGCAGAGATACCGCGGCCGCCAAACTCAAGGATATTTTTGACGCGGTTTCTGTCAATCTCTCCGAACTTTTCGCGGATTGAAACCGAAAGCGGGTGAGTGCTTTCCACTCCTGCGTGGGCTGCATAGTACAGTGCTTTTTCGTCCGCAGAGATGACGGAAAATGTTCCGGTCGTAATCGTTCCTGTTTTGTCGGAGACGAAGGTGTCCGCTTTTGCAAGCGCTTCGAGATAGTTTCCTCCCTTAATCAGGATGCCGTGTCTGGATGCCGCACCGATTCCGCCGAAGAATCCAAGCGGGATGGAGATGACAAGAGCACACGGACATGATACCACAAGGAAAATCAGCGCACGGAAAATCCATTCTTCCCATACTCCGTTGAAGAACAGCGGAGGAATGAACGCGGCAGCAAGAGCGGCAAAGACAACAGCAGGCGTGTAGTATCGTGCAAAAACACTGATGAAGTTTTCCGCCTTTGCTTTTTTGGCAGCTGCATTTTCCACGAGCGCTAAAATCCTGGATACCGCAGAGTCACCGAACGTCTTCTCCGTCTTTACTCTCAACACTCCAGACAGGTTGATGCATCCGGAAATTACCGAATCGCCTGCTGATACTTCGCGCGGAACTGATTCCCCCGTCAGTGCTGATGTGTCGAGTTCGGAAGTTCCGTCGATTACAACTCCATCGAGCGGCACTCTGTCGCCTGCTCTGATGAGAATCGTTGAGCCGATTGGAACTTCATCAGGAGAGACGGTTACAAATTCATCTCCTTTGAGGATGTTTGCGGTATCCGGGGCAATGCTCATGAGATCAGCAATCGACTGACGCGAGCGGGCGACTGCAACATCTTCGAATAGTTCCCCTGTTTTGTAGAACAGCATCACAAATACTGCTTCCGGATACTGTCCGATTACCAGAGCGCCGATTGTTGCAAGTCCCATTAGGAAGTTTTCGTCGAAGACTTTTCCCCGAATTATGTTTCGTCCGGCAGAATAGAGTACATCCCATCCGATGAGGAGATAGGGGATGAGGAAGACCAGAAGCTTTGGGATTCCTGACAGCGGGATGAAGCTGACTGCAAGAAGCAGAACCGCCGAGATGATAATCCTGATAATGGTCTGTTTCTGCTTTTTGCTGAAGGTAATCTTCATGGTTCGATGATTCTGCAGTCAGGCTCTACTTTGCGGATGGCTTTTTTGACTTCCTCTAAGACTGCCGGGAAGTTTTCCTCGTCTGCTTCGAGGATGAGTTTCTGTGTCATGAAGGCGATGGCTGCAGACTCAACACCGTTGATTTTTTTGATTGCGTGCTCCATGTTTGCTGCACAGTGAGCGCAGCAGAGGTTTTCGAGTTTGTATGATTTCTGCATAGGGGTTTCCTTTGGTTACTTAGTGTTGGATTTATATTATTATAAATCGAAGAGTTACTTCAAAGAGAGGAGATTTCTTTGGAGAAACTTAGTCACAAGCAGATTTGTTTCTGCCCGCTTCACGGGATTTTGGATACGATAAGCAAGAAATGGGCGCTGATGGTAATTGCAGTTATTGGAAACTCAGGCTCTGCCGGATTTAATGAGATGAAGCGTGCTCTCTGTAATGTGAGCTCGAAGACGCTTTCAAACACGCTCAAGGATTTGGAGGTGCAAAATCTGGTCGAGCGAAGAGTGGAGGATACGATGCCTCCAACGGTTCATTATTATCTGACTGTTTCCGGATGGGAGCTTCGGGAGCTTTTGATTCCGCTTCTTGAGTGGGTTCAGAAAAACGGCGGGCATGAAGAGGAAGGGTGTCCGATTCATGTACAGATGGAAAAAGACGATTAGAGAAGAAGCATCAGCAAAACACCAACAACACCTGCAAGAACAGTAGCCCATCTCATCGAAGAAATAATCAGGCGTCCGCCTTCCTCAAGCGTCCGCTTGCAATCCCCAATCCGATACACCGCAGGCTTTTCAAAACACACACCGCATCCGCCGGCAATAAGGCTCATCGGTGTTCCGCCGTTAAAGCCCGGACGCTTCTTTCTGTCTCTTCTGTAACATTTCAGAGCATCGCCTGCAGTTCCTTTCACCGCAAACACTGCAAGAAGAAAAACACCAGTTACTCTCGCCGGAATGAATGCCAGAACATCATCTGCCCGTGCCGCAAACCAGCCGAGGCGAATCCGCTCATCCTTGTATCCGAGCATTGCATCCATAGTATTTGCACAGCGGAACAGAACCGCTCCAAAAATTCCGGCACCGAAGATAATTTCGCAGACAACAAACCAGAAGATCGGAGCAATAATACTGTCCACCAGATTTTCCGCTGCCGACTCGTATGCACCGGATCTAATCTGCTCGAAGGTCAGTTTCTTTGTGTCTCTGCTTACAAGATATGATACCGCACGGCGCCCTTCCTCCTCGCCTTTCGCAAGAGCCGCTTCAACAGATGCAACATGCTCCTCCAAAGACCGCCAGCCGATGCAGAATGCAAGAGCAAGGATTGAGAAAATCACAAAGACCGCTTTCGGCGCGAACAGATAGAGAAGAACGCACGGAGCAAAAGCGATAGAAACGGTTGCAAGCCATCCAAGAATGCCGGTTACCCGTTCAAGCGGGCGCGGATAGACGTTTGTTCTGCCCCAGAATCCGATAAGATTTCCAAGCAGAGCTACCGGATGAAAACGCGAGCGCGGATCTCCGATAAGGCGGTCAAGGACTAACCCGAAAAAAAGAATTATTGAGCCGAACGGCATGCAATCAGAATACCGGCAAGCATAATCACATAGATAATAACAGCCATCAGAATTCCCGGAGCTAACGGGAATACTGCAATCCAGAGGATTAAGACGGCAAGAGCCAATACCGGCATAATACCGTTGATTACCTGCTGCGGAATCTTAAACGGCTTCTTTTCAACAACCTCCGGCTCTTCGCATACGCACGGTTCCGGCTCCGGGAGAAGAACGTTTACAGTAAACTCCTCGCGGTGCATACCGTAACCGGAGATCATCTGCATCGTAAAGCTTCCCGGATTTGCATTCGGCAGAATGTCAATTCTCACCTCAGACTCATCCTGAACATAGAGATTCTCATACGTGAAGCTCGTGTATGCATTTCCTTCGGTTTTCAGTGTTGCGTGGGTTGGCGCTCCGTAGTTGATGATTCTGACGTGGAGTGATGTTCCAACACTTACATCAACGCTGTCGGTTGAAATTTCCAGCGAGTTGATGCCAAGACGGTTTAATTGTACTTCAACAAGTGCCATGATTACCTCTGATTATCCGGCAGAAGGTCAGCAATTCCTTCTGCAATCGAATATACGCGTTCGCATTTCATGCAGGTCAGAGTTCCTTCCAGAACCTCGTTCTCGTCTCCCTCAGACTCCGAGAGACACAGGCTGCCCTTACATTCCGGGCAGCAGATGTATTCCATTATCCATCTCTTCATACGGCATCCTGTTCAGAAAGATTCTTCCTGCACAATAATATAGTACTCTTTGTTCGGAAAGGTGATAAGTCATTGGGTTGGAAGGGACACTTCCCATTCAGAAAACCACTTATTACAGCAGGTACAAATTTATACATATGAATACCAGAAACCCAGGAATTGCCAACTTCGGCATTACTGTCATCCAGTCACGCCACAGCGTGCGCAAATTCAAGGACGCAGAAGTCCCGCCGGAATTTGTCAGAAAGGCCCTTGAATGTGCATCCAAGGCATGCACCGCAAGAAACGTTCAGCCATGGATTTTCGTTGTGGTAAAAGAGAAGGAAACCCTCGCAAAGATTGCAGAGCTCGCACCAAACGGAGCATTCATCGCCGGTGCAGGTGTTGGAATTCTTGTCTTCGGTGAAGCAGACCACCAGTATGTTGTCGAAGACTGTTCTGCTGCAACCCAGAACCTTTTACTCGCACTCCACGCATACGGATACGGCGGATGCTGGATTGCCGGAAACGGTAAGGACTACGCAGAAGCAGTCAGAGAGCTCGTCGCTGTTCCGGACAAATACAAACTCATGTCCATCGTTGCAGCAGGAGTTCCGGATGTTGGCGGAATCACTCTTGCAGAGAAGAAGAAGCTCGAAGATATTGTATTCAACGAGAAGTACGAGTAAGTATTTCTCATTTCTTTTTTTCAAAAAAAAGTTCGGTGCTTAGAGCACCATCATGCAGACTACAAGGACTGCGAAGAATGCCACAAGCAGGAAGAGGATGCAGTACGGCCCAAGGTTTGCAATGATGCTTGAAACAAGCGAGGTTAGCTGAATGATTTTTCCAGGCCCAAACACTTCGACCTCTTCACAGATTTCGGTTGCCGCACCGACTTCTGCCGGAGATAAATCATCTGCCGCACGCTTGACGCTGTCTAAGACAAACGGAATGATTTCTTCTGCATCAATCTCCTCTCCCACCGGGTTTCTTCCGGACATGGAGTTTACCACATGGGAATCGGTTGTCAGAATTTCACACTCGTCAAATCCTTCCGCAAGGACTGCGTCGCGGAGAACTTCACGGACACCTGCTTTTACGTTGTTTCCATCGAAGAGCACATAGACGGTCCGCATATCTCCTGCCTCTGTTACAAGCGTTACAATTCCTGTATCGCCGAATCCGCAGTCTCTGTCAAACGGAAGCTCCACATGGGAAACACCGGCTCTAAGAGGGAACATCTCGGCATTTTCCATGCTGGAAAGTGCGGCAGTACCTCCGGTGATAAACTCGTTTCCTGCTTTGGTTGACGGGTAGATGATTTTGGTGACATTCGTCATGCAGTTGTGGGCATCCACAAATCCTACGTTCTCATAGCGGTGTTTTCCCTCACCCATGATGATTCTTCCAATGGAGTAGTCCATGTCTTCAGTCATCTTCGGAGAACGGGTGGTAACCATCAGAAGCGAATCGCCGAACTTCTGCGAAAGAATCGAAACATTTCCGCATCTGCTCCTTAATGGACGGCTTGCAGTACCTGAGTATACGGCATTCGGTCTGCTCTTTTTGATGGCGGCAGATATTTTGACCGTCTCGTTGTTCGAAATCATGTTTAAGTCATGACTTGCACATCCGTGAGAGACAAGAACCGTTGCTTCATTGGAGAATTCCTGGAAGAGAAGGTTTGGGAAGTTGCTTCCGCCAATGTCTGCCATCGGGCCCGGGTGGAGGTTTGGCACAACGAACCAGATGTCCTTCTTGTTTTCGCGGCGGAAGAAGAAGGTGGTGACAGGAACTGATACAAACTCGCTGATTTTGTGGAAGTAATCTTCCATGTCGTTTGAGCCGTTGGTTAAGTGTCCGAAGAATACGTTGACGAAGTGCATTCCGGAAAGTCCGACAGAACGCTTGAGCGGCATGTCAAAGAGGAGGAGGAAGGCGATGACACATACTGCAAAGGTTCCAACGGAGACAATTACCGGCATGATGATGTGCGGACCGGAGAGGAAGACCGCACAGACCGATGCGGCAAGAGTCGGCATTGCGGCAGGCAGAATCATTCTTGGGATGCGGTAGTCAACGACAGCCACAAGCACAATCAGTCTGATTGCAAAGACAAATCCAAGACCGTAGACGTAGGCGAATCCGACTCCAAGAAGCTGAGCTGTCAGAAGCCAGAAGACGGCAAAGATTTCTCCGGCGAGAGCGAGAAGAGCGGAACGATTCCAGGTGAACTCCTGACGGCCGAGAATTTTGACCAGCGGATTTGTGGTCAGGATTGCAAATGCTGCAGGAATCGAGAAGGCAAAGCCTAAGCCGATTCCAAGATTTGCCGCATAACAGATTAAATCAATTACTGCGCCGATTGCAAAGATGATGAGCAGTGACTGCCACCATTTCGGTGCACGAAACATGAATCTCGTCAATGTCTCCGGCTGAATTTCCCGGATTTTTATTTTCATTTACCAAAACCTCCTATAGGTAACTTTTCCAACCATTCCTGCGAAATGGGTTTCCATGCCTTCTGCATTCACCGGAGATGAGAAGAACGGAGCGTTGAACACAAGGGATTCATACTCTCCTCCTTCTCCTGCGATGTGGATGCGGCGTTTTTTCTCGACAGCTTTTAAGACGCGGATTAAGTCCTCATCGATTTTTTTGCCGAGAACGTTTTCACCAAGTCCGTCAGCCGCGGTTACAACGATTCTTGCATCCATGCGGGATGCAACTTCAGATACGACATCATCCGGAGACATTCCCCAAAGAGGGGCAAAGACTTCGAGGCCTAACTCGCGGCAGACGGCTTCAACTCTCTCGCGCTGATAGGTCGAGGCAATTGCCCCGACAATCAGCCCTTCGGTTTTAAGCCCGCGGATTCCATCCCGCATGTCAGCAATCTCTGCTTCCTTTTCGCCTGCGGTTGGAATCTCGAGATATTCCATTCCGGCTCTTTCTGCCATGATGCGGACTGCATCAAGATTTGCCGAGTGGAACATATAGGATTCTTTGTTTTCGGGAACGACCGTTATCATGTGGGTTACGGTGTGTCCCGCATCGAAGGCTTTCTGAATTGCGAGGATGGAGTCTTTTCCGCCGGATGTTAATGCCGCAAGTTTCATTTGGGCAGTTCTCCAAACGCTTTTTCAAAGCGTGCCGCCATTTCATCCCATGTGGGAAGATTGGTCTGCGTTCCAATCTTTTCAACAGCAAAGGATGACACAACAGCTCCGACTTTGCAGGCATCGGCTAAGTCAAATCCTTTTTTCCATGCGGTAAAAAGACCTGCACGGTATGCATCGCCTGCGCCTGTCGGATCAACTGCGTTGACCGAAACAGACGGGATTTTTTCTGCATCTCCGCGATACAGTGTACTTCCGGCTTTTCCTTCGGTGATAACTGCTGTTGGAACGGAAGCAATAATATCTTTGTGACTCATGCCTGTTGTTTCTGCCATGATATCGAGCTCGAAGTTGTTGCAGATGAGAAGTCCGATGTTTGCGAAGAGTTCTGCGAGCTGTTCTTTGGTGTAGTATTTTACGTCCTGACCAGGGTCAAGTGATGCAAAGCCAGCGTTTTTGGCGACACCGATGTTGTATGCAGCATCTCCTGTTGCCATGTGGATGAATTCACGCTTCGGAGATTCGCTTCGGGCAAATGCTTCTCCTGCTCCCCACTCGAAGTAGGTAATCTGATCTCCTGCGGTGGTGTTTACCATAAATGCAGTAGAGCAGTTCTGCTGGCTTTCGAAGAATGCTGTTTTGACACCCATCTCTTCAAGGTGTCTTTCGTACGGGCTTCCCGGGAAATCTCTTCCGACAGCAGAGATGAGTTCAGCCTCTCCGCCGAGTTTTGCAATGCCGACAGCGATATTTGCAGCCCCTCCTCCGAAGTAGTTTTCGCGGTTTACTACTCTTCTGGATTCTCCAATCGGCGGATACTCGTCAACAGTTATGATATAGTCATTACAGAGGTGACCGGTTACGGAGATGAGATTACTCATTTGACACCTCGGATTCGAGCTGTTCGATGCTGTAGGTGGAAAGCGGGATGTCCCGGAGTGCTTTTCCGATTACGGTCTTTGCAATACGCTCTGCATGCTCAGGATTTTCTGCGGAGAAAACTTTCATGGAGAGAAGAAGTCCGACAAATCCTGTTCTGGCCACAACCATTCCGGTGTCGATTTCCCGTCCGCAGTATGGACAGGGAGTGGTTAAAACATCAACATCGACAAATTTTGCAGACGGCTGAAGACGTTTTCCTGCCTCGCTTACAGCGATGCCGATGGCGTCAGAGACAGAGGTTACGTCTTTTACAATCCATGCGGCTTCCAAGATTACCCGATAATCCAACATAGTCATCACTCTATAGTTAAGTAATATATTTGATTTGATGGTAGATAATCATTCGGTGGAGAGGAGTGCAGTTCCAACTCTCAACATCTTTTTTATCTCTCTTAACGACAAATATATACTCAATAGGATTAGCCATGCCCGAAGATCCATTATACAATATCCTGCGAAGCAAAAGGGAAACCACCCGCTTCCAGGTTTTAGTCGAGATTGCAGAGCACCAGCCGTCCATTCGTCAGCAGGAAATCGCAGACAAACTTGGTGTAACTCCGCAGGCAATCTCCGAGTATGTCCGCGTACTTGCCGAAGAAGGATATATCAGTGCGGAAGGAAGAGGAAGATACTATGTCACCCACAAAGGTGTCGAGTGGGTATTGAACAACGCAGAAGTCCTCGAAGCATATGCACGGCACGTCAGACGCGACATCATTCACCAGGTGGTAACTTGGGCTGCCATTGCCGATACTGACCTGAAAAAAGGAGATTCGGTTGGCGTCTACATGAAGGACGGATGGCTCTATGCAGGCAAAAAACCGCAGACAGCTATGGGAATGGTTGCAAACGATGCAAAAGAAGGCGACGATGTCGGCGTTGCCCGTCTTGCCGGAATCATTGAGCACACCGAAGGCAAAGTCGATGTGGCAAAAGTCCCGCGTATCGAACGCGGAGGATCATCCACAATCAATTCGGCAGCACTTTCAGCCCTCAGCAAAAATGCAGATGTGATAGGAGCTGTCGGTCTTGAAGCCTATCTGGCACTCAAGAAAGCAGACATTACACCGGATATGTTCTACGGAGCACGGGAAGGAGTAATTGAGGCAGCATTCCACGGACTGCGCTGTCTGATGCTCATTGTTGATGAAGAGTTTACCGAATTCCTCAAACGTCTGGAAACCGCCGGGCTTTCCTACACCATTCACGAGCTGGTGAAGGAATAAGTGTCTACAATCGTTCAGCCCTATAAGAAAGGGTACAAGGTTTTCTTCTGTGACGACAAGAAGGCCGGAAAAATCAAACATGTTGGAACAGTGGAACTCGAGCAGACCTCAAAGGGCATGAGGCCTTCCGAGTTCTTTGTCCGTCGTCCGGGCACATCTCATGTTCAGAAAACTCCGACAAAAGAGTTCATAACCGTACTTCGGGCAAACGGCGCGGTTATGCTCACGGAAACTCTTCCGGAGTTTCAGGATTTCCTTCGCGGAATGAACATCAAATGGGAGAAGGTGTCGCTTTGCCGTACGTGTCTTTTTGATGACCGGATTATGCCGTTAAACGAGCAGACCAGAATCCGCTGCGGAACGGAGTTTGTCTGTCTCGACTGTGCAAAGCGTGAGCTCAGACGTGAACTCGCACATATCAAGCGTCTTGGAAAACGCACGCAGCTCCACATCGAAGAGCTCCTGGAAGAGTATCGCGATCTGGATATGGTTCTGGCAATCCTTCAGCCGGAATCCTTGGACACCAAGAAGACGATGTTCGACTGTCTCGAAGCACATGAGCAGGTTGCAACCGAGAGAATCGAAAACCTGCCGCTTCCGCGTGAGTTTGTGGACGTCTGCGGTGTGGATACCTTAATGCCGGCACAGCAGTTAGCTGTCGAAGCAGGGCTTCTGTACGGAAAAGACCTGCTTGTTGTAGCAGCCACTGCATCCGGTAAGACCTTCATCGGAGAGATGGCAGGTCTCAAAAACTATCTGGAAAAGAGAGGGCGCATGCTGTTCTTAGTCCCGCTGGTGGCTCTCGCAAACCAGAAGTATGATCGCTTCTCCGAGAAGTACAAAGGCATCACGCAGACCTCGATTATGACGGGAACTTCCCGTCTGAACCTTCCGGAGACCAGAGCTGTTGGAAACCGCGGATCGGGCGGAGGTATTGTTGTTGGTACCTACGAAGGTGTGGACAACATGCTAAGAAAAGGCATGAAGCTGAACAACATTGGAACGATTGTTATCGATGAGGTTCAGACCTTGGAAGATCCCGATCGCGGTCACCGTTTAGACGGTCTGATTGCCCGCTTAAAGTACGTAGCGCCAAAGGCTCAGTTCCTCTACCTCTCGGCAACCATCGGCTCTCCGCATATCTTAGCAAAGAAACTGCATGCATCGCTCGTTCCGTATGCCGAGCGTCCGGTAGCCCTCGAGCGTCACTTAATCTTCACCGAAAAGGAAGCGAAGGTCCCATACATCAAAAAGCTGGTCTTCGAAGAGTTCAACAAGGTATCTTCGAAGGGTTACAAAGGACAGACCATCGTTTTCACGAATGCGAGAACGCGCTGTCACTCGCTTGCCGAGGCAATCGGCTCGATGGCAGCGCCCTATCATGCCGGTCTCACCTCTCAGGAACGCCGTCAGGTTGAGAAGAAGTTCGAGGAAGGAAAACTTGCCTGCGTTGTCACAACCGCAGCCCTTGCGGCCGGTGTGGATTTCCCGGCAAGTCAGGTCATCTTTGATGCTCTCGCGATGGGAATCAACTGGCTCTCGGTTCAGGAGTTCCATCAGATGATGGGCCGTGCAGGAAGACCGGACTATCACGATATCGGAAGAGTTGTTATCCTGGCCGAGCCTGGAGCATCCTACTCGCGGGAAACCAAACTCACCGAAGAAGAGGTCGCAATTCAGCTTCTGAGAGGCAGAATGGAGGAGGTTGCTCCAGTCTACGAAATTGAAGAGGCCTCCGAAGAGTTTGCGGCAAACGCGGTTGTTGCCCGCGGAAACGAGAAGGACATTGCAGGAATCGGTTCTTCGATGGTTGGAGAAGGCGATGACCCGCTGTCTGAGATGGTGAGACACAAGCTTGTCCGGAAAAACAGAAACACGCTTGAGCTCTCGCCTCTCGGACGCGTGATGGCTGAGCACTTTATCGGCATGAATCGTGTCTTAGCAATTGACCATCTGGTCCGTGAGATGGATGAGCCGCTCGAAATCATCGCCGAGCTTGCTGCAATGGATGAGGAGGAGGCAAAGGAGCGCCGCCGCGGAGACAAAGGTTCTGTGGAGAAGAACGGTCTTGTCAAAGCACGCGAGCTGATGTCTAAGAAACAGGAGCCGCCTGCATGGGTTGCCAAACGCAAGGAGCAGAATGCAGCAGTCAAACGCGAACACACCAAAGACCGCGTTGAGCGTGCAGGAAAGCGCCCTGTCGAGCGCGAAATCATCCGCGAGGCAAAAGCTCCGCGCCGTGCCACCAAAGAGCAGGAGGAGAGAATCGAGCGCAAGAAGCGTGAGGCAAACCAGTTCATCCCTGCACCAAAGCGCAAGAAGTCTGACGAGTGGGATGCAGTGGAGGCCGGAATCGATGCACGCCGTGCCGGAAAGTATGATGATGCCTTAGGCATTCTTCTCGCATGGGTTGACAATCATCCAAGAGACAGCCGTGCACTCACAGAGCTTGGAAAGGTGTATGACCTCAGAGGTTCCCGCGATGAGGCATATGCCTGCTATCAGCGGGCGGCCGCGGCAGACACGCAGAACCGTGAAGCAATCGACCGCATGAATGCGTATCTGATTGGAATCACGGTTGACATCGATGACGAACCGGCAAGCAGGATTCCAACCGGCGTTGTGAAGAGGAAGAATGCCTGAGATAAAACATCATCTCTGGAAACTTTCTTTCCTTATCGGACTTGTGCCCTTTATTGTCCCGATAGTTCTGGGGCTCTACACGATGACTGTTGAGTCATGGGAGCTTTTTGACTGGATTGTGCTCTACTCATTTGTCTACTGGCCAACCTATGCGGCAGGACTGATAGTAATTGTTGTATCCCTTGTCGGGATGTTTAAAAAATAAAAAAGTCAGTCGTGCAGGTGCATTCCTGCACGGCGAAGTTCAAGTTCTTCCTCGATTAACGAGAAGTCAACATTGGCTGCCTTTAATGCAACCATCAGGTGGAACATCAGATCTGCGGCTTCTCCGACAATCTGCTCTTCTTTTCCGTCCTTGCATGCAAGAACAAACTCGCAGGCTTCCTCTCCAACCTTTTCGAGGGATTTGTTGATTCCCTTCTCGTGGAATAAGAGGTGGCGGACGTAGGACTTTTCCGTGGATGCGGATTCTGCACGCTGGCAGATGACCTGCCATAACTCATCAAATACGTTTGCGTTACTCATGCTCTTTCTCCAAGAATTTCTATCTCTGCAATATCGCGGCCGAAGAACCGGCGGACTAAAAGACGGGCTTTCTCGATAGTTGCCCCGCCTTTTCCAATGGCAAGACCGAAGTTTGCCCGCTCGGAAACGGAAACCTCAACCGGAGAGTTTCCTTCACCGAAGATAACGGATGAAATCTCTGCGGGTTTGAACATATTCGAAACAAAAGCCTCGCGGGATTCATCGTACTCAACCATCTCGATGCGTTTTCCAAGAACTCTTGCGAGTTTTTTAATATTGTCTCCGCCTTTGCCGATGGCAAGCCCCATGTCTCCCGGTTTTATGATGTAGATAATCCGCTCGAAACGGTCATCAATTACACAGTCAACAGCGGTCGAGCGGGTTAATATTCTCAGCTCTTCTATGTATCGTCGTTCTTTGAATCCGAGACTTCTCTCCATGACTGCAAGGTCAAGGCAGTCAGCCTCGGTAGGATTTTCGCGGGTAAAGAAATTTGTCATGTATTCTCCATTTAGATATTGGTAAAATGAAAGGTGGGGCTGAACCCCTATTGGAAGATTAGTAAGAGCGTCCGATTAATGCCGGTTTTGCCGGTTTGCCGCAGATGATACATCTGCCTTCATCGTCTGCAACATATTTGCTTCTGACCTCGGTTCCAAGGAGAGAAGAGTTGGTGAGTTCTTCTAATTTGTCTGCACATTCGCGGTCTCCGCACCAGTGAACAGCAACGACATTTCCTTCGAGGACTTCGTTTGCCTGCTCAACGGTTTCTGCGTGTTTGAGGTGAGCCTCGAGGTGGTTTTCTGCCTTCTCTAAAATCTGGTCGTGTGCTTCGGTTAAGAGGCGGTTGACGGATTCAACAGCTCCTTCACGCGGAATCTGAGTCTTGACGCCAAGACGGTTGACGCAGACGAGCTGTTTGTTGTCGAGGTCGCGCGGACCGATTTCAACTCTGAGTGGTACACCGTGGAGCTCCCAGTGGTAGTATTTTGCACCAGGTCTCATGTCGCGCTTGTCGGTCTTGACGCGAAGTCCTGCGGCCTTCAGCTCTGCTTCGAGCTCTGCTGCTGCTGCTAAGATTTCGTCTCCGCGTTTTCCAACGATAATCGGGATGATGACAACCTGCGTCGGAGCTACGGTTGCCGGAAGGACGAGACCTTTGTCGTCACCGTGGACAGCGATGATTGCTGCAAGGCTTCTCTCGGAAATACCGAAGCAGGTCTGGGATGCGAGCTGCTGTTCTCCGTTGACATCTTCGTAGGTGATGTCGAAGGTCTTTGCGAAGTGGTCTCCTAAGTGGTGGACGGTTCCAATCTGGAGGGTTCTTCCGTCCGGGAAGACTGCATCGACTGCGATGGTGAAGTCTGCTCCCGGGAATTTGTCCCAGTCAGGGCGCTTGGAGATGATGATTGGAACACCAAGTTCGCGGTAGAACTCTTTGGCGAGCTCGATTTCGTACTCGACCTGGTTGTTTGCATCTTCCCAGTCGGTGTGGACGGTGTGGGATTCCATGAAGGAGGTAATCTCTCTGACACGGATTAACGGCCTGGTGTGCTTTGTCTCGTAGCGGAAGGTGTTTACAATCTGATAGAGTTTGAGCGGTAAGTCTGCGTGGGAACGTACCCATAAGGAGTACATCGGGTAGATTGCAGTCTCACTGGTTGGTCTGAGTGCGAGTTTGACATCAAGCGGGGTTAAACCTCCGTGAGTTACCCAGTAAACTTCGTCTTCGAAGCCTTTGATGTGCTCGGCTTCCTTCATGAATTCGTTTTCCGGGATGAGAAGCGGGAAGAGTGCTTCTTCGTGGTCGCGGTTTAAGAGACTGCGGAGGAGATTATAGGTGTGCTGACGAAGTGCGAATCCGAATGGATACCAAACGTTGAGTCCCTTAACCGGGTATCTTACGTCGATGATATCTGCACGGCGGATGACTTCGTTGTACCATGCACTGAAATCAGTGCGTGAGGGTAAGCCTTCTGTTTCTTCTGCCATTGATATTGTTCACCTGAAGCATATTATATTGAACCCGTGAGAGTATTAAGATAGAGGTTGGGTTTGCGGTATGTTGATGATTTACTGAGTTCAATATAGTTAGACAATGGATATCCAGATATATGGAAAACCGGTCTTAGCTGCTGTCGCCGAGCCGGTAAAAGAAATCACCCCCGAACTTCTTGCAATCTTAGACGAGATGGTTCCAATGCTTACCACTCACCGCGGGGTAGGCCTTGCCGCTCCGCAGGTTGGAATCTCCAAGAGATTCTTCATCATGAATGCCGGAGACAAACTCAGAAAAGTCATCAACCCGGAGATTGTAAAAGCAGGCTCCGCTCAGGCTGAGATGGAGGAAGGATGTCTCTCTGTTCCGGGCATTCACAAAAAAGTCCGCCGTCCAAGAAGAATCACCGTCCGCTACACCAACGAAGCAGGGGAGACAGTAGAAGAAGAACTCAAAGACTTCACAGCCCGCGTATTCCAGCACGAATATGACCACCTGGACGGAGTCTTATTTGTCGACCGCTTAACACCGGTCGCCCGCAAACTGATTTCCCGGCAGCTTGAATCATTAAAGGAGGAGGAAGAATGAGAGTAATTTTCATGGGAACGCCGGAGTATGCGATTTCCTCGTTAGAAGCAGTCTATGCTGAACATGAAGTGGTCGCTGTCCTCACCAGAGCCGACAAGCCGAACAAGAGAGGAAACAAGATTCAGTTTTCTCCGGTCAAAGAGTTTGCGCTCGCCCACAACATCCCGGTATTCCAGCCGGAAAACCTCAAAGACGAGGCACTCTATGCCGAGCTTGCGGCCCTCAAGCCGGACATCTCCGCAGTTGTTGCATACGGAATGATGATTCCAAACAACATCATCGACCTTCCAAAGATGGGAACCATTAATGTTCACGGTTCGCTTCTGCCAAAATACCGCGGAGCAGCTCCGATGCAGTACTCTGTACTGAATGGAGATGAGACAGCAGGAGTTACCATCATGTACGTCACCGAGGCTCTTGACTCCGGAGACATCATCTTAAAGAAGGAGATTCCGGTGGGCGTTGATGAAACCTTCGGCGAGCTGCATGACCGCCTTGCTGTTTTAGGTGCTGAAGCTCTTGTTGAAGCAATGCGGGGAATTGTTGAGGGAACTTCCACCAGAACTCCGCAGAACTCTGCAGAAGCCACCTTTGCTCCGTCGATTAAGAAGGAAGAGTGCGTCATTGACTGGTCTCTTCCATCCGCACAGGTTCATAATCGTGTTCGCGGACTGTCTCCCATTCCCTGTGCAAACACCCGTCTGCCTGACGGCAAGCTGCTGAAAATCTACCGCACGGAAAAGGTTGAAGGATACTCCGGACAGCCGGGCGAAATCGTGGATGTCATCAAGAAGAAGGGATTTGTTGTTGCATGCGGAGATGGAGCAGTGTGTGTTGTCTCTGCAAAGCCTGAAGGCAAACGGGAAATGCCCGGATTTGAGTTAGTCAATGGACATTATGTAAAAATCGGCGATGTTTTTTCAGCAGGAAATTCCTGCTGAACTTTTTTAGAATGCATAGCTTGCCGGGTTGAAGATGGCAAGCATTAAGTTGTAGAACTCTTTGATGATGTCGAGTGGGTTCGGGAAGAAGAATGTCTTCGGGAATGTGTATTTTACTGTAATCGAGTTTGGTGATACGGAGTCAATTGTTGCCAACTTATTATTGATGTAAACATTTGTTTCTTCATCAAAGGCAGTGTTTGAACTGCTGATAGGGATTGATACCTCTGCAATGTATTCCACACCTGCATCAAACTCACCTTCAACTAATGCAGGCGTCCATTTGATATCTGCAGATTTCGCAGCACTAGTTGGACTTGTTGTAACGGTTGCAGCAGTTTTCGGTGCAAGTTCACCTGTTCTTGGTTCCGCAAAGGTTACCTTTACTGTGCTCACAGACGCAATCTCTGTAAATGTACAGGTTACTTTGGCTTTTATGTTACTAATCCAATCAATATTGATTGCCGGATCGCCAGTTACGACTGCTGATATGTCCTCACTAATGATGTATCCTTCTTTTGCATTGACGATAATGGTTGCTGTGTATATTGTATCCGGCTTGAATTTATCTGCGGTATTCCAAGTAATGGCGGCATCGGTTTTGTCGTCCTGAGAGCTCTTTATGCTCTTACTTGGAGATGCCCCCACTGAAGGAGGAGTGATGGTAAAGCTAAAGTCATCAGCAATTCCCTTTGGTTCGGTTTCACCGAACTCGTATGTTACGGTAATGGATGATGAAGATACGGTGGAGACTTTGGCATTATACCCATTTACTTTTGCGGTAGCAGATGTGGATATCGGGAATGCTTTCACATTGGTTGATTCCAATACGATGGTGGCTGTGTATTTCTCTCCGAGCTCGAATTTTGTATCAGTTGGTGACCATGTTACTGGTTTTACTTTGAGACCTTTTGAAGGACTTGTAATTGTTGCGGTTGTCGCAGGGGTGTTTGCAGCAAGAGGTTTTGTCAGAGTAAGTTTGATTGAGTCAGTAGTAACTGCAGAAGCCGTCTCTTGGAAGGTGTGTGAAATCGTGATTTTCCCGTCAACAAGATTCCATGTCTTTACATTCCCGTTTAATTTGATTGTTCCATGGGAGGCAAGAGTGTTTCCGGATGTTGGCTCGACAGTAATGGTGGCAGTATATACTTTCTCTGCATCAAAGGTTCCACTTGCTCCATTGTCCCAGGAAACTGGGGCTTTTACTCCGGAAGAGGCAGTAGCCGTGGTGGGAACAGTTTCTCCGGTTTTCGGATCATCCAATGAGAGAGTAATCGAATTAATTTCTGCACCGCTCACACATCCAACACACCCTGCAAGCAGCAGTACTGCAAGCAGAACCGTTATTATCTTCCAAATCTTCATTTTAAATCACCCCGATGCAGACAAGCACTGCATAGACAACAATCAATCCGACAAACGAAGCCGCAGCGGCAGCTCCCTGCCCCATATCCTGGGATGCGGCAAGTCCTTTCCAGGCGCATACTGCTGCCCAGATGGACGCCGCAAACATGCCGAGAATCGGAATCCATCCGCAGACTGCATAGGTCATGGAACTGCGCATGACAACACCCATACATTCCCCAAAGGACGCTCCCGGTTCAAGCAGAGCGGAAAGTCCGCCGGAGATTACTCCATGCAGGAGAACACAGACTGCCCACATAACAAAGAGTATCAGCATGAGAATCACCAGAAGCAGCGGGATGCTCTGAAGCGAGGTGATAATCGGGAAGGTTGCCTTGTCCAGCTTTAAAATCAGCGGGATGATGAATGCCAGGAACAGCACTGTGATAACCGACCAGATAACTCCACTTACGAGGAAGAATGGCAGTGCCTGCTTTACTCCGTCTCTGCAATAGTATGAGAAGGCATCAGTTGGTCTTGTGATGAATCCCATAATACTTCCATTGTATGGCGCCTTTGGCTTCGGCATTCTTGGAGGACGTTCTGCTCTTACTTTCTCAGGTTTTGCCCGCTTCTGTTGTCTCTGCTGTCTTTCCTCTGCCGGCGCCGGATGCAGTTCGGCTCCGCAGAAGGAACAGTACTCATCTGCTGCATGATTCATTGCATAACAGGACGGGCAGGAGATCTGCTGCGTGTGAACCGGCTTCTGCGGAGTGACGGTGGTGACAGTGTAGTCGCGGGTTTCCGGTGCAGTAATTGCTCTATCCGGAATCACTTCTGTTAATGCATCAATCCATGCTTCGCGGTCGTTAACCGAGGAGAAGATGATGTGCATCTCCTTCTCCCCCATGGATGAGCCTATTTTAAGGGAAATTCCCGGTTCGCCGATTTCACTTGCCATTCTGACCGCACGGTTCAAGGTGTTTAAGGCGAACTCGCCAACCAGTCCTGACGGGCTGTCTACAACAAAGCGGGTGTTTGTTAAGTGGATGACAGAGAGCCGGTTTTTGATTCTGACGTCAGGAGTTGTGATGAGCGTTTTCTCGTTTGTGGCCGGAACAAAGGTTCCAACCCGCTCTGGTGCTGCCGGCACTTCCTGTTTCGGTGCCGGTCTGTGAGCGGGAAGTTTTGCCTGCAGTTCGCTCATCCATGCATCGCGTGCCGGTTTTGTCGGGAAGGAGAGAATCATCTGGCGAAGGCCGGACTGCATGCCGACAGACAAGGCAATTTCCGGCTCGCCTGCGTCAGATTCCAGCTCAGCAGCATCTTTGAGGTCTGAGATGGCAAATTCTCTGCCGATTTTTCCTGCATTGTTCTGGAGGATTAAGCGGAGGTTGGTTAAGTATATAGTAAAGAACGTATGCTTGACACGAACTCCCGCGGTACTGATGGTGATTGTCTCTCCCGGAATTAAGTCGGGCTCGCCTGCCGGTTTTTCTTCCGGTTTGTTCTCGATGATGGTGATTGTCTCAGATGGTTTTGGTTTTTCTGCTTCCGTCTCGATTACGATGTCTTTGCTGATGTCTGTCCTCGTCAGTTCATTTGCGGATTCTGCCGGGACGGCAAGCGGATTTTCTCCGATGATATTGGTGATGCTGTCTACCCATGCATCGCGCTCGCCTTCTCTGAACTGTTCGGAGCAGGGGAAGGTCCAAATCATTTCTTTTTGTCCGGCAGGTGTTGCGAATACGATTTTGACTGCCGGTTCCCTCTCCTGAAGGGGGATTGGATATGCGGCAAGAATTGCGGTTGTTTTGAATTCACGCGAAGTTGGCCCGTCAATTACGAGCCGTTCGTTTGTGAGTGTTGCGAAGTACTGCTGCCCTTTGACGAGGATTGAGGAGGCATAGTGCTGTACTTCGTCATCATGCATCGAGACGGGAGACATTTGAATCATTAGTAATTTGATTTATAAGTATAAATGGGTGGTACTTCTTCTGTATGGGACAGAAGGTGCTGGTGATTTTTCACGTGTTTCAGAAGGATTAAAAGGGCTCTTGTTCAATAGTATTATGCAGGTTTGCGGGCTTGTATATCAGGGGTAGATAGCTACGTTCGCAACGTAGATGCCGCGGGTTCAAATCCCGCCAAGTCCATTTTTATCCGCTCTTCTTGTTAAATATGCTGAGCTTTTTTTCGGCTTTTATGTATTGTTTGAGGACTTGTTTTCTGGTGTAGCGCCGGTAGGATGCAGAGAGGTATCCTTCGTGTCCTGCGATGTGTTCTGCGACATCTTTGCTTGCGGCAAGGGTGAATCGGCTGATGAACCATTTCCGTGTCATATGCCAATGTATGGTTGCTTTCTCTCCGTTGTTTTTGAGTGCAAGGTCTTTTGATGCTTTTCTCAGATAGTATTGTGCAGCTTCAGGGGTGAAGGGGAAGAGTCTTTCGTCGTCGTCGTCTCTTGACCGGAGGTAGTTGATGAGGGCTATTGATGCTTCGTTGGTGAGATAGGTTGTTCTTCCGGTTTTTGTTTTGGTGATTTCTGCAGGGATGGTGATTTCGGTTCGTTCTGTATTCCAGTTGATGTCTGTGATTTTGAGTTTGAATGTTTCACCAAGACGCATGCCTGAGCCTAGCATGACGAGGAGGAGTGTTCCCATTCTTTCGGGGAGTTCGTTGTAGACGGCGCAGAGTGTTTTTCGTTTGAGTTCGATTTCTGCGGTTCTTGGTTTGGGTGACGGAATTTGTGCAAGAATTCTTGTCCGTTCACGCTTTTTTAATGGCAGGTTTGATTCTTCGAGCCAGAGGATGGTGTTTGATAAGTAGAGGTGTGTGGTTGTTGATGCGTATTTTCCGGTTAAGATGTAGGCATATTCTTTCAGGTCTCTGTAGTGATTTCTTTCTCCGGATTTTAATGCGTCGAAGTAGCGAAGTGCTAATACGTCAGGCTCTGCGTATTTGCCGCTTCTTGATGATTTGCATACCAGATGCAGGAAGTGTGTGATTGCTATACGATAGTTGTCACGGGTTTTTTTGTTCTTGTAGCTGTCTAAAAATTCGGTTACCGGTTTTTCGATGTGGATTTTTCTGGTTTGCATTTTTCACTCCAGAGAGTATTGTTTTGGTGTTGTGATATTGTGTTTTTCTATATTTATCCGGCAGTTGCCAAGGATATGAGAGAGATACTCCGGTTATGATTTGGAGTGTGTAAGAATTGAGTGAAAAAAGCCTTCGTAAAATTTGGGTGATTTGTATCTCCAAAGGAGATGCAAATCTTTGTCTTCCGATTAGCTTTACGTGAATTCTTTCAGTGAAGAGGTTATTTAGAACTACAAAAAATGTATCAAAAATCTCTGTTGTATCGGGGAGGTTATTTGTATTGAAAGAGCACTGATATATGCTGACTTTTGTCGGCTCCGGACTTTACCGGATTATCAAAAGGAGACACTCATCATGTCTGTAGACTATATAATGATCTTCATGACGGCTATAAATACCGTTGTGAATGTCTTGCGAGAACTTCGCGAGAGGAAACGAGATAAGATTAAGAGGGAATAAATTATTCCCTCTCTTTTCTCGAAGCAAGACTATTTATTCTTTTGAGTACTATTATTTTACGTCAACGAATCATCGATTCGTTTGTACTATCTGAATGAATTCAGATTGATTGTTATATAGTCTAGGCGCGGATGTTTTCCGGAGTGATGACCGGAAATCAACACATTCGCGTTTGTAGATGAATCTATTTTACTGTGTTCTTATTTTGTTGAAATGTTTTCTCTTATCTCAACTACATTTAGGATATTCCACCGTGCACTGTTCCAGATTCTATTTCAAAATAAAAATCATCCTGCGCTGAGATTTAGAAACACGTGAATCGCCAGCTGCTGATGCATCTTTCGCACGTCCTTCAGTCGTGCTTATGGCTTAGTCCAGTAGTTCGCTAACCTCCCTCGCCAATCGCTCTGCTTAGGGTATGTTTCAGAGAGAACTGTTTTAGAAAATAAGAAAAAAGCCTTCGTAAAATTTGGGTGATTTGCACCTCCAAAGGAGATGCAAATCTTTGTCTTCCAATCAGCTTAGAGCCGATTCTTCTGTTTCAGAAGAATTTACTCGCGGCGGAGGAGGAGGACTGCGACTGCTCCAAGACCTGCAAGTGCTGCAAGTGCTCCGAAACCTGGGGTTTCTGGAACGACTGGCTCATCGTCTGCCGGCGGAGTGACTGGTTCGTCATCTGCTGGCGGGGTAACTGGCTCAGATGCTGCAACGATTGCAACAGCTGCAGTGTCGTACTGATTTCCGTCAAGTTCGACGGTAACGATGTAGCTTCCAAGCTCTAACTTGGAGGTGTCAATCTTTGCCTCAAAGGTTCCGTCTTCTTTGGTGACTGCCTTCTCAGTGAGGAAGAGTGCTGCGTTCTCGTCGCCCTTAACGGTTGCGCCGAACTTGCCGGAGAGAACGTTGACGATTACTTCAACACCCTCACCGGAGTTGGTGTAACCAGTGACGGTAAGTGCGGTTCCCTTTGCAACTTCTGCCGGGATTGGGTTAATCTCAACTTTCTTTGCTTCGACTTCGAAGGTTCCCTGAACGAAGATATCGTCGATGTTCTGACCTGCAATCTCTTCAAGGAGTGCCTGTGCTGCGAAGTTGGTTCCGCGCTTGAATGCGTTGAAGACGAAGTTATCAAGGGCATTGTTTCCTGCATTTGCTCCAACTGGACGGGTTGCATCTTCGGTTGCTGCATAGTAGAAGTCACCGAAGGTGGTCTCACCAAGTACTGCAGATTCATTAGTCCAGACGTTGAAGAGAGTGTCCTTCATTGGGTGCTGGATAAGGTAGAAGTAAGTTCCAACAGCCATGTCTTTGGTGATACCTGCACTAAGGAGATCAAACTCAAACTGTTCGTTCTTGTCAGTTGTAGTTGGCTGGAATGCGAAGTAGTTGGTTCCAAAGACGTAGAGTTTAACGTTCTTTGCTGCATATGCAGTACCAGTAATCTTGTATATGTCACCCTGAACAACAACTGCTGGTGCTTCAACTCCAGTAATGAACGGCTGAGTCAGAGTGATAGCTGCAGTTGCATAGGTGGAGCCCATTACGGTTTCCTTGACACCTGCTGCCAGGGCGGTGGTGGTTGCAGAAATGGTTGGCTCGTTTGCAAGAGAGACGATTACCGGGTAGGTTCCTGCGATAAGGGTCTTACCGTTTGCATCCTTAATGCCTGCTGCATCAATCTTTACATTCCAGTTCTCGCCATTCCATTCAATGTCACCAGCTGGGACATTAATCTTGGTGAAGAGGAAGTTCTGTCCTTCAATGTAGAAGTTGAGGCCCTTACCTGCAGTGCTGGTTCCAGAGAGGTAGATTGGGTTTCCAACGAAGAAAGAGTCTTCATCTGCTGCTGCAGTAATGACACCCTTTGCAATGGTGACAGTAACTTCTGCATCCTCATACTGAGTGGTGTCAAGCGTAAAGGTGGTTTCACCATCAATATTTGCTTTGAATGCAACAGATCCGCGTCCGTCGATTCCAAGTGCAACGGTGACAAAGTCATCTCCTGTGTTGTAGGTGACGCCTGCCTGTGGTTTAGTTTCATCATACTCGACCTTTCCGTCGAAGAAGACATCAACATAGGTTGCTCCTGGGACAAGAACATTGATGACAATGCTCTGACCGATGTTGACAGTGTCCTTTACAGAGGAGATGATTGCATCAGTCTCGGAGACAGTGAAGTAGTACGGAAGACCGATAATCTGGACTCCAGAGACACCGGTTGCGCCAGTCAGGTTTGCTGCAACTCCCCACTTACCTGCAGTGAACGGGAAGTTAGTTGCCGGAGATCCGCTGTTTGGTCCTGTGTAAATGACACCATCCTCATCAATAAAGACAACGGAGGTTGAGGAGTATAAGCCACCAACAGTGTAGACTGCACCCTGTGCAATGCCAACAGTAACAGTCTGTCCAATAATAGAAATGCCACCACTGAGGGCAGTAACTGGTGCGGTTGGTGCGACTAAGATAAATTTAACAGAGACAACACCAGAGGAAGATGTTGCAGTTCCAGTGTAAACTTTACCATATGCTTCTTCATTTTCTGCGAAGTATGCTGCAGTTCCAGTTCCATATGTAGTAATTACAGAACCATCTGCGGCAGCATAATCTCCTGCAAGTACAACTCCATTGAGCTGCACGTTAGAGAAAGCAGTATATGCTGGTACGCTTCCTAAGTCGAGAGTGTCTGCTGCTGCGCCTGCACCTGCGAATGCGGTGACTGCGAGCAGTGCGACAAGGACTGCGCCCATGATTTTCTTTGCGTTCATGTGAATTTTATTCCTCCTAAATTAGGATTGTAATTTGTGTGTTTGCTTACCCGTTGGGCTTGCAAACGCGTGATATTCGGCAGATGCCGAACAATCGTTCTGCAAGGGTTATACTCCGTCGAGCGAAGTATGATATGATATTTGATTACCCTATATTATAAACCTGGTGGTCAAAACAGACATCGGAGGCATTTTTGCGGCGTACATTTACCCTCAGGACGACAAATCATCATGACAGCGCATGAAAAATGTGTGTCTGCATCCAAAAAATCATATGCAAAATCGCAAAATTTCATTTCGACAAATAACGGATTGCACTACGCTTGGGAGAGTGAGCGCAGGTTTTGTGCGGGGGGTGGAGGAATATATAGTATAGTGTGTTTTTCTCAGAACTGCAGGCACATACTTTCATATTACACAACATCCAGCAAAATATGCTGGTCTAACTAACCAGACAATAGAACAGGAGGTGAGAAAGATATCTGTTCACATTGTAATCGTATAATGTGAGCAGGTATTAGATTGGGGTGGAGTAGTTAACCACCATACAAACCAATCTCACCTCTCTTTTGCTAAAAGCTATTTTGGAACAGTATTTTAATCTCGATGAGACAATTATTATTTAGAGTTTTACTGCATCGCAAGTCTCTTCGAGCCTGTCTAAAATTATCCAAACTGTTTTATCAAAATTCAAATCGCCATAATCGAAAATACCTCCATTCCTGCTAAGGCTCGGAGAGCCGCATGCAGGTAAGGCGTCGCGGGGATATGGGCGACTTGCATCTGCGGAGTTGTGACCGCTAAAAAAAGGATGCATGTCTAAATTAGTTAAACTGTTTTGTCAATTCTGAAAGACGGACAGAGTTTTTATTCTTTTGAGTACTATATAATCATGTCAACGAATCTCCGATTCGTTAGAACGAACCGGAGAAAATCCAGATTCCTAATATGAGTTCTATGTGCGGATGTTTTCCGGGGTGGTATCCGGAAAATCCAAGCATCCGTGCTTTTGATGATTGCTTTTTTCCTGTATATTTCTTTAATCCAAATCAAATTACATCCACCCATGATACATATATCCTGAAAATCCAAACCCCAAGACAACACCAGCCCAATCTGTAAAACCGGCAGACAAATCCATTATATCTCACAAAAACAAATAACACATCATACATGACCGCACAATCCCCTCCATACACCATAACCAACACCATCATCGACAAAATATCCTCAATCAGCCGCCTGCTTGGACAGCTCACCGCAGAAAACACTCTCGATAAAAAACCGCACCTCAGAAAAGCAAACAGAATCCAATCAATCCACTCATCCTTAGCCATAGAAAACAACTCCCTGACCATCTCGCAGGTAACCGACATCATCAACGGAAAAGCAGTAATCGGCCCATACAACGAAATCCTCGAAGTAAAAAACGCGGGAAACGCATATGATCTCATAGAAACCCTGAACCCATACGAAGAAAAAGACCTCCTGACTGCACACAAAACCTTAATGGAAGGACTTACCAAAGAAGCAGGACAGTTTCGCTCATGCGGAGTCGGCGTCTTCTCCGGAGAAACCTGTATCCACCTGGCCCCTCCGGCACAGTTCGTCCCCTCACAAATCCAAAACCTCCTTCTCTGGGCAAAAGAAACACCGGCACACCCGCTCATCAAAAGTTCCGTATTCCACTTCGAACTCGAATTCATCCATCCCTTCACTGACGGAAACGGAAGAATAGGAAGGCTCTGGCAAACCATCATACTCACCGAATGGGACAAAACATTCGCCTGGATTCCAATTGAAACCTTAATCCTCGGAAAACAAAAAGAATACTACGAAGCGCTCAGCATCTCGGGAAAAACCGGCACCTCCACTCCCTTCATAGAATTCATGCTCGAAACAATCGAAGAAGCACTTCTGTCAAAACAGAATGACACTATAAATGACACCATAAATGACACCATAAATGAAACCGAAGAGACAATATTCGAACTCATAAAACAGAATCCGAAAATCAGCATCAATGAACTCTGCAGAAAAACCGGAAAATCCCGCTCAACAATTACCCGTGCTGTCTCAACACTCAAAAAACAAAATCGCATCGTACGCATCGGTGCAAACAAAAACGGACAGTGGGAAATCCTCTGACAAACCCCATCCAAACGGACTTAAACTGCGTAAAAAAGAAAAAACGGTGAGGCCTGCTCACCAGATATCATAATGTGCATGCTCTTCTGCATCCATCCGCTCCGGAGATGCATGAGGCGGCATACCAACACCAACAGTCAGAATAACAGCCGGCCGCATATGAGTTGGCAAATCAAGAATCTCTTTTACCGCCTCATCATCAAACTGACCAATCCAGCAGGTATGAAGGCGGATAGCATGAGCTGCAAGCATCATGTATGTTGCCGCAATCGTTGCATCCTGCAAAGCATATAAAATGCCGCGGTCACCATAGCGGGACATCGAGCGGACATAATTTGCACAGACAACAAACGCACAGCCGGAATCGAAAATCTGATGCTGACCGCCGGAAGCATCCGTCAGCTCCTCAAGCTGTCCGTCATCTGTAACAATCACCACATCCCATGCTTCAAGATTTCCGGCAGACGGAGCAGTCTTTGCTGCCGAAAGCAGATAATCCTTCTCCTCCTCAGTAATCCCGCCTTCCTCATATTCGCGGACAGACCTGCGGGACGCAAGGAACGAATGAAACTCAGTCGGATCCATTTAGAGCAGACCTTCGGCAGCAAGAACCTCGAAGGCCTCAACTGCTGCAGTCGTGATTGGAATCATGGCTGCCCCGGAGTTGTCGGATGCAAGACCGAACTGGTTCGTCTCAACAAGATTGATAACCTCATCAAGGCCTTTGGATGCAGTTAAGAACTCATCGCATCCGGTTGCTGCTGCGGCAGACTTCACTTCTGCGTTTAACGTATCGAGAAGAGTCACCAGCATATATTTTGCTCCCGGCTTATCCTCCTTCTTTAAAGTCGGGATGGTGGTTAACTGGTGAGCAATCATCATAATATCAAGCTTTAATCTCTCAGCTAAATGATACTGTAAAAGTGCCTGCTTCGGAGTTAATGTCATACCTACATGTAGGCTTTCGAGAGATATAAAGAAGAGTGAGATGCTTATCTCAGCATCTCGGAAAGTTCTGCTGCGAAAGCATTCATCTGCAGATACTCGTTTTGTCCTGCACGAATCGCAATGTCTGCACGCGAAAACAGCAGGGCAATGTCAGGTGTGATATATGCACGAATACTTTTTCGAAGGAGAGATAAGACGTCTGCAGCAGAAAGTCCATACTCAATCATCAGATTCTCGCAAATCTGCCGTCCTTTGTCTGCATCTCCTGCAACCATCGCTCTGATGCATGCATCAGCCATACATCCTGTTTCGGTCTGCGAGAGTTCAAGAGGATCGTCTACTCCATAGCGTGCGGCAAGTTCAAGCCACATAACCGCTTTTCTGACATCCCCTTTTGCCCCAAGAACAATCATCTCGAGCATGTCTTCTGGGACATTGCATCCTTCCGCATCTAATATAGTGCGGAGATGAGATATCATCACATCATCCTCGATTGGCAGGAAGTAGAGCGGCACACATCGTGAGCGGATTGGATCAATTAAGGACGCAATCGTGTTGGTTACAAAAATGAACCGGCAGGTCTGGCTGTACCGCTCCATGATTCTGCGCAGTGCTGCCTGGGCATCCTTCGGCAAGTCGCCTGCTCCGTCAAAGATTATCAGACGAAATGGAGCGGAGAGCGGTTTTAAGGATGCATGCCACTTTACAATGTACTTGAAGTTTGCAAGAACAGACTTGCCCTTCTGATACAGATGTGCGAAGCGTTCGTTTTCTGCAAAGTAGGTGTGCCCCTGCGAAAACATAACACTTACCGGAAGAACAGTAGTGTTCTCCGCAGGCGATTCGGTGTAGAATCCCCGCGAAAATATTTCAAGAGCTGCGGTTTTCCCAACTCCGCTTCTCCCAATAACCATTAAGTGCGGAAGATTTCCTGCCTCAGCGTATGCTGTAAGCTGCTTTGCTGCGGAAGTCTGTCCGAGGAGAGAGTCAAAAGTCTGCGGGCGGTACTTTTCAATCCAGAGCATGGTCTAAAAACTCCTTGATGTCGTTGATTGCAGCCTGCAGAATCGCACGGGTGTCAATCTCCGGCATTGTCGGGACAACGCCTTCGGCTTTTAAGCGTCTGCATTCGGCAGCGATATTGGGAAGTGCACGCCGAACCTCATCAACGATTGGAAGCGTTGCCATCTTAGATGTTCGGTCGATTGGGTTTAAATCAACAGTGATTACAATCTTTCCCATTCCAACGAGAGCTTCGCAGCGGTCGCCATCCTCCAGGGGGACAAGAACTACATCCGCAGAACCGATTCCATCTGGACAGCAAAGCCCTCTGTCATGCGGAAGAGGCACACAGCGCTCGACTGCTCCGCGGTTTACCGCACAGCCTGCCTCTTCAAGGACAGCATTTACTTTTTTCAGGCGCTCTTCTGTTCGGTGGAAGAGATTCACTTCGACCTGCGCTCCTGATGCCTTCTGTAAATCTGCAATCTCAGCGGCCGCTAAGGACGCGGTATTTCCGTTGATCGAAAGTACCGGATGCTTTGCGGCAAGAAGAACGGCTGCCGCAAGTTTTTCTGCGGCCAATGCTGAGGCTGAAGTTTTTTCTCCGAAGAGATAATCGAAGGCTTCTCCTCTTCCGTGAGAGGTGAGGCCTTCGTAGGAGACAACGCCTGCATGGGCTGCGGCAACAAGGTTTTCGCGGGTTTTGAGCGAGAGATATCTTGGGTGGCTTTCTGGAATGTCAGACATAGGAGTCCTCGAGAATTACTGGTCCTGTTTTTGAAACAGAGAGGGTGTACACCTCTCCGAATTTGGAGAGGACGGATTTTGCATTTTTCCCGCAGGCGAAGATGCCTTCGCCGAGCATGGTCATGGAAGCAGGGATGCTTTCAGCATCGCAGGCTGCAAGAATTTCTTTGAGGCGGGGTGTCAGGAGGCCGCTTTTTTCTGCAAACGAGCGTGAGTTTTCCATGAGGCCTTCAAGGCTGTCCGGCTCGCAGGCTGGAAATGCCTCGCGGACTTTTTCCATCTTTTCCGGAGAGGTGATGATATCAGGAGTTGGAATCGCCCCAAATGATACTGCGTAAATGGGCTCATCAGTAAAGATGCGTTTTTCAACACCGTCTATTCCGGCAGAAGTGCGGACAACAATTCCTCCGCCTGCTGCTGCAGCAACATCTCCTAAACCCGTGCCGTGTCTGACCTCGAAGTCGTGAGCTAAGGCGGTAAGCTCTGCATCAGAATATCTAAGATCAAAGAGGCGGTTTGCCGCATGGTATGCCGCAAGAAGACCTGCGGCACTCATGCCGAATCCTGCTCCAATCGGCATCTCGGCATCGACGGTTACTGATGCCGATACACCAAGGGTTCGAAGAACCTCTTTGATGAGCCATCCGTCATCGGTGCTGTTTTTGATGCTGATGCAGGAAGCATCCGCCTCGAACATGGTAAGCCTGACACCACGGCTTATGACAATTCCAGCACCAATACTTCCGGTAGAACCGGTAGTTGTTCCGTCAACTCTCTGGAAATATCCGGAGATGTGTCCCGGTGCAAATACTACAACACGGCGTCCCATATCTCCCTCGCGATAACGTCCTTTTCTCCGGAGACGTTTGTCTCCGCTCCTTTCGTTAAGAGAATGTATTCTCCGGTTTTTGCTCCCATGGTTTCCGGATAGTTTGCGGCAACGAGGATGACATCTTCTTCTGCGAGCAGACGTTTTCCTGCTTCAACTGCATCTTCTCCTATCTTGAATCCGATAATCTTTGTTCCTTTGCCGCTCATCTGTGTGATGAGTTTTGGAAGCGGCTGGAGATGTATGGAGACCGGTTTTCCTGAGTGGATTTTTTCCGCAGAGCAGACAGGAGCAAAGTCAGAGACGGCTGCTGCACTTACATAGTAATCCGGAGCCGTTTGTCCAAGGACTGCTTCTGCCATGTCTTCCGCTGAGACGATGCTGATATTTTTCACGCACGGGATTTTTCCGTGCTGCTCGGTGTTTGAAACAACCGTGACGTCCGCTCCTCTTCTGAAGGCTTCAAGAGCTGCTTCGCGCCCCATCTTCCCGGAAGAACGAGTTGTCATCACGCGTACGCTGTCAACTGCTTCGCGGCAGGAACCGCTGGTGACGAGAACGTTTTTGCCCGCAAGGCTTTGCTTTGTGAGTGCCTTTTCCGCGTAGAGGCAAATCTCTTCGATTCCTGCAATCTTTGCCTTCTCTTCCTCGATTCTTGGCGGGACGACTTCGATTCCAAGAGACGGAAGGCTTTCGAGATTTTTCTTTACTATTGGGTGGCGGTACATTGACTCATGCATTGCAGGGGCTAAGACAATCGGCATTCCGCGTCCGATGGCTGTTGTTGCAAAGGTTGTAACGATTGTGTCGTCAATTCCGCATGCGATTTTGGAGATGGTGTTGGCAGTGGATGGAGCAATTAAGAGCAGATCAGCTTTGCCGCCTTCTCCGCAGTAGAGGACGTGTTCAACCATTCCGGTGATTTTTGTGATTGCCGGAACTGCACATGCATAGGTGAGCGCATCCGGGTGGATGATGCCGCAGGCAGCCTCAGTGATTACAGGAATTACTTCAGCTCCTCTCCTTCTAAGCTCGTGTGCAAGCTTGATTGTCTCAACAGCGGCTATACTGCCGCAAACTGCCAAGACGATTCGTTTGTTTTCCAGCGTTTTCATATCAGTTTCACGTCCCATACACAATGCCAAGTCCGGCTTGCGTATTTCTTTACTTTATATTCGCTTATAGTATACCTAAAGCCTGCGGATGAGACAGTTTCTTCTATCTCACTTTGGCGTTCTCCAACTCCGTGAACGTGGAGTGTTGTGCCTCTGTCTGCATGGGCTAAGGCATGATTCAGGAATTCTGGGGCATCGAAGTGTCCCATGAGAATTCTGTCATACGTCCCGCGAAGCTTTTCGCGGCAGTCTCCGCATTCTGCGGTGACATTTCGTCCAAGGTAGTTTGCCGCAATGTTTTTTTCGAGGAAGGCAAAGGATTCGGGGTTGATTTCAATCGCGTGGACGTGTCCGCCGGCAAGAGCAGCAGACAGAGTGAAGTAGCCGATTCCGGCAAACATGTCTGCGATTTTCTCTCCTTCTTTTACAAGGCTTCGGATGCGGAGTTTTTCTCCGCGGTTTCCCTGCGAGAACATAACCCGCGAAGGATTAAGAGTGTAGGAAAGCCCTGCCTCACGGAATGTTACTTCGTGCGGAGTGCCGAACAGCACGCGGATTTCCGGAATCCGCATGACACCATTCTGTCCAACGCTGTGGAGAATGCAGGTCGGGTGTTCAAATGCCCGGATTTCTTCGAGCTCGGATTCTGTCGGGGCGTCTCCGTGGATGAGGATGGTATCTCCCATCTTCTGGTATCCCCGCCCCTTGTAAGGAGTGCGTTCTTCGAGGATTTCATCGAAGGCAAATCCTTCTTTTACCGGGATGTATGCGGTGTCTCCTTCGACAAAAACCCTGCGGGTTGTGTCAACCCAGTCCTCATTCTGCCGCCTGGCAATTTCGTTTTTGTGGAAGAGCCGTACGTTCACGATTCGTCTTCAGGTGTTTCGACACCTAAGGGGATGATAGTTTCTTTGTGGCGGAGGAAGAGGAGGTTTTGTCCTTCGTATGCTTCAATCCAGTTTCTGTCCGGCGCTTCGAGGACTTCGTTTGTCTGCGGGTCAAGGATTCCGATAAGTCCTGCGTCACGGTAGATGATTGTTCCGGATTCCGGAGAGCGTACGTTTCCGATTAACGGATCGTCATCGTTTTCGCGGAATGAGCGGTTAAGACCGGTCTTTAAGTCTTTGACAAAGACGGTGTCTTTGTTCTGGCGAAGAATCTGGAAGTAGCCTTTTTCGCGGAAGATGACATCTCCTCTGGAGAAGTGCGGGAGGCGAAGCGAGTAGGTTACACGGTAGAGATGGATTCCGTTCTTTTCTCCGATAAGTTTGGGGTGAGTTGTGTAGCTTCCTCCAAGTGCTCCGACGATGTCGTGAGCGATGGCTGTTCCGATAGCCTGCGAGCTGTATGTGATGTCGACTCCGTCTTTGGTTTCTTCGACATCGGAGACGAAGGATAATCTGTCTCCGGCATTCTGCATCTGGTCTTCGATCTGGTATGCGATCTCTCCTGCACGGCGAATCTCGAAGGCTGTTGGTTTTCTGCCGGTTGCTCTTACCTGGATGACGCCTTCGTAGTAGCTTCCCATGATTCTGCTGCAGCGGTCGCACTGTTCGTGAACCCATACGAATTTTATTTTGGCGGTGTGTTCTACCGGGATTCCGTAGAGTTCTCCAATGACGAGTACAGTTGCTAAGGATCGGTTGCTGCTTGTGTCTCTGATGCTGATGGATTTCTGGACGTTTTTGACGTCCGGATGGATTTTGATTGAGGTTTCAACTAAGGTGTAGCTTAGGTCTTCGCGGGTGACTGCGGAGTCGGACCACATGCCGGATGTTTTGACCGAGTCACAGGAGGGGCAGATGGTGCATTCGAGGCGGGCTGGAATTTCTACCCATACGAGGTCTTTTGCTTTGCATTTTCCGCAGAGTTCTCCGTTGTCGCTTGGAGCTCCGCATTTTGGACAGAATCCTTGTGTGAGGCTCATGTTATACTCCGTATATTTGTGCGTGGGGGATGTTTCCAATGAGGATGATTGTTTCTTTGTTGATGATGCCGGCTTTAAGAGCTAACGCACAGACTTTTTCTCCGATGATGTTTGCGTTGGCAGCAGACTTTAGGGCGTTGATGATTTCTTCTTCGGTGGCACATTCTGAGCCGTAGAATGATTCGTCAACGGTGATGTCACACTGGGGGCAGGTCAGGGTTTGTCCGATTAGGTCTGCATCACATGCGGCAACGACTGTGTCGCATCCGGATATATTGTGTATTTTGAGATGCATAGTTGTATATATATTTGGCGTGTAAGGGTATATTCGTTGGGGGAGGGATGGAGAATATCATAGTGATGATGATGTGTCTTTGATGATTGCAGGTAACATTTTTTGATTGTTTCTATTATCCGGTTTTGCGGTGTTTTTCTGTTTTCGTCATTTGCCGATTTCGTCCTTTGACGAATCCAGTGTTTTTTGTGTGTCTGCGCAGGGTAAACGGAGCTCATTTTAGGCTTGGATTCAGGCACATTCCGGCGTGAATATGTGGGTGATTTCACGACAATTAACAGTGTTTCTGCTGTGTTTTTGTGAGGGAGTTTCCAATTCTATTTTTCCAAGATGTAATTTTGATTTTGGACTTTTTTGAGTTTTTAAATTTATTTACCATCGAATTTGTTTATTTTCGTTAAAATTCTCAGTGTGTTGAAAAATCGACTTTATTCCTTATTTAGGAGGAATAAAATTCACATGAACGCAAAGAAAATTATGGGCGCAGTCCTTGTCGCACTGCTCGCAGCAGCACTCTTCGTTGGTGCAGCAGCAGCAGAGCCAGTTGACATTGGACCTGTTATGACCTATTCTGAGTTACCTACTGTCACTGCTCCTGGTTTCCCAGGCACAGGCTGGGCAGGAGGAATGACCTTCATCGCAGCAGATGGAACTCCAGTTTCTGTTGTGGATGATGGCACCGACAAGTATTTCCCATATGATGGAGATGCACTCAACAAGAAGTACTCCGGATATGGAATCACCTTCACTTTAGTTGCACCAAATGCAGTTGTTGCAGCACTTAATGGTGCAGTTAATGTTATTGGTACAACCGTCTCCGAGGATGTTGCAAATAATCTGGTCTTCTCAGCCACTCTTCCAGATGGAACAGCTGCCAACACTAACACCGACTTCGTCTTCATCAATGAAGCAGGAGTTATCTTCAAGACTCAGCAGCCATTTACCCCAGGAAAGTGGGGAGTAGCAGCAGTTCTTACTACTCATACTGGTATTGACTCTCTCACCACCCCAGTCTACGGTCAGTTCTACTACTTCACCGTTTCCAAGACTGGTGCAGAGATCACTGCAGTAAAAGACACTGTCAATGTTGGCCAGTCTATCGTCCTGAAGATTGAGTACCCAGGTGCAGCATATGCAGCTGTTTACTTCGACGATGACTACGTATCTGAGATTCGCAACCAGGCAGGCGTCTCCTACACCAATGGTAATGAGTATGTCGTTGTAACTCTTGACCAGTATGGTGCAGGATCTGTTGCATTCAAGGCAGCAGACAAAGGAAAGGCAAAGTTCACCCTTTCTGAGTCGAACGATGCAACCGGTACAACGATCACTGACGCACCAGGAAACCCGAAGGTAACTGTTACCATCGAAAAGGGAACTATCACTGCAGTTGCAGATGAGGAGTCCTTCTTCACTGGAAATGCAATTGCCCTCTCTGGAACCACTACTGCCGGAGACGCCCTCTTCTTCTACATCGAAGGTCAGAACTTCCCATTAGTCCAGCTTAATGGAGCTGGAGGTTACCCCGTACCAGGTGCATCCACACTCCCAGAAATTGATTTATTCGCAGATGATGGAGACCTTGAAGTTGAGAATGGAGAGTGGACTGCAGCATTTAAATCTGGTGAACTCTACACCAACGGAAAGAAACTCGTTGCAGGAACCTACACTGTAATTGTCTCAACCTATGACTACAGCGCAGAGGGACCAAATGGTGACATGAATATGAAGGAATCCGTCATGGATGCAGTCTATGGCACCGCAGCAGTCACCCTCACTCAGCCGTTCCTTACCGACATCAAAGCAGATGCAGTTGCAATTCAGGAAAATGACTTCAAGATTACCGGAACTGCATACTCTGCAGAGAACGTCCGCCTCTACATCTTTGGATACAACTACTTCAAAGCAACTGGAAACATCGCAGTTGATGAAGAAGATGAAACCTTCGAGTACACTCTGAAGGGATCTGTTACCAAGGACATGGCTCCAGGTATCTACTTCTACCTTATCCAGCACCCAATGGGAGACAAGAAATTCAACGTCTGGAATGGAAGTATTACTGAAGATGACGCAGCAAAGTTCCCGAAAGTCGCAAAGGATGCTGACTTCCACTATGCAGCAACCGCAACTCCGAAGGTCAACAATGCAACCTTCATCTTCAACGCATTTGAGCGCGGAACCAACTACGCAGCACAGGCACTCCTTGAGGAGATTGCAGGTCAGAACATTGACGACACCTTCGTCCAGGGAACCTTCGAAGTTGAAGCACAGAAGCTTGTTATCAATGACATCCCAGCAGAAGTAGCAAAGGGAACTGCACTCACTATCTCTGGATACACCAACTCTGGTGAGGGAACTGAAGTTATTGTTAACGTCCTCTCCGGCAAGTTCGGTGCAACCGTTAAGGGTGACGAGAACGCAGCACTCTTCCTCACTGCAAAGGCAGTCTCCAAGGAAGATGGAACCTTCGAGGCAACCATCGATACCTCCAAGTTAGAACTTGGAAACTACGTTGTTACTGTCGAAATTGGCGGTATCCAGTACGACACTGCAGCTGTTGCAATCGTTGCAGCATCTGAGCCAGTTACCCCGCCAGCAGATGACGAACCAGTCACTCCGCCGGCAGACGATGAGCCAGTCGTTCCAGAAACCCCAGGTTTCGGAGCACTTGCAGCACTTGCAGGTCTTGGAGCAGTCGCAGTCCTCCTCCTCCGCCGCGAGTAAATTCTTCTGAAACAGAAGAATCGGCTCTAAGCTGATTGGAAGACAAAGATTTGCATCTCCTTTGGAGGTGCAAATCACCCAAATTTTACGAAGGCTTTTTTCTTATTTTCTAAAACAGTTCTCTCTGAAACATTCCCTAAGCAGAGCGATGGGCAATGGAGGTTAGCGAACTACTGGACTGATCGCTGAGACCGAAAGGAGCATCTGCGTTATCAGCGGTTTTATCCAAATAAATCAAAAAGCAAATTGCATACACTGCACAGGATTACAAAAAAAGAAATTGAAGAAGATATCTGCAGATCAAAACCCATGCGCAATCCGCACAAAATCCCTCGTCCGATCAAAATCCCGCACACCATCCCTCTTCACCCCGGAGTGCACATCCACAGCATAGGGCTTTACTACTGACATCGCTGCAGCTAAATTCTCCGGCCGCAGACCTCCGGCAAGAATTACCGGCTTTGACACAGCTTCCACGACCTTCGCAGAAATCGACCAGTCATGCGTAATTCCCGTCCCGCCAATCCTGTCTGCAGTCCTGCTGTCTAAAAGAACGGCATCTGCATACGGTTCAAACGATTTCGCAGTATCGACAGCTGACTCATCCAGAACATGAACCGCCTTGATGAGAAACAGATACGAAAACTGCTCACGAAGCAAAACAAGCGTCTCAACCGGCACCGAATCCTGAATCTGCAAAACACTGCACCCAGTCTCCTCCACGATACGAACCAGATCATCTGCGTCCGTCAGATGTGTCACCACAACACCGGAAACAAACGGCGGGAGAGAGCGAATCATCGCTCTTGCCTCTGCAGGAGAAAGAGAATCCTCAGACGTATGAGTTGTCCCAACAATAAATCCCACAGCATCCGCTCCGGCGGTTACTGCTATCTCCAGATCATCTCTGGTTCCTGTCCCGCAGATTTTACACTTCAAACTCAGAACCCAACTTCGATATCATACACCGCATGCCAGCTCGTCGGCGAATACGAACGGATGAACTTCTCAGTAATCTTTGCCTCAGGGAAAGCACGGAGAATATCGTCATTATGCTCGCCCTCGCGTTCGACCAGAGAATACAGATGAATCGTACAGCGCTCTTCCGCAAGCTTTGCCGCAGCTTCCAGAAACTCATATGCGGCAAAGGGCAGATTCATAATAATGCGGTCAAATTTGAGAGGAGAAAGCATATTCGGCAAATTCATCGCATCCCCGACCGTTGCGGCAACGGTTCGTATTTTGTTTAAGCGGAGGTTTCGCTGCATCAGATAAACCGCAGACGGGTTTAAATCATTTGCAACCATCAGGCTGGCCTTCGGCCCAAGCATCACCGCAAACGGACCGACACCGGCAAACATATCAAGAACCCTTTCCCCCTCACGCATCTGGGAAAGCAGGCGCTGACGCTCATTCGATAAGCGTGCAGAGAAGTATGCAGCAGTTAAATCAACAATCATCCGTTTGCCGTACTCATGATACATCGTCTCCGTAGTATCCTGACCTGCAAGCACCTTAAACGTCCGCGTCCGGAATTCTCCTTCAACAGGAGAGGTCGCATAAAGGGCAGTATGCACATTCGGTCTGTTCTCCAGAATCTTTTTTGCTCCTGCATCATCATCATCCTGAAGAATCACCAGACCGCCGACCTGCTCATGACGCACAAGCTCCTCCCTCTTCGGGCTTGCCGCAAACGGCATCTGCACTGCGCCCTCGCGTTTCTCACAGATTGGAATCAGAAGGAAACCATCCTCAGCCCGCGGACGAAGCGTCCTGTCCGCCGTCCCATCCGCAATTAACTGCCGGCGCATTGCTTCTCCTTCCTGAATCGGGACGCGAATACACCACTGCATAACCTCTTCACTCATATGCTCTTCTTTGCCTCCGCAATTATAGCAGATAATTCTGCCGCAGAAGCGGATATATCTTCCTGAGAGACGACCGCAGAGATAACCGCAATGCCGTCAATTCCCGCCCGAATGACATCCGGAATCGTATCGCGGTTCAGCCCGCCAATCCCGATAACCGGAATTGATACTGCATCACAGACAGCACGGGCAGTATCAAGTCCATGACCGGCTCCGGCATCACTCTTCGATGCAGTGGAAAAAACCGGACTGACTGCCACATAATCCGCTCCGTCTCTTTCTGCTTCGAGCGCCTCTTCAACAGAACCAACCGAGACACCGACAAGAAAACCCGGAGGAACAATTCTCCGGACAGCAGTAAGCGGCAAATCACTTTGACCGACATGCACACCGTCAGCCCCTGCAGCCAACGCAACATCCAGACGGTCGTTGACAAAAAACAGTGCCTTGCCGCGACAGATTTCTGCAATCTCGACCGCTGCCGCATACAGCGATGCGGAATCAGCAGTCTTGTCGCGAAGCTGAATCACATCAGCCCCGCCGGAAACTGCCTCGCGGGCAATCTCCGCATGAGTTTTTCCGCGGGAAAGCCCCTCGTCTGTTACCACATACAAATCGTACTTCATATCAGTATTCAATAATTTTTGCCTCTGCTTCGAACTGTTCGGCAGTTAATGCATAGACTGCATCAAAGAATGCCGGCTTGAATGTGCCAGGGCCAGAGGAAGCACAGGCAGCCTTTTCTCCGGCGATTCCCAGAACAGCCATCGCAGAAGCACAGGCATCAACCGTCTCTGCAACGCAGCACGCAGCAGCCACACACGCATTTGCCATACATCCGGTGCCGGAAATACTTCCCATCAGCGGCACACCGTTTCGAACACCAAGCGTCCTGACACCGTCAGTAATGATGTCCTCTGCTCCGCTCATAACAACAGTCACCCCGCACTCGCGGGCAAGACGCTGTGCTGCCTCCTTTGCATCACCAGAGATTCCGGCAGAATCCACTCCGCGAACCTCTGCAGAAACACCGGCAAGGACACCAATCTCTCCGGCATTTCCTTTGACCACCGTAACGGACAGTTCATCGATAAACCTCTCGGCAGTTTGTGTACGGTACGGAGTAGCCCCTGCGCCAACCGGATCAAGAACGATTGGAATTCCGCGTTTCGAAGCGGTTTCTCCTGCAGCAAGCATTCCTTCAATCTGGTTTTCGTCCAAAGTTCCGATATTGAGGACGAGAGCGCTTGCCGCCGTGTCAAGATCAATAACATCCTGCGGAGCATGCGACATAACAGGTGCTGCCCCAAAACAAATCGTCATGTTGGCGCAGTCGTTTACCGTTACATAGTTCGTAATCTGATGAACGAGAGGGTTTGCATCTCTCACCAATTCCAGAATCTGAGAATACTTCTTCATGTCTTCCGTATTAGATATGCGCTCATCATGTATAATCGTGATAGATTTAGATGTAGAATCATGATAAATTATTGCGCGAAGGCGAATGCTATTTACAATCTCCCTGCATATAGTTTCTCATGGATAATCCGCAGGAAAAACTGCGTACCGGAGAACTGAAACTCTATGCTCTGGAAAAATATATGGAGGCAGACGAGGCAGTAAAAATCCGGCGTGAATATATTGAAGAGAAAACCGGTGCTAATCTTTCAGCAGTCGGCAAATACACTATTCCAATCACCAAAGTGGTTTCCCGAAACATCGAAAATATGATCGGCTGCATCCAGATTCCGCTTGGCATCGCAGGGCCGCTTTCTGTAAACGGCGAATATGCAAACGGTTCATTCTGGATTCCGCTTGCAACAACCGAAGGAGCGCTTGTTGCCTCCATCAACCGCGGATGCAGTGCTGTCTCAAAAGCCGGAGGCGCTGATGTCCGGATTTTCCAGGATGCCATGACCAGAGCACCGGTCTTTGCGGCAAAAAATATCGCGCATGCCGCAGAATCAATCCGCTGGATTGAAGAGAACTTTGCAGCAGTAAAAGAAGCAGCAGAGAAAACCACCTCGCATGGAAAACTCATCCGTATCAGCACCTACACTGCCGGAACAAGTGTGTATGTCAGAATGGCATACGAAACCGGCGATGCTATGGGGATGAATATGGCAACAATCGCCTCAGAAGCCGCTGCAAAAGTCATCGAAGCAGCGACCGGCCTCAGACTGATTGCCTCATCCGGAAACATGTGCTGTGACAAAAAGCCTGCCGCAATCAACGCGGTCGAAGGGCGCGGCAAAACTGTTTCCGCAGGAGTTTTCCTCCCGGATGAACTCATCCGCACAGTACTGAAAACCAGACCCGAGCTCTTAATCGAAGTAAACATGCGAAAGAATCTGACAGGCTCTGCAAGAGCCGGAGCGCTTGGATTCAACGCCCATGCAGCAAATATCATTGCAGCCCTTTTCCTCGCATGCGGACAGGACGCCGCACACGTTGTTGAAGGAAGCAACTGCATTACAACTGCCGAAGCAGTCGAAGGCGGCATCTATGTCTCAGTAACACTCCCCTCACTTCAGGTCGGAACGGTTGGAGGCGGAACAGGCGTTGCCTGTCAGAACGAATGCCTGAAACTCATGGACTGCGCAGGAGACGGAAAGGCAAAGAAGTTTGCAGAAATTGCAGCCGCTGCAGTATTGGCAGGCGAACTCTCCCTCCTCTCAGCGCTTGCCGCAGGCCAGTTGGGCGAAGCACATAAAGAACTTGGAAGAGGATAGAATTACTCCCGAAGAAGTTCCATCTCCATAGAGAGACGCCACACATTCTTTTTTGAACGCTTCGACTGACCTGCAATCAGCATCATACGCTCTTCAATACAAATCTCCCGCGAACCTTTTGCGAGATTATCCGCGTGAGCTACGATTTTTTCTTCAAGTGTTTTTGGAACACAGTCTGCCGGTGGCAAACCAAGGAGAACACAGTCATCTTCCGAAAGACCAGCCCCTGTGTGGCAGCGAATAATTTCTGTTACATCATCGCCGAGCAAAAGCTCCCGGGAAAGTTTTGCCCCTTCGCCTGCATGACGGATGGAGTGTGTCACACTTCGTCCCAGATCATGAAGCATCGCGCCTTCCTCAACGAGTTTGGAATCAACAGATTCTCCATGGTAACGTGAGGCAATATCGGCCGTTTTTTCACAATGGGCAACAACGCCGGCATCACATCCGGCAGAAAAAAGAATCTTGGATAAGGCTGCTCTCATTCCTCAGCGAGAGCGGCCTTCATCTTTTCAATACGGTTTCTCAGTGCAGACACCAGAAGTTCATCATCGAAATGAACCAGCATCTCCCCGCACTGCGGACAGGAGAAGTTCATCGTCATTGCATCGTTGAACGTCATAATGAGGCCGCAGTTTCCGCACTGGTAGAAGTCATTATTCTCATCATAGCGAAGACGGGCAGAGAGTTTCTCCACAACTGTTTTCATCTCATCTTCCAGAACAGACGGGATGTTTTCCATCTTCAGTACCCAGAGATACGTAAGCCAGCCGGTCTCGTTATTTTTGATTCTGCGGTATTCAGCGAGACGGTGTTCGTATAAACTGTAGAGTGTGTGGCGGACGGAGTTTAAGTTAATCCCTGTTATCTCCGCAATTTCCTCATCGCTGTGTTCCTCTTCAGGACATTTGCGAATCAGCTCCATTCCCTCTTCGCCGACAAGTTTGTAAAGATATTGATAGATTGCCGGGTTGCTGAGGTCTTCCTCTTTGATTGCGGTCATTCATTTATATGTTGGACGGCAAGACTAATATGTTTATCCAGTGAAGCAAGAGCATCTTCCGGTGTCTTTCCGCATCCGATTACCGAAAACATAACCTGTCCTTTTTCGAAGGTTGTCCCCGGATACGGAATGTCTGTGATTATATCTGAAAGAGAGAGCAGGTCTTTTTTGACCGTCATATCTTCCGGTGCGGTCAGGATTTTTCGAACAGCAAAACCATCCGGCACTGCCGGACGCTCCGGGAGAATTCCTGCACATGCATCTGCATGAAGCTGGAAGATGCTCAAACCAAGTGCTGCCTCAACAGTTTCCAATGTCCCCTGGAAGCGCGGATTTATTTCGATTGCGTAGGCCTCGCTGTCGGTTAAGACAAAGTCGATTCCCATACAACCGACACATCCTGACTCTGCTGCAATCTTTTCTGCGATTTCTGCCATGCGGGAAGCCATCGGATGCGGGCATGGTGTCATTGAACCGGAGAATGCGTACGGGCAGAAATCTCCTCCGCGCAAAATCTGCATGTTCGTACAGAGCGCAACTGCACGGCCGCCGGATGCAAGACAGCAGACCGAAGCAGGAGTTCCTTCGACAAACTCCTGAAGCATGTATGGTTCGAACTGTACAAACTCATGCCATGCGGCAAACTCTTCGTCATTTCGAACAACTGCATTTCGCCATCCTCCAGCGCCGGACAAAGTCTTTGCCATTGCAGGATACTGTCCTTTTTCAAGCTCTTTCGGGACAGGGATTCCAATCTCCTCAAAGAACTTCTGCGTCTCGCCTTTGTCCATGAAGCGTTTTGCAGCAGACGGAGAGGTCCCAAGACGCTTTGGAACTTCTAAGAGCTCCGCACCGGAAGTTGTCACAACATAATCCGGGTTGTGACGTTTCATCATCTCTTCAATTGCAAACGGCAGCTCATCGAGTTCATCAAAGGCCATGTGGTCTTTAACAACAGCAGTTAAGTCTGCATCGCAGAAGTGATCTACTGCATAGACATCATATCCTGCCTTTGCAGCAGACACGGCAACATGCCGCGTGGTAAATCCTGCAACGAGGACGGATTTACTCATGTTCCTGCTCGTGTTTGATGGTGTGCTTTCCGACTTTGGTCGGGATGACTTCAAGCTCCGGATTGTCGAAGGAGAGTTCAAGCTCGCGTCCTTCGTATAAGTGATCGAGGAAGAGAGCGACAGCGGAAATCTCGGAGTGCGGCTGGTTTGCAACAGCAACGTTGTAGTCAGCAAGTTCGTATAAGTCTCCCGGAACTTTTTCTGCGCCCACAACAACCAGGACCTTCTCTTCCTGTCTGATGTCAGCAATTACATCCTGCAGGCGAAGGCCGTACATGGTTAAGTGAACTACTTTTCCGCCTTCTCTCTTGAAGTTGTTAATGCAGGACTTCCACTTGACATCGTTTTCGCAGAAGTAGTCTCCGCCAAAGCGCTTTGCAACGTCTGCAATGCTGTCTGCAACTTTTGCATCGTCTGCTGCGAGATACATACCGGATGCTCCAAGAGCTCTGGTGCTTAATCCGACGTGGGTTGTAACTCTCTGGTCTCTTTCCGGACGGTGTCCGATTCTTAAGATATAGGATTTTGGTGTAAGGTTCATTTTCTCACTTTGATTACGCCGTTTTCAATGTAGATTCCGCAGTCATCCTCTGCCGGGGCGTTTGCAATCTGGCTTGCGAACATGAAGTCAGTAATGGATAAGGGGCAGGCGATTTCTCCTCTAACCATTACAAGGCGGGATTTTTCGAGTCGGGAAAGTGAAGCACGGACAGTTTCCTCATCCAGGCAACTCTGCTCTGCAAGTTCAGATATGGCTCTTCCTTCATCCGGGATGAGGTGGTAAATTTTCCAGTCTATGTCTTCATCTCTCATGCGTAAACAGTTATGCGTCTGAGAGATAATGAATCAATCGACAGTGCTGTTGTAAAACAGAGGGCTGAAGAGAGAGGTTATACGCATGAACGGCAAATACTTCTGTTAAATGCCTCTCACGCCTGAATTTGAACTCTCAGCCCTCGCAGATGAACTCTACGAACAGTCTGAAGATGATGACCTCCGTTTAGCGGAGCTGATGCGCGAGCTTCCAAAAGAGACAGGAGATGCTCTTTGCACATCGAATCTGACCAATGCACTTCAGGCATTTATGTACGCGTTTGGCTATGAGCCGAACATTGACATCAGCGATCTGCTTCTCCTTCAGCCGTCAACAATGCTCCTTCGCGGAATTGTAATCGAGAAGGTTGAACTCGCAGAACTTGTGTTCGGATACGACAGAGAGCGGAAAATGTTTCTTATCGGAGTGTTCGACGGAGAAAAAATGCTTGCCGCATTCTCCGGGGACAGCGCATATGAGGCGGCAAAGAAGTGGGCAAAGGAGAACTGTTCGTAATTGAGGTGATAACAATATGATTTCCTTTAGAAGTGACTACAGTCTTGGAGCTCACCCGAAAGTCATGCAGGCGCTGATGGAGACAAATTTAGAGCATACCGACGGATACTGCTTGGACCGCTTCAGTGATGAATGCACAGAACTGATTCGTGACTGGATTGGAAAGCCGAATGCAGACGTGCATTACTTTGTCGGTGGCACACCATGCAATACAACAACAATTTCTGCAGGACTGAGACCGTATGAAGGAGTTATCACTCCGGCAACGGGACATATCTACGTACATGAAACCGGTTCAGTCGAATCAACAGGACATCGTCAGTTTGCAATGCCGACAAAAGACGGCAAACTCCGTCCGGAAGACATCGAAACGGCACTGATGCATCATGAAGATGAACACACGTCAATCCCGAAAATGGTGTATATCACGCAGCCGACAGAAAACGGCGGAGTATATACCAGAGCGGAACTGACTGCACTAAGCGTCTGCTGCAGAAAACACAATCTGACATTCTACATTGACGGGGCAAGACTTGGCACTGCTCTTACCTGGCCTTCCAATGACATCACCATTGGTGAAATCGCAGACTTGTGTGATGCATTCTATATTGGCGGAACAAAGATTGGGGCACTCTTTGGAGAAGCACTGGTTCTTGTTCATCCGGAGAAATTTGACGACCGCTTCCGTTACATGATTAAGCGTCAGGGTGCAATGCTTGCAAAAGGAAGGCTGATCTCCGTACAGCTGAAGGCTTTGTTTGAAGGCGGCGACGATTCCCTGTACTTTGAACTGAGCAGGTATGAAAATGAGCTGGCAGTTAAACTGGCAAAAGGCATTGAAGAGGCAGGCTATGAATTCTGGGTGCCGCATCAGACAAATCAGGTATTCGTCATCATGGATAACGAAAAGATTGCAGAACTCGAAAAGGATTTCTTCTTCTATACGTGGTGTCCGTACGATGAAAATCATTCAGTAATCAGACTGGTAATAAGCTGGGGCACTACAGAAGAAGATGTTGAAGCATTGATAAAAGCGCTGTAGAAAAGAAGAGGGGGAATTACTTTCGCATCATTCCAAGGAATAAATCCTCTTCCGGCGCGATTGAGGCAATCTCTTCCTGCTCCACTTTCTGATACTGATATCCGCGAATAAGAACAGCAGGCGTACACTCATCAGCTTCTCCCATCAAAAGCTCTGCTGTGGATGCGAGCCCGTCTGCCACTGCACGGCGGGTTACCTGAAGTTCATGTCCGAACAAATCTTTTTTCCCGCGTTCATCAGTAATCGGACGAAGGCCTGCGACACCGATGGCAACTCCTGACACTCCAAGACGCATCGCATGGGTTCTGGAATCCACAACAAGGACAGCCACATCTTTTCCAAAACGCTTTTGGATTTCATCACGGATTCTTTTGGCGCTCGCATCAGGATTTTCCGGGAGAAGAGTTACCATTCCGTCCGGAGCATTCGATTCATCAATTCCGGCATTTGGAAGGAAAAGATTTCCGCGTCTTGCAAGAAGATATCCGGGCACCCCTCCGACAATCTCATCAGATTCCCGAAGAACAATTTCAGCGAGCCGCACATCTATTGAGTATTCTTTTGCAAGCTTTTCTGCTGCAGCTGTTGGAACCACATCGGATAATCGAATGATTCGGCCTTCCGCGGTTGCAAGCGGAGACTCGGCAATCACTAAAATATCGTTGTCGAAAAAACCGCCTGCCGCAGTTTTTGCAGCTTCTGCTGTGATTGACACAATATCATCGCCGATATTGATGAGCGGAGTGGATAGTCCAAAGACTGAAAAAGAATGCGGGACTGACATAGTATTTCTATATGCAGTCTAATTGTTTAATCCTCGCCATTCAGGCGGGTGAATATTTTGACAAAATCAGCGGCAGCTCCCACATCATGAACACGCAGAAGGTCTGCTCCTGATTCCATTAAGTGATAGAAAACGGCAAGGGATCCGAAAATTCTCTCGTGCGGAGGTTTGTCCAGACACTCTCCAATAAAACTCTTGCGCGACACTGCAGCTAAAAGAGGCAGATTATAGGATTTCAGCTCGGAAAACCTCCGGCATAACTCCCAATCTGCATCTGACGTCCGCTCTTTAGTCCATTTTCCAATACCGGGATCTAAAATGATATCTTCGATACCGTATTTTTCCGCGCGTGAAAGTACAAAAGATAGTGCGGCATTGGTTTCTGCAAAGTTCAGCGGATCTCCCGGAAGCACATCTGATGCCATAAGAATTGCCGGAAGACCTGAGTCTGCAACTGCTTTTGCATAAACTTCGTCAGAAAGGCCGCTGATGTCATTGACAAGCGAGATGTCGTAGTGAAGAGCTGCTGTTAGAACTTCTGCGCGGCATGTGTCAAGAGAGATCGGCAGCCCGCATCCTTCCAGATCGCGAAGCGCGGAGACAACCCGCTCCTTTTCTTCTGATGCGGAAAGCGGCGGGGCATTAAGTGCTGTACTTCTCGCACCAAGGTCAATGATATCAGCACCGGCTCGTCTCATCTCTTCTGCGCGTCGGAAAACCTGACTGCAGGGAGTAAACGAGTCTGTGAAAAATGACTCTGGACTGATATTTAAGACGCCTAAAATCCGCGGAGGATTGTTTCCTCCAACGGATACTGATTTGATGCGAATCGCGCGGGACATAGTTCGAGTATCTAAATTTCCACATATCCTTCGGCATTGACTCTCATCAAACAATGCCGGAGATAACCTGTATACATATTGGTTATGCGAGTTGATAAGGTTGCAGTTTCACCGAAACTTGATAATCAGACACAGCCAATAGAGAAGGAATAATGGATGATGCGGCAGCTGCAGTGCCGGATGTTCCTGCTGTTTTACAGCAATCTTCCGGTGAGCGTTACTGGGAGATTGACGCAATCAGAGGCATTGCGATTCTGGGAATGATTTTCTTCCATACGCTTGCGGCTCTTGTGATGTTTCACGTAATCGAAGAGACGGAGACATTCCTGAAATACTATAACAGTTATGTATTCGGAACAGCCATTTTCATCATCTTAGCAGGCATTTCGATGATTCTGCGGCATGAACGGATGCAGAAGAAAGGTCTCACCGACAGAGATTACTATGTTACTCTGGTTAACCGTTCACTGCTCCTGCTCGGTATCGCGATGCTTATCACCGTTGCCACCTGGATTGCCTATCAGGTATTCCTTGGGACAAACGAGTGTATTATCTTTGGTTTTCTCCATATGCTCAGCATCTCGATGCTGATTGCCATACCTCTCCTGCGGTTTAAGAAATGGAATCTTTTATTCGGCCTGGCAATCATGGCCGTTGGAATTTTCTTTATTCCAAACTTCACCTCTCCCGAGTGGCTTTTCCCGCTTGGAATCCACAGCGCAGAGTTTCTGCAGCACACCCCTGATTACTTCCCGCTCTTCCCCTGGACAGGAGTTCTGCTCCTGGGAGTCGGTCTTGGAAATGTTTTCTATCCAAACGGCATCCGCGGTTTTACGCTGAAGTACACTCCGGGAAAGATTCTGCAGACAATGGCAAAGCTTGGAAACGGAGCAGTTACGCTTTTTATCTACATTGTTCATATGCCGGTCATTTTTGTAATTCTCTGGATTATCACTGCAATCACCGGCATTGGATACATCTAACCTATGATTATTGATATTCTCAACTCGGAAATCGATCCGGCAGGAAGAAATATCCGCCGCGCTATCGACAAACTCATTGATGAGCAGGGAAAAGAAGCATTCCCGCTCTTTGACGGAAACGAAGTTACCTTCCATACGACAGATGAGCGGATTGTCCATACCGACCGTTCAGTCTTAAACCCGGATGCGGATTTGATAATTGTTGTATCACGGCATTCAAGTGTAAATCCGGTTCCCGTTTTAACCGTCCATCCGCCGGGAAATTTCGGCGAAGGCCTGCTTGGCGGAAACGACTTCGAGCTGGGAAAGACCTCCCCTGCATGGATGAAAGCAGTCCTGCAGAATCACGCAAAGTTTGTTCCGGAAGGATACCGCGTATCCTACGAAATCACGCACCATGGACCAACAGACTTCCCGGCGCCGACATTCTTTGTGGAGGTTGGAAGCACGGAAAAGGAATGGAATGACGAGAAGGCATACACAGCCGCTGCAAAAAGCGTCCTTTATGCGAAACCGGCAGACGATGCTATCCCGATTATCGGATTCGGCGGAACACATTATGCCGTCCGCCAGAGTGTAATCGGTCAGGAGACGAAAGGCGCGCTTGGACATATGATGCATACGCGCGACGTGGGTTCAGTCAAATCCGAGATGGTGGCTCAGATGAGGGACAAATCTGGAGGAGCAGTCGCCGCGCATGTGGATAGGAAGGCACTTTCCAAGCCTGAGATTGCAAATATTACCGGTGTTCTGGAGGAGCTTGGAATCCCTGAAATCACCGAAGGGGATTTAATAAAACTCAATCACATGTCCTACGGGACGTGGATGAAATACTCTGCAGAAGCGAATAAAATCGGAAAAGAACTGAAATTATTCCCGCACGGAAACATCCCCGAAGGAGAGCCTGCAGCAATCATCCTCCCCGAAGATTTCTTTTCTGCCGCATTTGGAAAAGATGACGCGCCCCTCATGGACTATCTGGATGAGACAGAGGGCATCTTCCACATAACCGGCGGGAGCGGAAAACTCATGCCGGTCTTTTTAACAGATGCGAAAAATCATCGAAGTGTATCAGGTGGATTAATAGCTTTATCCGTCCAACAAATAACACGTACACAGGATTGTGTGATAGATGGAGATATCATAACCATCTCCCGCCGGCAGTTTGATGCCCGACTCGCGCGCACGTTAGGCATCCCGTCAGGCCCTCTCTTCGGCAAATTAAGCAAAGGAGAGACGGTCACTCTTCCAGACGGCAGAACTGTAACTCCGGACGAGGTGACAAAGGTCACACAGACATCTATCAGAATCCCGGGATTGGAGAATTAACTCATGAGATCAATTGTTGAAGAAGCACTTTCACGCAAGCGGTTTGAAGATGTCGTTCGCGACAACTCTTCGATTTCAGCAATCTACGATGCAGAATCTGAAATGGAGCTTGGTTTAGAGAAGAAAGAGACCGTACCGGCATACGAGCCGGAAGAGAAGCCGACTCCGCGCCCATGGCCGGAAGTACAGGTTAGAAAGCCGGTCGTCGAAGAACAGAAGCCGCTCTTTTCCATTCCGGAAGAGAAGCAGCCGGAAGTCGACTTATCCAGCCAGTACAAATACGCAGCACCGCAGTCTGTCACTCCGACTGACGATGACGATGAGTTCGATGAAATCTTAAACGCATTAAAGACCAAGATTACCGTCATCGGATGCGGCGGAGGAGGATCCAACACCGTTGCCCGTATTTATCAGGAAGGAGTCGAAGGTGCAGACATCTACGCATTAAACACTGATGCACAGCACTTATCCACCCTGCGCGGCAGAGTTGGAAAGCGTATCTTAATCGGACGCCAGACCACCAAAGGTCTTGGAGCAGGAGCTATTCCGCAGCGCGGAGAAGAGGCAGCAATCGAGTCCGAAGACCAGATCAGACAGGTATTATCCGGAAGCAACATGGTTTTCGTCACCGCCGGCCTTGGTGGAGGAACCGGAACCGGATCTGCCCCGATTGTTGCCAAAGTCGCAAAGGAAATCGGCGCATTAACTATCGCAATCGTTACTCTCCCGTTCACCAGCGAAAGCGCAACCCGTATGGAGAACGCAGAAATCGGTCTCGAGCGTCTGCGCGAGGTAGCAGACACGGTTATCGTTATTCCAAACGACAGAATCTTAGAAGTCGTACCGCGTCTCCCGCTTGCACAGGCATTCAAGGTTTCCGATGAAGTCTTAATGCGTGCGGTAAAAGGAATCACTGAGCTTATCACTCTTCCAGGACTTGTCAACCTCGACTTTGCCGATGTCAGAACCGTCATGGAGCAGGGAGGCATTGCCATGATTGGTGTCGGCGAATCCGATTCCGAGGACAAAGCAAGCGATTCCATCAAGAAGGCACTGCGCTCTCCGTTACTTGATGTTGACATCACCGGAGCTACTGCTGCCTTAATCAACGTCATCGGCGGACCGGACATGACCATGTCTGAAGCAGAAGGTGTCGTGCAGGAAGTTTACCAGAGAATCGACCCGGCAGCACGCATTATCTGGGGTGTCCAGATCGATCCGGAAATGGAAGGCAGAATGCGCACCATGATCATTGTTACCGGAGTGCAGTCCCCACAGATTTATGGCAAGCAAGAACAAACATATACGGCATCACAGTCAACTCAGGTTCACCGCTCCAAGTTCGAGATCGATTTCCTGAGATGAGGGATATTACATGGCAGTAAAATCTAATAACACAAAACCAAAGAAGGGAGCAGAGGAGAAAAAGGAAGCTCCGAAAATCAAGAAGCCGGAAATCACCAAGGAAAGTGTATCCGAGTTCTTCAGAAAATACATCCGTGTCTTAAAGCTTGCACGCACTCCGACCAAGAGCGAGTTCTGGAAAATCTCAGCAGTTTCAGCCCTTGGAATTGCCTTAATCGGCGTTCTCGGCTTCCTCATCTACCTGCTGTTCGAATACCTCCTCCCGTAACTGAAAAATGACCGCCTCAGAGTTTGGAAACCATTACTATATCATCAAGACGACCAACAAGCACGAGAGAACCGTTGCTGACAACATCCGCGAGGCTATCGAAAACGAGATGACGGATGTTGTAGTAACCTCCGTCATCGTCCCGGAAGATATCAAGGGATACGTGTTTGTTGAGAGTCCTGAAGAGCACGCAAGAATTGAGGAGCTTGTCGAGTCAATCGCACACGCAAGGGTTGTACTGAAGAGCGAGACCTCGATGGAAGAGATTAAGCACTTCCTTGTCCCGAAGCCGGTCGTTTCCGGAATTGACGAGGGAACAATCGTTGAGCTTATCGCAGGACCGTTCAAGGGTGAAAAGGCAGTTGTCAAGCGCGTTGACCACACCAAGGAAGAAATCACTGTTGAACTCTATGAGTCCATCGTCCCAATCCCAATCACCGTCCGCGGAGACAATGTCCGCGTAATTGACAGAAACCAGGAGTAAATCTCCTTCATTTTTTTATGCTCGCATATATTGTCTGGGCACTTTGCGGCTGCATCTTTTTTGCGTTAGGCATCTCTGCTTTTGTTTCAAAAAAGCCAGTCGGCTTTTACGCAAACATCAAAGAGCCGCCAAAGGTAACAGATGTCCGCGCATACAACCGCGCGGTTGGAACTCTCTGGACTGTATGCGGAGCCGTATTCATCCTGACAGGCCTTCCTCTTCTTTCAGGACAGAACTCACCGCTTGTATTAATCAGCATTTTCGGCGTTGTTTTCGAATGCATCGCCCTTATCGCAGTTTATGTCTGTATTGAACAAAAATACAGAGGTCATCACTAATCAGAATTATCTCCTGCGCGAAGGCACATGCGATGTCTTTCAGGATGGAATTTCGGGGGTCACAACCCTTCAAACAGACATTACCTTTATGTTCTCAGACGTCGACCTATATTGACCAATGTGAGCAGACGTAAGTCTGCAACAGCATACGGTGATACACAATGGCAGAAACTGTCGAGGTCTTAGTACCTGGAGGCAGAGCAACTGCCGGACCGCCACTCGGTCCAGCACTGGGTCCACTTGGTATTAACGTTAAAGCAGTCGTTGA
>SUTD01000033.1 GCA_015063085.1 Methanocorpusculum parvum
TAGTATTCTTTGATATCGTAAAATATCTGATGGAGCTCTAATAATTCTTCCTTATGCATAGTCCTATATGATAGGTCATGAGACGAGATAATAATATCTCAAAAAAAGTTAGTTGAGGAGTTCGGATGCTCTGACAAGCGGGTGAAGAGTGACGCCTTCTTTTCCGAGAAGGTCTGCTGCTCCGCCCTCGCGGTCAACAACCGTTACGACCGATTCAACGATTGCTCCTTCCTTTTTCAGCTCATCAACACCGTACTTGGAAGATCCGCCGGATGTTGTGACATCCTCAATCAAGAGAACACGCTTGTCTTTGACGGTTCCGATTACCATCTGGGACTTTCCGTGATCCTTTGCCTGCGCGCGGATAACTGCACACGGCTTCTTTGCGGCAAGAGAGACTGCGGTTGCGAGCGGAACTCCGCCTACGGCAACTCCTGCGACAACATCGAAGTCATACTTTGCAGCGACTTCTGCAGCGATTTCAGAGAGCAGTTCCGGCTGCATGATAGCAGTCTTTACATCAACATAGTACTTGCTCTTCGCACCGGATGCAAGAGTGAAGTCTCCGAATTCAACTGCTTTGTACTGAATTAATAAATCTAAGATTCTGTTTACCATGGTCTGTCCTTTAATCCAAGCATATAGCCGATAATATTCGCTCCGCGATGAAGAACCGGGGAGATAATCATGATGGCGATAAAGACGAGAACACCGAATACGAGTGTTTCAAACTGGTCAAACCATCCAAGTCCTCCGGTTATTGCAAGCGCAATTACCATGAGAACGAGAGATCCTATCACCATATCATACATGTCCGCAAGCGGCCATTTTGCCCCGCGGTCTTTTCCAAGACGGCGCTTGAAGTAACTCTTTGTGAGGTCTCCTAAGAGCGCTCCGGTCGCAAGGGAGATGACAGTAACCCAGGTGTGCTGCGGGAGGAAGTCCCAGTGGAAATAGGATGCAAGATACATCTGTGCGGCTCCAAAGATGATGCCGATGAAGATGCCGCCAATGAGTCCACGCCAGGTTTTTCCGTCACCGAAAAGACGGTTGCCGTCTTTGGCACATTTTCCAAAATCAATAGGAGTACCGCCGCCGACTAAAGCTGCGGCAGGGTTTGGAATGTAGGCCGGAATCATAATCCAGAATGCCCAGAGAAATGCCATTCCAATGCTTACAAGAATCTCTGCTGTCATACCCAATACGTAGATAACTATTTGCGTTTGGTATGTATCAAGGTTGGTATGTATGGGATGCAAAACTGCTAATATCACGCACTCCAACTATATGGTACGTAAGTCATGAGATTCTGGAACCGTTTCGAGAAAAGTCACACGGTTGACTGGGCACGCCTTGGAAGACGGAGAACGAAAGGTGACCTTCTGGCATTCTTAAAAGAGGAGGCAGCACGCTTCACTCCGGATGACCTGAATCTCATGATGATAAACTATGACGCAAAGATAAAAGACCTGCCGGCAGAGTACAAGGCTGAGCTTTCCCGCTATGCACGGATTCAGATTACTGACGGATACAACCGTCTGATGACAAAAACCCTCGAAAGCGTTCATGCGAAGATGAAGGTCTCACATGCTTTGCACCGATTTGCAGCATCCGCAAAACGTGAGTGCACCAAAGGAACAGCCGGAGACAGACTGCGCTCACTCAAATATCTGATTGCAGCATATTCAGTCTTCATCGAAAACGAGCCGCCGCATCCAACCGGCATGCCGTTTCCCGGAGGCGGGGCGGTTGAAGTTTTCGACGGCGTGTATTACTGCCCGGTAAAGGATGCCTGGATGGATATCGACGATGCTCTCTGTTCCTTCTGCCCGGCACAGCAGACGCCAAACCTTACAAAAGAGGAACGGGACAGTGCCGCAAAGGAAGAGAAACTGACAAACTATTTTTATAATTATCACGGCTGAATGCAGGAATTATAACCACACCTATTTATCTGCAGGCGTCCAACGTATGTAGTGCAATGAACAGCGGCATCTGCCCGAAATGTGGTTTACCAAAAGAGCTCTGTATCTGCGAAGAAGTCGCAAAGGAGCAGCAGCGAATCAGTGTGAAAGTCAGCAAGAGACGCTACGGCAAGGAAGTAACTGTTGTAGACGGTCTTGACCCTTATGAGATTGACTTAGAGGATTTATCGAAGTTCCTCAAAGGAAGACTTGCATGCGGAGGAACAGTGAAGGAGAACTCTATCGAACTCCAGGGAAACCACCGCGACAGAGTCAAAGAACTTCTGACCAGCAGAGGTTACAATATCGACAACATTAACTAACTAATTCACATCTTTTTTTTCGATTTCCAGAGTACGGCAGCGTACGCTTCGGATACAATCTATCCAAAGATAAAAAAAGAAAATTATTGTGTGCAGTTCTGCAGAGCAGATGCCTTCTCTGCCCGTGCACGCTCGATTAAATCCCGGTCTGTGGCAACGGACAGACAGGCATCGAATGCCTGAACAGCTTCCTCAAAGCGCTCGAGTTTTGCAAGTTCATAACCTTTGTTGAACAGTGCATCGGGATTGTTCGGCTGAGCGATTAAGACACGGCGGAAGCAGTCGTATGCTTCTTTGTGGTCTCCAAGACAGCTTAATGCAAGACCTTTGTTGTTCATAGCACCGGTCATGGTCTTTTCGTATTTCAGAGCCTTGTTATAACACTCAATAGCCTCTTCATATTTTCCAAGCTTTGAGAGAATGTTTCCGCAGTTGAAGTGCGAGACCGAGTGTCCGGGCGAGAGCTCGCGAACCACATAATAGTATTTCAATGCAGCCTCATGTTTTCCAGCAGCAGAAAGAAACTCTGCCCGGGTAAACCAGTGTTCCGGACCGTGCGGCTCTTCCCTGCAGATGGCATCCATAATTTCATCAGCCTCGCGGAACTTACCCTCTCTTGCAAGCATCTTTGCGTGGCTTGTCCTAAATACCACATCTCCCGGGTTCAGCTCGAGAGCCTTTCTAAAGCACTCGTCAGCCTCAGCGAAGCGCTCAAAGGACACAAGCGCATCTCCTTTGTTGTGATAATAAACTCCTACCTCCGGGCGAAGAGAGATTGCCTTGTCATACGCTGCAAGAGACTTCTCCTCGCTTTTCATCATAGCCAATATACGGCCTTTCTCATGCCAGGCAGCCGGATTTTGCGGGTCTGCTTCTATTGCTTTATCAAAACAGTGAAGGGCTGCATCATACTGCCCGTGACGTAAGTGAGCGGTTGCGTTGGAGAACCACATCGCAGAATCAACCGAAGAAGGAAGAGACTTCTCATCCTTCTTCTCTTTTTTAAACCGGTCAAAGAATCCCATTCGTATATCTATATTGAACGTTTGGGATTTTAGTGCTGTCGGAGTTTCTGCTCGACCTTCTCAAAGAAGGTGCGTCCGGCATCAACGAACCTTGCAGGCTCTTCAGCCTTCCGGATGATAATTTCGGCGTTCTTTCCAATCTCATACTGATCCTGACCGTCAAGGACAAGAAGCGCTGTCTTGTCTGAGGAAAGAGAAACGGTTACCTCTGACGCCGAGTTTAAGAGATACGGACGCGAGGAGAGCATGTACGGAGACATGGGAACAAGAAGCATGGCTTCAAGCGCCGGATCAACAATTGGACCTCCCGCACTCATTGCATATGCAGTAGAGCCGGTCGGCGTGCTGATAATTAACCCGTCAGAGCGGAATGAATCGATGACTTTTCCATTTACAGAGACGGTAAAGTCCAGAATCTTTGCAGGACGAGCGGTAACAATTACCGCCTCATTTAATGCCGAACCGCAGTCTCTTCCGTTGCACTCAATGGAAAGCCGCATGCGGCATTCAATCTTCGAGGTCTCGAGGATTGCCTGAAGATCGGATTCGATATTTTCCTTTTCGAGGTCAGTTAGGAATCCCACATGTCCCTGATTGATGCCAAGGATGGGAATCTGGGTGTCCATCATTCGAACCGCACGAAGCACGCTGCCGTCTCCGCCTAAGACAAGAAGCATATCGGCATCGAGATTTTTCAAAGACACCCCCTCATATCCAAGCTCGGCTGCAACAGACTCCTCATAAACAATCTCATAGCCCTTATCCGAGAGTGCCCAGCCAAGCGACTGGGCAAGCTCTAACGGCTCTCTTGAATCGATTTTGGATACAATGCAGATTTTCATAATAACCTCATGAGACGGGATATTTCTCCATGTATTGCCTTGTTTGCGCCAAGCAGACAGCGTCCGGTACAGACGTCATCCGGGAAGTCACAGAGCCCTCCGGTCGGAAGCGAGACAATTCCTCCTGCTTCTTCGAGGATGAGAATTGCTGCTGCCGCATCTGTGATGCGAAGCGTTCCGCGAAGGTCAAGGAATGCCTCAAGCCTTCCGCAGGCAACATAACAGAGCTCAAGAGCCGATGCCCCAAGCTTTCGGATTCTTCTGGATGTGTATCCGTTTGCAAGAAGCGCCTGCATATCAGGCGGGCGTGCATAGACACTCATTGCAGATGTTGCAAAGGATGACTTCTCCGACGGGTGAATCGGGCATCCGTCCAAGTATGCGCCTTCGCCAAGGACTGCGGTAAACGTCTCGCCGGTTGCAAGGTTTCGAACATACCCTGCAATCATCCGCTCTCCGTCAGAGAGACCGACAGATAGCGCATAGAACGGGATTCCAACGCTTGCGTTAAACGAACCGTCAACTGGATCGAGATAGGCAATGCCCTCGTCACCGCCGATATCTACCATGCCGGCTTCTTCGGAGAGCAGGCGGGCACAGACTTTGTTCTCGCGGAAGGCTTCGAGCACTATGTCTTCTGCGATTTTATCGAGGCGTTCGGTTGGCGTATTGTCTGCTCCGATACAAATCTCCTCAGCCCCGTAGGGTGTTCCAACTACCGGAGCCAGGGCTTTTACAATCCTTCCGGCAACGGAATCACATACCCGGAAGAATCTATCCGGACTAATCATACTATATGATAGGAGGGATAGGTTTTTGAATGCTTGCCCTCTCTCTGGCGGTGAATAGTCGTAACACTCATAAGGAATTACCACACATAATTATGTTAGATTTACAATGAAGGAACAGACTGAAGTTGGAAAACTGAAAGAAGGCCGTTACGTTGTTGTTGACGACGAGCCGTGCAAAATTATGAGCATCTCCATCTCCAAGCCGGGAAAGCATGGAGCAGCAAAGGCAAGACTTGACGTTGTCGGTATCTTCGACGGACAGAAGCGTTCTATCGTCAACCCGACCTCTGCAACTGTCTACGCACCGATTGTTGAGAGAAAGACCGGACAGATCCTGACTATCGCAGGAAACGTTGTAACCTTCATGGACATGAAAGACTTCAACAACTTTGAACTTGTTGTCGATGATGACATCGTTGCAACCTTCCAGCCGGCTCAGGAAGTTCCATACATTGAGTCTCTCGGCAAGCGTAAGCTTGACCTCTAAAAAGTCTGCAGAGGTATGCAGTCTTTTTCCACAACTCTTTTTGCTGATGCTGATGCAGAGTACAGCTCAGCTGATTACGTACTGTTCGGTGTGCCGTTTGACGGTACTAC
>SUTD01000012.1:0-33118 GCA_015063085.1 Methanocorpusculum parvum
AGTCCCCTGCCGAGATTCCGAGTTTTCCCCGGTCGTCAGGAGAAAAGAATGCATAGCCGCTTTCATTGCTGTATGCATGCTGAACGGTTAATGAGATTTTTTTGGTATCGGTCATATTTCATCACGTAGGTTTTGTGTTTACTTTAGGTAAGATATCGAACTATTTAAAGAAATTCCATACGGCAAACAAACAAACCCCATACGAAGAGTATTTATAGTCACACAACACGTCAAAAGTCGCAGCGCGCGGATGAGAATTACTCGAAATACCTCTGAGCATCGTATTTTGTCTTTGAAATAAACCACATAATGATTTACATAAATTTTGAGATTTTGGACACCGGGACGAAAATGTTCGCGAATGAAAACATTATTCGTAGTCAAAATCCGACACTAGAATAACAAATGAAACCATATCACATACTGTTTCCGCTTCTGGTATTTCTTGGCGGATGCAGTTTCGGACCCTCCTCTTCCGTCATCAAAATGGCATACGAAGCAGGATTTGCCGCAAAAGATGTGGTAATGAGCCAATACTTCTTCGGCTGGATACTGATGGCAGTACTTGCCGGAGGATTATGTATCTCATCGGCAGCACGCAAAAAACAATCCGCACCGCATCTTCCAAAATGGAAAAATATCGCAGGAATTGCTGCAGTCGGAGTAAGTCTTGCCCTGGTCAGCACATGCTACATATTTGCTTTGCAGACCGTACCCGCACACATAGCAGTGATTCTCTTGTTCCAATACACCTGGATGGATATCGTAATTGAAGCAATCTACACAAGAAAGCTTCCAAAGATATCAATTATGACATCTCTGGTGATTCTAACGGCCGGAACACTGCTCGCAGCAGGCGTCGGAGCTGGAGCAGAACACCTTGATCCGGCAGGAGTTCTTCTTGGACTTGGCTCTGCATTCTTCTATGCGATATACATCTTCCTCCTTGGAAAAGTTGAGGTAAACGTCCACCCGATTACAAGAAGCTTTGTGATTCTCTCATTCGCACTGGTGTTCCTGATCTGCATCCTATCCCCTGCATACTTTGTCTCAGGAGTTTTGGAGGAGGGAATCTGGAAGTACGGAATACTTATTGGAATCTTAGGATGTGCGATTCCGTCATTCTTCTTCGCGATTGGAACCCCGAAAATATCAACAGGAGCTGCAACGATTCTCAGCTCATCAGAACTTCCGGCAGGAATTATCTGTTCCGTGATAATCCTCGCAGAAGCAGTGTCGCCTCTTCAGTGGGTTGGAGTTGTAATGCTCTTCTTTGGAATTGCATACCCGTACATTGCCGAATGGGTGATGTCGAAAAAAGAACGGAGAGAAATCTCCGGATAATTTTTTAGAGATACATTCCAGGCGGAAGCTCTCTTGCTTCTGGCTGCTCTCTTCCGCGTTTTACTGCAGATAATGCCTCAGTGAAATCCTTTGCCCGCACCGTACTGCGGTTGTGACGGATAGCCTGCATACCTGCCTCAACCGTTACTGCCATCAACTCAGCACCGTTGAATCCTTCGGTCTCTTCTGCCAGAAGACCAAGGTCAACATCCTTTGCCAGATGCATCTTCTTCGTGTGGATGGAGAGAATTGTCTTCCGCTCTTCCTTTGTCGGAAGCGGGAACTCAATAATTCTGTCAAAGCGTCCCGGACGGAGCAGTGCTTTGTCAAGCACATCAAGACGGTTTGTTGCAGCAATAATTTTCACATTGCCGCGGGCATTGAACCCGTCAAGCTCTGCTAAAAGCTGCATCAGCGTACGGCTTACCTCATGGTCACCGGCAGAGTAGGCATCGACAGAGCGGGAAGAACCGATAGCATCAATCTCGTCAATGAAGATAATTGCAGGCGCTCTCTCGCGGGCAAGAGAGAAGAGCTCGCGGACAAGGCGGGCACCCTCACCAATATACTTCTGAACAAGTTCTGATGCCACAACGCGGATAAAGACCGCCTGCGTTTCATGAGCGGCTGCCTTTGCCAGAAGCGTCTTGCCGGTTCCCGGAGGACCATAGAGGAGAACACCCTTCGGCGGTTCAATTCCGGTTTTCTCAAAGAGCTGAGGCTTTAAAATCGGCAGTTCGATTGCTTCACGGAGCAGATTTATCTGCGTCTTAAGGCCGCCAATGTCAGAGTAGACGACATCCGGAGCTTCTTCGACCTCCATAGTGGAGACAGCAGCATCGTACTTCCTTGGAAGAACTTCCAGCAGGACAAATGACTGCGGATGCAAAGCACACTGAGCTCCCGGAATCACCAGACTCCGGTCAACATTCTCGGCAACGTTGGATAAGAACTGCGGGCCGGTCGTGCTGCGGACCACAACACGCCCGTCATCGAGCAGCATCTCAACAGAACCCATAACCAGCGGAGGGGTTTTCATCTGCTGGATTTCATTCTTATATTTCCGAGCCTCCCGGCGGAACTGATCGCGTTCAGACTCGACAGATACCATCTGAAGCCTGAGCTGGCGAACCGTCTCGCGGAGTTCATAATTCCGGTTTTCCAGCGAAATGTTGGTTTTTCTGAGTTTCGCCAGTTCCTCGGAGGAAATGAGAGGTTCAATCGGGATATTCTTCGGACTAAAAACATCCCCGGTATTTTCGGCAGAATCAGTCATATGATCGTCTGATAATTCGTATTTGGCATAGAAGATAAAAGCATTTTCGAAATGGTATCCGTACCAATTAATAGCTCTCCAAACAAAGAGTATGTATCTATGTCTCTTGCGGTAGTGTTTGACAGTGCCGGCACTCTGATGAAAACCGTCCGGGTGGTTTTCTCTCCGAAGACCAATACGATATCTTACGGAGAAGAGACAACGTCCCTGGTTTTTGAGGATGCAGACCGCATGTTAGTGCTTCTGCAGGCAGGAAGTGCGGAGATTTTTTCAAGCAGCGAAGATATGCTGCTTTCCCGCTGGATTGAGGAAAAATCACTGTCCTATGCGGTTTCCTGCGGACGGTTTTCTCATGCGGATGCAGAGCGGATTCTGCAAAACGACAAAGAAGCACGGCTTTCCCATCTGCAGAAAACGGCGTTTGCCTGCCGGGCTGAAGCGGAGAAAGAGAGCAGTGCTTTTGCGATGAATACAGGACTTATTCTAAATCTTCGAAAAAACACTGTCGAGTTCATGGTTGCTGCCGCGGGATATCCTTTCTCCGGAGTAAAGGAAGTACTGTCTGCACTAAAGAATATGGGGGCTGAAGTATTCGTTGCCTCGGGAGACAGGCAGGAAAAGCTTGAGGCAGCAGCAGAGTATCTGGGAATTCCAAAAGACAATGTGTTTGGAGCTGCAACCCCGGAGAGAAAAGCGGAAATCGTCTCCGACCTGCAGGAGAAATTCGACTCAGTAATAATGGTAGGAGACGGAATTAATGACATCTCCGCATTCCACAAAGCGGACTATGCAGTACTCACCGTACAGCAGAGAGGAAGAAGGCCGGATATTTTGTTCAAGGCAGCAGATTTAGTGATTGAGGATATCAGAGAAGTAATTTCGATTGCGGAGAGGTTTGTATGACAGAGGACCCGAACCTTCCAAAACTTCGCGGAAAAGAGGAGGAGGCACGGCTGCGCAGGGTACTTCTGCAGTGCCATGAATCTGCCGGCGGTTTATCCTATGTTTCACCCACAGCAGTGTACTTCCCGACAGAAAACGGAGTAACCGAGGCTGATGCGGTTTTTATCCACGAATCAGGCGTATATGTGTTCGAATGCAAGCATATGACAGGAGAGGTCAGCGGCAAACTCCGCGACCGGATGTGGACAAAAACCGGAGACGGAAGAGTGCTGTCCTTCCCGAATCCGGTTCTGCAGAACAGACGCCATGCAGACGCGGCAGCAGTCTTCTTCGGGGTTAAACGGGAGGAGTGTTTCTCCTGCGTGGTGTTCAATGACGCATGCGACATCTCAAGAGTTGAAAAAGGCGGGGAGCGTATCTGGAAGACCGGTGAAGTACAAGCAGAGCTCTTCCCCTATCTTTTGAAGAAGAGATTCTCCAAGGAGGAAACTGAACGTCTGATGAGAAAAGCAGAGAAAGCAGCATCTTCAGCAGACAAATATGCTGAGGCACACGCAGCCGGGATTCGCGATGCAAAACAGCGGAAAAAAGCTGAGAAGAAGAAAGGAAGATAAGGATTTTCTGCGGTACGAAAATACTTAATAGCGTAAAGAAGATACTCTCTACTATTCTTCCTGCAGGCTCAAATACAGCGCCTGCAGAAAACAGGAGGAAACAGCAGTGTTGGAACCGGGACTTTTCGAACTGATAGAGATAGGATTCTTCGAAGGCTTTTGGAACTGGAGCAATCCGATTTTAACGCTCCTGATATATCTTTGCGTCATCCTTGGTGCAGCCGTTCAGTACATCCTGCTCAAAAAATGTCAGAAACCGGTTTTTCGATGGGCAGTAATCGGATTATGTGCAGCAGGCATTCTGATAAGTGAATCTGCTCTGATTTTTATCACCGGATGGGATAGATTAGGCATTCATTTCCTGTATGGTTTTACTCTCTGCATTCTGCTTGGTGCTGTTCTTATGACAGGAATCCTCCAGGTAAAAAAGAAGATGCAGAAGTGAAATGCACGAAGAAAAATGCGGCATGCTGCATACCTTCTGCAGAATCTATCGGCAGATAAAACCTGAATCTCAAACGAGCGGGGGTGAGGAAAATCCGAAGATTAGAACGCCCCGTCCTGCTCGAAACTTCTGCCGAACCGGATTGCAAGCTCAGCTTTGTACAGCTCGCGGCCAAGATATGCGGCATGATCTAAGAGAGACACGCCGCCGTCAGAAAGAATTGCCGCAAAGACCTCTTCTGCAGTTCTTCCCCGGACAGCATGACCGCGGCGAACGGCAACAATTTTATCCCCTTCGATACCGATTCTAAAGCTTCCCATAGGATCATAGGTGAGATTTTCCAGAACTCCTTCCACATCCGTCACTGACTCATACGAAGGGGAGGGCTCTTTTCTCCGGCGTTTTTCTTTTATGACAAACAGATCAACTCCGGCGTCCTTTGGATACGGGCGGCCTCTTGAAAGCTGCATCTGTGAAACTGCTCTTCGCATTTCTGAAACTGCCCCGGCGGTTTTGTCCGAATGCTCGGAGACCAGAACCGCACAGCATCCGCACTCGGCAGCCGATGCGGCAAGCAGAGCACAGATTCCCGGGCTGTCGGCATCAATCAGCTCAACAACATTTACACAGCCCATCACCTTTGGAGCGCCGAAATCGGCCAAAAATCCTGCAAGAGACTCAATCATGCCGGATAACGGCGGCTGTAAAAGCGGGTCGGCAAAAATCTTCGTGAGCCCCAAATCCTTTGCCGTCTGCACAGAATCAGCGAGAGAAACATCATCGCGCGGGATAATAACTGCGGCCGCGCCGGATGCTTTTACCGCATCGGCCAAGAGCGGGAGCGTTTTTGCCGTAAGCGAGAAGATGATGTCTGCCCGAAACAGTGCGGCTTTGATTAATTCCGGAGACAGAGTATCAACAGAAAGCACACAGTCGAGGTCTTCCAGTTCGGAAAAACAGCGGATGACATCACCCTCTGCTGCATCAAATCCAAAACCCAAATCAATGCCGTCTGCGCCTGCTGCCAGAGCACGCTCTGCCGTTTCCCGAAGCGAAGAACAGCGATGCGCATCCATGATTTCACAGAGGACTTTAATGCGGGAATTTTTTCCGAACTTCACTTTGCGGATTTCAAAATCTGATTCTGCATCCTCCTCCATTGTGACAAGACGTTTCTCTGCGGCAATCCGGCGTTCTTCATCTAAGAGAACATCAGCCGGTTCTTCTGCAGAAAGCGTGCCGTTCAAAATACGCGGAACGGCAAGCCGCATATCTGCTGCGTGACGGGTTCCCCGGAAAACCGGAATCCCTGACGCGGAAGAGACAGCGGAGAAATCTGCAGTACACATGCCGGAGACAACTGCGGCATCACACGGATGTGATTCGAGAAGAGATTGCAAACGCTCAGGCGTTAAGAATGAAGCAATTTCCCCGGATACAACAATTTCGTAGGTAAAGTCCGATACACCTAAGAGAGATGCAGAAAGAGAAGCCTCAGTCTGTCGTCCCGTGGGGAAAAGCACATGCATAGTATAGTAATTGACGTCTCCAGTGGATTTATGCTTTTTCCTGAGACATGGAGGCTTAGCCCTTTTCACAATCATTTAGGAGATTCGTTCATATTAATATCCAAAAGACCAATACATTATAGCATCATGCTCGGAATAATTGGAGGTACAGCCCTCCTTCAGGCTGAGCTTCCCCCGCTCGAACGAAAACTTATCCCCACCCCGTACGGAACCGTTGAAGTGTACCGGGGAACGATTGTTGTCATCAAACGGCATCAGTTCAACACCCCTCCCGCACAGATAAACCACCGGGCTCACCTTGCCGCATGCAAAATCCTCGGCGTTGACCGGCTGATATCCATTGGTTCTACCGGCAGTATGAAAGCAGAACTTCCTCCGGGAAGTCTTGTTGTTGCCTCCGGATACTTCTCTCCCTGGAACATCCCGACCTTCCATGAGCACGACATCTTCCATGTCCCGCCGGGCGTTGACGAAGAGCTTTCTGCAGGCCTCATGGAACTTGCCCCGGAAGCAAAACGCGGAGTCTACTTCCAGGCAAGAGGGCCGCGGTTTGAAACCGCAGCAGAAATCGCCCACTTCGCAGAACATGCTGATGTCGTCGGCATGACCGCAGCATCCGAACTCACACTCGCAAACGAGCTTGACATTCGCTGTGCAGCCCTTTGCACAGTGGATAACTATGCAAACGGAATCGGCGGAGAAGGAGCTCCGGACTACGAAGAAATTATCAGAATCGCCAAACAGAACGGAGAAAAAGTAACATCACTCATAACCGCAATCGTGGAGAAATTCGCATGACCGAAGAAATCGACATCTACAAACAGCAAGTCCCAATCCTCATCAGAAACGCCCGTGTCAATGGAAAAATCCAGGAAATCTATCTCGACGGCACCGGAAAAATCGGCGCTGTTGCAGAAAAAATCACCGACCATGACGCAGAACTCGTAATTGATGCAAACAGAGCAACTGCGCTTCCTGCCATGTGCAACATGCACACCCACGCGGCAATGGAGCTCCTTCGCGGATATGCTGACGACATGCAGCTTTTCCCCTGGCTCTCCACCAAAATCTGGCCGACGGAAGCACACTTAACCGAGTCTGACATCTATGCAGGAGTAAAACTCGCCTGCCTCGAGATGATTCGAACCGGAACCACCGCATTCAACGACATGTACTTCATGATGGAAGCAGCAGCAGATGCAGTTGAGGAGTCCGGAATCCGCGCCTGCCTCTCCTACTGTATGATTGACGGCGGAGACGAAGAAAAACTCGAATCAGAAAAGCAGGCAATGCAGAAAACGGTTTCAAACCTCAAAGCCAGAAACAACGGAAGAATCCTCCCCGGAGTCTCCCCCCATGCAGTATATACCGTCTCCGAAGAAGGACTTCGCTGGTGTGCCGAGTATGCCAAAGCAGAAAATGTCCCGCTCCATATCCATGTCTCCGAAACCGAACAGGAAGTAACTGACTGTATCGAAGCTCACGGCATGAGACCGCCTGCATGGCTCGACCAGTGCGGCGTGCTCTCGCCATCCTGTATTGCCGCCCACTCCTGCTGGCTTGATGCAGATGATATCGCGCTCTACGCAAAGCGCGGAGTAACCGCCGTTCACAACCCGGTATCCAACATGAAGCTTGCAGGAAACCGCGCGCTCCCGTATCCGGAGATGAAAGCAGCAGGCGTCAACGTTGCTCTGGGAACTGACGGAGCATCCTCGAACAACGACCTCGACATGTTTTCCGAGATGAAAACCGCAGCCGTCCTCCAGAAATTCTTCTGGAACGACCCGACCATTCTTCCGGCATCCGAGGCTTTACAGATTGCATCCAAAAACGGATTTGCAGCACTCGGCATCAATGCCGGAGTGATTGCCCCAGGATACCTCGCAGACATTGTCCTTGTTGGAAGAAATCCAATGAACGTCCCGTGCTTCAACGCTGATTCCAATGCAGTCTATGCAACAAACGGTCTTGCGGTTGAGACGACCATCTGTAACGGAGCAATTCTGATGTACGAAGGAGTAATCCCGGGTGCGGAAGAGATTATGGAAGAGGCAGAAAAGGCAGCCTTTGCTCTGGCAGCACGCGCAGAAGCGGCAAACTAATCCTCAATACTTTTTTTTACAAAACTTTGGGACAAAACCTGGCTAAAAAAGAGAGGGAAAACCCCGTCTAAAGACTTGCATCGGAAAGATGCAGGTGGACAATTTTCCACTGATGCGGGCGTTTCTGCTGGAACACCGCGCTGAAATGCATCACCGAGTTCTTTCTGGTAAGAGTTCCGTAACTCCATCCGATATCTCCGTCGCTTCTGACAGAAAACTTTGAGAGGTCAAAATGTTCCGGCTCATATATCCGGAAGAACGCAGCCCGACCATACAAATCCAGTTCGCGGACATGAATATCAACATCCCGGGAAACTAGATTCTGGAGTTGGGCAAGGTCGGCTGATTCGTATGCACTCAGAAGGCTCAGGAGAGTCTGGGAAATCTCCTCTTCAGATTGAACAGGGGGTTTCTTCATAATAATAATTCTTAATCAGTCGAGCCAGATAATAAAGCTAATCAAAGAGGCAAATATTGGAGAGAAAATGTACTCCGTTTACCGATTCACTTTGTTTACATCTCATAATTTACTGATCAACTCATTTTTGCGTAAAATCGTGCAGTGTGTGTACATAGCTCATGCGCGTTCAAAAATCAGTGTGACGGGCGGTCACGGACAACCGCCGAGAGGATGACAGCAGCAAAAGAGATGACAGCCCCAATCACCATTACCCAGTGGAAACCAAAGAGGAAAAGCTCTGCAGGCAGTTCGGCAAATGAGAGAATCATACCGCCGTCACTGGTAAGAAGCGTAAAGAGCGCAGCATAGAGAGCTGTTCCAACCACTCCTCCGCAGTAGACACAGGTCATCATAAGCGTAGAGCCGAGCTCCTGCTCGCCGTCCGGCATCACCTCAACGATTCTGCCGGAACCCGGACCGCTGACGGCACCAATCGATAATCCCATCAGAAGAAGGGCGAGAAGAAGCGGAATCACTCCCCACTCAGGCGCGATACAGGCAAAGATGACACTGATTACAACAAGGAAGATACAGGATGCAGTCATGAACCATCTGCGTCCGCTCCGGTCTGACCAGCGGCTGATTGGCACACTGACGATGGCGGTGACCAGCGGCGGTATCAGCAGATAAAATCCGCTCAGCAGCGAATCAATCTGCATCGCATTGGTCAGATAGAACGGAAGGAGGTACAGCAGACCGCAGTAAACTATCTGGATGATAAAGAATGCAATCAGAACCGCGTTTACCCGAAAACAGGTAAACACCCGGATGTTAATCAGCGGGTTTGGAGTTTTCATCTCATATATGCACAAAGCGGCAAGGACAGCAAGGCAAAGCAGACCAAAACCGACAATCTGCGGGTTGGTGATGCCAAGATGCGGGAGACGCTCTAACACATAGACGCCTGATGCCATAACAGCGAAGAGGAGAACAGCCCCAATCCAGTCAAACTTCGGAACTTTTTCAGCGTCTCCGTTCGGGATGACCTTTAAGCAGTAGAACACAGCAAAGATACCGATTGGGATGTTTATGAAGAAAATCCAGTTCCAGGAAAGGTAGTGTGTCAGAAATCCGCCAATTGCAGGCCCGACTGCAAAACCAACCGAGGTTGCAGCGGTCAGCACTCCAAAGGAGAGTCCGAGAATCTTTGCCGGCATATACTTGACGCAGATGATTGGAGCACAGGCGATAATCATGGAAGCCCCAAGTCCCTGAATGAGTCGTGCGGCAATCAGCATGGGAAGCGAGACCGAGATTCCGCAGAGAACCGATGCCGCGGTGAACATGATAAATCCGATAATCAGCGTCTTTTTGACATGGCCGCGGGAGGCAATGTTGCCGAAGATGAGAATCGTTCCGGCAACCATCAAGAGATAGATAATCACTGTCCAGGAGACAGAGCCGGTGTCTGTTCCGAACTCTGCGGCAATCACCGGAAGCGCAATATTTACGATAGAGCCGTCAAGCCCATCCATTAATGCGGCAAGCGCGACCGCTATGAGGAGGAGAAGAGATTGTTTCGTAATCCCGTTTTGAATCATGAAAACAGTTTTGACCGGACAGTCTTATAAATGATTCCCTGTATCCCGGAAAAACGGACGGGAAAAAGCGTAACCTGCGAAAAAAAGAAATTAGTAATACTCTTTTCCAATGAGGAAACGGTAGAGCACCATGTATTTGACAGCAGATCTTGGGATGTTGGAATCGACCTCATAGTAGGTTCCGTCCTTCATGGAGAAGAGAATCTTCATCTGCAGCGAGAAGGCAAATCCGGCAATCTCAGAGAACGGGAATACATACTTCTCATCTGCTGCGTGGAACTCGAACCGGTCATTATAGATAGCAAAGCGTCCTTCGCCCAGCACATCGACAGATTTGAGTGCGCCGACACGTTTTAAGACCTGATTGTCATCCGTTTCCACCGGCTGGTCTGCCGGATATTCGAGGAACTCCGGAAGGCGTTCCTTGAAGTAGTCTCTCTGCCAGTGGTCCCAGGTGGCGATATTGTCGATGATAAGCTCATCTTCCCCTGCTGCCTCGAAAAGTCCGTACTCAGTGAAGCGAACCTTGTATCCGCATTCGCAGGCTAAGATGTCATCTTTGCTGTGGAGCTTTCCGACAGCCTTACACTTCGGACAGACATATAAGGTGGTTTCCAGATTTTCGGCTAAGGCTTCTCCGGTGTACGGGGTTGGATTCTTCTTCTGGTCGTCGAAGGTATTTACATACATGTCGCGGTTGATGATTTCGTTGATTTCATCGACCGATTTTGCCATAAGCTCTTCCGGCGAGTATTCTGCGACAAACTCTCCCCACATGCGTCCCTTTCTCTTGTGTTTTCCCCAGCGCGGACGGCGAAGGTATCCTCCGTGGATTCTGTAGGTGATAAGTCCCGCCCCAAGTTCGGCACATTCTTTGATGAGTTTTCCGGTAGCCGGAGAGATAAAAGCACTTTCTCCATTAATCGAGCGTGCTCCTTCCGGGCTCATCCAGACATTTGCTCCGGACTGTAAGACAGCCTTCATCTCGCGAATCATATCATCTGCGGGTGCTCCCTTCTTTCTGATGATGAGACCTGCGCAGTTCATGACGACAGTCCGTAAAATCTTGTTTCTAAAGAGGTGTTCTCCTGCGACGTAGTACATCTGGCGTCTGAACGGAACACCGACCAAGAGATAATCCCAGAGGGTTGTATGATTGGAGAGTGCAACGTACGGACGGTGCTTTGCATAAACCTTGTCATAGGTGTAGTTGATTTTGAACCGGACAAACGGTGTTGCGGCAGTGCGTGCTAAGAAGAAGCAGAACTTATACCATAAAAGACGCGGAGATGCCATATCTTCCATATACATCAACCTAAGATAAGATAATACTATCTGCAAAATCAAAAAATCAGAGAGAAAACGGCAGATATTTTCGCGGATATTCCGCGCGGATTTTCCCTGCCTGTGACAACTCAGCATAGTTTTATCGTCTCAGAAATTCCATTAATAGAGGTATCGTTATGAGTGAACACAAGAATAATACATTAACGGACGGTAATGTAGGAAAAGCCCTCCTCATTATTGCCCTGCCGATTATTATCAGCAACATGCTTCAGAGTGTTCTGGAAGTTGTTGATATGCACTTTATCGGTGAGCTTGGTGATACTTCTATCGCCGGCGGAACTTTAAGTGTGTCGGTGATCATGGTCTTAACGACTGTGCTTATGGGTATAGTAACCGCTACCGCTGCGTTCGTTTCCCGGGCGTACGGTTCCGAAAAATATGAAAGAATTCAGGTTGTGTTGGCTCATGCAATTTATCTCGGTCTGATTTTCAGTTTCCTGCTGGCAATTGTCGGATTCTTCTGGTCTGAGGAGATTTTATTCTTCATGAGTCAGGGAGATGCAGTTATCGCTGCAGAAGGGGCAAAGTTCCTGCGTCCGGCTCTGATGGGAAGTTTCATAATGATGCTTTTGATGACGCTGACAACCGTTTTCCAGAGTACCGGAGATTCCAGAACTCCGATGTTTGTGATGATTGGCGTCAACATTGTCAATATTATCATGAACCCGACTTTAATTCAGGGTCTCTGGATTTTCCCGGCAATGGGACTTGCAGGTTCTGCATACGCATCCCTCTCGTCCAGAGCAGTGGGTGTTATCCTGCTGATTCTGTGTATGTATTTCCTGCCGAAGCACAAAAACGGGCCGATCAAGTTCCCGAAGAAGTTTATCTTCGAGCCGCGTCTCGTCCGCGATATTTTCGTAATCGCCATTCCGTCAGCAGTTCAGAGCGGTATCAGAAGCTTTGCAATGGTTTTGATGATGGTAATCATTGCAGTATACGGCGAGGCAGCAATTGCAGCATATGGTATGTGTATCAGACTTGATATGCTTGGACTCGTAATTGCAATGGGATTATGTTCGGGTGTTGCTGTGATGGTTGGTCAGAACTTAGGAGCAAACAAGCCGGAACGTGCAAAGCAGTCTGTTCGTTATGCGGTGACAGCGAATATTATCTTCATGCTTTGTGTTGCGGTTCTGTACTTATTCACTGCCCCGGTGCTTCTCGGATTCTTCGGTCTGACCGGTGAGTCTCTTGCAATCGGAATTTCCTTCATGCAGGTTGTGCCATTCTCCTACTTCATTATCGCATCCGGTATGACCATGGGATTTGCAATGAATGGTGCAGGCGCTACCAGACCGGGCATGTATGCAGCAATCACCGGTCAGGTTATCGTGCAGGCAGGTCTTTCTGCAATCCTTATGATGACCGGACACCCAATCGAGCAGATCTGGTTTGCAATTGTAATTGGTTCTGTTGTTGTGTTCCTTGTTGACCTCTTCTTCTACAAGAGAGGTTCATGGATGCGTCAGAAACTGAATCTGGACTGAAACTAAATCCGGATAAACCAAAACCAATCTTTTTTTCACAATCTCTTTCTTCTCTCGAAGACAATAGAGTTCTATGACCGCAGTCCAGATTCTCGAACAGGAATCCCCGAATACTTCCTCTCCTGACTACATCCGCATCACAAATGTGGTAAAAAAACTGACTGAGGCAGGATTTACCATCGCCCGCATGAAAGCTGCCGAATCTGACAACCCGGCTGCCCTCCGGCTTCTTGAGCAGAAAGGAGAGAAAATTCTGCCGATTACTCTCGTAAACAAATTCCCGATGATTACCGGACGCTATCCTGCAAATGACGAGTTAAAACAGATACTGTCCGTCCCAGACGGCATCCTAGAGCCGAAAGTCTGCGGCTGCTGCTGTATTGAAGGATGCAGCTGTGAATAAATCAAAGCCTCTCTTTTTCTGCCTCCGATTGAAAATCCGCGGAAAAATACCATCATTTTCCAATAAAGTATTTATACTGTTAACTCCTATTTACCATATCACAAAAAGGTGATATAAAATGTCTATTGGAATTGGAGACAATCTCAGCAAATCCTTTGGATTTGCAAAAGACAGCCTTATCGGCAAATGGCTGAACTGGCTTCTTCTGATCATCGTAACAATTATCCCGATTGTAAACTTCATCGGTCTTGGAACCTATCTGAAAATTTTCCGCGGACAGAAGCCGGAAATCGAAGACATTGGAAAATCCTTCATTGACGGTCTGCTCGTCTTCATCATCGCATTCATCTACATGCTCATCCCGGCAATCATCGGAGCAATCCTCGGATTCCTTGGTGTTGTAGGTGCCATTATCGGCGCAGTCGTCACCTTCCTCTTCACCCTTCTCTTAATCCCGGCAATCGCCGGCTTCGCAAAGGGAGGATTCGGCGCAGCATTTGCATTCGGTGACCACTTCAAAAAGATCGGAAAGATCGGATGGGTTGCCTACATCTTAGCAGTCCTCGTCATAGCCGTAATTGCAGCTGTTATCGGCTTTGTCTGCAGTGTCATCCCGGTTATCGGCTGGATTGTGGGAATCATCATCGTACCATTCCTCGCAATTCTTGCAGTAAAGTACTGTGCAAACCTCGTTGCATAAGAAAACCACCCACTTCTTTTTTTTCCGCATTCCCAAAACATCCTCGAAACAGATGGCTTTATTCTCCAACGCTCAATAGTCCTCTAACAATCCAACAGGAGAAAAACCATGAAAAAATACCTCTGCACCATCTGCGGCCACATTTATGATGAGGAAGCAGGAGATGAAAAAACAAAAATCCCGGAAAAAACCACATTTGAATCCCTGCCGGAAAAATGGACCTGCCCCATATGCGGTGCGGCAAAGTTTGAGTTCCGTGAGTTAACCGCACCAAAAACCCAGAAGCCGCCAAAGACACACCCCTTATCCACCGCAGGAATTGCCGTCTTAAAGGACAGCGCCATCTGTTCAAGCCTTGCCAAAGGCTGCGAAAAACAGTACAAAAACGACGAAGCCGCAATCTATCACTCGCTTTCCAAAGAACTGAAAGAAAGCGTCCCGAAAATGGAAGGAGCATCCTTTTCCGCACTGCACCAGCGTGCCGGACAGGAGATTGCAAGCCTGATTCCAACCACAAAAAGAGTTGCCGAAAACCACCATGACCGCGGAGCACTGCGGGCAGTAACCTGGGCCGAAAAGGTAACCCGCATCCACCACTCACTGCTGGAACGCCACGCAGCAGAAGGGCCTGCCCTTCTCAAAGACAAAACCGTCTTCCTCTGCCCGGTCTGCGGATTCATCTTCATCGCGGAAAAAGCTCCGTCAAAATGTCCGGTATGTTCCGTCCCCGAATGGAAATTTGAAATTGTGGAGGCCTGAAAATGAAGAAATTTGCCGTCAGAAACCTGAGACTCTGTACCAAAGAATGCCTCTGTCTCTACGTCTGCCCGACCGGAGCAGCAGACACAGAAAACAGCATCATCGACGTCTCGAAATGTACCGGATGCGGACGCTGCGCAGAAGCATGCGTATCGGGAGCAATCTCACTCATCCCGACCGAATTTCCCCCGCAGCAAAAGCATGACGAAAACGTAATCTCTGCAATGAACATCATAGTCAACACAAAACTCGAAGCAGAACACATTGCAGCAGCACTCCCGGACCGTTTCGCCCGGGCATTAGAACGCTCCAACAGAATCATGGCAGAAGACCTCCTGCGTGAAGCAGGATACATGCTCCCGCAGAGCAGAAACGCCCGGAAGTTCCTGAAAGGATTTGCCGACAAAGGAAATGAACGGGCAGAAAAACTGCTGAAGATGATTAAAGCAAATGAATAAGGGGGATATACCCCCAAAAAACTATCAGTTCCCGTACACCTTCTTCTTCAGCTCAAGAACAAGGGGCAGAATTCCCGCATCAATCCATTCTGCCGTACAGTATCTCTCATAAACACACAGCCTCTCACAGACATCGTATCCGGATGCAATCGTTTTCAGCTCATCCAGTGCCGGCCATGGATGCTCCGGATTAATATAATCAATAGTAACCGGAGACACCCCGCCTAAATCATTTACCCCGTACGCAAGAAGCCTTCCTGCATCAGCAAGGTTCGGCGGAATCTGCACAGATATGCTCTCCGGCAGAATCTCTGCTGCGAGCTGAAGCGTATCGGCAACCGTATCAAGCGTTGCTCCCGGAACATCGGCCATCTCCGTTCCCGGCTTTGGACAGAAGTTCTGGATGATAATCTCCTGAATATGGCCATAGCGTCTTTGAATATCAGCAATTACCTGCAAAGACTCAATCCGGTCAGCACGGCTCTCGCCGATTCCAAGGAGCAGACCGGTCGTAAACGGAATCTTCAGCTTCCCGGCAGTCTCAATCATCTCGATTCTGACAGCCGGATCTTTTCCCGGACTGTGACGGTGAGCCGAAACATCTGCGGTTGTCTCAAGCATCAAACCCATGCTTGCAGTAACCGTCCGCATCCGTGCCATCTCCTCTTCAGTAATAATTCCCACATTCGAGTGCGGAAGAATGCCTTTGGAAAGGGCGTAGCGGCTCATATCATAACAGTAATCCAGAATAGAATCATAGCCGAACTTCTGTAAATGCGCAGTAAACCCGCGTTCCAGCTCAGGGCGTTCTCCGAACGTAAAAAGTGCCTCCGTACAGGAAAACTCCGCCCCGCGGTCCAGCGTTGCTTTTACCGCATCCGGACTCATGACACATCCGTCTGCAACCGGTTCTTTAAACGAACAGTAACCGCAGGCGTTTCCGCACACATGCGTCAGCGGCAGGAACACATTGCGGGAGAAGGTAATCTTCTTCATCTCTCCTCCGGATACTTCCGCGCTTTAGCGAAAACCACGAAGGATAACAGAAGGGAAATTACCGCAACGATATAGAATACGCTCATCTGAAACAGAAGGCCGATAATTGCAGCAAGCATAGCCGCAACCAGGAAGCCGCGTGCCCAGCGCTCAAAAAATATACGGGATGACTGAACCATTTCATAACTATATGCCGCGGGAGAACATCAAGTTTTATAATTTCTCATGGCCTAACTAAGAAGTATGCGGGAAGCAGTAATCTGGACACTCATTGGTGACAACATGTATCTGCCGCTTGCGGTTCTTATCCTCCTGCTGGATATCATACTCTGCGTCACCGTAATATTTCTTGAGCGGAAAAATCCGCCGGTCGCCCTCGCCTGGCTTCTGGCATTTATCGTGTTTCCGGTGTTTGGATTCATCCTCTACATGTTCTTCGGCCGTCACCTGTATGGTGCAAGAATATTTTCGAAAAAGACCGAAGCAGACATCATCTACAAAACCATTGCACAGGAACAGCTCACCGAATGGCTTGAGTACCACGACAACGCGCTTGATGCAGAAGGATTTGAGAAAACCGCAGCCCTTCTGCTGAAAGCAGATGATGCAATCCTTTCCGAAAACAACGAAGTATCGCTCTTCACAGACGGAGAAGAAAAGTTTTCGGAGATGAAATCGGCAATTCTTCAGGCAAAGCACCACATCCACATCGAATATTTCATCATCCGGGATGACGAACTCGGACGCGAAATCGTCTCCCTTCTGGCACAGAAAGCCGCAGAAGGCGTTTTGGTCAGAGCGATTTTTGATGCTGCCGGAACATTTAGAATCCGCAAAAAACAGTTCTTTAGTCCGATTACCAAAGCAGGCGGAGACGTCAGAATCTTCTTCCCCTTAAAAATCCCGTTCCTGAACACCCGCCTGCACTTCAGAAACCATCGGAAAATCCTGGTAATCGACGGTCAGACCGGCTTTATTGGAGGATTCAATATCGGCGACGAGTATCTGGGAAAAGGCAGGCTTGGATACTGGCGCGACACCCATCTCAAAATCAAAGGAACAGCAGTCGCAAGCCTTCAGCGGAGATTTATCATGGACTGGAATTATGCTGCCCCAAACGCACGGCTCTTTGTAACCGCAGAGGAAAATGAGTACTTCCCCGATACCCTACTCGAAGAGTACGGAACCTCCAAAGTGCAGATTGCATCCTCCGGCCCGGACTCGCCGGACAAAGCAATCTACTCCGGATACCTCAGTCTGATCGGGCAGGCAAAGAAGAGTGTATACATCCACACGCCGTACTTCATTCCGGATGAACCAATCTATACCGCATTGCTTCTGGCAGCCGAATCCGGAGTTGATGTCCGAATCGTAATCCCGAGCAAACCCGACCATCCATTTGTCTACTGGGCAAACCACTCCTATTTAGGCGACCTCCTGGAAGCAGGAGTCCGCGGCTATACCTACAACGACGGATTCATTCACAGCAAAGCATCCATTTTCGATGGACGTGCAGCATCCGTTGGAACCGCAAACTGGGATATCAGAAGTTTCAAACTGAACTTTGAAACGAATGCGTTTGTGTACGATAAGACTCTCTGCGAAACAATGCAGGAAGCATTCCTGACCGAACTGGAAACGAACTGTACAGAGATTACGCCTGCGATATATGCAAACCGGCGGATTCTGGTCAGGATAAAAGAAGGGGTGTCAAGGCTGATGTCGCCTCTCCTGTGAGATTATTCCTTCCAGGAGATATCAGTCTCGTATTTTACCCATTTTTTGTACTGATATTTGGGATAGCCAAGCATAACTGCCGCTTCTATCCGGTATCCTTTCGGAACACCAAAGTATTTTTCCGCATTTTTGTGTGCTATCTGCGTAAAGCCGTTAATGCAGGAGGCAATACCCAGGCTTTCTGCGTACAGCATGAGGTACTGTTCCGAGCAGACACAGTCATCTTTTCCCTGCATATTCGATTTTGGAGAAGCAATACAGATGACTGCCGGAGCAGCGCATAATACCGGATGACCGCCTGCATCATAGGCATTCTGCATAGCAGAGAAAAGCGATGCCAGGGATTTGATGCCCGCTGCTTTTTTCCGGCAGAAGAGGGAAAGAAGCAGGATAAACGGCTTAACCGGACGGACAGTGCGGTTTAATCCGCGAATGACTTCGCCTTCGAGCTCGGTTACGCGGTCTCCAACAGCGATGAAGTATTTTCTGCCGCGGGTGTTTCTGGAGGAAGGCGCCATTTCTCCATAGCGTACGAGATCTTCTAAGATTTCCCGCGGAACTGCATCCGAAGAGAACTCGCGAACGGAGCGTTTCCCCTGGATGAGACGGGAAACCTCTGATCCTGCAGGTTCATGAATCGTGAATGCCTTGCTGCCGATAGAAGAGGCAACAGCACCGGACGGGCATACCGCACCGCAGTGTCCGCAGGAAAGGCAGCGGTCCTTTACAACGACTGCTTTTTTGTTTTGGAGGGAGATGGAGTGTGACGGGCAGACCTTTTCGCAGAGCCCGCAGCCGGTACAAAGCGCATCAGAGATTATGACGGACATAGATAGTACGTATGCGGTAAAAAGAGATAGGGTTTTGGGGAATGCAGCATGCAGTCAGGCTCCTGAGAAAACCCGCTGCCTTACAGAACTGCTGCTAAGATCTGTTTTACCGTCTGATACACAGCCGGACTTTCCTCTGCAGAAACCCCTGCCTCAATCTCCTGCAGAACACCAATCAGTTCGCGGCGAAGCTCTTCTGAATACTCCTTCATATGCGAGAAGACCGAAAGCATTCCGGTAGTTATGTAGGCATTCACCGCAGAGAGCCGGATGATTGACTCCTTGAGGAATGCGCGTCCTTCCTCGGTCTCTAACGAAACCTTCCGGTTCTGCGCAAACCGCAGGTACAGCGAGCGTGCCTCTCCTGCCTGCTCGATGCGGAACTTCGGCGAGTCCCGGATTCTCTTTAGATACGAGACCGTATCGCGGGCAGAGTTTGCCGCGGCTGCAACCGCATTCTCAAACGCGAGCGGATGATCCGCACAGCGGGACAGCTCCTCCTCCAAAACAGCCATCCGGTCATTTGCCGAAGAGGAAAGATAGAGGGAAAGAGCAGAGAGACGGTTTGTCGCACACGCGGCATTTTGGTACTGCTGCAGAATCAGCGAATGAATATCCGGCGTATCCAGTGACGCCAGAATCGTTAAAATCAGATTCTTCACCGCGTTTGCCTTGAACTGCGCAGAAAGCACATCCGGCGAGAATCCGTTGGCCGGATACGACACATCGTACTTCACATAAAGCGCCCGCAGCACATCTGCATACCTCTTCGCAATTCCGCGGAGAATCTTCTGCTTTGAGTCATAGAGTTTTTTGTACTCGTGGGCAAAACGGGGATCGCTTACCGACTCAAACATCAGAAGCGGCAAAGAACCGCAGGACTGCATCAGCTCTTCGTCCTGCAGAGTTCTGATAACGATATCAGCAAACTCCGCACCCGCTGCAGCGTCTTCGTTTTCCAGAAGGCGGATTAACTCACGCTCGAAGAGAGCAGAGAAGGCAAGGAACCGGGTGACCGGATTCTTGTCGAGCTGAAGCTGCAGATAAAGCACCGAATCTGCCTCCGTTCTCTCCATTCTGATGTATGCCGCATGGTTCTCGTTCCAGACGGCAAAATCAAACGGTCCCGAGCAGGGAATCGAAAAGGTCAGCCGCTCGGCATCAATCTTTTTCGTAAAGCGGGCAACCTCTTCTCCGTCCGCATTCATCAGCCGTCCTTTGAAGGGGAAGATCCAGGGATTCTGTGTGCCAAATCCCTTCTGCATAACCGTAATCTCCGCGGAGTCCGTTTCCGGATGATAAACGGCTTCTGCGGTGACCGTCGGATATCCGGTCTGCTTCAGCCACCGGTCCGCCATGAAAGAGAAGTCCGCCCTTCCCACATCCTCCATCGCATGCAGCCAGTCCCGGGGAGAAGCGTTGCTTCCCGCAAACCGCTTGTGATACAGATCAAGCGCCCAGGAAAATGCCGGTTTTCCAAGCATGGTCTCAATCATGCGGGTGAACTCCGGCGCCTTCACATAAGTCACCGCAGTGATTAAGTCATTTGGATCGTTGAAACCTTCCGGTTCGATAGGCATCGAAACCGCCCCGGTATCAAGCGAGAATGTTCCGGTTCCCGGCATATAGAGCTGGAGAATGTTGTTTAATCGGATGTAATCCTGTCCGAAGTGGAATGCCAGATACTCATCCTCCATCATAACAGTGACCGCCTCGTTTAACCAGATGGAAAACGGCGTATCGCCGGTAACACTTGAACCGTTTAGGTTGTGGTAGAACTCGTGCTGTTTTACCCCTAACATATACTCGTAGGAGGCGTCTGTAATCTCTGCGTCCGGCATAATCCGGCTTGCAATAATCGTGGTGTTTCCGGTATTTTCCATGCCGCCGAAGTCAGAGTTCTGCATCGCGATTTCACGGTAGACTTCGTACGGATACTGATATCCGCAGACCAGATTGTCGGCGATTTCCGCAATCTCATCGGTGAGACCATCTTCTCCGCGGAAGCGTCTGGTGCAGAGTTCATAGAGCCTGCGGCGTTTATCCTCATCCTCGAAACGCTCAGGGCCGGTGAAAAGATGCGTCCAGAGAATGGCATCGGCCATTATGTCAAGGGCGGTACCGGCATCTGTTTCGTCTGATCCGGGAAGCGTCAGGAGCTCGAGACGGACGTTCTTTCCGTTCGGATAGCAGAAATCGCGGGTAAAGGTATCCCAGGTTCCAACGCCGAGGAAGAAGAGATACGGCGGCATCGGCTCGGTATTCTGGTAGGTTATGGTATCGCGGGCTGCATCATACCGGGTTCGTTCCCGGGAGACGTTGCCGTTGGAGATGAAATTACTGTATCTGCTGTCAGCAATGATTGTGGTCGTCCAGGTACATTTCGCCCGCATATCATCAATGCACGGCGCAATCCGCTGGAATCCCCACTGCTGACACTGGGAGATAATGGTTCTTGGTTTATCCTCCGGCGTTATATCATAGTAGAGGCCTTCGAGGATGTTGTCAGTCGGATAACAGACAGTTTTTGCGGCAATCCTGAATTCTGCTCCGGCTGCAAGCGGCTTTATCAGTTTTAGCGTTATGATGTCGTCTTCGTACGTGTACTCAACACGGCGTCCGTTCTGTGTCAGACTTTTAATCTCCAGATTTTTGGCATTGAGTTTTAGCTCGAAGACCGGTTCAACAGCCTGGAACCGTGTCTCGGAAGTGACGGTGACCGCCGTCTCCGTTATGTCAAAAATCAACGAGATGTGCTGTACAGCAACCGGCGGTCTGGGGAACTTCGCCGGATAAAAGAGATATTCGGTTTTCATAAAAATCACCGGAAAACAGGGTTACCATTTACCGGTAACCCATCCGTAGACACCGTAGATTACGCACCCGACAGCAACCAGCATCAGTACATAATACATCAGTCCCGGCTTTTCTGATTTCTCCATACTCATTAGTTATCCTTCATGGGATATCAATCTGGTTACAGCGGGACAAGGGTTACATTTCCGGCAGCGGCAGTTTCTGCGGCGAGGTTTGTTGCCGGATATCCGGATGCGATTACCGATATTCCGGCGTTGAGAGCTTTTTTCACCATGTCGGCGGTAACTTTTCCGGAAAGAGCGAGGGCGGACTTTTTCAGATCGGCACCGGAAAGGATGGCAGAGCCGACTGCTTTATCTATCGCGGCACTCTGCCCCACATCTTCTGCAGGGAAAAATCCTTTCGGCGATACGACAACTGCGGCAAATCCGCCGGCCTGAAGAACCGCCGAGTCGAGGGATTCCGGGAGTGCCGGCGGCTCAATGGTCTCATCCAGAACCGGGAGCTTTGCGGCATCAAGATAGGAGGCGGTTCCCCCGCATCCGGAGACCACCGTCTTTTTGGGCAGCAGAACTTTGAAGGGGTTCGCAGTCAGAACACCAATCTCTGCTCCGTCCAGCATCACGGATTCGATTTCATCCGGAGAGATAATCCCCTCGGTTTTGAGATATCCGTAGGCAAATTCCTTCTCCATGCCGGAGAGCATAAGAGGAGAAGTAAGAGACCTGCCGTTTACGGTAAGCGAGTAGAGCCGTTCATCCAAGAGTCCGTTGACGAAGCCTTTCATTTCAACAGCATGGGCTGTGATACTATTAAAACATATCCCATCTAATGAATGTACATGAATCTTACCGGACGAAGCATTTCCAAAGGCACGGCATCGGGTGAACTGCTGAAGACCGATACGCCAATCTCATTTCTTGGCGGTGTTGATCCAAAGACCGGCATCGTAATCGATGAGTCCCATCCGCTTGCAGGTCAGAAGATAACCGGAAAAGTTCTGGCATTTCCCTACGGCAAGGGATCAACGGTCGGTTCGTATGTTCTCTATGCATTATCCAGAAACGGCACGGCTCCTGCTGCAGTTATCAATACCGAGTGCGAGACAATTATTGCAATCGGGACAATTATTGCCGGCATTCCTGCGGTTGACCGTCTGGATGGAGAACTGCCGGATACCGGAGCCGCGGTCACCGTGAACGGAACCGAAGGAACTGTCAGCTTCTCATGAATATTGTCTGGCGGTATATTTCCCACAGCAGGAATACCTATGCAGGGCTCTATGCGGCCTGCGAGAAGTACGGCTACTCGTTAGAGCCGGCAGACGGGGCAGACGGGGACATTATCTGTTACAGTCTAAACAGTTTAAACTATAATCTCTACGCAGAAGAGATGCGAAATGCCGAAGGGATTGTTATCGCCGGCGGTCCGCATCCGTCTGCATGCTTCGAAGAGGTTCTCCGGGACGCTGACTATGTGGTAGTCGGCGAAGGCGAGAGAACGCTTCCGCGGCTTTTGGATGCGTTAACCAAAGGCGGAAATCCGGATGCGGTTCCCGGTGTTGCCGGGAAACGCGGGCTCAATCCGGTTGACCACTCGGTTCGGCTTGATGCCTATCCGTGCTTTTCGCGGATGAAGGGGTACATTGAGCTCTCCCGCGGCTGTCCGTTTAACTGCGGATACTGCCAGACGCCGCGGCTTCACGGAAACCGGATGCGGCACCGCTCCAGAGAGGCGGTGGTGGAGCTTGCGTCAAAGTTCCGTGACGCCCGGTTTGTGACGCCGAATGCGTTTGCCTACGGCTCGGCAGATGGTCTGCACCCGGATGTGGAGAAGCTGGAGCGGCTGCTTTCCTCGCTTACGAAAAACAATATTTACCTGGGAACGTTCCCTTCCGAGGTAAGACCGGAGTTTGTTCTGCCGCAAACCGCAGAGCTTGTTGTGCAGTACTGTTCGAATAAGAATCTGCATTTCGGCGCTCAGGCAGGATCTGACGCGGTTCTCCGCAAGCTCCGCCGCGGACATACGACAGATGATGTGATGAAAGCTGTTGATATCTGCCGGGATTTCCATCTGCTTCCGGTAGTGGATGTGATTTTCGGATTCCCGTTCGAGACGGATGAGGATCAGCAGAAGACATTTGATCTGGTAAAAGAGATTTCCCGTGTCGGAAGAGTGCATGTTCATCTGTTAACCCCGCTTCCGGGAACAGCGCTTGCGGGAACGGTCTGCCGCGATATTCTGCCGGATATCGATGCGAAGCTGGGAAAATTAGCGCAGAACGGGCATGTGACCGGCTACTGGCACGAGAAAATCGACTGGGCAAAAGATCGGTAAATGCGGTTTTTGCGGAATCTCCCGCTGTTTTTTTGGATAAAAACATCCACCGCTTCAAGCCTGCCTGATGATATCCAAAAATTCTACTAAAATATCCCGATCTCTATCTCCTTACTCGGGAAACACGAATAAATAATACTCACTAATATAGCTGGTTTTCATGTAAATTGTGGTTCTGATACTGCCTGTTTACAGAAATCTGAACCGAATACAAAAACAGAGTTGGGAGAAATCCTCAACTACTCTTCCAGTGTCGCTCTGATAGCAGCGCGGACCGCATCCTCGGAACTCACACCAGGATTCCAGCCGAAAGACTTCAGCTTATCAACCGACAGCTGCATCTTTGGAACATCACCGACCCATCCGCGGTCGCCGCCGGTGAACGTAAACTCAACACCGGAAAGCCCCATCTCTTCGACAACGAGCTCTGCGATGCGTTTTACCGTAACCCAGTCTTCTGAGCCGATATTGAAGAAATTAAACGTCTCATGGGAAATCTCCGGAGCGAACACAACAGCCTTCACACACTCCTCAACCGAAAGATACGACTTCGACTGGCTTCCGTCACCTAAAATCTCAAGCTCCTTCGGATTGGCTCTGAGTTTCTGCACGAAATCATAAATAACCCCGTGCGTACTGCGGGAACCGATAATATTGGCAAACCGGTACACCCAGGCATTCCAGCCGTACGTTGCCGCATACGAAGAAATCATCGCCTCGCAGGCAAGCTTGCTTGCACCGTAGATAGAGATGGGAATCATTGGAGAGTAAGTCTCCGGAGTCGGGATAACAGATGCCTCACCGTACACCGTAGAGGTGGAAGTAAAAACAATCTCCCGTACATCATACTCCTTCATTGCCTCAAGCACGCGGACCGTTGCTGTTACATTATTCTCATACACCTCAAACGACTTGCGGGCAGAACCTCTCACATCCGGATCTGCCGCGATATGGTACACCCGGTCTGCCCCGGCAAAAGACTGCTGCCAGCCGTCTTCGAGCAAATCCTTGTGGACAACCGTAATGCAGGGGAGATTCTCCTCCAGATTTGCCATACGGCCTGCAACAAACGAATCGATAACGACAACCTCATGATTCTGCGATACCAAAAGATCAACCAGATGCGAACCGATAAAACCCGCTCCGCCGGTGACAACGCACTTCATGATATCATATTAGCAGTACTCGCACATCAACCCTTCTAACGGAAAATACATCTAATCCCTAAACCAAATAATACAGATATGTTTGAAGGAGTAATTCCCGCATTAATTACCCCGTTCAACGATGATGCATCACAGTCTCTCGACCTCGAAGGCCTGAGAAGCTGTATCGAGCACGTTGTAAACGGAGGAGTTCACGGACTTCTCGCATGCGGTTCCACCGGTGAATCCGCAACCATGACCCACGCAGAACACATCCGTGTCATAGAAGAAACCGTTTCTGCCGCATCCAACCGCCTCCCGGTAATCGCAGGAACCGGATCCAACAACACAGATGAAGCACTCGTCATGACTCTTGGCGCAAAACTTGCCGGAGCTGACGCAGTACTGGTAATCAGCCCATACTACAATAAGCCCAACCGTTCCGGTCTCTTAAAGCACTATAAGAAAATTGCCGACGTCGGACTGCCGGTAATCGTCTACAATATTCCGGGAAGAACCGGCCAGAACCTTCCAGCCGACTTAATCCTCGAGATGGCACAGACCATCCCGAACATTGTCGGAGTAAAAGAAGCAAGCGGAAACATTGACCAGATGATGGCAATCATCGACGGCATCTCCGACCTCGAACGCGACCTGCCGTTCATCTTAACCTCCGGTGACGACTCCTTAACGCTTCCGGTCTTATCCGTCGGCGGACAGGGCGTCATCTCGGTTACCGCAAACATCGAACCGGCACGCATGGTTGAGATGTACAACCGCTTCAGAAAACGCGACACCGAAGGAGCCATCCAGATGCACTACGAGTTAATGGAACTCTCCAAAGCAATGTTCATGGATGTAAATCCGGTTCCGGTTAAAAAGGCGGCAGAACTGCGCGGCCTCATCAAATGCGGAAACGTCAGACTCCCGCTCGACTCGTTAAGCCCGGAGATGACCGAAAAGATGCGCGAGGTGCTTTCTCACTATGACTAAAGTAATTATTTGCGGAGCATTTGGAAGAATGGGTACCACCATCGCACAGATGGTAATGGAGAACCCGGAGCTGGAGTTCGCCGGCGGAGTTGACATCCGCGAAGGCGTTCTTCACGGAAAGCCTGTTGTAACATCCGACAAACTCGGAGAGTTCATCGACGAAGCAAAGCCGGATGTCATGATTGACTTCACCGTTGCTGCAGCAACCATGGTCAACGCAAAAATCGCCGCGGCAAAAGGCGTTGCATTAGTCATCGGAACCACCGGATTTACTCCTGAGCAGGACGCAGAACTCCTTGACGCAATCAAAAACGTCCCGGTCGTCAAAACCACCAACTTCAGCGTCGGCGTCAACATCTTCTGGGAACTCGTCCGCGAAGCCGCAAAACGCTTAGGCGACTACGACATTGAAGTCATCGAAGCACACCACAGACACAAGAAGGACGCACCAAGCGGCACTGCAAAGACCATTCTCCGTGTCTTAGAGGAAGAGACCGGCAAGACCGAAGAGATGTACGGCAGATGCGGAATGACCGAGAGAAAAGGCGAGATTGGTGTTCACGTAATCCGCGGAGGAGACGTCGTCGGAGACCACGCAGTTCAGTTCCACCAGAACTATGAAACCATCGAACTCTCCCACCGTGCCTATGACCGTGCCGTCTTTGCCCGCGGAGCAGTACGCGCTGCCGCATGGGCGCCGACCGCAGAGCCTGGGCTCTACACCATGAAGGAAGTACTGGGATTATAAGGAAACCTATATCCCCCGCGAATGAAAAATATAGATAGTAAGAGGTAAACATCATGCCAGCAGTAATTGATAAAGCAAAATGCACCGGCTGTACCACCTGTATTGACATCTGCCCGGCTGCAGCAATCGAGCTTGGAGCAGACGACAAGGCCGTCGTCGACGCAGGAGCCTGCGTTGACTGCGAAACCTGTGTCGACGAGTGCCCGGAAAGCGCAATCAAGATGGAGTAAATCTCCAACACAATTTTTCCTTTCGGACTTTTTTCATACTGTTTCTCATCCGCTGTGCGGCCCCTTCATAATCACTCATTCGTGCAGTATATACACTTCAAAAACCAATATAGTACCCATGTCTTCCTTAGAAGAACTCATGGAAAAAGCACGGATGCTCCATGCAGAAGGACATCCGACCGGTCAGATTGCTGACGAACTCAGCTTATCCACCGATACTATCACCTGGATGTTAACCCAGGGTAAAAATACCGCATCCGCACCAAAAGATGTACACATCGACTGGACTGTTGTCAGCTCCGATGCAACGCTCCTCTCCGGCATCGCCTCCATGATGATGGTTAACTTCGAGAACAACTGCGACGAAGACGAAGAAATCGAAGCAGTCGTCGGTGTCGATGCAGCAGGAATTCCGCTTGGAACCTTAATGGCTGCCGAGCACGGATTAAACCTCGCCATCTATCACCCGTCCAAGCACAACGCAGACACCAACTGCGGAAGCATCTCCGGCAACTTCAGCAAAGTCACCGGCAAGCGCTGCCTCATCGTTGACGACTGCATCACAACCGGCAACACCTTAGCCGAAATCGTCACCTACCTCCGCCGCCACAAGGCACATCCGGCAGGCATCTGTGTGCTCTTTGATAAGCGCGGTGTCAGAGAAATCGAAGGAGTTCCGGTCTACCCGCTCTTTAGTGTTAAACGTATCGACTAAATTGACGTAACAATACAACAGATTTATATAGACGTCCAATCCACCATTTAATCACGAGTTAGGAGAATAACTAGTTATGGCATACAATCCGAACCAGCCTGTCGTTATCTTCAAAGATAACGTCGAGCGTACTCCGGGACAGGAAGCACTCCGTTCCAATATTATGGCTGCCAAAGTCCTTGGAGCAACTGTAAGAACCACCCTTGGTCCGCGCGGTATGGACAAGATGCTCGTTGCAAAGGGAAGCGACGACATCGTCATCACCAACGACGGAGCAACCATCCTTCACGAGCTTGCTGTCGAACACCCGGGAGCAAAGCTCGTTGTTGAAGTCGCAGAGACTCAGGACGATGAATGCGGAGACGGAACCACAACCGCAGTTGTCATGATCGGTTCCTTAATGGAGCAGGCAGAAAAGCTCATTGACACCGGCGTCCACCCATCCATCATCGCAAAGGGATACAACCTTGGAATGAACAAGGCACTCGAGATTCTCGACTCTCTGGCAATCGAAGTCACTCCGGAAGACAAGCCGATGCTCAAGCAGATTGCCAAGACCGCAATGACTGGAAAATCCATCGAGAACATCATGGACCAGGCATGCGAAGTCATCGTTGAAGCAGTCAGCACCGTCGCAGAAGAGAAAGACGGCAAGATGATCATCAACGAGGACGACATCTTAGTCAAGACCAAGCGTGCAGACAGCATGACCGCAGAGCTTGTCAAGGGTGTCTTAATCGACAAGACCAGACCGGACTCCCTGATGCCGAAGAAGATTGACGGCGTCCGCGCAGCATTCCTCTCCGGCCCGTTAGAGATCACCAAGACTCAGGCAAAATCCAAGATCAAGATTCAGTCCGCAGACATGCTCTCCGCATTCTCCGAGGCAGAGCGTGCAAGACTGAAGGGAATGGCAGATGCATTCGCAGACGCAGGCGTCAACCTCGTCCTCTGTACCAAGGGAATTGCAGATCCGGTACAGTACTACCTTGCAGCACACGGCATCTATGCACTCGAGTTCGTTGCAGAGAAGGACTGCAAGTACGCAGCAAAAGCAACCGGCGGACAGATGATCAACAAGCCGGAGGACTTATCCGAGGATGTTATCGGTACCGCAGGAAAACTCGAGATGGACGAAGAACTCGAGATGACCTTCATCTCCGAGTGCAAGGACCCGAAGGCAGTCACCATCCTCCTCCGCGGCTCTGCCCAGCACTTAGTCGATGAACTCGAGCGTGCAGTCGAAGACGCAAAGCGTGTCGTTCAGGATGTCATCGAGGACGGTTCCTACACCATCGGCGGAGCATCTGTCGAGACCGAACTTGCACTCAGACTCCGTGAGTACGCACAGACCGTCGGCGGCCGTGTCCAGCTTGCAATCGAAGGCTACGCAAAGGCATTCGAGGTTATCCCGAAGACCTTAGCAGAGAACTCCGGATTTGACACCGTCGACAAAGTTATCGACCTCCGCCAGGCACACGCAACCGGCAACAAATACGCAGGTCTTGATGTCTTCACCGGCAAGGTTGTCGACATGAAAGAAGAAGGCGTTGTCGAGCCGAAGAGAGTTAAGCGTCAGGCAATTCAGAGCTCTTCTGAGACTGCAATCATCTTAATCCGTATCGACGATATGATGGTCTCCAAGGGCGCAGGCCAGATGTAAATACCAAACCCCATATCTTTTTTAAAAAAGAGAGTCAATAAGATACAGCAGTTTGCCGAGATAGTCTAGTCCGGAAGGGCGGTGGCCTCGAAAGCCTCTGGTGGTAACACCTCGGGAGTTCAAATCTCCCTCTCGGCGTTTTATGCGCGATTTTGTTTGTTTTCTGCGTTTGTTTTGATTTTGATTGTTCGTGCCGGCTTTTGGCAGATTTGCGTGCCTTAAACCGAATTCCTTTAATACTTATACAGCATTGTAATTAGTGCAATTCGTTGCGAATCATGCATCGATAGTGTAGTGGTTATCACTAGGCGTTGCCAACGCCTAAACTCGGGTTCGAGTCCCGGTCGATGCACTTCTTTTTCTGTTGTTCAGTACTCAAGCGGCAGCTCTTGTCCGTTGGTTTTTGCGGATTTACGCATCGGAGCAAAGAGTTTTTCTTTTGCAAAACAAACCATGAAATACCATATGAAAACACTTGGCATCTCCTCCAACTGCCTGATTCAGCGGCCGCTGTTTGACGCTTTAGAGGAGCTTGCGGCTTTCACCGGATATGTGGAGATTATGTCAGCCTGCGGCCACTCCCTTCCGGAGTTCTCTTCCGCTGCCGAGTCGTTTTCTCTGCGGTACTCGGTTCATTCGCCAACCTCGGACGGAAATATTGCAACGCCGTTTGAACGCATGCGGATCGCTGCATTAGAAGCGCTTGCCGAGTCTGCAGAATCCGCAGACAGCATCGGAGCGGAGACGCTGGTAATCCATCCGGGATTCTGTCTCGAGCCGGAGTGGTTTTCTGCATCGGAAAAAGCGCTGGACAAATCCATCGAAGATCTCGGACGTATGCAGGAGGAGTACGCTGTCCGGTTTGTTCTGGAAAATCTGGGAAGCTGGGACTGCTGCCATTTCCGGTATCCCGGCCTTATCCAGAAGATTCGTGAGGCAGGGCTTGAGTTCTGTCTTGATGTGGGGCATGCGAATCTGAATGCGGCGCTTTTGGATTTTCTGCCCTATAAGCCGAAACATCTGCATCTGCACGACAATCACGGAGTATGGGATGAGCATGCGGCGTGCGGTTTGGGCGCCATTGATTTCTCGCTGGTGATGCCGCTTGATGCGGTGGGAATTATTGAGTGCATGGAGTTTGATGCCGCGCTTGCTTCACTTTCGTATTTGCAAAGCGGGGATATATAACAGGATTTTTCTCTGCGGGAGACAGGGATTTTTTTAGACAGCAAAGCACCCGACAAACTTCTTCCTCTTCGACGGCTGGCACACCGATCCGGAGTGTAAGTACGAATATGACTTCGAGAGCGAAATTACCGGAGACGTAACGCTCTACGCAAAATGGATACAGGCAGCAGTCTGGCACCAGACAGCCACCCCGTCATCAAGCAGCAGTCGTTCTGTATGTCCTCAGTGTGCGATTCGTGCGGATTCGTGTTTCTCGAGCAAGGACAAAATTCAACATCACCATAACAGAAGATGGTAAGAAGGAAGAGATGCGTTTCAAAAAAGAGGGTGTCTAAGCTTCTCTGAGAACATTCGCATCCAGCATATCCATCTTTCCTGCGACATGTGTTAAGTCTGCCGGCACCGCAATCATATTCAGCGCCGTACTCACAAAGTCAAGCGCAATCTCTAATACAACAGCAATACCGAGCGCCTCGACCGGGATTCCAAGCTGCAGGAACAGAATCGAATAACAGGCAATACCTCCTCCCGGAACCGGCGGAACCGCTAAAGCCAGAAGACCGGCGGTTAAGATTGCCGCAAAGAGCCAGGAAAGTGTCATCGGCACCGAATAGTAACTTGCCATAAACAGACACACACAGAAGAAAGTCGCCGCATGACCGCACCGGGAGAATGCAGTAGCCAGCGGAACACCGAAGTTTACGAGGTTTTTGGAAATTCCAAGCCGCTTCTCACAGCACTCCACATTAGTCGAGAAGGTTGCAACCGAAGACGCAGTTGTTAATGCGATAAGGAAAACCGGCATAACCTTCCTGATGAAAACTCTTGGTTTTACCTTCTGGACAATACATGACTCCCCTAAAATCAGAATGATGTTCAGGATGACAGATATTGCGAGCACAACGAATAAGAGCAGAAGTTCTGCTGCGTTGTTTACCATATCAGTAAGCATCAGATTTAAGACACTGATGAAAACGATAACCGGCAGAAGCGTTGTAATCCACTCCATGATGAGCTGAACCAGACTGTTTGCCTGTGCCACAAACTGGACGATTACCGGGAGCTTCTTGTTTAAGATAAGCATCGCCAGACCAAACGCTACAGCAAGGAAGATAATCTGCAGGGTGTTTCCTTCCACAAACGGAGATATCAGATTGTCCGGGACAATGCCAAGCAGCATATCAAATATCGCAAAGAACTCTCCTCCGCCCGTACTTCCCCCAGAGAATGAAAAGGTAAAGAACGGCAGAGCAACGAGCGTACAGATAACCAAAGTAAAGTAAATGCGCCCGAAGTATCTGCCGATAACTTTTCGTCCAAGTGTGCCGAGAGTTGCCGTATCTCCGATACTGTAGATACCCCAGATAAGGGATAAGAACATCATCGGAAGTGCTGTTGCAATCAAAAGCCCGATAAAGGTATCAAAGAGAGGGCCTATCAGCATCTCTGAAAGCCCGTGTCGAAGGTCAGGAGAAAGTGTGTGGCAGAAAAGACCTACTAAAATTCCTGCTGCAAGTGCAATTCCCAGATAGATAAGCGGATTAATCTTTCTCCGCTTCGGCATAATGGTAATCTGGTTTTCGCCGTTTACGTAGTGGTAGGACGGAGCAAGACCGATGTTTGCAAGAAGCGTCTGCACAGAGCTTCCGCCGTTTAACACACAGTCGCTGTCATTTCCAAACGGATTTACCCGCGGACCTGCAGCAGTTAAGGTGATGTACTGCTTGCGAAGCTTCCTGCCTGATTTGAAACTGCACTCCGCGCCCTCGCCTAATCCCTCCAGCCACTTCTGCAGAACCTTCTCAACCACCGCATGAAGCCGGTCGGCTGCCTGTGATTCGATATTGTCCTCTTTTAATGTCTCGGCGGTTAAGGTGCTGATCTCCCCCACCACATCTTTTGACAGGCGGAAGGTTTTGGATTTTGCAGAAGGCGGCATGAATTGTTGCATATCATTTGCTGTGAAGCAAGATTAATTATGTGGTGGGATTGTGGCAAATGTATAGTTATACCATTGCTGAGATGCCGGTTTGGTTTTTGGAATCATCGGGCTGATTCCGGCATTGAGAAAAGAGTAAACAGAGCAGTAAATAATTCTTTTTTAGCGAGTGAATAATATGCGAAGGGCGCGAGGCCCGAAGCATCGCACGCCTTTCAGTCGTGCTCATGGCTTAGTCGCTAACGCTCCCTCGCCGACTCAAGCCTTGAGCATTTTTCAGAATGAGTGAAACGAATGAAGAAAAATGCGAAGGAAGGGATTCGAACCCCAGAACTCCTATGAGACCAGACCCTGAATCTGGCGCCGTTGACCTGGCTTGGCTACCTTCGCTCTAAAAGTGCTTTAA
>SUTD01000012.1:33218-36880 GCA_015063085.1 Methanocorpusculum parvum
GAATGAGTGAAACGAATGAAGAAAAATGCGAAGGAAGGGATTCGAACCCCAGAACTCCTATGAGACCAGACCCTGAATCTGGCGCCGTTGACCTGGCTTGGCTACCTTCGCTCTAAAAGTGCTTTAAAATATTTGCTCTCTGAAAATATAAAGGTACTGTTTCAAAGAATACTACCCGAAGCAGAACAGCGGCTGCAAAAAAAAGTTAATAGGTAGCCAGGTACCGCTTAATCTCCCAGTCAGTAATCGACTTGGAAAAATCACTCCACTCAAGATCTGCCAGACGCTGAATCTGCGACACCACATGCTCGCCTAACACACCGCAGAGCAGACTGTCAGCCATCAGCGCACGGTTTGCCTCCTTCAGATTCTGCGGAAGACAGCGGATACCCTCCGCCTCGCGCTCGGCCTCCGACATCCGGAAAATATTCTTGTCAATACTCTCCGGCGGCTCAATCTTCTGCGTAATACCCTCCATACCCGCAGCAAGCATAACCGCAAAAGTCAGATACGGATTACAGGTCGGATCCGGACTTCTCAGCTCCGCCCGCGTACTCTTCCCCCGCGGAGACGGAACGCGGATCAATGCCGAACGATTCATCGTCGACCAGCCGATATAAACCGGCGCCTCATACCCCGGAATCAAACGCTTATACGAATTCACCGTCGGATTTGCAACCCGCGTAATACCCTCCACATGCTTCAAAAGACCGCCGATAAAATACCGGGCATCATCGGACAACTGATGCTCGCCGTCTGGATCATAGAACACATTCTGCCCGTCCTTCATCAAAGAACAGTTAACATGCATACCCGACCCGTTAATACCGTAAATCGGCTTCGGCATAAAAGTCGCATGCAGCCCGCGCTTCAGCGCAAGCGTCTTTGCCGCAAACTTAAACGTCACCACCTTATCCGCCATAGAAAGCGCATCGCCGTACGTAAAATCAATCTCATGCTGGGACGGAGCTACCTCATGATGCGAAGCCTCAATATTGAACCCCATCTCGGAAAGCTGCGTAACCAGATCGCGCCGCACATCCTCTCCCGGATCCGTCGGCGTCTGATCAAAATACCCCCCGTGATCCTGCAGATTCACCGTCGGCCTTCCCAGCTCATCCTGCCGGAACAGGAAAAACTCCATCTCAGGCCCTACATTAAACGTATAACCGAGGGCAGACGCCTTCGCCATCTGCTCGCGGAGAATATAGCGCGGATCGCCGGAAAACGGCTCGCCGTGAGTAGTATACACATTACAGATAAACCGCGCAACCCGATAGTCCGCATCAGACCACGGAATCACCTGATAGGTGGAAATCTCCGGACGCAGAACCATATCGGACTCCTCCAGACGGGCAAAACCCTGAATCGAAGAACCGTCAAAACTGATACCGCCGGTTAATGCCTTCTCCACCTGTTTCGTCGGAATCGCCACATTCTTCGGCTTTCCTTCCAAATCAGAGAACTGAAGGAGAACGGACCGTACTTTATCCTCCTCGAGCCGCTCGAGGACCGGTGTGATCTCGTCGGAAACCATAGTACTATAATATGGGCCGCATGAGTATAAACGCTTACTCACCCGATACAAAACCCGTCAAAAGAAGTGCGTGAGTCGGAGTAATAAGCCTCCTTCTGTTTTTGCGGCATTCGGCTCAGCGTTGTACCCGGACTATCGGATCAGGTAAAATCCTTATCAGCCCTGTTTCAACTTTCACCCACAGAGATTCGCCGTTCCATCACATTCCCCAGCGTCAGCGCTCGGCATCTTCTGCCTCATTGCTCGGCTGAGAGTGTATCGTTTCTGTTCCAGAGCTGTGACTCTCGCCACCCGTACTTGCATACGGCTGTGTTACCTGAATGGTGGGAGGACTTTCCTCAGCGCATACTGCACCGTCGGCCGCGTGCTCCCTCTCACGCGGATAAATATTGGCGGGAAAAGAATATAAGAATTACATACCTGTCGATGCACAAATATGTTCATTGATGACAACTTATTTATCATTATGACGCACAGTAATAATCATACAATGCCGGATGACACTATCCCCTACAAAATCTACGTCACCGAAGACGAGATGCCGAAACAATGGTACAACATCAAAGTCGACATGCCGACAAAGCCTGCGCCGCTGGTAAACCCGCAGACCGGAAAACCAGTCACCTTTGAAGAACTGCGAACCATCTTCTGCGACGAACTCGCCCGCCAGGAACTGGATGAAACAACCCGCTTCATCGACATCCCGCAGGAGATTTTAGACTTCTACAAAATGTACCGCCCGTCCCCTCTTGTTCGCGCATACTGTCTGGAAAAGAAACTGGGAACTCCGGCACACATTTACTATAAGTTCGAAGGAAACAACACAAGCGGCAGCCACAAATTAAACTCCGCAATCGTCCAGGCATACTATGCCAAACAGCAGGGACTCAAAGGAGTTACCACCGAGACCGGCGCCGGTCAGTGGGGAACTGCGCTTTCCATGGCCTGCAGTTACTTAGAGATTGACTGTCAGGTCTACATGGTTAAATCCTCCTACGAGCAGAAACCATTCAGACGCGAGGTCATGAGAACCTACGGCGCAAATGTCACCCCGTCTCCGTCCGAGACCACCGAGGTCGGCAGAAAAATCAACGAAGAGTATCCGGGAACTCCGGGCAGTTTAGGCTGTGCAATTTCCGAAGCTGTCGAGGCCGCAACCACGCAGGACGGATACCGCTATGTCTTAGGCAGCGTTCTTTCGCAGGTTCTTCTCCACCAGACAGTAATCGGTCTTGAGTGTAAGATTGCTCTTGATAAATACGGAGTAAAGCCGGACATTATCATCGGCTGTGCCGGCGGAGGTTCGAACCTCGGCGGTCTGATTGCGCCGTTCATGGGCGAGAAGCTCAGAGGCGAGGGCGACTACCGGTTTATCGCGGTTGAGCCTGCATCCTGTCCGACATTAACCCGCGGTGTGTATGCCTATGATTACTGCGATACCGGAAAAGTCTGTCCGCTGCAGAAGATGTACACGCTTGGAAGCGGATTTATGCCGGCGGCATCCCATGCCGGAGGACTTCGCTATCATGGTATGAGTTCGATTCTCTCTGAGTTCTATGATGAGGGGTTAATGGAGGCGGTAGCAGTCGAGCAGACCGAGGTCTTCGCTGCCGCAAAAGAGTTTGCCCGCGTTGAGGGAATTCTGCCTGCACCGGAGAGCAGTCACGCAATCAAGGTGGCCATCGATGAGGCACTGAAGTGTAAGGAGACGGGAGAGCAGAAGGTGATTCTGTTCGGTCTGACCGGTACCGGATACTTTGATATGTATGCGTATGAGATGTTCAACAACGGTGTTATGACGGATTATATTCCAACCGATGAGGAAATTGCAGAGTCTGTGGCGAAACTGCCGCAGATCTGAATTCTGTGAGGGGGTTTTCCCCTCGTTTGTTTTTTATTTTTCCAGCAGTACCCCAATCAGGTACTCTTCGATTACGATGCATGCCCAAAGCAGGCAGCAGAGTACTTTTCTGATAAGCGGTTCGCAAAGAAAATCCAGTATTCTGTCGCGCAGTTTATGCTGCAGTTCCGCCGAGCGCAGTCTGCGTATCAGCCCATGCTTCAACTGCGGCAAGGGTTTCGTCTTTGGCGAATCCGGAGATGAGCATGTACTCTCTGGTGATGG
>SUTD01000034.1 GCA_015063085.1 Methanocorpusculum parvum
AAAATAGCCGTAAAATCCGGTGAGGGCAGCAGTATCCACACTGCTTTGTACTCCACATCCCCCACCTAACTATAATATATGGCGTTAAGTGTTTTTAATCTTACCGTCTTTTCCGGTCAGAATACCGAGTTTACGCAGGTCGTTTACCACTGCTTTGAGGTAGTCTGCTGTGATATCGAAGGAGATTACATCGTTTGTTCCCTCAAGCGGGAAGGACGGAGCTCCGAGTGCTTCGAGGAGTGCTTCTTCGGATGCGTTTCCTTCTGCAACGAGTTCGTGAATCTTTCCAACGAATGCCTGCTTGAAGAAGACTGCATCAACGAACTTTGCAGCCTCCTCTTCATCGACATCTACGTGGTCGAGGAAGTCAGCGATTTCATCGGTGTTGACGAAGAGAACTTCTGTTCCGACGGTGATTACATAGTCAGTGGTCGAAGAGGTTCTGACATGGCTTGCGATGCCGCATTCGGCTAAGTCATCCTGGGTTACTGCCGGGAAGTCGTTGTATGCATACATGACAGTCATCTCGTCTGCTGCTTTGATTTCTTTCAGACGGTAGTTCTCACCTTCTTCCTCGAGGAGTCCGTTGTCCTCTAAGGTTGCAAGGACCATTAAGGAGGAGACGAATTTGTCTGCGGCATCTTTTTTGATTGCGTCATCTCCGGTTGCATCAATTGTCTGGAGCTGTGCTAACATCTGAGACGGGGTTGAGTCGGATAAGAGATCTCCTTCCTTGTGTCCTTCGAGGAACTCTTCGAGGGTTTCTTTTCTTTCGATGAGGTCGTTTTTCATGTGGAGGAGGTCTTCATCGACTTCGTTTTCCTCTTCGTCCTTTTTGGCAAGCAGGTCGATGAGGTTCATGAACTGGGAGATGGTTCCTTCGAAGTACGGTTCTCCGGAGAAGCTGTGCTCAACAACGATGCGGCTTCCGCATTCCTTTTCGCGGAGGAATTTCTGGAAGTCCACTGCGGCTTCGTGTGAGTAAAAGGTTATTTTCTCTTCGAGTGTCATTCTAAGTAGATAGTTAGTTTCGCATAAGGGATATACCTACCTCTCAGTCGGTTAAATGTATATCCGGCTTTGGCAAATATTTCTGTATGTGCGGAATCGCCGGGACATCCGATACAATACTTGCAGCACCTGTTCTCTATCATCTTCTCCATGCGCTTCAGCATCGCGGTCAGGAGAGTGCGGGAATATTTGTCTGGGACGGAACTTCGGTACAGAAGCAGAAAGGATACGGGCTGGTGTCGGAAGTGTTCAGTGATGCCGACCTCAAGCGGTTTACCGGAACGGTTGGTATCGGGCATGTCCGGTATCCGACAACCGGCGGCTCAAAGCCGGAAAATATCCAGCCGTTTCATTTTCTTTTCCGTGGTCACTCTTTGTCGGTTGTACATAACGGAAATCTGGTAAACACTGAGGCTTTGCGGGATGAATATGCAGGCCATGGCGTTACCTTCTCCTCAACCTCGGACACTGAGGTTATCGGAACGGTTCTCGCCGGAGAGCTGGTGAAGGGAAAAAGTCTGGAGGATGCCGTACTCTTTGCACTGCAGAAACTCTCTGGTTCATACTCGGTTATCTGTATGCTTGACGGACAGCTTTTCGGATTCCGCGATCCGCTTGGCATAAAGCCGTTCTGCATGGGAAAAACAAAGACAGGAGGATACATCCTTGCCTCGGAAAGTGCCGCACTTGATGCTGTCGGGGCGGAGCTTCTGCGGGATGTGCGTCCGGGAGAGTTTGTCTTAGTCGGCACAGACGGCATTGTCTCTTCACAGTTGGTGAAGGCCGAATCTCCTGCGCACTGTATCTTCGAGTACATCTACTTTGCCCGCCCCGATTCGATTCTTGACGGGGTGCCGGTATATGATGTCCGCAGAAAGACCGGAGAGATTCTTGCCAGGGAATCGTTTGCTGATGCGGAAATGGTATCTCCTGTCCCGGATTCCGGGACTGCTTCTGCGGTTGGATTTGCAAAACAAAGCGGCATCCCGTTTCGGGAAGCCCTCATCAAAAACCGCTATACGGGCAGAACCTTTATTCTCCCCAGTCAGGAGAAGCGTGAGCTTGGCGTCCGCATGAAACTGAATCCGATTCGCTCTCACGTACGAAACCGCTCGGTGATTCTGGTGGATGATAGTATTGTCCGCGGCACTACCGCGAAGCGGATTTTGTCTCTGGTTCGTGATTTTGGCGCAGAGGAGATTCATCTGCGGATAGCATCCCCTCCGGTAATTGCTCCCTGTTATCTGGGAACGGATTTCCCGACCAGAGAGGAGCTTATCTCTTCTGCAAAGACGGTTGACGAAGTCCGTGATACTATCGGCGCGTCAACACTCGCTCATGTATCGCTGTCTGGTTTGGTGGAGGCGTCAGGTCTTCCAAAAGAGTATCTCTGTCTTGGATGCCTCACCGGAGTGTATCCGTTAGAGATTGCAGGAGAAATTTGCGAAAAGAAAAAAATGTGTGTTTACCGTAGATAGTACGGGACGAACTTCTTGTGAGCGGTGATAATGGTTTTGCTGTTTGCATTAATCGTTATCACATAGTCATCCGATTCCGCATACCAGTTTTTTCCGATTCTGGTAACAGCACCTTCGGAATTTCTGATTCTGTCTTTACACCATGACATCACATCGGCTGTTTCCAGCTGCAGGTTTCTTCTGATTCTTTCGCTTCCCTGCTCAGTGATATGTAAACGCTCTAATTGAGAAAGTAATTCGTTTTTCGCCGTCATAATAGAACCCTTCTGTGTACGGCTGCCTGATTGAGACATTCTGCTGCCTGTATCTTCGGCAGCAATACGGGGAGAGAATACTTCCTCTGTTGTTCTAAATTCTGAAAACTGCTGTGATATATGTGAAGGATAACACATCTCCGGGGTGTTTGGAGGGGGGAGATTTATCATTTCTGTGTTACACATTAACATATATCATTTCATCTATATACTCATCGATACTATTTATTTTTTATCCGCTTATTGTGTTTTTAGTGGGTAATTTTTTGACAGCGGGTTAAATTATTATGTAATTGTGATGAATCATATTCCGGCACATTCAAACACCACAGAACGGATGGCAGGTGAGTTTCGGCGTGGTGTTTTTCCGCGTTTGGGGTTTTCCTGTTTTTCGTTTTTCTTTCTGTTTCATGTGCAGTACAGGTGAACGATTATGGTTCTTGATACTGGTGCAACGGCCTGGGTTCTGATTTCAGCTGCATTGGTATTGCTGATGGTTCCCGCTGTAGGCCTTTTCTATGGAGGAATGGTGAGACGGAAGAATGTTATCTCAACGATGATGCTTTCTTTCGTTGCCCTTGCTCTTGGTATTGTTCAGTGGATTATTATCGGCTACACGCTGGCGTTTGGCGGCGATGTTGCAGGGCTGATTGGTTCACTGGAGTTTTTCGGACTCAGCGGTATTCCGTTTGACGGGGTGACGAATGGGATTCCAGATATCCTGTTTGTCTGTTTCCAGATGATGTTTGCCTGTCTGGCCCTTGCGATTCTGACGTCCGGTCTGGTCGGAAGGGTGAAGCTTTCGTCCTATATTGTGTTCGGGCTTTTGTGGCTGACGCTTGTGTACGCTCCGCTTGCTCACTGGGCATGGGGAGGAGGCTGGGCTTCCCAGCTTGGCGCGCTTGATTTTGCCGGAGGAACGGTTGTTCATATCAGTTCTGGCTTTGCGGCGCTTGCTCTGGCACTTGTTATCGGAAAGCGGATTGGATTTGGTGCGCAGAATTTTGCGCCGCATAATATTCCAATGACGCTGATTGGCGGTATGTTTCTGATTCTTGGATGGTTCGGGTTTAATGCAGGTTCTGCCCTTGCCGCAGACAGTCTTGCCGCGAATGCGTTTCTGGTGACTGCCGCTTCTGCGGCTTCCGGTGCGTTGACGTGGATGGCTGTTTCTGCGAAGAGCGGAAAGCCCGGTTCGCTCGGGTTTATTTCCGGCGCTCTCGCAGGTCTGGTTGGAATTACGCCGGCGGCAGGATATGTGAATGTTGCCGGGGCTTTGGTTATCGGTGTTCTGACGTCTCTGTTCTGTTATGCCGCTTTACGCTGGAGAATGAAGAGGAGACTTGATGAGTCGCTTGATGCCTGGGCAATTCACGGTATGGGCGGTGTCTGCGGAGCGGTTCTGACAGGAGTGTTTGCGGTCTCTGCACTTTGCGGAGTCGGCGGTCTTCTGGAGGGAAATGTTCTGCAGTTTGCGGTTCAGCTTCTGGATGCGGGCGTTGCCGCAGGGTATTCGTTTGCGGTGACGTTTGTTCTTGCCTGGATTATCAATAAGACGCTTGGTCTGAGAGTTTCGCATGACGAGGAGTATGTTGGTATGGATATGAGCCAGCATGGAGAGCAGGCGCATGCCTGAGGAGGTTTTCGTATGAAGATGGTTGTTGCAGTTATCCGTCCTGAGAAGGTGGAAGGTGTGTTGAATGCTTTGGAGGAACATGATGTTCCGGGAGTGACTATTACGGAGGTTTCCGGTCGCGGTGAGCAGGGAGGTATCTG
>SUTD01000035.1 GCA_015063085.1 Methanocorpusculum parvum
CTGCACGCTTGGTTTCGCGAAGAGTCATTTCGTACTGCATTTTCTGAGACGATACCTGCTGAAGCTGCTGCTGAATCTGCTGAAACATAGCAAGCTGCTGCTGAATCTGCGGTGGGATTGCCGCCTGTGGGTTCATTGCCATTTTTTACAACTCCAATACTTCAATTGATACATTAATCAGGCGCAGCCACATATTCAAAGACGCACGCATCGAAGACACATCCTCGGTTTCTACAAAGAGTGTCAGTGACGAGTCGTCATAGGATAACTGCACCAGTGATTTTTCACCCGGATCGGATCCTTCCTCCGGGGAGAGTGCCGCATACAGCTTCTCTGCAAACGGCGTTTCAAATACAAACCGCGCTGAATGATTCGGCTTCATACCATGACCTGGAAAACATACCGCATCTTCTGTGTTCCGCAGAAGCAGATCGGCCCTTCAACCGAGGTGTCGAGAGTGATTGGCACATACGGCTTTAAGCGCTCATAGAGCTCCTCTTCGCGGGTCACAAAACCCTTGTGGAACTCTGCAGTTCTCTCAGAGACTGTAATATTGGTAATCAGCATGGAAAAGACAATTTCGCCTTTCACCGTCAGATCGAAAATCGGACCTTTCCGCTTCGAACCTGAGATAAAAATGATATTGGGGTCGTCTTCCCCAAAGTCGCGGAGCCCGGATTTCCCCCGCTGTACGTATGGGAAGTCTAAAGCAAAAGCTATCTCTTTTGCCAGCTTCCGAATCTCCGGCTGTGGTTTGCGCGATGAAGTAACTATTGTCATCGAGCTTTCAGTACTTTAGTGCCGGCCCCGCGAGTCTTGAAGAGAATGCGGTGACCACAGTATGGACATCTGACATTGTTGTCGATCTCCACCATCTGTTTACAGCGGGCACACTTGTAACTGACCATTAAATTTATGCTCCTTTGGTCTCAATTGCGCGAAGGACAACCTTCAGGGATGGGGTCTGCGGAGTGTATGCTCCACCTGCGTACTTGTATCCGCACTTCTTGCATTCCCAGATTCCGGTTCCGACACGCTTGACAGCAACAGTGTCACAGACCGGACAGAGGTGCTTTGCGCGGGAAATCTTCTCGCTCTCATTTACCAGCTTACGGCCGAAGCGACCGTATCTCGGGCCAAAGCGTCCGGCACTGCCAGTGACGCGTCCCTTTGCTACATGCTTGCTCTTGGATGCCATTTTTTATTTCTCCAGAAATATCTAATAATGTTAGTCTTCAACTAATTTAATAGTTGTGTGTATCCTGCCTCACTCAAGGATTTTGAGCAGTGCATCTCCTTTTGCCGCGGCATTTGCAAGATTAAAGAATTCCTCCTGCATTCCTGCCGGAATTGAGACAACGCAAATCCATGAGCCGTCATTCTGCCACTCGTTCTTTTCCATCTTGACATACGAAGCACCAGACACCGCGCCGTACGCGCGTGCTGCATAATCCATCGGGAACTTTGCAGCGATGCGTCTCTCTTCGAAGCTGATTGGGAGAACCGGACGCAGAGCTTTGACGGTTTCTTTTACCAGATCGTCAACGGACTTAAACGGATCAAAGTTTACGCGAACCTGCTCTAATGCAAGTTCAATGCGCGTTACCGGATGCGGCAGACCATTCTGCGGATTTACCGCATTTCTTGCGATATAAGTAATGACGCGGTTTCTCTTCTCTTCCGTTAAGCGTCTTCTCTGCTCGGTTGTTAAGTGGATTTCTCCTTTGAGGATAATCTGACGTGCAACCTCTTCGAAGTTCGTGGACTTGAAGACCTTGAGTAAATCCTCATCCGGAGACTTCTCTCCGTGGGAGGCATTTTCGTAGACATTGAGGGCTGCAACCGCATCCTCAATCTCAATGCCTTCAACTCCGTGGCGCATCTTGTCTGCAAGCTCCGGATCAACCAGGATTTCGAAGCGCAGACCATGGCTTTCAAGCCTTGCCGTTACTGCATTGTCAAGCGGAATCATGAACTTACTCCGCCTTCTCTTCCTTCTTTACCGTCTTGGAAAACTTGGTGACAGCAGACTTGACTTCCTCTGCGGTAAGTTTTCTAAAGGACAGAATCTGAGTGGTGCTTCCGGTCGGAGACTCAACAACCTTCTTTACTGCGCGCTTCTTCGAGTACTCTCCTGCGACACCAATTTCGACAGTGTTCATATCGAACTTGCCCTCGGTTGCAGTGTAGAGTGCTTTGAGACCTAAGAGAACTGCTTCTTCTGCAGATAAGCCTTCCTTGTACTCTTCCTCGAAGAGCTTCATGACTGCCTGTCTGCCGATACCGATTCCGGTTGCCATATATTCAAGAAGGGTGCCGGACGGATCGGTCTCGAAGAGACGATAGTGTGCTTTGCCGTCTGCGCCGATGTCAACACCGGCGAGGAGAAGAGCAGTTCCATACGGGCGTGCACCGCCGAAGAGCGTATAGGTCTGCATGTGATCGCAGAGCTTCTTGGCTAAGGTTTCCACATCAATCGGCTCACCGTAGGTGATTCTGTTGCTCTGTGCCTCAACGCGGGCGCGCTCAACAAGCGCACGTGCATCACCGACAAGACCGGAGGATGCGACACCAATGTGTTCATCAATCTTGAAAATCTTCTCAATCGAGGATGGTTCAAGCAGGCGGGAGCCCACTCTCTTATCAACGAGCAGAACAACACCGGAGCGGCACTTAATTCCGACAGCGGTTGTTCCGCGTTTGACAGCCTCACGTGCGTACTCGACCTGATAGAGTCTGCCATCAGGGGAGAACATAGTAATAGTGCGGTCATAACCGCCCATCTGATATTGCTGTGGCTGCATAGTTACTCCTTACTATATTCAATCTTCATTAAGATATCTCTTCTCAACGGAGATACCTTTTTTCGCGCCGAGAACCGTTCCCGACGTCTTTACTGTCCGAAACACCGCAGGATTTCCGCCTGCTTTTGTGATGCAGGCAAGAGCTGCTGTCATTTCGAGCTCATGCCCCCTGCTGCAGCGGACAATCGCATACGTACCCTCTGACCAGATAACTGCCGGATGAATCTTTGAAGCCCCGACATCGCCGAAAAGGTCGCGAACCGAATCCGCTGCCGCGCGGTAGATGTCTTTTTGTGTCAGTTCCCCTGCTTCAACCGTAATTAAGATGTATCTGCGGTTCTCGCGAAGCGTTGGCGGAAGAGGTCTCATTCAACAACCTCCACCGTCTGTTTCGGGTGCAGAATGCCGTCTAATGCATTCAGCGCAGAGTAAACCTCTGCTCTTTCCATGCCGAACAGAGAACAGAGAGCGATTGTCTCCTGAAGGTTTTTCAGACCTGCAGGACTTTTTGCAGAGGATGCAATCACAAGCGGGAACTGATACTTGCGCTGCAGTTTCAGGATATCTGCATAGTGCGAGAGAGCATTTCTGCGGGTTTTTGGATCAATGATTTTCCCAAGCTCGATAACCAGTCCGACATTATGCTGTGCTGCCATCTTTGATGTGATGTGTTCAAAGCCGGCCTTTGGAAGTGCATCCAGACCTGCGAGCAGGTGAATGCCTTTGGTTGTGATTGCTGTTCTGTTAAAGGAGTTGTCTCCTGCATCAGCAATAACAAGAGCTCCTTTCGGCGCTTTGCGGGCAGAAGCAGTCAGTTCCTTTGCAGTCTTTGCCGAGATTCTAACACCGCGAATAACTTCGCAGGAGACCTCCGCTGGCTCTGCCCCGCAGACAACAATTCTTCGATAGCCGTTTTTGAATGCAGTATCAGAAAAATCGGTCAGCGAAAAGGAAGACGGCTCATTTACACAAATGCATGCGTCAGAAATCATAGATTATGCGAGTTAAGAAAAGATTGGGTTTGAGGGTTTATTTACCCTGGTTGTTGTGGCAGCGGATGGATGGGCGGCACTTCTCAGTTCCGATTCCACGCTTGTGCTGTCCACGTCCCTTTCTTCCAGCGGAGGTCTTTCCGCGGTAGACACGTCCCTTGGAGTTTGCGATCCATGCGAGGTTCTTGTCTGCAAGAACTGCCGGTGCTGCGCGGTCTACAAGGATGACTTCAAAGTACTTTGCTTTTCCGTCCTGTCCAACCCAGTAGGAGTTTAAAACTTCCATGTTCGGGTAGCGGTTCTGTGCACGCTCTTCTGCGATGGACTTAAGGTTCTTACCTGGGGTTGCCTTGCGCATTCCCATGCGGTTGGTTCTGCGTCCGCGGATGTAGCGGGACTTTCTGCGGCCACCGCGGCGAACTGCTGCACGGACGACGATGATTCCCTGCTTTGCTTTGTAGCCGAGGGAACGTGCTCTGTCAATACGAGTCGGGCGTTCGATACGAACAACAGCGCCCTGCTTGCGCCAGGTCTGCATTCTCTCCCAGAGGAGTTTCTTTACACCGGATGCTGCTGGCTTCTTCCATGCATCGCGGACATATCCATACATTGATTTAGACATTTGTAGTTTCACCTCAAGGTTCAGCCGTA